>CAVVOP010000020.1:0-283480 GCA_963749915.1 uncultured cyanobacterium
TTGATATTGATAATCTTTGAGAGCGATCGCTAAGGAAGCTGAAACGGGCGTGCCGACTTATTAAAACTCCCGTCTCATAATTGGTATAAGATAAAATATCGGCTGTTTATCCAGAAAGAGAATTATTTTAGCTATGATTAAGGTGAAATTCAGGCAGACTGGAGTTATTATTGTCTTAGTCATCCTTCTTACAGTCATGGTTAGCCCCTGCAGGGCATTGCTGAATTCCTTATCTCAATTGCCCGAAATCGAGGAATCCTTTCAAACCATTCAAAACCCCTCTCCAACGGAGCAAGATAGACCTCTTGACGTTGAACAAAAATCTCAAGTCCCTCAAGAGGAAGCATTCCCGGTGATGCTTGACGGAGAAATCCTCTTTACTGTACTCCGTGCCAGGGGAATTTCCGCCGAGGACCGAGCCGAACAAACCTCACAACGGATTGAAACCATTGCCCAGGAGTGGAAAATTCCAGTGGATTCTCTGCAAATTCTTTCCCTGGGTGAATCGCAAGTCCTTTATGCTCAGGTAGATAACACTGCCCCCATCTCTATTATCTTGTTGCAACAATCGGATGCAGAATTCTCTGGTCAATCCTTAAACAAACTGGCGGAAAGATATCTGATTATTCTTAAAGACGCTATCTCTCAATACCGTCAATCCCGAAGTTTAAGAAACCGGAGTTTAGCTATTCTCGGTCGTGAAACAAAAATCTGTGGGATTAGAGTATGATAGAAAAGTAGTATTCTATTTGCCGATGCCACAGTTTCAATATATAGTGATAGTTGGTTGTGGTCGCTTAGGCTCACTTCTAGCATTGACTTTAAGCCGTCAGGGTAGTAATGTGGTTATTATCGATCGCGAGGAATCTACCTTTGACCTTCTCTCTATGGATTTTACTGGTTTTCAGATTCTCGGTGATGCGGCCGAGTTAGCAGTGCTACGGGAAGCTAAAATAAGTAAAGCAGATTGTTTACTAGCGGTCACGGGGAATGACAATCTCAATCTAATGGTGGCGCAAATAGCCAAGATCTTGTTTGCTGTGCCCACTGTCTTAGTACGGGTATTCGACCCCCAACGGGAAGAACTTTATCGAGATTTAGGTCTAGTAACCATTAGTCCTACCAAGCTTGCAACTGAGGTATTTCTCCAGACTCTTAAAAAGCAAAACCAATGAAAATTATACTTATTGGTCAGGGAAAACTATTATATTTTCTGGCAAAGCAGTTTCTTAGCAAAGGTTACGACTTGACAATTATTAATCAGGATCTCCCTGAGGCTACAGCTCTTTCCCGGCAACTCAAAGCAACAGTCATAAAAGGAGATGGCAGTAATCTTCCCTTACTTAAAGAAGCAGGGGCTTATCAAGCTGATGTGCTTTTATCTTTAACTTCTCAAGATGAAGATAATCTGGTAGCTTGCCAGATAGCGAAAAAACTTTACGGTGTTCCCCGTACCATTGCTTTAGTGAATGACCCCGAACACCAGCAGGTCTTTGAGCAACTAGGTATTACTGTGGCTTTCTCTCCCATCAAACTCCTTGTCAACTTGCTCGAACAGCAGACAGATTTTGAACAGATCAAAAACCTTATTCCTGTGGCTGAAGGTAAGGTGAGCGTTGCTGAAATCGCACTCCCTCGAAATAGCCCGGCTGTGGGGAAAACTCTGGCAGAGTTGGATCTGCCTCGAGGAAGCTTAATCGGCTGTATTCTGCGTGGGGGGCAAGTAATCGTACCCTCTGGAGAGAGTCGCTTACTGATAGCAGACCGCCTGATTCTGATCTGTCAACCAGAGCATTACAGTCAGTTTTTACGTATCCTCATTGGGGAAGAATTTGAATAACTCCCCCGTTAAACTTATCGCTATAAAAGGAGTCTTCTCAGTATCAGTACATTCAGATAACCTTTTGCTTTAAACTTAACTAAAGAATAGAATTAGCAAAATGAGATGCTCCTTAAAATATCGTGGCATACCGTCAGTTTCTTTCCCAACGCTATCAAACTATCTTCGGTTATACTGGGCTAATTTGTATAATCCTAGGCATTACTATCCTGCTTCCGTTGGTCACTCTCCTTTTCTATCCTGAAGAAATTAAGCTAGCTTGGGGTTTCTTATTTCCGGGTTTAACCCTAACTCTAACTGGTGTTTTCCTCAGTTTAAAACTTTTTCCCCACACACAACCAGAGGAAGAGAGTTTAAATCCACAGGAAGGAGCTGTGATTATGGTGTTTAGCTGGCTATTGGCGATCGCTTTTGGAACTTTTCCTTTGCTCACCGTGGGCGGACTTAATTTTACTCAAGCGGTGTTTGAGTCCACCAGTGGCTGGACTACCACTGGCTTGTCAGTAGTTGATGTTACTCAAGCTTCCCATCTCATTCTGATTTTTAGAAGCTTAACCCAGTTATTAGGGGGTGCGGGGTTTGCCATTGTTGCTCTGAGTACTATTGGTGGGTTTTCTGGTTCTGGACTCACCGCTGCAGAAGGACGCACTGAGCAGTTAGTGCCCAATCTACGCCGCTCTGCCAAACTAGTCTTCAGTATCTATACCGGCTATATAGCCCTAGGGATTATGGCTTTGCGGGGGGCCGGAATGGGCTGGTTTGATGCCTTTAACCATGCCTTTACCGCTCTTTCTACGGGAGGCTTTTCCACCCGTGCTGAGTCGATTGGCTATTGGCACTCTCCAGCAGTGGAAATAGTAACTATAGCTCTAATGGTCTGTGGTACTTTGAGTTTTTTGACGAGTTACTTATTACTGAATGGAAAGTTCAAGGCAGTCATTTGCAATGGGGAGGTTAGACTGCTAATACGGCTCATACTCTTAGCTGTATTAGTTTTGTTCCTGGGAGTGAGTTTGCCACTTTACCCTTCTTTACAAGCAGCCATAAGAGTTGCGGTCTTTCAAAGCATTACGGCCGTTTCGACTACAGGTTTTTCGACAGTAGAATATGGTAACTGGAATGATCTGGGCTTGCTAGTTTTAATTCTGTTGATGGTCATTGGTGGTGGCAGTGGCTCAACAGCAGGTGGCATCAAACAATACCGTATTTATGTTCTTTTCCGAGCTTTGCAGTGGGAAATTCGACGACTACTGTTACCCAAAAATGCCGTTAGCGAACCAAGTGTTTGGCAGGGGGAGCGTCGCCATTTTCTCAATGATAGTCAAATTCGTTCTATAGCTCTATTTTTCTGCCTGTACCTGCTAGTCTATGTGCTAGGGAGTCTGATTTTAACTGCTTATGGCTATTCTTTATCGAAGAGCTTATTTGAATATGCTAGTGCTCTAAGTACAGTAGGTCTGTCTGTAGGCATTACAGCCGCCGATGCTCCTGTGGGGTTGCTGTGGACAGAAATTCTGGGGATGTTTTTCGGTCGCCTCGAATTTTTGCCAGTTTTTGTAGGCATCAGTCAATTTTTTCGAGATGTTCTGGTTTTTCTGGACTAACCGGCCTATGGACCTAACTATGAAAGACCACATTTCAGCAGCACTCACTTCTTCTGTCTCTACTTTTTGTTTCACGACCCTGTTATACTCCTAGGGTTAACGGTGGGCGAATGTCAATATATTGAAACAACTAACTTACTCAGGAAAAATTATATGACTTGGTTATATAGTCTTTGGAAATTTTCTCGACCTCACACTATTATTGGTACAAGTTTAAGTGTTTTTTGTTTATATTTTCTTGCTATTGCTTTTACTAATAATCCTATTAATTATTCGAGCTTGATTATAATGGGGGAAACATGGATAACTTGTTTATTTGGAAATGTTTATATTGTGGGGTTGAATCAATTAATAGATATTGAAATAGATAAAATAAACAAGCCTGATTTACCTTTGGCATCTGGTAAATTTTCTCAAAAACAAGGACAAATAATTGTTATTATCTCCGGTTTACTAGCAATAATTTTATCTTCAATTTTTGGAGTGTGGTTATTTGTTACTGTTATTATTAGTCTAATAGTTGGTACTGCTTATTCTCTACCGCCAATTAGATTAAAAAGATTTCCCTTTTTAGCTAGTTTATGTATTTTTACGGTGAGAGGTGTTGTTGTCAATTTGGGCTTGTTTTTTCACTTCACTCAAAAATTAACGGATCACTTTTTAGTTAATATCCCTATTTATGTACTTACTTTGTTTATATTAATTTTTACCATAGCGATCGCTATTTTCAAAGACGTACCAGATATGGAGGGAGACAAGCAATATAATATTACTACTTTTACTATTTTATTAGGCAAAAAAACCATATTTAATATAGCTCGTTGGGTGATCACTTTTTGTTATCTAGGAATTATCTTTAGCGGGTATTTTTTCCGATTATCTGCTAATTATATTATCTTAATTATTGGTCATCTAGGTTTTTTAATATTATTATGGTGGCGATCGCAAAATGTTAATTTAGAGGAAAAAAGTGAGATAGCTTCTTTTTATCAATTTATTTGGAAACTCTTTTTCTTAGAATACTTACTCTTTCCTAGTTTATTTTTTATTTAGAAAGTTATGATGAATAATTTCCTTCATTTTAAAGAAACCCCTCATAGTGGCTATCATTGGACTGGAAGTAGTGAGAGATTTTTTGAAGGTTGGTATTTTCGAGTAACCTTACCAGAAATCAGAGAAAATTTTGCTTTTATGTACTCAATTGATGATCCTTATGGTAATAAATATTATAGTGGTGGAGCAGCACAAATTATAGGTATTAATGAAGAATATTTATGTCGTACTTTTCCTGATGTTAATAAATTTTGGGCGGCTAGAGATTTTTTAGCTTTAACTCATTGGGGAAAAACATCTTTAGCAAATAAACCAAAAATTTTGGATAGCAAAAAATTCAATAAGTATATTAAAGAAGGTTATCAAACCACAACAACTTTAAATCAAGGTTTTATTCATGATCCTAGTAATAACAAATATTGTCGTTGGGAATATAAAATTCAACCTATTTACGGTTGGGGAGACGTTAATAAATCATCAAAAGCTACCGCAGGATTATTATCTTTTTTTCCAATATTTGATCCTGGTTGGCAAGTATTAATGGCCCATGGTTTAGCAACTGGATATATTGACTGGAATGGAAAAATCTATGAGTTTAATGATGCACTAGCTTACAGTGAAAAAAATTGGGGTTATTCATTTCCTCAACAATGGTTTTGGATTAATTGTAATAGTTTTAATAATGAAAAAAATTTAGCTTTAACTGCCGTGGGTGGAAAAAGAAAAGTGTTATGGTGGTGGGAAGAAATTGCGATGATAGGTATTCATTATCAGGGAAAGTTTTATGAATTTGTGTCCACGAAGAGTCGGGTTAATTCAGCAATTAATTCTTGGGGAAAATGGAAAATGGAAGCAGAGAATGAGCGGTTTCAGGTAAAATTAATAGGGACAACAAACATCAAAGGTACTTATGTTAGAGTACCAACAGAAAAAGGCTTAATTTTTGCCTGTAGAGATACATTAAAAGGGAATTTAACCTTAGAATTAAGATCTAAAAATGGACACATTATCCTTAAAGCAAATAGTGATGTTTGTGGTTTAGAAATTGGTGGAGTGGATAATTAAGAAAATAAATTAACCTCAGTTCAAATTTTTTTCAATTTTTTTTCAAGAAATAATTTATTATAGTATTTTTGTTATATTACTTTTGGGGATTTGTTGTTTTTCAATAAGTTCAAACAAAGCTTGAAAATTTCCTTCTCCAAAACCTTCAGCTTGTTGTCTTCTTTCAATTAATTCAAAAAAGAAAGTAGGTTGGTCAAAAATTGGTTTGGTAAAAATTTGCATTAATAATGATTCTGAATTTTCTTGATGGAAATCTACTAAAATTTGTTGTTTTTCAATTTCCTGCCATTCTGATATTGTTAAATCAGGAATTATGCCATTTCTACCATCTTTTTTCAGTTGAGTATAATAACTATTTGACATGGGTAAAAAATCTAGACCTCGACTACGCATTTGAGCAACAGTCTTAATTATATTAGTTGATTTTAAGGCAATATGTTGAATACCAGAGCCACCATTAAAATCCAGAAAGTCTTGGATTTGAGAATTAGCTGAAGTAGGTTTATTAATATTAAAATAAAAATTATTATCGGGGGCTATTAATGCTTTACTAGATAAGCCAGATTTATCAGTTTTAATATTAAATTGTTGCCATATTTGAAAACCAAATATTCGGCGATAAAATTCAACTGCTTGTGTTAATTTACTTTTGGCTACATTTAGAACAACATGATCGATACTGTTAAGATAATGATTATTATTAGTAGATAATTGTAATGGATTCTGTTGATAACTATCTATATTTGTTAACTTGCTATGGTTCTGGGGTTTGAGATGAGGTAGTAAGTAACAAAAAGGAATTTTAGTATTGTTTTCAATTAAAGTATGTTCAAGGGAATCCCAACCCCTTATTTTAGCAATTTTGAGTTTTCCTTGTGGGAAAATATAGGTATGAGGATAATTTAATATCTGATTTTCCAAACTCGATAACTTCTTAATAATAGCATCAATGCTTTTAACTTCAAATCCCACATCAGCTACACCAGAAGCAAAATGATTGAGGTAATGGTAAACGGGACTCGTAATATTAATAGCAGAAGAAATTAATAAAAAAATAGAATTGTTATAACTAAGTATTTCGCTATGTGTATGCTCATTAACAATCTGATGAACTGGGTTTAAACCCATTTTTTCTATTAACAAATCACGAATTTTAATCGCATTTTGCACGTAGAAATGAATATGATCTACTAACATAAGTAATATCTATTTTCAAATACAATTTGCTTCAAGATTATCATTGTGACAAAGCTCACTAATTTTTTGAGAAATTAATATTTTACATGATTTAAAATTGAGGCAATATTTTGCCACAAAACAGGTTATTTAAGTTCAGGAATATTCTGATTTATGGTTGATATTAGTTCTTATGTTATATTTTCATTTTGTCCTAACCAACTTGTCTATTGCCATACCTTATTTACTAGCACGAATAACTGCAAATCGAACCAAACCTCGCTTATATCCACTACTCATTAAAGGTAACGCCAAAGCACCGACTATGGTTTGCCAACCCGATGTTAAAAGTCCCGTAATTGTCTCAAAGTTAAAAGCGGAATCAATTACCACATCCCAAAAAGGGGCTACTGCCATGGACCAATCGTCGGCTTTAACTCCCTTAAAACCACAATTATGGACGATTTTTTCATATTCTGGAATAGAAATGACATAGGGTAAGTAATATGCCTGATAAATGTTTTCTAAATGCCTTTTTTCATCATCTGTTAATTCTCCTGCTAAGGAATTAGTAGAACGATGACACCAAGTTGCCATGATTAATTTGCCACGGGGTTTGAGAACACGATAACATTCCTCTAAAAATTTCTTTTTATCAGGCATATGTTCGCCACTTTCTAAAGTCCAGACTAAATCGAATGTATTGTCTTTAAAAGGCATTTCTAGGGCATTAGCACGCAAAAACTGGGCTTTTTCGCTCAAATTAGCTTCTTTAGCTCTTTCTTTAGCCCTAGCGACTTGTACCGAAGATAGGGTTATTCCTACAGCATCACAATTAAATTTTTGGGCCAAATATAAAGTGCTTCCCCCAATGCCACAACCCACGTCAAGAATATTCTGTGCATCACTTACTTTGGCATAAATTAAAAGTTCCTCAATTAAGTCAATTTGAGCTTGACGACGATTCATTTTATAGTTACCACTTCTACCATAGTAACCATGGTGCATATGTTCGCCCCAAATCTGTTCCCATAATTCGCTGGAATTATCGTAAAAATTGCCGATTTGTTGGTAGATTTTATCAGTCATAAAGGGATAAATAAAAAAATCAGAGGACAATGATTAATAATAATCGTAACTACCGAGGTGGTCAAATTTTTAGTATATCTTTCAATATCTCTAACCCAACTTCATTCTCACTTGTTTTTGACTAATCAATGTTTTCAGGAAGAGATCCCATAATCTTAATGGTGGTACTGATTGTTAATTGTTAATTGTTTTGCTAATGTCTAAAACATAGCCCATTGCGTTAGTTTATAAAGATTAAGTAATAATACTCATGGTGAAACAATTAAATTTATTAGATCAAGGTCAAATTATTCCTACGGCGTTACATACCGAAATGGAGCGATCATATTTGGAATACGCCATGAGTGTTATTGTGGGACGTGCCTTGCCCGACGTCAGGGACGGTTTAAAACCAGTTCATCGGCGGATTTTATATGCTATGTACGAATTGGGGTTAAGTCCCGATCGACCTTTTAGGAAGTGTGCTAGGGTAGTAGGAGACGTGTTGGGAAAATATCACCCCCACGGGGATCAAGCGGTATATGATGCAATGGTGCGCTTGGTACAGGATTTCTCTAGTCGTTATCCTTTATTATCAGGTCATGGTAACTTCGGTAGTGTGGATAATGATCCAGCGGCGGCGATGCGTTACACAGAAACTCGATTGGCGGGGATTTCCTATGAAACGATGTTAGAGGAGGTTAACGAGTCCACAGTTGACTTTACCAGTAATTTTGATAATTCTCAACAAGAACCGGTTGTTTTACCGGCTAAATTACCGATTTTACTGTTAAATGGTTGTTCCGGTATTGCCGTTGGTATGGCAACGAATATACCTCCTCATAATTTAAATGAAATTGTTGACGGTTTAATTGCTTTGATCGATCAACCAGATTTAAGTGATGATAAGTTATTGAAGTTGATACCTGGTCCTGATTTTCCTACCGGAGGGGAAATTCTTGATAAAATGGGCATTAGAGAAGCATATTTGACGGGAAAAGGCATTATTCCCGTGCACGGTGTTGCTTCCATTGAAATCTTGAAATCTCAGAAAAAACGTAGTCGAGAAAAAACCGCTATCATCGTCAGGGAATTGCCTTTCCAAGTTAATAAGGCCGCATGGATTGAAAAAGTCGCAGAGTTGGTAAATCTCGGTAAAATTATGGATATTGCTGATATTCGAGATGAAAGCGATCGCCAAGGTATTCGGGTTGTAATTGAATTGAGAAAAGATGCAAAACCGCAAAATGTACTTAATCAACTGTATAAACAGACGGCCTTGCAAAGTAATTTCGGGGTAATTATGTTAGGTTTAGTTGATAAAAAACCTTGCCAATTATCCTTAAAACAAATGTTGGAGGAATTTTTACGGTTTAGGGAAATAACTTTAACAAGACAATTTCGGTATGAATTAACAGAAAAACGAGAACGGCTTCATTTATTAGATGGTTTATTAATAGCTCTAAAAAATCTGAAAAAAGTTATTCAAATTTTATCTAATTCTGCGGATGGAACAACGGCAAAAAATACCTTACAAACTCGGTTAAATATTTCTGAGGGTCAAGCCAATTCAATTTTAGCTATGCCTTTAAGACGTATCACGGGGTTGGAAAAGCAAAAATTGGAGGAAGAAGTTTCCGCCTTACAGGTAAGGATTACTCAGTTAGAGGAATTATTAGCTGACAGGAAGGAATTATTAAAAGCCTTAAAAAGAGAATTGCGCACTTTTAAACGTAAATTTGGAGACCATCGCCGTACTAAAATTATCAATGGTATTTCTACTCCTGTGGAAAAGCTAAAGGAAAAGAAAACCAGGGTTAAATCTGGTGAAATTAAGCCTTTACCCTTAACGGTGATCAAAGAGTTACCGGCGGATGCGGTGGTACAAATTACTGCTAAAGGTAGAATTTATTGGCAACCACAAACAGCCATCGACAAAATACCCATAGTTAAGAAAACCACGGATTTAATCGTTTATCAGGCGTTAATCGAAAAACAAGAACAAATAATTGCTTTTTTTGATAGTGGCAAAGGCTATCCGATCTCTACCGCCGCAATTCCTTCTTTTCCCACTAAACAAACTATTGAAAGATTGGTGTCTAATAGTGCCATGCAAAATGATTATCAACCTATCAATTATTTATGTCTTCATCCTGATCAACAAAAATCTGCTTTGCTTTTATTAACCCAAGGGGGTTTTTTGAAACGGGTTAGCATTAAAGAATTAGAGGGTATCGGTAACAGAGGCTTTCAACTGATCAAATTGAAGCCTAAAGATAAGTTGAAATATATTTTTCCTGTAAATGATAGTGAAGAATTGGCGATCGCCACTAGCGGTGGAAGAATTTTACATTACAGTATCACGGATGAGAATATACCCGTCATGGGAAAAGCAGCACAAGGTAGTCTTGGCGTAAAATTGAGATTCGGTGAAGAAATTATTGGTTGTTTAGGAATAAATAAGAATAGTAATTTAGTTTTGATTTCTAAATTGGGTTACGGGAAAATTATTCCTATTAACACTATTCGTAAAATAAGTATCGGTGAAATTGGTACTCAAGGTTTTCGATTTAAACAAAAAGAAGATCATTTACAATCAATGTTATTAGCTGACAATTGTCAGAATATTGTAGTCAGAACTAATCTCGATCAACGTTATGTTATAGATGTGAGTAAATTATCTTCTAATC
Source organism: uncultured cyanobacterium (assembly GCA_963749915.1). Classification (GTDB taxonomy): domain Bacteria; phylum Cyanobacteriota; class Cyanobacteriia; order Cyanobacteriales; family Cyanobacteriaceae; genus Geminocystis. The sequence goes on from CAVVOP010000020.1 coordinate 10,497, forward strand.
AGGGAAAAAATTTAGAAAAAGTACTCATTAAATTGCAACCTAATGAGACAATCACCCTAGCCTTAAATTGGTATTATCAATTTTAAATTTTTCAAAAAATAGGCGTTTTAAAATCTCTAAAAATCCCTAAGAAAATTAATTTTATGTCTGGTAAATTACCTCATCTAACAGCAATCGTTGCTATCAGTGTTGATGGTAAAATTAGTGATGCCACTGATACTCCTGGGAGATTCAGCAGCAAAGTAGATTTAGCCCATTTAGAAACACAAATGGCCCGCTGGGATGCCGTCATTTTCGGAGGAAACACCTTACGTGCTTATGGTACAAGTTTAGTCATCAAAAATCCTGACTTATTGAGGCAAAGAAAAGAAAATAATCAACCTTCTCAACCCTTGAATATTGTTTGTTCACCTTCTGGTAATATTAATCCTGAACTGTATTTTTTTTCTCAACCTTTACCTCGTGGTTTATTAACTACTAATCAAGGTTTACTAAATTGGCAAGAACAAGTTAAGAGTCTTAAGATACAAAATAATAAGAATCTAGGTAATTATTTTCAAGATTTTTTTATTAGTAATAATTCTCTTAATTGGGAAAAATTTTTAACAAAATTATCATTATTAAATTATCAAAAAATCGGTATTTTAGGAGGAGGTCAATTAATATCATCTCTCTTAGCAGAAAATTTAATTAATGAGTTTTGGTTAACTATTTGTCCTTTAATTATCGGCAAAAGATCAGCACCAAATTTTTTATATCCTGATTTATTGGCAAATATAAATTCACCTATTAACCTAAAATTATTAGAAGTAAAACAAGTAAATCAAGAAATCTTTTTACACTATTTTATTAAATAGCATTTGCTGCATAAATATCCAATTAATATTATTAAAATAAAGATTTTTTAGGGACAGAATTAGTGCAAGTGTTGCATTTTTTTTGTTTTTCACCACTTTCGAAGAGCCAACTTTTTTCTGAACCGCTACCTATAGTTTACTAGTGGTGAAGTGCTTAAATGAAACGAGAGTTTAAAATTCTCGTAAGTACCGAAAATTAAAGGTTTTTCATTCCAAATTCTACATTCTTAATTCTGCATTCTACCACTAGTCTATCAAGCAAGACAGAAACGAGGAGCAAAAGTTATTCTTAATCTATCCTTAAACCAACTTTTCTCGATTTGAATATAAAATAGCACCAGTAAGAATAAGTTGTTAGAAAATACATAAAAGTTAATTAATTGGATATTTTATTTAACAACTTTTCCTGTTATGTTAATTTATCAAAAAAAGTTTATTTGTATGCGTATAGGCATTAACGGTTTTGGCAGAATCGGAAGGTTAGCATTTCGGGCCGGTTGGGGCAATCCTAATATAGAATTTGTACATATCAACGAAATTAAAGGGGGTGTAGCTACCGCCGCACATTTATTAGAGTTTGATTCTGTGCATGGGCGCTGGCACAAGTCGATTATCCTTGAAGATGATCAATTTATTTTTGAAGGGAAAAGTGTTACTTTTAGTGAATATGCGACACCACAGGAAGTGCCTTGGACAGATTTAGGGGTAGATTTAGTCATTGAAAGTTCGGGTAAATTTCGCACTCCTGCCACTTTAAACCCTTATTTTGACCATGGTATTAAAAAGGTTGTGGTTGCCGCACCTGTTAAGGAAGAAGCCCTTAATATTGTTGTAGGAGTCAATGATCATCTCTACAATCCCGAAAAACACCATCTTGTAACGGCGGCTTCTTGTACTACTAACTGTTTAGCACCTGTTATCAAAGTTATTCATGAGGGATTAGGCATTAAACACGGTGTTATCACTACCATTCACGATGTAACTAATACGCAGATTGTAGTTGATGCACCTCATCAAGATTTACGTAGAGCCAGATCTTGTATTCAATCTTTAGTTCCTACTACTACAGGTTCAGCAACGGCGATCGCCATGATTTATCCTGAGTTACAGGGAAAATTGAACGGTGTAGCGGTAAGAGTACCGATGTTAAACGCTTCCTTAACAGATTGTGTTTTTGAAGTTAACCGTAAAACCACTGTAGAAGAAGTTAATGGTTTATTAAAAGAAGCTTCAGAAAAAGAGCCATTGAAAGACATTTTAGGCTATGAAGAATTGCCTTTAGTCTCTATTGATTACAAAGACGATGCAAGATCGTCCATTATTGACGCACCTTCAACAATGGTAATAGATGAAACCCAGGTGAAAATTTTAGCATGGTACGACAACGAATGGGGTTATTCCAATCGTCTTGTGGAATTAGTGGCAAAAATTGCCAGTTTATAGCCAATCTGCCTCCAACTAAAATTAATTATCAACTGTCAACGGTCAATCATGGATAAAAATTTACGCAACTACGCCTTAGTCACTTCAACCTATTGGGGTTATACCATTACTGATGGTGCATTGAGAATGTTGGTTTTATTGCACTTCAATAAACTTGGTTTTACGCCCATAGAAATCGCTTTTCTGTTCTTATTTTACGAAATTTTTGGCATCATTACTAACTTTTTAGGAGGTTGGATTGGCTCTCAATTTGGCTTAAGATTAACCCTTTATGGAGGGATTGGTTTACAAATTTTTGCCCTGGTTATGTTAGGGGTAATTAACTTTGAATGGGCGGTATGGTTTCAAGTTTTATATGTAATGACTTCTCAAGCATTTTCCGGCATTGCTAAAGATTTGACTAAGATGAGTTCTAAAAGTGCCGTGCGTTTAGTTGTACCAAAAGAGCAAGAATCAAAACTGTTTAAATGGGTGGCAATTCTCACGGGTTCAAAGAATGCTCTTAAAGGTTTAGGCTTTTTCGTTGGGGCGACTTTATTACAATTTTTCGGTTTTAAAAATGCGTTATTTATTCAAGCATCAGTTTTATTTATCATTTTTTTAAGTGGTAGATTGTTACCGAAAAATATGGGTAAAATTAAGGCAAAAATAAAATTTAAACAATTATTTTCTAAGAGTAAAGCCATTAATATTTTATCCTTAGCTAGATTTTTCTTATTCGGTGCAAGGGATGTTTGGTTTGTGGTAGCGTTACCTGTTTTCTTACAAACTAAATTAGGTTGGACTTTTATTCAAGTGGGCACTTATATGGCTTGTTGGGTAATCGGTTACGGTTTAATTCAGTCTTTTTCTCCCACTATTTTAAGGCAAAATCAGGTAGGAAAAGCACCCCAAGCACGCACTATCCAAATTTGGACTTCTATTTTAACTATTGTCCCGATTGTCATGGCCATTGCTTTTATGGCCGGATTAAATCCAGAAATTGTCATTACAAGAGGATTAATCATCTTTGGGATTGTCTTCGCTTTCAATTCCGCCGTCCATTCTTATCTAGTTTTAGCTTACACCGAAGATGATGATGTTGCTTTAAATGTCGGTTTTTATTATATGGCAAATTCGGGGGGGCGCTTGTTAGGCACAATTACTTCAGGGGTTGTATTTCAACTGGGAGGGATCGAATCCTGTTTATGGGTTTCCAGCTTTTTTGTCTTCATAGCGGCTTTGGTCTCCTTCAAGTTACCCCTTGCCATTAACACCCCTTAAACAATGCCAGTGATAAGCGAATAAGTCGGGTTTCTGTACATTAATAGAAGCAATGGCAGGAGTCGCTGGAAAAGGCCATAAACGATCAAAAATGATATTCTGGTCTAGTATCCTAAATTGTAAGAGATAAACAGAAGGGGTAGCTTTAATAGAATTAAGTAATTCCTTGACCAGAGTTTGTAAAGAAGGATAAATTTCCACGGGTAAATCACAGGGTTGTTGATAATAATTAGGCATAACTCCCTCGCAGATAACCTCTCCATAAATCAATTTTTCAGAGGTAAAAATAACAGGCAACCATAAATCACCTAACCATGAATTATCCTTACTTATTTTATAGCCAAAATGTTGTTGAACCCATTTTCTTCTTTTTTCCACATCTCGACAGGCATAATAAATCTGTTGGGCAGGAAAATTAAACCAGTCTGGCAATTTAATAGTTAAAGGACAATAAATCACATCTTGATCTGAGTCGGATATTTGTAGTGACTTTGACCACAAATCCGCACCACCAAGGATTTGTATTTCATAATCTGGATTTGATTCTACAATACTTTTGCTCAACGCCACAGCCATTCTTTCGGCTACAGGTGCATTAGGGCTGATTTTGCCTTTATTCACTTGTGCATTGACAATAATAACAACTTTTGACATTCTTCTGACTGGTGAAGTTCTTCTTCTATTATCGCAGTTTAAGCAATTTATTAATAACAAAATCCTGTTCAAATGCGTAAGTCCTGACAATAATAAATGAAAAAATCTAAAGAATAAAAAAGGTTTACAATAAATAGATTAAATTATAAAAATTTGAATATAAAATTTTAGGATTGACAATTCACCCTTTAACTTTTTAGATGAATAGTTTTAATCACTCTATTTCAAAAACCACTTTTTCTTTAACAACTCCCTTATATTACGTTAACGGCTTACCCCATATCGGTAGTGCCTATACTACCATGATCGCTGACGTCATTGCCCGTTGGCATAGGCTTTGTGGTCATGAAGTTTTATTGGTCACAGGTACTGATGAACATGGGCAAAAAATTCAACGCACGGCGGAAGAAAGTGGTGTTGAACCACAACAACATTGCGATCGCATCGCCGCCACTTTTATTGATTTATGGCAAAAACTCAATATACAATATGACAGATTCAGTCGTACCACGGCTAAAAATCACGAGGCCATAGTCAGGGAATTTTTTGAAAGAGTCAGGACTCAAAATGATATATACCTTGATCAACAACAAGGTTGGTATTGCGTTGCCTGTGAAGAGTTTAAGGAAAAAAGAGAACTACTAGAAGACGGTTGTTGCCCCATTCATACTAATCTAAAAGCAGAATGGCGAGATGAACAAAACTACTTCTTTAGTCTTTCCCGCTATCAAAATCGATTGGAAGAACTTTACCAATCCAACCCTGATTTTATTCAGCCAGAAAGCAGACGCAACGAAGTGTTAAATTTTGTTAAGCAAGGCCTACAGGATTTTTCCATTTCACGGGTAAATGTTTCTTGGGGGTTTCCCATTCCGAATGATGCCAATCATACTATTTATGTCTGGTTTGATGCTTTATTAGGTTATATTACCGCCTTATTAGAGGAAAATGAGGAACCGACCCTGGAAAATGCCCTCAAAAAATGGTACCCTTTTGATTTACACCTCATTGGTAAAGATATTTTGCGTTTTCATGCCGTTTATTGGCCTGCCATGTTGATGTCCGCCAATTTACCCCTGCCAAAACAAGTATTTGGTCATGGATTTTTGACAAAGGACGGCCATAAAATGGGTAAAAGTTTAGGTAATACTCTTGATCCTTTTGCTTTATTAAATAAATATGATTCTGATGCCGTACGTTACTATTTTCTCAAAGAAATTGAATTCGGTAAAGATGGCGATTTCAACGAAACCCGTTTTGTGAATACTCTTAATGCAGATTTAGCAAATGATCTTGGTAACTTACTAAATCGTAGCTTGGGAATGTTAAATAAATACTGTGGCGGCGTTTTATCCCCCATAACAGGAAAAAACATTTCTGATGATAATCAGGTTAAACAAACTGGAGAAGCATTACAATATCGTCTTACTGAAGGTTATCAAACTTATAAATTTAATTTAGTTTGTGAGGATATATTAATTTTAGTGCGTAGTTGCAATAAATTTATTGACGAAAGTGTACCTTGGTCTTTATTTAAAAAAGGTGAACAAGAAAAAGTAGAAAAAATTCTTTATGTTGTTTTAGAATCAGTGCGATTTTCGGCCCTAGCATTATCGCCGATAATACCAAATATCAGCAATAAAATTTATTATCAATTAGGTTATAATTTTAATTTTAATCAGAAAGATTTAGGTGTTGAAACATGTATTAATCAGGGTCATTTTGAGTGGGGAATTTTACCCCTAAACCAAAATTTACCAAAACCTTCACCCATATTTGTGAAACTTGAATTACCGACAGACAATGATTAGGATCAAGTTTTTAGGAATTGGTAAATTTACTAATTTAATGTTTACTTTTTATAATCTTTCTTGATCATAATCAACTTTTTAAAAATAACAGCTTTTAAAATAAATTTTACTTAAAAATAAGAATAAAAAAATGTGGGATAATTTTGATAGTGATCCCGTTTTTCCTCCCGAACAAGTCTTAGAAAATAGGGGCAGAGTTGCCATTTTTATTGATGGTTCAAACCTATTTTACGCGGCTTTACAATTGGGGGTAGAAATCGATTATACTAAACTTTTATATCGTTTGACTGCCGGTGCAAAATTACTACGGGCTTTCTTTTATACTGGAGTCGATCGTACCAACGAAAAACAACAAGGCTTTTTACTCTGGATGCGTCGCAACGGTTATCGAGTCATCGCCAAAGATTTAGTACAGTTACCTGATGGCTCAAAAAAAGCCAATTTAGATGTAGAAATTGCAGTAGATTTAATGGCTTTAGTAGGTTCTTATGATACTGCTGTACTAGTAAGTGGTGATGGTGACTTAGCCTATGCGGTGGATGCAGTGAGTTATCGGGGTGCGCGTATCGAAGTTGTTAGTTTGCGATCGATGACCAGTGACAGTTTAATTAATGTAGCTGATCGTTACATTGATTTAGATCAAATTCGGGAAGATATACAAAAAACCCGTAAATCAAACTTAACCTATGATGCTTTTTCTCCCTATCATCTCACCGAAAATCGAGATAGCTATGACAGTTGATAGTTGATAATTGCTAATTACTAATTATTTTCTCAGGTTATAATAAGCTGTAATGTAATCAGTAAAATAGATTGGGGTTATGATTGATCAACTTTTTGGCAAAAAAAAAGATTCTCCTTATACCATCCGTTGGCACGAAAAAATGGCCGAAATTCCACAATCACCATGGGACGCAATGGCTTCATCCCTTTCTACTCCTTTTTTAGAATGGGAATGGTTACATAACCTTGAAACTTCTGGTAGTGTTCAACCACGCACGGGATGGCAATCTTGTCATTTAACGGTATGGCATGAGCATAATTTAATTGCCGCCGCCCCATTGTACATTAAAGGCCATAGTTACGGTGAGTTTGTTTTTGACCATCAATGGGCTGACTTGGCTTATCGTTTAAATATTGAATATCACCCCAAATTATTGGGCATGACTCCTTTTACTCCGGCGGTAGGTTATCGTTTCTTGATTGCTGAGGGTGAAGACGAGTTAAAAATCACGGAAATGATGGTTAATGCAATTGATCATTTTTGTGTTAAAAATAAACTTTCTGGTTGTAACTTTTTGTTTGTTGATCCTCAATGGCAAGGGATAATTTCTCAGTTTGGTTTTGCTGGTTGGATGCACTATAGTTATATTTGGAGCGATCGTAGTTTTAACAGTTTTGACGATTATTTACAAATATTTAACTCTAATCAAAGGAAAAATATTAAACGAGAAAGAAAAGCCGTTGAGAAAGCCGGATTAGTCACCAAAAACTTAGTGGGTGACGAAATTCCCCACTATTTATACTCTTATATTTATAGGTTTTATAGCAACACTTGCGACAAATTTTATTGGGGAAGTAAGTATCTAAAAAAACAATTTTTCGAGCAACTTTATCCTAATTATAAACATAGGTTAATGTTAGTAACTGCCTATCGAGAAAATGATGATCATACTCCTGTAGGAATGTCTTTTTGTATCAGAAAAGGAGAGAATTTGTATGGGCGTTATTGGGGCAGTTTAGCCGAATATGACTGTCTGCATTTCGAGACTTGTTACTATAAACCGATTGAATGGGGAATCAAAGAAGGCATAAAAATGTATGATCCCGGTGCGGGAGGATCTCATAAACGTCGCCGGGGTTTTCCGGCTACTTCTAACTATAGTATGCACCGTTTTTACAACCCGAGAATGAGCAGTATTTTAAATCATTATATCGATGAAATAAATCTCCGCACCGAAGAAGAAATCAAAGCAATAAATGATGATTTACCCTTTACGAAAAAAGAGATTAAACTAGTAATTAACAATTAATAAAGGCCGAAGGCAAAAGTAAACATTTTCTCCTAGTGATAGAGTGCGGAAATAAAACGAGAGTTTAAAATTTTTATTCAGCCATGAAAATTAAAGGTTTTTCATTCTAGATTCCACATTCTTAATTCTGTATTCTTCCACTAGTTTCCCTATTCTCCGCCTTTATGATCAAACTTACTTGCCGATAATAACTAAATCCTAGTAGAATGGAAAGTTGCTGAGTACATTAAATATTTATTAATAAATAGGAGATAATTATTATGGCTCGTGTATGCCAACTAACTGGAAAAAGAGCTAACAACGGTTTCGCTGTTTCCCACTCCCATCGCCGTACTAAAAAGCTACAACACGCTAATTTACAAGATAAAAAAATTTGGTGGGCTGAAGGTAACTCTTTTGTGAAATTACGTCTTTGCACTAAAGCCTTAAAAACCTTGGATAGAAAGAGTTTGAATGCTATGGCAAAAAAGGCTGGAATTGATTTAAAACAACATAAGTGTTAATTTTTCGCTTTTGATTATTTAAGAGATAGTTTTTTAAAAGACACCTTCAATATATCTGGTTCGGTTAAACAATTATTTTTGAAACTCCCGCCTCGATGCAAAAAGAAGCAAAGTTTTACTATAAGTAATTACCCGAACTTCAGATTAAATTGAGTCTCTATCTACACTACCGAAAAATACTGGTTCAACTCTTAAACAAACTATATTGGCAGGGCGTACCACCATATATTCCCCTTGTACATTCTTAATGGGGACACTGATAAAGTCTTTAGAGTCAGCTTTTGGTACTAACTCTCCACTGTACCATTTTTGAAACTCTTGAATTGTGGGAAAACGTACTTCTTCCCGATGACCGTTACTAATGAGTATATGTACTATATATTCGTCGGGTTTTCTCGCCATGGAAAATAATCCTTACAATAAATTGAATTTCTGTTAATTATTTTTGCATAAGTAGGGCAACCTACAAAATGAGATGATCTAAAATCAGGATTGCCATCTTTTCTTCCCTAACGACCATGGTTAATCCCAAAGCCTTTGCTGACTTAAGGTATGATTTCGCCGGGGGAATAGTCCATTTGTCTTGTCAATAAGCAACTGTTGAAGAATCTTTCTTAAAGTAATATATTTTAGCTATAAATTCTTATAAGTCTTCCTCTGATGATGCAACGCCAATTCATTAATTTTGTTAAGATACTTAATCAAATAAAATTGCTATCTTTAATATAATTCTTTAACATTTAGATCTATGAACAATTCTAAAACGAAAATTGACTTAAGAAATAACCTAGATAAATTATTATTTGTCTTCGCCACTGTTTATCTAATGTTAGTGGCGGGATGGTTTTGGAAACAGCAACAAAAAATTATTTCCTCATCATCTTCCAATGTCGTTAACTCTAGTGAAAAACCTATCAGTAATTATCCTCAAACTTTAGACATTAAAAACGAAATATCATCCCCTAGTAAGGACACAAATTTACAATTAATAAAGATAGCGACAAACCGATTACAAACACCTATTTCATCCTTGCCTCGAACTTCTCTTAATTCAGAAGCATCCACAAATACTTTAACCATTCCTCCTCTACCAAATACCAACATTGCTGCCGATAATCCTTTTCCCCCTCCTCCATCGTTATCACCCTTGCCAATTCCGCAACCACCCCAACCGATTCTATCTTCTCCACCACCATCAACATCTGTTGCCACAATTACACCACCGCCTCCCTCCCCAAGAAAATTAATGAAAGTGCCTACTATCAGTACTTTAAATACAAACACCGAAAATAATGACAAAGTTTCAAGTATTGCGGCCATAGCCAAAGAAACACCTAAAGAGACGGATTATAACTATACATTAATTGGTATTGTGGAATTGGAAAATAGTGGCAGTGTGGCTTTATTTAATATCAATAATCTGACCGAAAAAGTCTCCCTAGGCAATGAAATAGGCACTACAGGATGGGTATTAATGGGGGTAAATGGTACACAAGCAGTAATTACCCGTCAAGATCAATCCGTTTACCTGAGAGTAGGAGAAACATTCTAAGGTGGTGTTCAACATTAATTAAAATTTTATTTAACTATTAATATTATGGGTATATTTGAAGATTTTACTATTTTTTTAGAATCTCGTATAGATGAATTTTTACAAAGTAATCCTCACTTAAATTTAACAATTATTGCCCAAGAATTAAATGCAGAAAAACAAGACACCCTCAAATTGATTTCTCGTTTAGAATCAGAACTAAAAACCATAGAAAATAATATTTTAAATTTAGGAAAAGAAATTCAACTTTGGTTCGATTGCATTGAAAAAGCTAAAAAAGCAGGGAGATTAGATTTAGCTTCTGAAGCTGAAAGTAGACAATCATTTTTATTAAATAAAGGTAATTTATTTTGGCAAGAAATGGAAAAAACAAGGCAAAATATTATCAAAAATAAGGAGTTATTAATTTCGCTGGAGGCAAAACAACAAGAAGTTAATTTAAAAATAGCTCAATTAAAGGCTAAAGAACAAAATAACTATAGCCGTCCAACAGATAACAATAAATATTCATATGATGGCAGTTCAACAGATGATTTAGAAGCTAAATTTCATCAGTGGGAAATTGAACAGGAATTACAGGACATGAAAAACAATTTAAAGTAAACATAAATGATTAAACAACTATTAATTTTTTGGGTGATGTTGCTTTTTTGTGTTTAAATGATGACAAAAAAAGAACTTTAAAAAAATCGCCATTAATTAAAACAGTAAATGAAAATCTCTTGGGGACAATCAATCCCGAAAAAGTAGAAGTAGAAATCCAGTTGATGGAATCGGAATCAGTCAAAGGGATTGAAGATACAGAATTAATTAGACGAAATGTGGAGTTTTGTAGGCAAAAAGAAGAATCTAAAGATGGCTATGGCATGCCATAGATAGACTAACAGGAAAAGTCTTGGCTTAATCACCAAAAATCCTATCGACTTGAGTGTTAATTTTTACAAAAAAAATGTATTTATATTCAAAAAATCAGTATGATTCTAAGAATAAACCATTAGTTAAAAATGAATTTAACAGCGAAGGTAGCTTATGAATTTTAAAAATTTTTCGTCTTTGACCGCTGTGGGTTTAGGATTGTTTTTCAGTATCACCCCTATAAAAACCACTCAAGCCTTTGAATTGAAAACACAAGATAGTGAATCGAGATCAGGTTTTCAATCACTAATCAGTCAATTAAGAGGTCATCAAACTTATAAAGGTGAACCTCAAATTGAATGGGGAGATAATATGTTAGGTCGAGTCGTCGGCAAAAGTGGTGATATTATGTTTATCAATGTCGAAGATGGTGGAACTTTCCATGCGAATGGTTCTTTCTCTCCCGGATCTGATGTTTTAGTAGGCAAAGATGCTGATGGAAGATACTATTTAGTAGATAGTGCTCGTTCCCCGTGGATTTCCATTCTTCAATCTAAATATGGTTACAAAAAATTAGATGGAACTTCTGTGGCATTGAATGAACGTACTGCGGCCATCTGGGCTGAACTGAATTCGAGTCCCACCACTACTACCGCAGAGATTCCTCCTCGTGCTCAAGCAGCACCGCCTACTACTTATACACCTCAACCTGAGGTTGAACAATATAATGAACCCGTTAGAGGATTGTGGTAATTTTTCGATAGAATAAAATCTATACAGTAACAGGCTTCGGCACTATCAAAATCCATAGTGCCTGAGCATTTTGTTTTATCGATCGGTTATCTGGAGTGACAACAAATGAAATCTAATTCCTTCAATAGTTTTTTGGGCAAAAAATTTTTTCTTTCTTTAGTGACATTAGGTTTTTGTTTTAGTAATGTTGCCCCTAGTCATAGCTATGAATCTTTTCCTGATATAAAGGAAGAATTATTAAAGATGGAAGCGCCTAGTATTCCTAATCTGAAAAATCCTGATCTTTATCTTTATACTCCCCAAGAAGTTTTTCCCATCAAATTAGTATTAAGATTAGGGTCAAAACAAGTCCAAGTTTATGAAAAAGATCAATTAATAGCCAGTTTTCCCGTAGCAGTAGGTAAAAAAGGATGGGAAACCCCAGTAGGAGAATTTGAGATCATCCAAATGATAAAGAATCCTTCCTGGCAAAATCCTTGGACAGGGAAAGTTACTCCTCCCAGTCCCAATGGTCCTTTAGGAGAACGTTGGATCGGCTTTTGGACAGACGGCAAAAACTTTATTGGTTTCCACGGCACCCCGGGAGAACATTTGATCGGTCAGGCCGTGTCTCATGGTTGCGTCAGAATGAAAAATAAAGATATAAAAGAACTATTTAAATTAGTGTCCTTAGGTATTCCTGTAACGGTTGTTAGTAATTAGCAATTAACAATTAACAATTAAATTTAATTCTCAACAGACAATTTAAGATATAGTAATTTTTTCTGGTACATTGTACCTAGAGTAGAAGTTCTCTTAATCATCAATTATAAAAAACCATTGACTAATTCAAACCATGATTTTACTGAAGATGACTGTAATTGGATAGATGAAGAAAATAATAATCTCACTGACAACAATCATCAACAAAACTATTATCCCCCTTCCAAACTCAAATCCTATAAATTTAAACCGGCTACCATTGCTTTAGTCGAAAGTGCTTTTCTAGCTAGTACAGCTAGTTTAATTTGGCTGATAGACTACTATTTTCGCTTAGGTCCTTTGTTGAAAATGCTTTTTCCCTTACCAATTGCTTTAATTTATTTACGGCGGGGTAAAAGGGCATCAATTATTACCACCATCGTCTGTGGTTTACTCTTAAGTATTTTAATGGGACCACCCCGCAGTATTGTTTATATTATTCCCTACGGTTTAATGGGTATACAACTAGGTGCATTATGGCGTAATGGTGCAAATTGGTATTTATCCATTTTTATGGCTAGTGTTATCGGTTGTTTTGGCTTTTTCTTCCGTTTTTGGTTATTTTCTATTCTTCTGGGGGAAGATTTATGGGTCTATATAATTACTCAGATTACTAGTTTAGCTGATTGGATTTTCTTCAAATTAGGTATTTTAGCTGAACCTACCCCGATCATGATTCAACTTTTAGTGGTGATAGTTGTTTTACTCAATAATCTTATTTATAGTTTAACCGTTCATCTGGTCGGATTACTAATGTTCGATCGTCTTAATAACCCGATTCCCCGTCCTCCCGAATGGATAAAAGTAATTTTAGATTATGAGTGAACACAAATCTTGATATTATTCATTACAAAAATAATGGGAAGAATTTTTGATAACAACAAAAACAAATTCTGTCATAATCTTAAACTTACTTAAACATCTACCATCATAATTTCTGTATATTCAAACTGGTTATCACTTTTTTTGACTAAAGGATATTCGACTCCATTAATGATCATAAAATCTTCTTGACAACCCTCCTTCGGCGATCGATATACCAGCACATATTGTCTATTAATATAAGGATTCATTTCCATTTCCACCTCATTTCGCCATTGAGTTTTCGTCACTAAAACCACTAATTGATTCGCCAATAGGGGAATGGATTTAGCTACTTGACGGCGATAAATTTCGTCTAAACTACCGAAAGGAGAATCCATAATGATAGGAAATTTACTCGAATCTAAAGCCACAAAACTACTTTGTTTTGACCACTCTCTCACCATATCAATAATGGCACCAATAAAAGATAAACTTAAAATTTGATTTTCTCCCGTCGATGCCGCCACTGATAAAGCAATGCCTGATGTATTTTCAATTAAATTCAATTCATAATTCTCATTTAAACGGGGTTGATAAGGTGTAAAAGAGATGGAATTAAAAATTTCTTGGACTTTTTTTTCTAAGGCTAATCTAAATTGATTTTCTAGTCTTTTTTGTACCTCAAAAATACATTTTATCGAGGCTTCTGCGGCTTCAATTCTTCTCATGATTAAGGCATGTTTTTTCACCTTAACTTCCTGTTTTTTAATCTGTCTGTCTAAGTTAATTAATTCTTCTTCAACATTTTCTAGTTGTAGGTTTATTTCCCCCTGATTCAAAGTTAATTGACGAATATGTTGATCTATATTGTCTAATTGTTTTTGTGTATCTTGAATGTTTCGATCGGGATATTGTCTTAATTGTTCGTTAATATTATCTAATTCATTCTCAATATTTCCTAACTGAATACGCCAATCATTAATATCTTGTTGATTTTGATTTATTTGTGTCCAAAAGTTATTTTTCAGAGATTCGATATTATTAACTTGAGTTTCTAATCTAATAGCGGCTTCTTCTATGTCACTACTTCCCGCTTTATTCATCCAATTTTTTACTTGTAAATAAGGCTCATTATCTGGGCGTAATTCTGTGCCACAAATACATTTATTTTGATTTAATAATTGTTCCACAAATTGCTTTTTAATACCACTGGGTAACTCTCCTTTTCTTCTTAAATCTTCAATTATAAGATTAAATTCAGCTATTACTGAGGGTAAAAAAATTAAATAACCTCTGGTAGAAACTTGTTTTTTAATAGCTTGTTGAGTATTAACTAAATTTTTTCTAACTTCTTTTTCCTCTGTTAATAATTTTTGTTTTAATAGTTGTAAATTTTCGATACTACTCATTGCTAACATTTGATTGGAAAGATTTTGTTTATCTAATTTTAATTGCTTCAATCTGACCGTAAGTAAGTTATTTTCTTCTTGTAATTTTATGTTTAAATTCTCTCGATCTTTTTGCTGTTTAATTAAGTCTTTAATTTTAATATTACCCAATGAATTTAACTCATCTTTTAAAGTTTTTTGAGCATTTTTGAGATGACTTACTGCCCTTTCTAAAACTTTTACTCCAATTAATTCCTTCGTATCCTCCGCAATTTTATGTCTTTCTTCCACTCGAAAAAGATGATCAATGTGTTCACCATCAAAGAAAAAATATTGGTGTAAACTTTTTGGTAAAATCCTCTCAATTATATCTATAGGTTGTTCAAGGGGATGTTGCCATTTTCCATCATCTCCTGCTACCATCATAAACAATTGTGCTTGATTAATAACTATTTTATTATCTTTATTTCGATGGGCAAAACACTTTCTTTTTAATTGATAAGTTTTATAATCATGATCAAAAATTATCTCGACAAAACATTCTACCGCAGTGCCAAATTCAACTTCATTAATTGCCCTTTTATTTACTAATAAATCTGGAGAGGCAAAGGCGGCGGTAAATCTTTCATAAAAGACCCAAGTAAAGGCATTTAAAATAGTGGTTTTCCCAGCTCCATTATTACCATGAATAATAGTGGTATTTTTTTCTCCATTAGCAAAGTAAATTATGGGACTTTTGCCGTAAAATTGCCGAAAATTAAAGAATTGCAAACTAATTATTTTCATTGGATATATTGTTTAATTATTTTTAAGACATCATCATTAATATAGCGAACATTTTTTTGTGACAATCTATCTTTTTCTAATTGTAAAATTTCTTCCACGATCGCCTTTATTTCTGGTTTTGCCTCAGTAATAGGCTCGGTAATTTTATCTAAATTATAATAATTATGATGAATCATGACAGTTTTTCTCAATAATTAACTAAGCTTTATTATAAAAAAAAATTGTCAATTTTGAGTTTTAAGTTATTTTTTATTAACAACTTTTAACTTTTGTTTGTTAAATAGATTTATAATTTGAAAAGAAGGATAATAATAAGAAACATCTCCAATACTTCCCCTCATTATGGCTCAAGATAAACGTAGGAAAGTTCGTCAAGTGTTAATCATTACCCTGATATTAAATATTGTTGTTTTATTACTAAAAGCGGCAGTTGGTGTCATCACTGGTTCACTAAGTTTACAAGCTGATGCTTTGCATAGTGTAACTGATAGTGCCAATAATATTTTAGGTTTAGTAACTAATCAACTTTCTTCGCCAATTCCTGATCGAGATCATCCCTATGGTCATCACAAATTTGAGGGGATCGGAGCCTTAGGCATAGCCGCATTTCTTGGTATTGCCTGTTTTGAAATTGTGACTTCTGCATTAAATAGAATGATTTTTGGCGGAGATCCTGTTAGAATTGGTGGCAGTGAATTATGGGTTTTAATTATTATTTTAGGCATCAACATTTTCGTGGCCTTTTATGAGCGTAAAGTAGGGAAAAAAATAGGTAGTAATATTTTAATTGCTGATGCCACGCACACCATGAGTGATGTTTGGGTGACGATAGCTGTATTATTTGGTTTAATTGGAGTTTGGCAGTCGGAAAACTGGAAATTACCCATCTTACAATCCTTGGATATCTTATTAGCCTTTCCTGTGGCTTTTTTGGTACTAAAAAGTGGTTGGGAAGTGCTAAAAAGTAACTTACCCTGGTTAGTAGATGAAATGGCGATCGCCCCTGAATTAATTCATCAAATAGTAATGGAAGTACCAGGAGTAATTAACTGTCATAATATAGCATCAAGGGGATTATTGGGCAGACAGGTATTTATCGAAATGCATTTAATTGTTGATAGTGAAAGTGTCAAAACTGCCCATGATATAACCGAAGAAGTCGAGGCTAAATTAGAAGAAAAATTCCCTCCTGTCAGAATATTAATTCATGTTGAACCTTTAGAATATCAATCCCCACAAATTAGCTATGAATGATATTAGACTTCTTGAAGAAGTTAGGAGTTGACAACTTAGTACCTCAAAAGGTTCTGTGGCTTCTTGTAAATTTGCGAGGGTTTTGGGACTTATTACTTCGTCCTCAGGACAAGGTTTTCGGCACCCTTCCAAACAGTATTGAATGATGGGTGTGATTGCGATGGCGATCGCAGCGTTAAATGCCCAAGGCAAGACCATCATTAACCGTGCCGAAGCTGCTTCCATTTCATATCCCACCTTTGTAGATACGCTGACTCATTTAGTAGCTGAGGTTTAAGGGTCGCTTACGGTGGTGAAAGACAAAAGGGTGAAAACAAAAAGACAACAGCCTTGGTATTTTTAGTTCGCGGCTTGAATTTCCGCTAAGGTAAAAATAGCCTCAAACTCTAAATCTTGAGACTCATAAAATTCTCTTCCCCCAGCTTGGCGATCGACTAAAGAAATAACTTTATTAACCCGATAACCGGCACCTCTTAATCTTTCTACAGCTAACATGGCTGATTTGCCAGTAGTGACAACATCTTCTAGCACCACAACCTCCGCCCCAGTATCTAAATTAGGTCCTTCGATGTAGGCTTTTGTACCATGTCCCTTGGCTTCCTTACGAACAATCAGAGCGGGAATGGGCTTATTTTCATAGGCAGACACCACACTTACAGCAGTGACAAGGGGATCCGCCCCTAAAGTTAAACCAGCCACAGCGGCGGTATTTTCTGATAATAAAGAAAAAATCAATTTTCCTACTAATAAAGCACCTTCAGCCCTCAAAGTTACTTGTTTACCATTGAGATAAAAATTACTTTTCTGTCCCGACGATAGAGTAAAATCCCCTTCTTGGTAAGCATATTTGACAAATAAATCAAGTAATTGTTGTCTGAGAAAGGCACTATTATTTTCCATGAATTTTTTAATTTAGATCCGCTACAATTAGAGCAACATGATCCTAGCAAATATCAATTATGTTATCAAAAATTTCTCGTTTTGTTACCATTGCCGCCTTAACAACTCTCACCTGTATAATTACAAATCCTAGTGAAGCACAAAACATTCAGTCCAATGAAACTCCTAGTAGTGGCGATATGATTGTTATTGAGCCGAGCAACCCCCTAAACGTGAGTGAATTAGTTAATCAGGCTTTTTCAGAATATGGTGGTGATTTTTTTGAACAGGCCACCATTGAGGGCTCACTTAATACTATTTTCGGTTGGCGTAGTTTTCCCCAAGGTTCTTTTCCTGAAAATG
The DNA here is from genome assembly GCA_963749915.1 of uncultured cyanobacterium. Taxonomy (GTDB): domain Bacteria; phylum Cyanobacteriota; class Cyanobacteriia; order Cyanobacteriales; family Cyanobacteriaceae; genus Geminocystis. The sequence continues at coordinate 28,436 of CAVVOP010000020.1, forward strand.
ATATCACTAAAGATGGTTTGTTACTTTCCATAATGATGAGCGATTATTTTAACCGGTTACAGAAAGGAGAAACCATCATAAGAACTAGAGATCTTTCGAATCCCTTCGATACTTCCTTAGAGGAGAATCCTGATTATACTAATTATACTCGTTAGTTTCTTTTACATCCAGGGTACAGGAGTTGAACCTGTCTTGGGCGAATTATGAGTTCGCTGCCTCAACCGCTCGGCCAACCCTGGTAAAAGCAATAAAAATTTTTGCCCCTTTGCCATTATAAAATATATTTTTATTCATTTGTCAAATTTATTTTTTATTTATGAAAACCAATACTCCAAGGATTTTTAAGCCGACGATAATCGCCAGTACGATAGTTTTAGTCAGTAGTTTAGTGGTGGGATTAGCCAGTGGATTTTTTTCTTTTCATTTAGGTACGAGATCTTTAGTCGGGGTAACATCACCTCCAGAAAATCCCACCCAAAAAATAAACAATAAAGATGGCAATGGAGGACAAATAAAAAAGTTCAATCTCATGTCGGAACAAAATATGTTGGTTAAAGTTTATGACCATATTCATAAAGCCAGAGAAGAGAGTAAAGCAAAAGAAAAGTCCAAAGAATGAAAAACACTCAAATCTTGCACCAAGTTTTAAATTAAATGATTCAGAGTAGTCAACAGACAAAAGGTAAAAGTGAAAAGGCAGATAAGGCAAAATGAGGTTAAATGAATTGGCACCAATTACTATTTAGAATTTTAGCAATTTTTCTGTTAATTTCTATTAATGCTTTTTTCGTAACCGCTGAATTTGCCATTGTTTCCGTAAGAAGATCTCGTATTGATCATTTAGTCATCGGTGGAGATATACCTGCTCAAACTGTACAGTCTTTACAAAAAAGTTTGGATAGGTTACTTTCGAGTACCCAATTAGGTATCACCCTTTCTAGTCTAGCACTGGGTTGGATTGGAGAAGGTGCCCTGGGGATTTCTCTACAATATCTGGTTTCTTTTTTACCTTTCCCCGAAATAATATTAGATATTTTAACTCATTCTATTTCCATCCCCTTAGCCTTTTTCTTGCTAGTATATTTACAAATTGTTTTGGGGGAACTTTGTCCGAAATCTTTAGCTTTATTATATCCTGAACAATTAGCTCGTTTTTTAGCACCTCCTGTCAGTGTTATTGGTAATATTTTTAAGCCTTTTATCGATATTCTCAATCAGTCAACTCGTTGTTTATTAAAGTTAATTGGGGTTGAATATACAGGGCAAGGTTGGCATAAACAAGTAACTCCTGAAGAATTACAGTTAATCATAAAAACAGAGAGAGATTCATCAGGATTAGAAGCAGAAGAAAGAGAATTATTGAGTAATGTTTTTGAATTTGGAGACGTAGAAGCTTCAGAAGTAATGACTCCGAGGGTGAATATCAAAGCCCTAGATTTATCGGCCACCTATCAAGATTTATGGTTAGAAGTAGCACAAACCAAACACTCTCGTTATCCCGTCATCGGCGAGTCTTTAGACGATATTCGAGGTATAGTTGATTTTAAGGATTGCATCTTTACTTTAGCGGAAAATCCTGATGGCATTAATACCCCCTTAGAAGATTTTGTTAAACCTGCCCGTTTTCTGTCGGAATCCACTTCTTTGAGTGAATTATTAACGATAATGCAACAATCTCGCCTCAAAATGGTAATTATCGTTGATGAATATGGCGGCACATCAGGATTAGTCACGATGCAAGATTTAATCAATGAAATTTTGGGAGGAGATGACAGTCAATTTACCGACGATGATTCCCACATTACTATTATTGATGAACTAAATTTTATTGTCCCTGCACAGATTAATTTAGAGGAATTAAACGATTTATTAGATTTTAATTTGCCTTTAATTGAAGAGTATCAAACTTTAGGAGGTTTCTTGGTTTATCATTGGCAAAAAATACCAAAACAGTATGAGGTTTTCAACTTTGATCATTATCAGTTCACCGTAATGGATGTAGATGGTCCTCGTATTAATAAAATAAAAATTACTATTCAATAATAATAGTATGCCCTTGAATTCGCTGATCCTTCTGGTGGGGGTAGGGCCAGAGTTGTAGTAAGCATAATAAATACCACTAAAATAGGAAAATATGATTAACAAGAAAAAAATTGGTGTTGCCATCGCCGGTACTGGTTTTGGAAGACAAATTCATTTACCTGCTTTTCAAATTCACCCTCGCACTGAGGTTATGGCGATTTATCATCGAGATTTAGATAAGGCTAAAGCCATCGCCCAAGAATATAATATTCCCCATGGTGGTGATAATTTAGCTCATATTTGCTCTTTATCCGACATAGATGTGGTTAGTATCTCCACACCGCCTTTTTTACATTACGATATGGCTAAAATTACCCTTGAAAATGATAAACATATCCTCCTCGAAAAACCCCTTAATCTCAATGCTAATGAAACCAGAAAGTTATACCAATTAGCCCAAAAAAAAGGTAAAATTGCCATCGCTGATTTTGAATTTCGGTTTATTCCTGCATGGCAACTGTTAAAAGAGTATTTAGTGCAAGAGTATGTCGGTGATATTCGCTTAATCAAAATAGATTGGTTAGTGGCTTCCCGCGCAAATCCCGATAGGCCATGGAATTGGTATTCCGTCAAGGAAAAGGGCGGAGGTGTATTAGGTGCCATCGGCTCTCATGTTTTCGATTATATTAATTGGTTATTCGGGGAAGTAGATACCATTTGTGCTTATTTGAGCTGTGGGATCGCACAACGTCCAGATCCCTTGTCCCACAACGAATTAAAGCCTGTCACTGCCGATGATACCTGTTTAATCACCCTCGAACTCAAAAACGGCACACCAGTGCAAATTAACCTTAGTTCCGTCACTTATCAAGGTAGAGGACATTGGTTAGAAATTTATGGAGAAAAAGGTACTTTAGTATTAGGAAGTAACAATCTCAAGGACTATGTACACGGTTTCAAATTATACGCCTCTAACGGTGATAAACCCTTAACGGAGGTAGAAATTCCCAAAAGATTAGCCTTTCCCCAAGTTTATACCGATGGCAGATTAGCACCTTTTATTCGAGTGGTGGATCAATTAGTCAATTCTATTGATACAAATACCAACTTAGCACCATCTTTAAAAGAAGGATTATATTCACAATTGTTAATGGATTTAACTCATCAATCCCACCAACAAAAACAACGGTTAAAAGTTGTCCCCCAGTCCTCAATTTTGATTTGACACTCTTTCCATTAACCTGGATTATTCACCAAAGGCTAAAACCCTCATTATGAACTAACTTCAAAAAACACTCTGTTTTTTGAAGCGATTGCTAGGATGTCAATACTGCTAGGGTTTTGGAAAATATAATTGTCGACGGTGGTGAGGCAGGAGGCAGGAGGTTTGATTGAATGGTGAGAACAAAAATTGGATGCTCCCTGTGCTGCTTTACCCAATTGGGTACAAACCCCCCACTGATTCCCTCCTGCCTCCTTTTGACTTTTCCCTCACAGTAACCTTTTCGGCACGCTTGCGAACAGTATTGTCCCCCTATACGAACACAAACTGAGTTATTTTGTTGAGGTTTAATTCCCCAAAAGCACTGCCTGCGGTAACTCCTTCAACAAGACCAATCAGATCGTCATCTAACGGATTGATGGTTGAGTTTGTGGCATAAATACCCACTCCCATAAATCCTCCGACATCAACATTATTTGCTAACCGATAGTCAGATGCTGACCCTCTGAGCTGAATGCGATCAACCTGAGTTGCTGGTTCTCCCACAACATCTCTGAGCTCAAAATCAGTAATTCGAGCGTAATCATCATTGCCCGCAGAGTCATAGAGAACTGAGCCAACCGTGCCAAGTACAAAGATATCTTGATCGGCAAAACTACCGCCGGTCAACACATCGAAGTCTCCACCGCCATTCAAAAAGTCGTTGCCATCGCCACCATAAAGTCTATCATTACCATTACCACCATAAAGGGTATCATTGCCAGCTTGTCCGTAGAGACGATCATTGCCATCGCCACCATAAAGTCTGTCATCGTCATTACCACCATAAAGTCTGTCATTGCCAGCTTGTCCGTAGAGACGATTATTGCCATTGCCACCATAAAGTCTGTCATTGCCGGCTTCCCCATAAAGCCAGTCGTTGCCATTGTCTCCATAAAGGGTATCATAGCCATTTCCCCCATAAAGAGTATCATAGCCATTCCCTCCATAAAGGTTATCACGGCCATCACCCCCATAAAGAATATCATCGTTATCACCACCATAAACGGTATCGTTGCCGCTGCTTCCGTAGATGGAGTCGTTGCCATTGTCACCATTGAGGACGTCCCCCACGCTAGATCCGCCGATGTTAGCTGCGGTATAGGCATAAAGGCGATCGTTGCCATTGCCACCGTTGAGGGTGTCGCTGCCGTAGCCCCCCTGGAGGAGGTCGTTGCCGTCACCACCATTAACCAGATCATTGTCGTTGCCACCATTAGCGGTGTCGTTGCCGCTGCTTCCGTAGATGGAGTCGTTGCCATTGTCGCCATTGAGGACGTCCCCCACGCTAGATCCGCCGATGTTGGCTGCGGTATAGGCATAAAGGCGATCGTTGCCATTGCCACCGTTGAGGGTGTCGCTGTTGAAGCCCCCCTGGAGGAGGTCGTTGCCGTCACCACCATTAACCAGATCATTGTCGTTGCCACCATTAGCGGTGTCGTTGCCGCTGCTTCCGTAGATGGAGTCGTTGCCATTGTCGCCATTGAGGACGTCCCCCACGCTAGATCCGCCGATGTTAGCTGCGGTATAGGCATAAAGGCGATCGTTGCCATTGCCACCGTTGAGGGTGTCGCTGTTGAAGCCCCCCTGGAGGAGGTCGTTGCCGTCACCACCATTAACGAGATCATCGCCGTTGCCACCATTAGCGGTGTCGTTGCCGCTGCTTCCGTAGATGGAGTCGTTGCCATTGTCGCCATTGAGGACGTCCCCCACGCTAGATCCGCCGATGTTAGCTGCGGTATAGGCATAAAGGCGATCGTTGCCATTGCCACCGTTGAGGGTGTCGCTGCCGTAGCCCCCCTGGAGGAGGTCGTTGCCGTCACCACCATTAACCAGATCATCGTCGTTGCCACCATTAGCGGTGTCATTGCCGCTGCTTCCGTAGATGGAGTCGTTGCCATTGTCGCCATTGAGGACGTCCCCCACGCTAGATCCGCCGATGTTAGCTGCGGTATAGGCATAAAGGCGATCGTTGCCATTGCCACCGTTGAGGGTGTCGCTGCCGTAGCCCCCCTGGAGGAGGTCGTTGCCGTCACCACCATTAACCAGATCATTGTCGTTGCCACCATTAGCGGTGTCATTGCCGCTGCTTCCGTAGATGGAGTCGTTGCCGCTACCACCGTAGAGACGATCATTGCCGGCCTCCCCATAAAGCCAGTCGTTGCCGGCTTCCCCATAAAGCCAGTCGTTGCCATCTTTTCCATAGAGACTATCATTCCCGTCACCACCAGTAAGAGTATCTGCATTACCTGTACCGGCTAAAGATAGATTTGCCTCTGGGCTGGCGTTTAAAGGTAAAGGGGCTTTCAGTAACAATATTTCAGCTTGAAGGATCCCAGGGTTTAGTTTAGTCATAAAATTCTGTCTCCATGATTTATTTACTAAAGGATGAATCAGCTAAAATTAGCTTATGCACTTAAGTGTTTATTCTTAAAAGTATAGAGAGTTTTTTTAAAAAAAAGTAAGTTTATTTGTTCTCTTTACATAATCTTTACAAATATTAAAACTTTATATGATCTTTATATGAAGAGCTTTACAAAAAAATATGACTGGATTTTTTTAGATTGTATTTACTTAGTTAAATATATTTAAATATATTTAACTAAGTAAATATTTAACTAAATAAATTTACGCAAAAATGGAATTAAGGATTTTTCTATCTCACATTACTTCATATTGAATTATGCAAAGAAAGTAGGACAAAACGGGGCGAAGGCAGTCCGGATGAAAAAATTTCACCATCAGAGATGAAAGTGGTGACTTTCAAGTCAGGAGACAGGGGCAAAAGGGAAAATTTTGCCCTGTAAATAAAGGTTAGAAACCTATCAGGGTAGGGATTTCAGCCTTTAATCCTAAATAATTGTGTTTGTTAAGATGTTTTATTAACTACAAAGAATATACATCTAGAAAAAAACAATCCCAAACTAGGCGAGGTTGTACATAACGAAGTAAAAATTTTTTAACCTTTTCCAATCCCTCTATTAATTTTATTTTTCGGTATTTATCCCAATATAAATACTGCAAATAATCTGCTAACCAAATTTGATTTTCTAGTTCTAAATCCTGAGTAATTTCTTTAGATAAAATTAAACTATCCACGGCATTGTCAGGTAATGTAGCTAATTTTGAGAGCAAATCTGAGGAAATTTCTCTTAACTTTTGCCAATCAGCGATCGCTTTTCCCGGACATCCTTGAGATAATTGAATTAACTGAGGATAATCTAAAACTTGTGCCGCATCTTGTCGATATAAAACTAATCGTAAATGTTCTTCACTGAGTCGAGAAAAAGGGATAATTTGACACCGAGAAACTAAAGTTGATAAAATCGAATCGATATTAGGTGCAATTAAAATAATAGTAGCTTGTCCAGGTTCTTCTAAGGTTTTCAATAAAGCATTTCCTGCCGGTTCTGCCATTAATTCTGCCGATTCAATCACCACGATGGAGCGATCGCATTTTAACGGTGGACGGGCTAAAAATTGACTAATTTCCCTAATTTGTTCGATTCTAATTTGCGGGGCTGTTTTCCGTTTTAAGCCTTTTTCCATTGCTTCTTTAGCAGTTAATAATGTTCCTTTATTATTGTAAGTTGGTTCTATCCATAAAAAATCAGGATTATTCCCTGCATATAATTTTTTACAAGCTGAGGCGTAATTTTCTGTGGGAGAAATTATTAACATTTCCGTAAAACACTTGGCCGCCAATGCTTTGCCAATGCCATCCGCCCCGACAAATAAATAAGCAGGTGCAATACGATTTTTGGCGACCGCCAGTTCTAATAATTCAATAGCGAGAGGTTGTCCAATTAACTTAGCCAGTGGCTTCATAGCAATGAAGAATTAAGATTTTAAATTTAGAAGTATAAAGTATAAAATAAAAAGAATAGTAAAAGGCACTGAAAATATGGACGATAACCAGTATTTGACGACTAACCCACAAGAAGAATCATCCCTTGTAGAAAGAGTCGCCCAATTAGAAAAACGATTGGATGAAGCATTAATGATCATCGCTGATATTTATCGTTATGGAAGACTCAGAGATTTACTCGCCGCCGGCAAATGGAAAGAAGCAGATTTAGAAACCACTAAAGTAATGATTAACATAACGGGTAAAGCCGAATTAGATGAAATAACTCCTGAGGACATTCAAAAATTCCCCTGTAATGACATTATGGTAATTGACCAGCTTTGGAGAAAATATAGTAATAACCATTTTGGATTTAGTCTCCAATTGAGCATTTATCAAAGTGTTGGTGGTAGTATGGATACCATTAGGGCCCAAAAAATCGAATTTTTACAACGTACTAGCGAAAAGATAGGTTGGCGTAAAGATGGCAAAAGAGTTGAACCTGATGACTTCGATTTTTCCCTTGAGGCATCTGAAGGTGCGCTTCCGGGAAATTGGTGGATGTCTCCCTATGGGGCAAAAATGGCTAATTTTTTTCTTGGTCGTTTATTGACTTGTGAAATTTAATTAACTTAGGTTTTGGCTAAGTTAAATAGATGCCTTTGTTAAACCAGAAATCGGTATTTCCTCCACTTCCGGCAACTTATCCAAACTAAAACGAGAAGATTGAAAATTGCCAGATAAACGCTTAAGCAATTCAGGACGAGAATCATGTAATAAATAAATAACTTCATCCCCTATTTTCCATTCTTCCCCTGCCGCCAATATTTGCAATTTACCCTCTCTTTGCACCAATAAAGGTAATAATTCCCCAGTGTTAATCATCGTTTGTAGGTGAATTTGTTGTAAATCGATGGCATTGGGTTTAATAGTCGTTTTACCTAACTTAAAATGCCCATCTGTTAGATATTGATTCCATGTTTTAATGGAAAATTGGGACATAAAAGCTTGATTTATTTTTTGTTTATTGGTTTTGATATTATTGTCATCATTATGGGGAAAAACCGCTAAAACTTTTGGCAGTGCAAATTCTTCTGATGCCCGCTGTGCAATCATTAAGTTAACATTGCCGTTATTAGTAAGAGTTATTAAAGTGCCAAAAGATTCGATTTGAGCTTCCTCTAAGACTTGGTGATCTAATGCACTACTTTCAACGACTGGCAAGTTATCTTTTTTTGCTTTTTCACAAGCGTCTTTATCGGTATCAATTAAAACAACGGATTCTCCTGCGGCTATAAATAAACTGGCAATTAAACGCCCTAAAGGATTACAGCCAACAATCATTGCCCCCGTAGTCTGGGCAGAGGTTATCTTGAGCAAATTCGCTACCGCACCGGCACTTAAACCTTGGATAAATACTGTCATCATAATAGTTAAAAACACTAATCCCTTAATAGAATCGCCGCCATTAATACCATTTTGAGTGAGTAAAATAGAGAATAAAGAAGCTACAGAAGCTGAAACTATGCCACGAGGTGCAATCCACGATAAAAAACATTTTTGTCGCCAATTCATCCCATTTCCCCAAGTGCAGATTAAAATATTCAAGGGGCGAACTATCAACATTAAAACCACAACAGTCAACACGCTACCCCAACCAAGGGCGTAAATACTGGCAATGGATAAATCTGCCGCTAAGAGAATAAACAAAACCGAGACCCCTAATACCGTTAATTGTCCTTTGAAACGTAATAATAATCTTTCTTCAGGAATACTAAATGCTCTTAAGACAATACCAGCCATAACTGTAGCCATTAACCCTGACTCACTGATAATGGTTTGTGCTAGTCCAAATGTACCCCAAACCCCGGCCAATACCACCAAATTTTTTAAGTCCTCAGCAACAAAATGGGCTTTTTTTTGAAATGTGCCTAGTAACCAACCACTGAGACCGCCAATAATAGCACCAACACCTAAACGAAATAATAAGCCAGAAATAATTTCCCAGGAATAAGCAGATTTATTGAGAATGGTATCTAACACCACCACTGCTAAAATTGCCCCCACAGGATCAATTAAAACCCCTTCCCCTTCAAGTAAAGTTGCCACTCTCCTATCTACCGCTACCTGTTTTAATAATGGTCCTACTACTGTTGGTCCTGTTACTACCACCAAAGATGCGTATAAAAAAGCAATTTGCCAGGGAAATTCTCCCAACCAATGTGCCGCCATCCCACCCCCTAAAAAGGTGATCAAAGTGCCGATGGTAACTAAATTGCGAATACTTCCTGACACTTGTCCCAATTTTTTTAATTCCAGATTTAATCCTCCTTCAAAAAGGATAATTGCCACCGCTAATGCCACTAAAACTTCTAATCCTGATCCCAACAATTCTGGATGTAATATCTCGAATCCGTCTCTACCTAAGGCAATCCCAAAAATGAGCAAAAAAACAATACTGGGTATTTTTAAATATTCTCCTAATACTTGAGCGCTAATTCCCGCAACAACGGTTATGACAATCTGTATGGTAAGCGCAAATGATCCATCCATGATGATTTTGAATTTAGGTTAGAGTTGTATTGGCTATAATAACAGTCTGTTTTGAACGTAACTATGGCTGAGCAAATAAAAACATCTATATATTAACCTATTTACTTATAGTAGTTTACTTATAGTAGTTAGTTATCGGTAATCAACAATCCACTTTTTTCTATCCCTTTTATTGTCCTGACTTGATATTTAATCTGTGGTTTATGGCAGCAAAAAGTGCTGTAATAGACAATTATTAATGATCATTTTTATATTATGAATCGTCATCTTTTTACATCTAAAATTCCACGATATGGGATTAAATCTCAAGAGTATTGGTTAGAATTTTTCTATTTTTTCGGTCTTTTTTGTGTCGCGATAACTTTATATTCTTTCCATTTAGGTGATTTACCTTTGAGGGATTGGGATGAAGGTACTTTTGCACAGGTAGCCAAGGAAATTTATCAATCTTCTTTTCAAGATTCACACTGGCTTTTCCCCACTATTTGGAATGAGCCTTATTTGAATAAACCTCCTTTAATTCATACTTTGACGGCTTTAGTTTATAGTTTTGCCGGAGTCAATGAGTTTACAACTCGTATTGTGGGTGCTTCATTAACGGCTTTATCTGTGCCTTTACTCTATTCTTTGGCGAAGGAATTATTTTTACCACGCAATTATGCCTTATTTTCGGCTTTAGTTTATCTTACGACTATGCCTGTAGTTCGCCATGGAAGATTAGCTATGCTTGATGGTGCGGTGTTATGTTTTCAAATTTTAATGATGTTATCTATTTTAAGGGCTAGACGGGATTTGCGTTGGGGGTTACTAGCAGGAATTAGTTTTGCTTTAATTTGCCTTAGTAAAGGTTGGATGATGGGTCTTTTATTAGCTGCTATCGCATTTTTATTCCTTTGTTGGGATACTCCCCGATTAATCTCATCTGTTTATTTATGGTCGGGATTACTTTTAGGCGTAACCCCCGTCATTGCATGGCAAGTGGCACAATATCAATATTACGGCGGAAATTTTGTCAATACTTCTATTAAAGATCAATCCTTAGATCGTATTTTTACCTCCGTGGAAGGAAATCAAGGACCTATTTGGTATTATTTACTAGAATTGTTAAAATACCCCCACCCTTGGCTTTTTGTTGCTGTCTGTGGACTAGCGATGGCATGGAAAAATCGCAATTGGAGTTGGGCAAAATTCATTTTGGTGTGGAGTAGTGCTTATTTAATAGCCGTGTCGATAATGGGGACAAAATTACCTTGGTATATCATGCCCATATATCCAGCTTTATCCATATCCGCAGGAGTGGCATTAGTGCAAATAGAATCTTTACCCTCATTCCAATCTTATCCTCGTATATGGAAAGGATTTTTTGGTTTCCTTAGCATCGCCGTTACAAGCGGATTTTTCTATTTTCTTCTCACTCAACCATATAATCAAAATCTGTTAACCGTTTTCGGGTTATTGTCAATCACATTTTCGGCAACGACAATTCTTTTACTCAAAAAAGATCAACAATTTATTCCTGTATTATTTTGGGGGATGTATGTTTCCTTAATGGTATTTTTCAGTTCTGATTATTGGTTATGGGAATTAAACGAAGCATATCCTGTAAAACCAGTTGCCGCTGTGGTCAAAGAAGAAGTAAGGCCCAAAGAAACTGTTTATATTTCTTTTGATTATGAGCGCCCTTCTCTGAATTTTTATAGTGAACACCGAGTTATACCTGCTAACCTGGAAGAGATGCAAAACTTGATCAAATTTCCCTCCTCTTTACTAGTAAATACTGAAACTTTATTAGAACTTGATTTAATTGTCAACGGTGATAATTACTGCTATGTTATGCAAGATATAGATCAAAAGTACGCCAAAATACAACCCCAGAAAAATTGTTTCCAAAAGACAATAATACCCGAATCCCAATTTATTTTATTAACACCAATTAAATGAACTGCCATAATTTATATAAACACTTAGAAAAATTGTCTCCTCGAAATTTTGCGATTAGTTTATTATGGTTTATATTTTGGATGATAATCTATGCCATTAGTGCACTTATCCAGCCAGAATTAGTATTTATTCCCATGTTGTTTAACTTGCCCTTAGCTAGTTTTTTTTGTACTGGGATAATTTTAGAAACTTTAATTATTTTTTATTTTAACTATGATCAATTCTATGACACCATAGGAAAATTGATAGTTTTATTATTGACTTTTTCTATTAACTATCTTTATCGTCAAGTAATTTTTCGTGAACAAAAATCTATCAAACCGAAAATAAAATCAAGAATTAAAGAATTTTTTATTTGGATCATTCCCTGGTTAATAATTGTATCGATTTTAGGACAAATTTCTTCCTTAATCCAGTAGGAGTTGCCCAAAAAGAGTTTTTTGATAAAACTTCTATTGATCGGTATAACTTGTTCACAGTTACAGGTTCGCAGTTATGATATAGTTTTAGAAAACCTTTGCCTGTTACCACCTGTTGTCTCTCATGAAGGAAGTTGACATTTCCAGGAATCGTTGAATAACATGGGCAATTATCACTCAAATATTTATGATCATGAAATATTCACAAATTAAAAGTAATCAGATTTTCAAATTGTGTTTGTTGTCCACCCCTGTAGTATTAGCCTCTTTTGTGTTTAATGTTTGGCAACCCCAACGAGTTGAAGCCTCGGAAAGTCAAGGGATTAATATCACTATTATTAACCCTAACCAGGGTGAAATAAATGATGATTACAACTTAGAAACAAATGAATATGGTGATTCAGTGCTCAATTTTACCGATGAAGAAAGTGACTCTGCCATAAAAATGTTTGGCTGTGATTGTCCTTCTTCTATTAATAAATTGAAAAAAATACGAGGTCTGACAAAAGGAGTTTATGGAGAATTATTAAACGATCAAACTATGATGGCTACTTGTCCCCATCAACAGTATATAGGAGTTTAAAATCATTTTCCCTGACGATAACACTTTTTTATCACCCCCTAAATATGCTAGAGTGGTCATGGTGAGAATTTCTGAACATTATGCAATATCAGCATTACGGCAACCTGAAGATCAGGCGAAAATTAGAGGGATCTTGTTATATTTATTAGGGGAAAATTATGGTAGCTGTAGTTAATCCGATCTCGTCATACGAAAATAAGACGCAAGCCATCGCACGGGAATTAATCCAAGCCACACGGCAGAAGGGTAATATTTTTAGTAAGCTCAAAGAACAGATGCACTTCGATGATAAACTCATGGCTTGGACCATGAGCAATCCGGGGTTGCGGGTTCAATTGTTTAGGTTCATCGATGCATTACCTGCATTGCAAAGTAAAGCTGAAATTGCCCGTCATTTGCAACAATATTTGACCACCGAAGAAGTAGAATTACCAGAGGCACTGAAGGTCATTCTTAATTTTAGTGAGCCAAATTCACCCCCGGCCCAAATTGCGGCGGCAACTATCACCAAAGCGGTAGAAACCCTTGCTTATAAATACATCTCTGGGGAAACTCTCAAAGAGGTCATTAAGGCAGTGGAAAGAATGCGCAAGGAAAAAATGGGTTTTACCATCGACTTGTTAGGGGAGGCGGTAATTACGGAAGTTGAGGCGGAATCTTACTTACAAAACTACCTTGATTTAATCACTCAATTGAGCCAACAAGCTCAAAAATGGGCAAATATTCCTGAAATTGACGATGCTGATGGGGAAAATCTCCCTAAAGTACAAGTATCGGTCAAGTTGACTGCATTTTACTCCCAATTTGATCCCATTGACCCTGAAGGTAGTAAAGTAAAAGTATGCGATCGCATCCGCACTCTCTTAAGACACGCCCAACAACATGGGGCGGCGGTGCATTTCGACATGGAACAATATATTTACAAGGATATTACTATTTTTATCTTACAAGAGTTGTTGATGGAAGATGAGTTTCGCCCTCGCACTGATATTGGCGTCACTTTACAAGCCTACCTGCGAGATTCCGAGAAAGACTTACAAAGTTGGATTGATTGGGCGAAAAGACGGGGTAGTCCCATCACTGTTAGATTGGTAAAAGGGGCATATTGGGATCAAGAAACAATTAAATCTTTGCAAAATCACTGGGAACAGCCCGTATTTAATCAAAAACCCGAAAGTGACATCAGTTATGAGAGTTTAACTCGTCTTCTTCTCGAAAATCACCAATATTTAACCGCAGCCATCGCCTCTCATAATGTGCGAACTCAAGCCAATGCTATCGCCATTGCGGAAACGTTGAAGATACCAAAAAGAAAGTTTGAATGTCAAATTTTATACGGCATGGGAGAAACCCTAGCTAAAGCCATCGTCAAAAGAGGGCATCGAGTGAGAGTATATGCACCCTATGGGGAACTTTTACCGGGGATGGCTTACCTTATCCGCCGTTTGCTGGAAAATACTGCCAATAGCTCCTTTTTACGCCAAAACTCCGAAGAAAAACCCATTGAAGAATTAGTCGCACCTCCTAAAATGTCACTCAATCCCCCAAATCAAGATCAAACTCCCCCAACCCCACTTGATAAGAAGGGTTTTATCGGTTCAGCTGATACCGATTATGGGCGTGAAACTAACCTCAGTAAAGCTAGACAAGCCTTAACCATCGTGCATAATCATCTGGGAAAAACTTACCTACCCTTGATTAATGGGCAATATGTGGAAACCGAGACTTATATTGACTCCGTCAACCCTTCCAAGCCTTCTGAAGTTGTGGGCAAAATTGGCTTAATCTCTCTCCCCCAAGCTGATGAGGCCATGAATGCCGCCAAAGAAGCATTTAAAACATGGAGTAAAACCTCCGCAAGAGAAAGGGCTGATATTTTGCGTAAAGCCGCCGAGATTATGGAAGCAAAACGCCATGAATTAACCGCTTGGATGTGTTATGAAGTTGGTAAAATCCTAAAAGAGGGTGATCCGGAAATATCAGAAGCTATCGATTTTTGTCGTTACTATGCCGATGAGATGGAACGGCTGGATCAAGGTTATAATTTTGACGTGGCAGGAGAAAATGATCGTTATTTCTACCAACCTCGTGGAATCGCTCTGATTATCTCCCCTTGGAATTTCCCCTTTGCCATCGCTACGGGCATGACAGTGGCCGCGTTAGTTGCTGGTAATTGTGCCCTATTGAAACCTGCGGCAACCAGTACCGTTATTGGGGCGAAAATAGCGGAAATTTTGGTAGAAGCTGGTATTCCTGCCGGTGTTTTCCAATATATACCAGGGAAAGGCTCACTTGTGGGGGATTATCTTGTTAAACATCCTGATATTCATTTAATCGCCTTTACAGGTTCAAGGGAAGTGGGTTGTAAAATTTATGCTGATGCGGCGATATTGCAACCTAAACAAAAACACCTCAAGCGAGTTATTGCGGAAATGGGTGGTAAAAATGCCATTATCATCGATGAAAGTGCAGATTTAGATCAGGGTGTCGCTGGGGTAATACAGTCAGCTTTTGGATTTAGCGGTCAAAAATGTTCTGCTTGTTCACGGGTAATTGTCTTAAATACCATCTATGATAGCTTTGTCCAGCGTTTAGTAGAGGCAGTTAAATCCCTCAACGTGGGTGATGCTAAAAATCCCAGCACGAAAATAGGACCTGTGATCGATGCTACAGCCCAAGCACGTATTTTGGACTATATTGATAAGGGTAAACAAGACAGCACTTTGGCCATTCAAGTATCCGTCCCCGAAACTGGTTATTTTGTCCCTCCCACTGTTTTCACAGATGTTTCAGCAGATGCCACCATCGCCCAAGAGGAAATTTTTGGTCCTGTATTAGCCGTAATCAAAGCCAACAGTTTCCATGAGGCATTAAACATAGCCAACTCGACAGATTACGCCCTAACTGGCGGTTTATATTCCCGCACTCCAGCCCACATTGAAAGGGCATACAAAGAGTTTGAGGTGGGTAATTTATATATTAACCGGGGAATAACAGGGGCCATCGTTGCTCGTCAACCCTTCGGCGGTTTTAAACTCTCTGGGGTCGGTTCAAAAGCAGGAGGACCAGATTATCTGTTACAGTTTTTGGAACCCCGCGTTGTCACTGAAAACATCCAACGTCAAGGATTTGCACCCATAGAAGGCGCTGATAATTAAGTAATAAGCCCCTGACGAGGAAATTCAAAATTCAAAATTCCAATCAGTTTAGGAATAGTTTACCGTGGTAGAGATTGATTATTCGTTGGTAAGATACCCAGTTTTACAGGAATTTTAATTTCTTTGTGATCTCGTTGTAAATTTAGGGTTAAGTCAGAACCCACCTGACTAGATTCCACTTTTTTCTGTACCTGTGAGGGATCTGCAATTTTTTCACCCTCAATACCTTGAATAATATCCCCAGATTTTAACCCAGCTTGTGATGCAGGAGAATTAGGAACTACTTTTAAGATTAATACTCCTTCTTCGTTAGTTAATTTAAAGCCTTCATTTTGGTTTAATTGTTCTTTGGTTTGGTCATTTAACGGTATCATAGCGATGCCTAAATATGGATGATCTACCTTTCCCCCAATAATTAATTTTTCAGCGATTTCTGACGCCCGATTGATGGGAATAGCAAAACCTAACCCTTGGGCATTTTTAATAATAGCGGTATTGATGGCGATTACTTCCCCTTGGGCATTTAAAAGAGGACCACCAGAATTCCCCGGGTTAATTGCCGCATCGGTTTGAATAAAGTCTAGTCGTTTATCGCCAACACCAATTTGAGAACTTGATCTTCCTGTTGCACTAATAATACCTGTTGTAACTGTATTATCTAAACCGAGGGGATTGCCGATGGCGATTGCCCATTCACCGATAACGAGATTATCAGAATCCCCTAATTGAGCAACAGGTAAATTTTCCCCTTGAATTTGAATGACAGCTAAATCCGTGAGAGGATCAGTGCCTAATACTTTCCCCTCTAATACTCTTCCATCTTTAAGATTCACTGTTACTTTAGTTGAGCCTTCAACCACGTGTGCATTGGTCAAAATTTTACCATCATCACTAATAATAAACCCTGATCCTGTACCTTGTTGAATTTGTTGTTCAGGAGTTTCCGGGATTTGATCGCCAAAAAATTGACGGAAAAAAGGATCATTAAATACAGGTGGAACATTATTATTACTGGCGACAATTCTTTCAGCATTGATTCTAACAACAGCAGGACCTACTTCTTGAACGACTTTAGAGACAAAATTAATATCTGTATTCTTTCCTAATTCTGGTAATCTATTACTAACTAAACTTTCTTTTTGTTCGATGGTAGTATTTTCGTTATTACCAGCAAATATTTGAGGCGTGTTGATTAAATAATTGACGCCGACACCAATACCAGCACCCAATAAAAGTAGAGAAGTGCAAGTGGTAGCTTTTTGGATATATTTGTTCATGATGGGGACTTCTATTTTGAGTTTTTTGGAAATAAAATTAAAATTAATAATATTGCGGGAATAATTATAAGTATACGATGTTCAGAAAAAAAGTCAGCTTAAAGTGCGAAGGAGCAAAAGAGGAAAACCTTTTTTAAGCTGACATTTAATAATATAAACAACGGTTATGACTTTTCTGTGAAGCTGATATGAAGAGTTGATGAACAATTAGCTATTAATACAACTTCAAACTTAGGTTATTCCTAATTCTCTTTTTAAAAGGTTAATAGATTTTTCGCCGATATAATTGTTACTACAGATAATTTCTGGCGGTCGTATGAGTTCATCTTGTACTTGTTTAAGGATTTTTTTTACGGTCAAATAACTATTAGGGTCGCAGATAATGGTATAAGCACTAAGGACTAAGTTCTTTAATTTTTGTTGATCATTAGCTTGGGCAGTGATAATACTAATATCCTTGCCCCGAAGACTATGTACTAGAATCTCTGCTACCCTCAAAATACCTGTACTTAAACTCACTATACCTAAATAAGAGTCTTGGGGTAGTTTTTTAATGATCTGTAATTCTTCTTTATAATCGTAAATATCAAGGGGAATTACTCTAGTTGACTGGGGGGAAACTATTTCTAAAACTTGGTGAATAAAATAACGACTGGTGACAATGGTAGCTGAATGAGCCTCCGTTAAAA
The DNA here is from genome assembly GCA_963749915.1 of uncultured cyanobacterium. Taxonomy (GTDB): domain Bacteria; phylum Cyanobacteriota; class Cyanobacteriia; order Cyanobacteriales; family Cyanobacteriaceae; genus Geminocystis. Next base: position 46,186 of record CAVVOP010000020.1, read on the forward strand.
TTAAATTTAATTCCTCCATGGGCACCAATTGTATAGGAATTAATAAGGCTTGTTCCAATTCTAAAACCATCAGTTGCCCAGCACCCATATCTACCCTCGGCACAGTGACTAAAACTAAAGCACTACAACCTAATCTCCAATCAATTTCAGCTACAAATAATTGTTTAATTTGTTCTAAATTACAGCCTTGTAATAATAATTCATCAACATTTTGCTTGATAATTTTCTGGGCGGTGGGGTATGCTTTTAAAAAATGTGATCTTGATTCTTTAACACTTTCATTTCCTTGGGCTTTGACGTATATGCCCGATCCAGCAAGGGATTCAACTAGTCCTTTTTCTTCTAATTGCCGATAAACTTTACTGATGGTGTTGCGATGTAATCCTGTTATTAGTGCTAGTTGTCTTGTACTCGGTAAACGATGACCAGGGGGATATTGACAAGATGCGATGGCAAACTGAATTTGATCGATTAATTGTTGAGAAGGAGAAATATTCCCCTCAGTCTGGATACTAAAGTGAAACATAAAATTAACAATGGGCAATTAAACTTATAATCTTCTAGTGTCCCTGTCCCCCTCATGCCAAAAATTATATAGAGGCATGATTTCGCCCCCATATGTTCAAATAATAAAGAAAGGATTAACCTTGAGTCTTTCCGCCTAATACTTGTTGTTTTAAGCTATTAAATTCGGCAAATAACTCTTGACGAGTAGAAGCCTTCAATAAATAACGGGTAACAAACCAAGCACTATATCCCAAACCTACTAATTCTAAAATAGATGATAAGAGAGGAATATTATCGATGGCATCTAATACTGATAAAGTGACATAAACAGTAATAGCCGCAGTGAGAATTAAGCCAAGGGTCGTTAAAGGTTGTTTATACTCGGAAAAGAAGTTCCCCAATTGTTCGGGTATTTTAGCTAAAAAGTCCACTACTACATCTACCCATTCTTGCCAACCCTGTTCATCATTAGAAGGCATTTTGGCGGTAATTACACCGGGGATGTCATCATTTAATTGTGTAGTGGATTCGTTAAATTGAGTCTCTTGTTCGTAAGATTGAGATTCCATAGAATATATCTCCTAAGTTTGATTTTTAGATAGTTTTGCTTGTGTCAGCACAAATATTAAGTTAACTGACTATTAGTTAAATTGCCAAAAAACAACAATAAACTCTCAATTAATATATAGCGATCCTATCCGATTTGTGAGAATTTAATTATTAAGCAAACCTATTTTAATTCATTTATCTAATTCATAACAAGATTCTTCCCAGTTCATACTATTCTTCAATCTCACGCCGAAGGCCTTAGCCTGAGAGGAGTGAGTAGAATCAATTGAGTTAAAATTCTGTTCATGATTTCTAGCGACGGTATAATAAAAGTATCAACCAAACTATACCGCACAGTGCAATATAGCGGTAATTTTAAGACCATGTCTCAGATAGCTTCTCAGTTTCAGGAAGAAAAGGCAGTTTCCACCCGACAACCACAACAGCGTTTGGGAAAACTGCGTCTTTTAATTCCTCTAGCCTTATTGTTATTAGGGATAGGCATCGGCCTCCGTTACTATTTCTTCCATCGGCCTGAGGATAACAATCTAGAACTTAGTGGCAGGATTGAAGGTTATGAAACTGACTTAGGAGCAAAAGTAGGAGGAAGAATCGAATGGATCGCCGTGCGAGAAGGGGATCTCGTCCATAAAGGTCAAGTTATCGCTCAACTTGACAATGCCGAGTTAAAAGCGCAATTAGAGGGAGCGAAAGCCCGTTTCCAAGCCGCCCAACAACAAGTCAATCAGGCTCGTTTACAAATAGAAGTAATTCGGAGTCAGATTGAAGAAGCTCAACTAAATTTACGTCAATCTGCGGAAGATGCCCAGGGCAGGATTAATCAGGCACAAGCAACTGTAGCGGCTGCACGGGCACAACTTTTAGAAGCACAGGCACGGGTAAAACAGGCCGAAGCAGAAAGACAACTAGCCCAAAGCGATCGCGATCGCTACCAATCCTTAGCTCAAGCTGGAGTGATTCCCCAACAACAATTTGACTACAGCCAAACTAAACTCGATACCGCCCAAGCTAATCTACAAGCTTCTCAAGCAGTAGTGGATGCCGCTAAAAAACAAGTAAATGTAGCTGAAGGGGCGTTAACACAGGCAAAAACCAGCAGTTTTAATCCCCAAATCAACACTGCCAAGGTAGCTGGTTTAACCAAACAATTAGCTCAGGCACAAGCACAATTAAAAGCGGCGATCGCAGAAGTAGCTAGTAATAAAGCAGCCCAAGCAGAGATTGTGGCCAAGTTAGACGATCTCAGAATTCTTAGCCCTATTGATGGAGTAGTACTGACCCGTACTAGCGAACCGGGGGAAGTAATTGCGACGGGAACAACTTTGGTGACAGTTATTAACCTTAACAATGTCTATCTACGGGGTTATCTACCAGAAGGAGAAATCGGGATGGTAAGAGTCGGACAAAGTGCGAAAGTCTTTTTAGATTCTTCACCAGATAAACCTTTGGAGGCTACTGTAACGGAAATAGACTCCCAAGCTTCCTTTACCCCAGAAAATATTTACTTCCGCAGTGATCGCATCACCCAGGTCTTTGGTTTAAAACTAAGCATTGATAACCCTGCTGGCTTCGCCAAACCGGGAATGCCAGCCGATGGGGAAATTATTACTGAACACCTGCCGATGGATGTTTCGCCCCCCAAAAAAGTAGAGTAGAAGGGAGAAAGGAGTTGGGAGAGGCATTTTCAGCTTTCTCCCTCAAACCCCAGTCCCCAATACTGCTCGGTTAAGGCTAGAATTTATATTGTGAGGCAAATTTAGAATTTAGAATTTAGAATAATGTTTTTTGGCTCATTAAACAAAATAAACCCCCGCTCTCTGTACAATACTAATGAAGGCGTCTTCTAAAGAAAAAGGAATCGCTCTTTGTGAGTAAATATCTATTTGATTTTCTTTTAAACTTTGCTTTACTTGCAATAATTCTCTTTCTGGATTATCTAAGACTAAATGAAGACGATCACCAAAAATAGAAACTCGCCAAAATTCTAGTTTTGTTTTGAGTAAGTCAGAAGCTGTTTGGGTATCTGATACTATGATTTCGATCAGTTGTCCTGGTTGTTGGGCTTTAATTTCACTCGGCGATCCTTGAGCAACAATTTCTCCTGCAACCATAAATCCCATGCGGTTACAATTTTCTGCCTCTTCTAGATAGTGAGTCGTAACCAAGATTGCCGCTCCCTGATGGGCAAAATCCCGAATTAATCGCCAAAATTGCCTTCTCGCTAATGGATCGACACCAGAAGTAGGTTCGTCTAAAAATAAAATTTCTGGTTCGTGCATTACCGATGCACCAAAGGCAACACGCTGTTTCCAACCGCCAGGAAGACTACCCGTGACGCTGTCTTCTTTGCCGACTAAACCACAGGTAGCTAATACCCAGTCAATTTTTTCCTGTCTTAATTTACGAGGAACGCCATATACACCACAGTAAAACTCTAAATTTTGTTTAATGGTCAAATCATTATATAAAGTAAATTTCTGACTCATATAACCTAGGCGAGAACGTACTCGAGAACTATGCAAACTTTCAGTTTGACCTGCTAAAATCATCTCTCCTCCACTGGCCGGTAACAAACCGCAGAGCATTTTTATTGTAGTGGTTTTTCCTGCTCCATTTGCCCCTAATAAGCCGTAAATTTCTCCATACTTAATTTCTAGATCGACTTTTTTTACCGCTTGAAACTCCCCAAAGGTTTTTTGTAAGTTAGTTGCACCAATAGCAATTTGAGCTGTTGCTAAAGTTTTATCTCTCTCCAAACCCTTGGCTTTTCTCAGGGCTTCGCTGTACTCTTCTCCCCATTCTCCCTGAGCTTCTGGCCCACGATAACGAGGAAACTCCAGAAAAGCTGGTTCTGAACCCTCTTGACGTAAACGGGTGACAAAGACATTTTCTAGGGTAGGTTCATCTGGTTGAAGACTATCAAGTTCCAATTGCTGTTGTGCTAACATCTCACGAATGTCCTTTGTGCCTTCCTCTATACTGGGAACCAAAATATCCAAGCGATCGCCAAAAGATTGTAAATCGGAGATGTCTTTTGCTAAAGAGTTAACCGATAATACTTTTTCTACAGCCGGTAAATTTTTTGCCCTCACTTGAATACGGTACAAACCCAAACTGGCTCTTAATTGTGCTAAAGTACCTATTTGTTGAATCTTACCCTCATAAATCAAGGCAAGGCGATGACAGCGTTCTGCTTCATCCAAATAAGGGGTTGCCACCACAATACTCACTCCCTGGGCAGCGACAGAAGCGAGTAAATCCCAAAACTCCCGACGGGAAAGAGGATCTACTCCTGTAGTTGGCTCGTCCAATAATAATACCTGGGGTTCAGCAATCAAGGCACAACAGAGAGCTAATTTCTGTTTCATGCCGCCCGAAAGTTGACTGGCAAGACGGTTAGGGAATTGCTCTAAACTAAATAGGCGTAGTAATTTGGTTTTTCTTTCTTTAAATTTGACATCGGGAACTCGACGCAAACCAGCGCTGTAGCGTAAATTTTCGGCGATACTCAAATCTGGGTAGAGGGAAAATTTTTGGGTGAGATACCCAATTCCCAAACGAGCCTCGCGAGGTAGTTTACCGAAAACTTTAATTTCACCAGCAGTAGCTTTCATGACTCCTGCTAAAATCTGGAAAGTTGTAGTTTTCCCCGCCCCATCAGGACCAATTAACCCAAAAATTTCTCCTTGACGTACACTAAAATCAATTCCCTTTACTGCTAATAGCTTGCCGTATTGCTTATAAAGTCCTGTTACTTCGATGGAGGTTAGATTTTGATTTGATTGACTTAATGTCATCGGCTGTTCTTGATTTGACCGGTATACTCAGGCAACTTCTGATTCTAACGAATTTTCCCGAAGAATAATCATTTGTTGGTATCAGCTTGGGCGGTAGGATAGGCTCCTGCTTTGACAGCAAAGCTAATTGCTTGTCCATTGCGTTTTAGTTCTACTCGCAGGTTTTTACCGACTTCACTATTCTCAACTTCTTGCTGTAAACCCATCTTCCGCACGTCAAAATGTTTTCATTCTGAAATAAGAGTTTCAGCGATTTTTGCGATCGCCAATTTATGTATTTTTTATTATTTATCTGACGTTACGCAAAGAGTCATAAATCAGGCATGATCAGGTGACAAGGTTTTTGTCCGGAGAAGAGATGACAAACAAACAACTCTGGCTGTCAGTCAAACCTGTGTTACGACAACATGAAGAGGAAGATGGGGTCGTAATTTTTGATGATACAATCGAAGAAAAACCTCATACAAAAGAAAGCGAATTAGTTTGTTGGCATCATGATCATACAAAAAATCGCTCAGTTAAGGGTATTAACTTACTCAACTGTGTTTATCACGGAGGAAATGTAACGTTACCTATTGGTTTTGACGTGATCAAAAAACCCATAGAGTTCTGTGAAATCAAAACAAAAAAGAAAAAGCGAAAAGCAACAATAACCAAAAATGAATTATTACGGAAACAATTAAAAAATTGTCAGCAGAATCAACTGAAATACAAATATGTACTAACAGATAGTTGGTTTGCATCCCAAGAGAATATGGATTTGATCCGAGTAGAGTTGGATAAACATTTCATCATGGCATTAAAGAGTAATCGAAAAGTAGCATTAACCTTAAATGCCTAAAGATCAAGCATAAAGAAGTTAAAAAGAAATTAGATTTTAGAAACAATTAATTTTGCCGAGAATATTTTTGCAGTTTTAGAAGAGTAACGCAAAGCGTTAACCACAAAAAACCTACCCCATAACCCGCAAGAATATCCGTTGGCCAATGTACTCCCAAATAGATTCTACTTAAACCAATTAGCAGAATAGTTGTGGTTGCAAAAGAATAAATTAAACCAGAAAACTTGGGATAATAATTACTCAATAAATAGGCAATTAAACCATATAAAACAACAGAACCTAGGGCATGACCGCTGGGAAAACTAAAAGAGGTTTCCGAAATAAGATGTTTCCAAAGTTGTGGACGGGGTTTAGCAAAAAATAATTTCATTCCAGTCGTCAGAATTAAAGCTCCTAAACAAGCTAAAATAAAAATCTTTGCCTCTTGGTAATAGTGCTTTCTCCATAATAAAATAAGGGTGGTGATAACAACCATAATCACAAAACTAGGATTACCCAATTGAGTAATTTTGAGCATGATTTGATCTCGGGTTGGATTGGCAAACTGATGTAACCAAAGCAGAAAAAATTTATCAAAAGCAAAGGCTTCTTTTTCTAGAACCTCATTGGAAAGTTTGGCAACAACAAATAGGATAAGTACACAGAAAGCTAATCCCCCAATACTGATGGTAGCCATGAGAGAAGATAAATTAGGATTAATTTTCCGTTGCCAGAAAACGACAAGATAATGAACCATATTATATTCTTTTATTGAATTGACACAACGATGATATAGGGAATTGCTAAACTTAAATAATTAACAAAAGCTAGATCCTGTCATGATGAAGTTTATCAGTTTTGCTAATTCTTTAAACCTAGTTTCAACTTTGGCTAGTTTCTGGCGTCGATGCTTTCAAGAAGCGATACGCCTTGCTTTTCGTCATCCAGTTGTCGGAACCAGTATTGTTCCCCTCTTAGAAGATGGACGCATCGTGCTAGTATGTCGACGTGATACGGGACGTTGGGCTTTACCCGGTGGAATGGTAGCTTGGGGAGAAGATATTGCTAGTACCGTCAAGCGTGAATTAGCGGAGGAAACCGGATTAGACTTATTGAAAATTCGTCGTTTAGTAGGAGTGTATTCTTCTCCTGAACGAGATTCACGCCTGCACTCCATCTGCGTTGCCTTTGTTGCCGACGTTCGGGGTCAATTGAAAGTACAAGATGAATTCGAAATCAGCGAAGTCAGAGCGTTTAGTCCTGACTCTCTACCAACCTTTGACCAGATGTCTTATGATAATGCCGAGCAACTACAGAACTACTTGGCGGGGTTGACTGTATTGCAATAATTTTGTCTCAAGTTTGACTTTCGTTCTTAATCCTTGGCTTTCTTAATTTCTGTCTCTAATTTTGCTTCAAATTCTTCTACTTTTTACTTGGCGATCGTATGTATAAGTTTTTCGTGGCACAGGAAAAGGAAATCCTCCCTTAGGATTTAGGCGGTCAATAACCTAGCTAGAAACTTTGGGGCGTTTAAAAAAATTTACACTTCGATTTTTGGCATGAATTATTTTGTTAAAAGAATCTTAATTTCTCTACCGACCTTACTTACTATTAGCGTGGTAATTTTTTGTATATTAGCATTGGCACCAGGGGATCCTTTAAGTGAGTTTGCTTCTAATCCGAATATTACTGCAGAAGTAAGAGAAAATATTAGAAAGTCCTTAGGGTTGGATCAGTCTATTTATATTCGTTATTTTAAGTGGCTTTTTGCTTTTTTTCGAGGGGATTTAGGTTATTCTTTTACCAGCAGAAGTCCTGTTTTTGACTTAATTTTACAGCGTCTTCCTAATACTCTAATGATCGTGGGCGTGGCCTATGTGATTAGTGTTTTTGTGGCGATTCCCATGGGTTTAATTTCGGCTGTTAAACGTTATTCTTTACTTGATAATACGATCACAGCTATCGCCTTTTTTGGATATTCAATTCCGCCCTTTTTCACGGGATTATTATTGATAATTATTTTTAGTGTACAGTTGAAATGGTTACCTTTTATTTATGATAGTAACTTACAAATAACTGACATGCAAACTTTTGTAATACAAATAAAACAATCGTTAATGCCCATTGTCGTATTAAGTTTATATCAAACGGCGGTATTAATGCGATTTATGCGATCTTCGGTGACGGAAGAATTGAGTCATGATTATGTGCGCACGGCTTATAGTAAGGGATTAAATAGTTATCAGGTGGTAGTTAATCATATTTTGCGTAATGCTTTAATTCCGGTGGTAACTCTTATTGCCCTTGATATTCCTAGTATATTTACTGGTGCACTGGTTACTGAACAAATTTTTCGGATTCCGGGTATTGGAGCTTTATTGATAGAATCAATTTATCGTAGTGACACTCCAGTGGTAATGGCGATCGCGATGATTTACGGTATTTTAATTGTTATCTTTAATCTGATCGCCGATTTGACCTATTCATGGTTGGATCCTAGAGTGAGATTATACTAAAAGTATTACAGACAATTAATTATATTTTCCAAAACTCTCGCAGTATTGGGTTGGGCAATAGTAAGCTAATTTAACGTTAACAATCCCAACATTGATTAGATATCTCCAAAAATTAAAAATCTATTGATTAAGGGGTTTGCCAGATACGTTGATGATAGGCGATCGGTTCTGCCAAAGGATCGCTATCATGGTTATGATCATGGTGATGATGGGAGTAATCATGACTATGACTGTGATCATGGTGTTGGTGGTGATGATAGTCATTTTGCGCGGCATTAAGGCGGAATTTACACATCTCACAATTCATTTTTACCTCGCCCATTTGGGTTTCGATTTCTCTTTCCCTAATTAATTGTAACAACTCTGGCTGGATACCCATTTCTGGTAAACAGGTAATATCAATATCAGGATATAATTTTTGATGTTCAGCGGAAATGTGATAGATTTTTTTCATTAAAGCACCCATAAATAAGAAATAGGGCAAGACAATAATTCTTTTGGGTTGATATAATAAAACGCGGCGGAATCCTTCTTGCAAACGAGGGTGAGAAATACCGATAAAGCAGGTTTCTACCGTATTATATCCGCTACCTTCCCACAAAATACGGGCTAATTTGTACACATCACCGTTAGCATCAGGATCACTTGAACCTCGACCCACGAATAATAACACCGTATCTTCACGGGAAATGTTACGAGGATTATATTTGGGTTGATCTAGTTGTGCAAGGCGTTTTTGCCAAAGATCAATAATACTGGGATTAATGCCAAAATGTCGCCCATAATAAAATTGTAACTGAGGATATTTAAGCCTAGTACGATCTAACTCGTTAGTAACATCAAACTTATTATGACGGGCGGCGAATAAGAGGATCGGCAGGGCAGAAATATCAGCATATCCTTGGTTGATACAAGACTCAACCCCTTCAGCAATGGTAGGTGCAGTCAATTCCAAAAAACAAGGAATTACCGGGCGACATTGATCTAATGCTTGATAAGCATCGACAAAATCCAGGAACACTTGACGACCATCTTCATCTCTTGTACCATGACCAATCATTAGTAGCGGACGTTGTAATGGTAAAGGCTTTAAGGTATTTTGTTTGTAACTTAGTGGCATTTTTTCGAAAGGGGCTGTTTGCATTGAATTTTTGGGATGAATGGCGATAATATTTACCCTAATTATACCGATCTCCTCAAACTGAAGTAAATGCTAAACGGGGGGATTAAGTATTCTATTATTTCAATATAATAATTTGGCTAGGGAATCGGGAGTCAGTCACCGATGTAGGTTTTTTACAAACTGGCGATGGCAAGACAAGGAAAAAAACTTCTTAGTCTTCTAGTAACCCAGTCTTTGCTCACAGTGCAGAGGGAGGACGAATATACTCTTTAATTCCTACAGAATCTAAATATAGTTTTATAGCCTCTTGAGTATTTCCATGATAAGCAACTTTACCATGATCTAACCAAATAGACCGATCGCATAAATCTTTGACATATTCCAAACTGTGGGAAACAAATAAAATTGTACTACTTTGTTCCCATAAACTTTGAATACGTTCCCGAGATTTATGGGTAAATTTAGCATCACCCACGGACAAAACTTCATCGAGAACGAGAATATCGGGTTGTACATCCGTAGCCACGGAGAACCCTAAGCGGGCTTTCATCCCAGAAGATAAGGCTTTAACTGGCACTTCTCCATATTCTTCCAACTCGGCAAATTCGAGAATTTCACGGGTACGAGTTCTCATTTCTTCTTTAGAATAACCCAATAAAACTCCATATAAAATTATATTATCTTTGACGGACATCTCCATATTAAAACCGGCACCTAATTCGATTAAAGGTGCAATATTTCCTCGTACTCTTACCGTACCAAAAGTGGGGGTCAAAATACCGCAAATAACTTTAAGCAATGTGGATTTTCCGGCTCCATTAGAGCCGATAATACCGATTTTTTCGCCACTACGAACTGCAAAATCAACGTCTTTTAAAACTTGTTTTTTCGCAGGTTTAACATATTTTCCCTGTAAAAAAGATATTACTGTTTTTTTTAGATCATAAGAAAATTCTTCCTGAGTTCTGCGCCATAAAGAAACATTATTTAGTCTAATAACTTCTCGATCCATTGCAATTTTGAATAAAAATAAATGTGGTAAATAATTGGTCAAGGGGGAAAACTTATTTAAAGTAAATCCATAAAAGATGATTGTACACGGCGAAAAAATAACCACCCTAAAGTTAAAATAATTATGCCACTTAAAAAGCCTTTTATCAAATGACTAATTTCTGGAAAACTACCTTCTAAACTAATTTGTCGCAGACTTTCAATAATTGGCACTAAAGGATTAAGGTATAAAAAAGGTTGCACTCTTTGGGGTACAATTTCCGCAGGATAAAACACTGGGCTGGTAATCCACACAATAAAGGTAGCGATTTCATAGAAGTAACCTAAATCTCTAAAAAAGACAAATAAGGCACTCACAAACAACCCCACTCCTGCACAAACTAAAACTAGGGCAGTAAAAGGCAATAACAAGGAAAATACAAATACAACATTATGAGTTTTTATTAATGTAACTATGATTAATAACGGCAATGATCCGACAACAAATTGGAAAATATTAGCGGCGATCATTGATAAGGGAAAAACGGGTATAGGTAACTTAATTTTATTTAATAAATCACCGTTAATAACAATACTGCTTAGTGCCTGAGTTGTGGAAGAATTATAAAAATTAATTACTAATAAACCCGTAAAAGCAGCGAACATATAATTAATAATAGAATCTTCGAAATAAGAAGCAAATGTTGTGCCAAAAATAACGGTATATAAAGTAGTCATAATAATGGGATTTAATAATGACCAATATACTCCTAAAAAAGAACCACGATAACGAGTATTTAGATTTTGTGGCACTAAGACGGAAAGCAATTCCCAATAACGTAGAAGACTATGCCAAAAAGGCGATTTCTCCATCATAGTTAAGGTTTTTTTTCTGGCTAAAATCATAAATATTAGAAATAATAATTGACTATTTGTTATTCAATAAAATTATTGTATCTTAGAGTTACCCCCTTTTCCTGTCAGCATCTATATCTTTTAAGAGGATAATTCTCAATAAGTTACTATAAAATCGGTCATTTTAAAAGCGAAAGATAAGATTTATCAACATCGATCTTTTGTATTATAGCATCCCCCACAAGAACTAAAGTCCTAAAGATAATAATAATTCTATATGTAACTGACTGGTCGTCTTTATAGTCCAGAACTCTGAACTAATTTATGGTGTGTTCAAAATAAGATTCTATAGGGTAAACTTAATCTAAGTATTAAGCTATAGTTTTATAGAAATACACAATATATATATCCATTGAAGGAAGAATGACTAATCATAAAACAGCTCTAATTACTGGTATTACAGGGCAAGATGGTTCTTATTTAAGTGAACTATTATTAGGCAAAGGTTACGAGGTTCATGGTATTATCAGACGGACTTCTACATTTAACACCGATCGCATAGATCATATCTATCAAGATCCCCATCAGGAAGATGCTAAATTTTTTCTTCACTATGGTGACTTGACTGATGGTACTACTTTACGGCGTATTTTAGAAGAAACACAACCGGATGAAGTTTATAACTTAGGGGCACAATCTCATGTTCGAGTTAGTTTCGACGCCCCAGAATTTACCGTTGATAGTGTGGCTATGGGTACATTACGGCTATTAGAGGCAATTCGAGATTATCAACAAAGAACCTCTGCCGATATTCGTTATTATCAGGCAGGATCATCAGAAATGTTCGGAAAAGTAATGGAAATTCCCCAAAAAGAATCTACTCCTTTTTATCCCCGTAGTCCTTATGCTTGTGGAAAAGTATATGCACACTGGCAAACCGTAAATCACCGTGAATCTTATGATATGTTTGCTTGTAACGGTATCTTATTTAACCATGAAAGTCCCCGTCGCGGCGAAACTTTCGTAACTAGAAAAATTACTAGGGCCATCGCTCGTATTGTCGCAGGGCAACAGAAAAAACTATACTTAGGCAACACCGACTCTAAAAGGGATTGGGGTTATGCAAAAGATTATGTGGTAGCTATGTGGTTAATGCTGCAACAAGACCGACCTGATGATTATGTGGTAGCAACGGGAGAAACTCATTCGGTCAAAGAATTTTTAGAATTGGCTTTTTCTCACGTTAACCTAAACTGGGAAGATTTCGTCGCCTTTGATGAGCGTTATTTGCGCCCTGCTGAGGTAGATTTATTAATAGGCGATCCCACCAAAGTTAAAGAGAAGTTGGGTTGGCAACCCTCTGTTACTTTTCCTGAGTTAGTAAAGTTAATGGTAGATGCGGATTTAGAAGTGCTTGGTATCACCAATGGGAATAAAGTTAAAGATCAAGCCTATATCCGTCAAAATATGCTACACAATGTCAATTAATGAGAGTGAGGATTTTTGATCCATCCTAGTATTCCCACAATTTTGACCTGAGGAACAGGGCTGCCGAGTATTAGGGAATCGGGAGTCAGTCACTGGTGTAGGTTTTTTACAAACTGGTGATGGCAAGACAAGGGGGGAAAGTGGACAAGGGAGAAAATAACTAATTTTGAGTACCAAAGAGTTTTCCGATGCAATCGCGTCGCGGCAGATACTGTCTCAATCTTGTATTTTCTCCTTCAACCCGGCCTAAAGCTAGAGAAACAGCAAAATTGGCAAAGTAGCTAAAAAGCAATCAGAGAGGGGATTATTGTTTTAAGGTAGCTTCCTGCCATAGCGATCGCTCTAGAACACCGATTCAGTAATCAAAAAGCCAGACTGATTTGCTGTTGTCTGACTTTAAAGTTGGGAAACGCGCTCATCCCACAGTTATTTGATGCACGACCAAATTAGAACTGATAAGGGTTTTAGTTGTTATTCAATACTTTTGTACGGGGGAAGTTCGGTTATTACTTATATTTTGTCCAAAATAAGTTGCTTGGTTTTAATACTTTTATCATCTTACAAAGTGAAGTGCGAAATGTGGGTTATCTAGATTTTTTTGAAAATAAGTACTTCACCACGATCGCCACCTGCCGCTAATTTTTGTCCTGATAAATTCCATTTTAAACAAGAAAAACCCCCTGATACTCCCGTTAAATCTTGTAGCAAATTTTTTGCTTTTTCCCACAGTAATAAATGACCATCTTCGCTACAACTACTTAATAGAAGGCTTTGGGGATGAAATTGTAAATCTTGAATCACGCTATCATTTAAGCCTAAAACAGAGGCATTCCAACCTTCTTCGGTGATTTTTGCTTTTTGCCACAGGATAATATCTCCCACACTAGAAGTAGCTAACAAAGGAACTTCGCCCCATGTAGTTTCTGACCAAGCAAGGTTACGGATTTTACCGCTAAACCCTGAGAGTTTGGAAGGTACTAAGTTACCGCCTCCCCACACTAATACGATATTATCAAGGGAACTCATGGCTAAATATTCACCATCCCCAGACCAAGCAATTTTCAGGGCAGCAGCATCCATTTCGATGTAGAAAGGATCATCATCCCAATTTTTCGAGTCCCAAATTTTAACCCCTCCGTTTCCGGCAATGGCCAAAAGTTCTCCGTTGGGATTCCAAGCAAAATCTAATACGGTGGAATTTTCAAAGGGCAAAGTAGCGATAATTTCTCGAGAAACTACATCCCAAATTTGCACATAACGCCCTTGACTAAAAGCAAGGTAATTCTGATGAGGATGCCAAGCTAAATGTTCTACCCATTTTGAACCCCAATCAAGGATATGAACTAATTGTAGTTCTGGGAATTGCCAAATCCTTACTTGAGCATCTTGTCCCCCAGCTGCCAAAAATTGACCACTATGGGAAAAGCCTAAACAGTCGATGGAATCTTGTTTTTGGTTAGGTGTAAGAATCAGTTGTGGTCGATCTGAAAATACCATAACTTCCCCACCGGCTGAACTTGCCGCTAAATTACCATCTTTTGACCAACTCAGGGCTGTAATATATTCTCCTAGTTCTCCTTGCCACTGTAATTCCAAGAGGGGATTTTTTAGATTAAACACGCTCTAAAATCCTTTTTTAATTGTTTTTCGTCCAAATTACGCCCAATAAATATCAGTTCATTTTTACGAGTTTCTTGGGGTTTCCAGAGGCGATCCACAGTTACATCAAACAACATATGAACTCCCTGAAAAACTACCCTCTCATCCATCCCTTCCACATTTAAAATACCTTTCATGCGGAAAACATTGGGACCTTGAGTCCTTAATAACTCCCCCATCCAACTATGTAACTTATCTAAATCTATTTCCCCTGATTCCACAATCGCCACGGAATATACGGATTCATCATGTTCGTGGGCATCTTCCGAGAGAAAATTCGGGTCAATTTCTAAGGCTTTCTCAAGATCAAAAGCTCTAATTCCTAAAAGTCGATCCATACTAATATGAGCATTCTCGGTACGATAAATTTTTGCCATGGCATTCATACCCCGAATACGTTTTTCTAAGTCTTCTAACTCCTCAACCGTGACTAAATCTGTCTTATTGAGCAAAACAATGTCAGCAAAGGCAATTTGCTCTTGTGCTTCATCGGCATCCCAATGTTGATGAATATGCTTAGTATCTACCAGCGTCACCACGGCATCCAAGAGTAACTTAGATTTCATATCTTCATCCACAAAAAAAGTTTGCACTACTGGTGCAGGATCAGCTAATCCTGTAGTTTCAATGACTAGATGATCAAATTTGTCCCGTCGTTTGAGTAAATTACCAATAATGCGCATTAAATCGCCCCTGACCGTACAACAGATACAGCCGTTATTCATCTCAAAAATTTCCTCATCTGCAGAAATCACCAATTGATTATCAATGCCTACCTCTCCAAACTCATTGACAATAACAGCTACTTTTTTCCCGTGTTCATAGGTAAGAATATGATTGAGTAGAGTTGTTTTTCCTGCACCTAAGTAACCAGTTAAAACCGTTACGGGAACGGTATTTTTGTCTGTTTGTGTGAACATTGATAACCTCTTTTCCCTTAAATAAAATTATTCTCACCAGTTTAGCAAACTGTAGTCAATCGTGATGCTAATGCTTTCCGAATGGCAGCTCAATCTTTGGGTTTTGAGCTAGTACTTATGTCAATTTCAAAATGACGGGTTGAGACAAGCAGACGAGGCAAGAGAAAATAAACTTAATCTCACTCACTTTTCTGAAAATACATAGGAAAATCTTATGATAGTAATAAAAATAACTATCTTTAAAAATCTTGACAAAACTTTACATTTTCTCTAATATAGTATTTATGGTAAGTAGTTACCGAATCGTACCTCGAAAATTTTATCGCAATCATAAAAATATGACTACCACTTTACAGCAACAACAGCAGTCTTCTGCATGGGAACAGTTCTGTCAGTGGATCACTTCTACCAACAACCGCTTATACGTAGGCTGGTTCGGTACTTTGATGATCCCTACTCTGTTAACTGCCACCACTTGTTTTATTATCGCCTTTATCGCAGCTCCTCCCGTTGACATTGACGGTATTCGTGAGCCTGTAGCCGGTTCCCTATTATACGGAAACAACATCATCTCCGGTGCCGTTGTTCCTTCTTCTAACGCTATTGGTTTACACTTCTACCCCATTTGGGAAGCAGCTTCCTTAGATGAGTGGTTATATAACGGTGGTCCTTACCAATTAGTAGTATTCCATTTCTTAATTGGTATCTTCTGCTATATGGGTCGTCAGTGGGAATTATCTTTCCGCTTAGGAATGCGTCCTTGGATCTGTGTTGCCTATAGTGCACCTGTATCTGCCGCAACTGCTGTATTCTTAATCTACCCCATCGGTCAAGGTTCTTTCTCTGATGGTATGCCTTTAGGAATTAGCGGAACTTTCAACTTCATGTTTGTGTTCCAAGCAGAGCATAACATCTTGATGCACCCCTTCCATATGTTGGGTGTAGCCGGTGTGTTTGGTGGCTCGTTATTCTCAGCAATGCACGGTTCTTTAGTAACCTCTTCTTTAGTGCGTGAAACCACGGAAACTGAATCTTTAAACTACGGTTATAAATTCGGTCAAGAAGAAGAAACCTACAACATCGTAGCAGCTCATGGATACTTTGGTCGTTTAATCTTCCAATATGCTTCCTTTAACAACAGCCGGGCGTTACACTTCTTCTTAGGTGCATGGCCTGTAATTGGTATTTGGTTCACCGCAATGGGTGTAAGTACCATGGCATTCAACTTAAATGGATTCAACTTCAACCAGTCTATCTTAGATAGTCAAGGTCATGTAATTGGAACTTGGGCAGACGTATTAAACCGTGCCAACATCGGTATCGAAGTCATGCACGAACGTAATGCTCACAACTTCCCCTTAGATTTAGCTAGTGCAGAACCTTTATCTGCTCCTGTAATCAACGGTTAAGTTTAATAACAAAATAATAACTAAAAAGCACTCTCTATTAATTTAGGGGGTGTTTTTCGGTGTTTTTGAGTTCTATCGCAAAATAAAGGACAGACGGAGAATTCAAAATTCAAAATTCAAAATTCAAAAAATCAGATTCTCTCCACAAATAAAAATCAGAAACTAATCATAATAAAGGTTTCAAGCTTAAATAATTGATCTAAGTTTCTTAAAAGCTACCCACGAAGGCGATTCCGCAAAAAAAGTAAATAAGCAAAGAAGAAATCCCGAAAAACTAGCCACTCTCAAAGATCCTAGAACCCACACTCCCCACACTTCTCATTTGATCAAGTTTTTCAGTCAGCTTAACCGAGTAGTATGGGGAGGGAATTAGGCGCTCAGGAGGCGGACGGAAATCAGCAATAGAGATGATAGAGAGCATTGACGCAGTCTTTTTGAGGGTTCTGAGGGAACAGACCGCAGACTCACCGATGGATCAGACAGTAAAGTGGACAAATTTAACACAAGAAGAAATAGCCGAAAAGCTAAGGCAAGAGGGAATTAAGGTGAGTGTCACGGTGGTGTTGTAGTGTTTGACCATGATTGGCGCTGGTTTTAAAAGTAGTGAAACAGGTTATGATCCTAGTATCATATTTTTAACCCCAAAAGGATTGCATTTATCTTTAATGGTGGGTAATTAGGGAAACATAAATAAAAGTATATATATCTGGTATATATGTAATGAGGATTGCTGTAGCGATAGTCTTATTTTTTATAACTGTAGTTTATTTATATTGCCAACGATAAAAATTAACTACGCAAAGTCACGGCAAATTGTTTAGTTAAAGATTATCGAATTTTATTATGAATTAGGATCAACATCGATATCTTTAAGAGTGCCATCAGGAGATCGATATACTATACTTTAGGCGGCTGAGATGTTGACTTTTTTGAAGGACTGAAAATATCTGCTCGAGCTCAATTCTTATTTACTTATTTATCAATTATTAACCATGTTGAATATTAAAAATTTGACTAAACATTATGGCAAAAAAAAGGCTTTAAGCAACTTTAATTTAAATATTAATTCAGGAGAAATTTATGGTTTATTAGGGGCAAATGGTGCAGGAAAAACTACTACTATTAATCTTATTTGTGGTTTGTTAACTTGTGATTCAGGAGAGATACTTATTAATGGTGATAAATTAAGTCAAAAATCTAAGTATTTATTGGGAGTTGCACCGCAGGAAAATTTACTTTATAATCAGCTTATTTGTGCACAAAATTTGGCTTTTTTTGGAAAAATTTATGGTTTAAAAGGCACGCAATTAAAAACTGCTATTTATGAAAATCTAAAGGCGGTTAATTTATTAGCAAAAAAAGATGATACGGTGGCAACTTTAAGCGGTGGAATGCAAAGAAGACTTAATATTGCTGTGGCTTTAGTGCACAATCCCCGATTACTGATTTTAGATGAGCCTACTACGGGTTTAGATATTGAATCTCGTTACGAAATTTGGCAGTTAATTCTAAGTTTAAAACAACAGGGTATCACCATTTTATTAACGACTCATTTACTTGATGAAGCAGAAAAATTATGTGATTGCATCGGCATTATAAAAGGGGGGAAAATTATAATTGAGGGCAGTTTAACACAATTAAGAAAGGTAATTCCTGCAAAAGAGCTTATTTTTATCCAGACGAAGGAAAAAGAAAAAGCAATTAAGCAAGGAGAGAAAGTAGGTTTTAGTCACCGTTATTATCAAGGAGAATTAGCTTTTTTAACCGATAAATCTTTAGAATTACCGGAAATTATTAAACTTTTTGAAGGAATAAATTTAAGTGCAATTACAAAAAAACCGATTAATTTGGAATACATTTATTTAGAAGCAACAAATAAATTGATAACTGATAATTGTTAATTGTTAATTGTTAATTGTTAAGCCCATTCCCCATTGCCTCTTTTTTATTAATAATTTATCAGACCCAAACTGGAAGAACCATTATTAATTTCTATTCTGCCATGCTTTGACTAATTTTATCTCATCATAGCTATAGTTTTCCCCTAATTTATCTTTAATTATTTTTAGGGGTTGATTGCCCAGTTTATTAAGAATATCTATGATAGTTTTTTGTTTATTTTGGTTAACAAATTTATCTAAATTTATTGGTTGATTGAGTTCAATTAATTCGGTAAAATGATTAATAATAGTACTAACAGTTAAACCTCTTTTTTGGGCAATTTCTGTTACCGTTAAATTTTGTTGATATAGCTGTAAAGTTTTCATTTGAGTATCACTAGGTAAAGCAATGGGTAAGATTTCTTGATGACAAAAAGCCAAAATTTCTCTCAGAAAATGATCGCCATATTTTTGTAGCTTATATTCTGTTACTCCTGATAATTTATCTAAAGTTTCTCTATTTTTCGGTTGCATTTGTGCCATGAGTTTTAGAGTTGAATCTCCAAAAATAACGTAAGGGGCAATATTTTCTTTATCGGCCAATGTTTTTCTTATTTTTTTCAATCTTTGGAGTAATAACTCAATTTCTAAGGCTTTAGGGTTATATACTGTTGATAGTTTATCAACAGTATTATTTTCAACAGCAATTTTTACTTGTTTTTTTTGTCTTAATATTTCCCAACTTTCTTTATTTAGTTTTAAAATTCTATAACTATCATTGGTCTGGTTTAATAAACCTTGATAAATAAGAGATTTTCCTAAGTATTCCCATTGTTTAGAAGTTCTATCTTTACCGATACCATAAGTTGACAATAAATGATGTCCATATTTATAAATTTTTTCACCTCTTGAACCCCTTAAAATATCTATAATATGTTTAATACCAAATTTTTCATCGGTACGAGCAATACAAGATAGAAACTTTTGAGCTTCAATTGTCCAATCTTCAATTTCTTTGGGATTTAAACAGTTATCACAACCATCACAATTACCCTTAAATTTTTCGCCAAAATAACCTAATTGTACAATACGGCGACAATAATTAGTTTCAGCATATTCTATGACTTTTGTTAACTGTTGATAGGCTATTTTTTGCTCTTGCAAATTACTTTTTTGTTTAATAAAATAATCAATTTTATATTTATCATTAGGATTATATAGTAAGATACATTTAGCTGGTTCATTATCTCTACCTGCCCTTCCTGACTCTTGATAGTAACTCTCGACATTACGAGGTAAATCATGATGAATGACAAAACGCACATCTGGCTTATTAATCCCCATGCCAAAAGCGACAGTTGCCACCATGATTCTCACATCATCTCGAATAAAACTATTTTGATATTGCGATCGCATTTCATCACTTAAACCACCATGATAAGGCAAAGCTGAAATACCATCTTGACGGAGACGGGAGGCTAAATCTTCAGTTGTTTTACGAGCAAAACAATAAATAATACCAGAGCCTTCTAAATGGCGAATTAGGTTAAAAACTTGTTGATAAGTGCGTTTTTGTCGTGGTTGCACCTCATAATAAAGATTACTACGATTAAAGCTAAAACGGTGAATTGCCGGATTTTTTAAGTTAAGCTGATGTATAATATCCTGTTGTACTCTGGTTGTTGCCGTTGCCGTTAAGGCCATAAGAGGAATGGAAGGGAAACGAAAACGTAACTGTCGCAATTGACGATATTCTTGGCGAAAATCATGCCCCCATTCTGAGATACAATGGGCTTCATCCATAGCAAAAAAGGAAATAGTTATAGTAGAGGCGATAGCGTATAAAAAATCTTGGAATCTTTCACTAACTAGCCTTTCTGGTGCAAGATAAAGTAACTTGATTTTTCCTGATAAAATTTCTTGCTCTCGGCGACGTACTTCTTTAAAATCGAGAGTACTATTAAGAAAAGTAGCACCAATGCCATTATCCTGCAAGGCAGTAACTTGATCTTGCATTAAGGAGATGAGAGGGGAAACAACTATAGCGACACCTTTTTTCAGTAAAGCAGGAAGTTGAAAACAAAGGGATTTACCGCCGCCAGTGGGCATTATAATCAATAAATCTCGATTAAGAAGAGCTTGGTTTATAATTTCTTCTTGTCCATTACGAAAACTATCATAACCAAAATACTGCTTTAAAGATTCTTGTAAGGATGTCATTAGCAATTAACAATGAACAATTAAAGAATACCGCGTACAGGATAGACAATCCCAAATTGTGATTTTTGACTTCTACTATCTTTATAGTTTACACCAAAAATTAATATGAACAAAAAACGGCAAAATACCGCAATCTACTATAAACCTGATGGTTACGACACCAAAGGACAAAGACTATTAGGCCGACAATCTGCTGGAGAAGGTTTTTTGAAAGCCTATATTCAATCCTATGAAGGAGACACTATTTGTTGTCATAGTGATAATGATGAAGAATTTCGCCATTTTCAACAGACTGTATCCCCCTGGTTAAACAAACCGGTTAAGACTAAGTTCATTAACAGAACACAACCTCATCAATTAGCAGAAATCGGTAATCTTTATATTCCTGGCCCCAGTTTAGCCGATTTTGCATGGCAAAGAAGATTTTATGATCAAAGGGGTTATAGTATTTGTGGGATTACTCACACTATCTCTAGTAAAGAAGCCTTTAGCAATATTGGTAATTTATTAACGGCACCAATTCAATCTTGGGATGCTTTAATTTGTACATCGAAAGCGGTGAAAGTAGGGGTGGAAAAAATCCTTTACGATTGGGGAGAATATCTAGGGCAAAGATTTAACTGTAATATTAATTTAGATTTGAAATTACCGATTATCCCTTTAGGAGTTGAGGTAGACAAATTTCAATATAATCCTGAGTTTGGAAATACTATTAGACAAAGATTAAATATAACAGAGGATGATATAGTTATTTTATTTCTTGGTCGTTTAATATTTTATGCCAAAGCTCATCCAGTGCCAATGTATTTAGCCTTAGAAAAAGCAGTTAAACAAATCAATCATCAAGGTAAAATTTACCTACTCCAATGTGGTTGGTTTGAAGATGAAAGAGAGAGAACTTCTTTTCAACAAAGTGCGGCGGAATTTTCCCCTTCTATTAATCATGTATTTTTGGATGGAAGAAATCAGGAAATTCGTCAAAAAGTTTGGTCTTCCGCAGATATATTTATTTCCCTAGCGGATAATATTCAAGAAACTTTTGGATTAACTCCCATTGAAGCCATGGCCGCTGGTTTACCCGTTATTGTCTCAGATTGGAATGGTTATCAAGAGTCTATTCGTCATGACATAGATGGTTTTCGGATTTCTACAGTTATTCCCCTTAAAAATAATGCCCTAGATTTAGCTCATTATTATCATATTGACCACATGAATTATAGCACTCAGATGGCTTATGCTTGTTTTGCCACTATGGTTGATATTGATGAATGTGCCACTGCTTTAGTTAAATTAATAGATAATCCTGATTTGAGAAAAAAAATGGGTGAAAATGGAAGGCAAAGAGTTAAAGATATTTATGACTGGCAAAATGTACTTAAGTCTTATTATCAATTATGGGAAGAATTAGCGGAGATCAGAAATGTAAAAGAAATGTCTGTACCTGTGCAAAAAGAAACTCCTTTTCATCCTTTATGTGATGATCCTTTTAATCTATTTAGTCATTATAGTACGGACCATCTTTATCCAGAAACTAAGTTAAAAATAGGCTTGATGGCCGAAGAAAACTCCCTACAAAAAATTCGGACTATTTGGGCAACAAATTTTGGTGGTAATTATCGTTTATCTAATAAAATTATTGATCAAATAATCGGGGATTTGCAAACTCATGAAAGTTTGAATGTTGCTTATTTTATGGCGATTTATGGCAAAGAAAATCCCCACATATTAATTAGAACTTTAATGTATTTACTCAAGTTTGATATTTTAATAATTAACCATTAATAATTGACAATTTAAAAGCCTTAAAAAACTATATTATCTCATTGTCACTCTCTGCCGGTAGTGGTGTTCGATCACAACTCCAAGCCCACCATACTTGGTTACACTCACACAAATAAAATTCTTGCCATTTGCGAGTATAATCATCCATTATTACAGGAGCGTTACGGTTGAGCCAGACTCTTTTTGCTTGACGAGAATCAGCATGACAACAAGGACAATTAAATGATAGGACATGAGTAGCGGTTTTTGTCCATTCAGGTGCAAGACGAGAAAAGGCTTCCATAAATAGTTAATAGTTAATAGTTAATAAGCAATATACAATAGTGGATATTGAACAACAGATACTGAATAATTAATTGTTCATTGTTTATTGTTCACTGTTCATTTCTAATTATTATGACATCAAATCAACCATCAGAAAAACTAAATTTAACCACTAAATTAGCCTTTGGTGCCGGAGATATCGGGCCGGCTTTAACTGCCAATATTTTAGTCTTCTTCCTCATGCCTTTTTTTACCAATGTGGCAGGTTTAAGTCCAGGTATTGCTGGATCTATTTTATTTGTAGGTAAAATTACTGATGCTATCAATGATCCGATTATAGGGGTTTTTAGCGATCGAACTCAAACAAAATGGGGTAGGCGTATTCCTTGGATGGTAATTGCGGCGGTACCCTTTGGGATGACTTTCTTTTTACAGTGGATAGTGCCTAAATTTAGCGACAATCTTTCTCTTAATAATACCCTTTTATTTATTTACTATATGATGATAGGGATTGTTTTTAATATTTTTTATACGGCGGTAAATTTACCTTACCAAGCCTTAACACCAGAGTTAACTCAAGATTACAATGAGCGTACTAGCTTGAATAGTTTTCGGTTTAGTTTTTCCATTGGTGCGAGTATTATCTCCTTAATTTTGGCAGGGGCAGTTTTTCAGGTTTATCAAGGCAATAATCAAGAAAAATATCTCATTTTAGGACTAATTTCTACTATTTTTTCTACCTTACCACTATTTTGGTGTCCTCTTATTATTAGAGAAAGAGGTTATCAACCTTTATTGAATATTAAACAAAGAAAAATCACTAGTTTTATTTTTATAAGTATCGCCACAATATTTATTATTTATAGTTTATTTACTTTTATTCATTCTATGTCGGGGGAAGATACTTTTACCGCCTTGATTTATTTGTTAATTGGTGGTTTTATTAGTATCATGGCATGGAGTTTAATAATTGCTAAAACTGAGAATCATTTATTACAACAACCCTTCGTCAATGCTGATGAAAATAAACATAATAATTTAACCTATATTCAACAGTTAAAAATAGTTTTTGAAAATCGTCCTTTTCTCTATGTAGTTGGCATTTATTTATGTTCATGGTTAGCGGTGCAATTAACGGCTTCTATCCTACTTTATTTTGTGGTTAATTGGATGGGATTATCTGAAGTTGAGTTTCCTAGAGTTGCGATCGCAGTGCAAGGAACAGCATTAGTCATGTTATTTGTGTGGCAAAAAATTAGTAATAAGCTAGATAAAAAAATAGTATATTTTCTCGGTTCAACTATTTGGATTATTGCTCAAATTGGCCTATTTTTGGTACAACCTGGGCAAACATTTTTATTATATGCTTTAGCAATGTTGGCAGGATGTGGAGTCTCTGTAGCTTATCTAATTCCTTGGTCAATGATACCCGATGTAATTGATTTAGATGAGTTAAATACAGGGGAAAGACGAGAAGGAATTTTTTATGGATTTATGGTCTTGTTACAAAAATTTGGGTTAGCATTTGGACTGTTTTTAGTCGGTATTGCTTTAGAGGCTTCGGGATTTATCAAACCCATTGAAGGAGAAGTAATTCCTGTTCAGCCAGAAAGTGCATTATGGGCAATTCGTTTGGTAGTTGCACCTTTACCTGCGGTGGTTTTATTCGCAGGGATAATACTAGCTTATCTTTATCCTATTACTAGAGAATGTCACAGTAAAATTCGCTTACAGTTGCAAGAAAGAAAAAAATAAATAATTCGACCTAATGTCAATTGTTGATTGTTTTAGGGCATCCTAAACTATCTCTAGTGGCCACCCCAGTAATAGGATTTACTCCTGTCGCCCTTTCACACATCAAGTTGACTTGATAACGATCAATCACAGCACCAGAAAAATCTGCACCTTCTATGTTGGTGTCATAGAAGCGGGTACGGGTAGCTATGGCATCCACAAAAATGGCATCTCGTAAGTCAGATAAGTCAAAAGTAACACGATCGATTAAAGCACCGGTAAAATTAACGCCCCGTAAATCCGCATTTAGTAAAACTCCTTCCGTCATGATACTATTACTCAAATTAGAACCATGAAAAGAAACATTGCGCATATTAGAGGCCGCAAACACTGAACCTGTCAAGTCTTGATGAGAAAAATCTTTCCCCTCCAATTCACCATGGGTAAAATTAAGGATTTCTGCGTTAACAGGTTGAGGCGTTAATAAAATTAGGGCAATGCTTAAAAGTAATATCAAAAAGACGTAAAAGATACGCCAAAGCAAAGTTAAAAATCTGGTGGAAATCATAATTTTTTCTTGAGAAAGAGGATTCATTAATAGAACAAGACAATTAACACTGAAACGGTAAAATATTGAATTAGTCATGGTCAATTATTTAATTCAGAGTCCCTTATATTGATGTTAATTGTAGCGAAGATCACTAATTTACAGACAGAAAGATCGAAAATTTTATCTAATGTTAACGTTGGCTTTGTTCCGACTATGGGAGCGTTACATTTAGGCCATGAAAGTTTAATTAAACAAGCCGTAGCAGAAAATGATTATGTAATAGTTAGTATTTTTGTTAATCCTTTACAATTTAGCATTAATGAAGATTTCGATAAATACCCGAGACAATTAGAGCAAGATAGAGTAAAGTGTGAAAAATTCGGGGTTAATCTCTTATTTACGCCTTCTCAGCTAGAAATGAATACCTTTAGCCGAGAAACTACTTTAGTTGTGCCTCCTGTCTCAATGATGTCGGTTTTATGTGGTAAATATCGACAAGGGCATTTTCAGGGAGTGGCTACCATTGTGACGAAATTATTTAACTTGGTTAGGCCAAATATCGCTTATTTTGGTCAAAAAGATGCACAACAGGTAGTAATTATCGAAAAAATAGTCAATGATCTTAATATTCCTGTGAAAATCAAATCATGTCCTATTATTCGAGAAGAATCGGGGTTAGCTTTAAGCTCAAGGAATCAATATTTAACCTCAGAAGAAAAACAAGAAGCAACTTTATTATTTAATAGTTTAAGTTTGGCTAAAGACAGTTTTTTAAAGGGAGAAACAAACACTAAAAATTTAATTTACATCATCGAAAAAGAGTTTAATAATCATCCTCTTTTGAGATTACAATATGCAGAAATAGTTGATCCTAAAACTTTACAACCCTTGACGATTATTGCTGATTCTGCTTTAATGGCGATCGCTGCTTATTGTGGTGATGTTCGTTTAATAGATAATCTAATTCTAACCGTGAAAAAACCAATTATAGCCATAGATGGACCCGCAGGAGCGGGAAAATCCACCGTTAGTCGTCGTTTAGCCCATGAATTAGGGTTTATATACCTTGATACGGGGGCTATGTATCGAGGTATTACCTGGTTAGTCATAGAAAATAACATTAATGTTACTGATGAAGATGCGATCGCTAAATTAGTGGATACAGCAGAAATTAAATTATTACCGAGTGCAGATCTAAAAATTCCCGTCACCGTTAAAGTAAATCAACAAGAAGTGACCCAAGCAATTCGCACTCCGGCTATCACCGCCCAAGTATCAAAAATAGCCGCTCAAAAAGCCGTTAGAGAAAAAATGGTAAAACTACAACAAGAATATGGCAAACAAGGGAAAATTGTCGCCGAAGGCCGAGATATTGGTACAAATGTTTTTCCAGAGGCAAAATTGAAGATTTTTTTAACGGCATCACCCCAAGCAAGGGCAAAAAGAAGGTTAATTGACTTAGAAAATCAGGGAGAAAAAAACATTAAATTAGAGGAGTTAATTAGCGAAATTCAAGAAAGAGACTACGTTGACAGTACAAGAGAAATTGCTCCTCTAAAAAAAGCAGAAAATGCCATAGAAATTGTTACTGATGATTTAACCATTGAGGAAGTAATTAACAAAATTAAAAGTTATTTAACCAACAATTCTTCTCCTTAGGCAATGATTTATGTCACCTCAGATGATAATAATAAGATAGTCTATAATTTTAAACATTTATATTCGGAGATAATTTGATGAAAAACGTAATTAAGCTGAGCTCAAAACTAATATTCCTGTTACCAATACCATTGATACTCTTAGCTACTCCTGCCGCTTTAGCACATCATCCTATGGGTAAGATGACCCCCGATAACTTTTATGGTGGTTTTATGTCAGGTTTAGCACATCCTGTCATCGGTTTGGATCATCTAGCTTTTATAGTCGGGGTGGGATTATTAGGTAGTTTATCCTCTTGGGGTATGATTATCCCTATAGGTTTTGTTCTTACTTCGATACTAGGTACAGTTGCACATTTAATGAGTATAGATTTACCTGTGCCGGAATTGATTATTTCTTTATCGGTGTTAATTAGTGGCTTAATGTTAGCTAAAGGAAATTTGCCCAAAAATCTTCCTGGGATAACTTTAGCATTGATAGCCGGAATTTTTCACGGTTACGCTTACGGAGAAAGCATTGTCGGTGCAGAAACGACTCCTTTATTTGCTTATCTAGCTGGTTTCGCTTTAATTCAAACTCTTATTGCTTTTGGTTGTTATAAATGGGCAAAATCTTTGCAAAATCAGTCTTCTCCTAAAAATTCTTCCTCTTTAATAGTAAGATTTATTGGTTGTGTTATTTTCGGTATGGGTATAACTTTTCTGTCTAATTTTCTAGGGGCTTAAATAATTAACAATTAACAATTAACAATCAATTATTAATTAAATTATTATGCTAATCCCTTTAGTTAGTACTTTTATTGCTATTATTATTAGCTTTATTGGTTGGTTAATTTATCAAGGTAAATTTACTCTTTTACCCCATAACTTATCTTTAATTTTTAAACAAAATAAACTAATTTTACTAGGTCTAAATCTTCTCTCCTTTGGTTTATTATTAGGATTAGTTGGTTATAGTTTAAGTCTGGCAGGTAGTTTTCGTTATATTAGACTAATTTTCTTTGTTATCGGCTTTATTTGCATAAAAATATCTTTAGCTAAAAACTTAGATAAATTACCCGAATTACCTTCATTCATTAAAGCTGTTATAAATATCAATAGTACCCAAAGTCTACAAATATTTGCGGGAATTATTATCAGTTTTTTACTCCTAAAAAGTTTATTAGCCGTGGATTGGATTAGTGGTGATACCTGGATGTATCAACTACCTTTCGCCGCTCGTTTTTGGGGGTTAGTTTCACCAGAACAATATATATTTGAGGCTGAAAGGGAGCCTTTTTATAATACTTCTACGATGTTGCCGAATATTTTACAAGGTTTTTTCTGGTATTTATTCGGCATAAAACGTCCTCAAGGTGCCAATTTAGTTAGTTTTTTGAGTTTAATTGGTTATTTCGTTTTTATTAAACGTTATCTTAAAATCCCTTATTATTTATCGGTGATTGCTATTTTAGCCGTGCCGTTAATTCACATTGCCACAACCAGTTGTTATGTAGATTTATTGACTAATGTTGGTTTTAGTATTGCCTTAATTATTACTTATTTATTATATCTAAAAGAAGATTTTATTAATTATAAAAATGTCTCTATATTTATTTTAGGAGGTTTTATTGCCGCTAACAGTAAATATTTATTGGTACCGCCTTTAGCCTTGATAATGTTGTTAGTTTTTATAAGAATTGTCTGGTTAATTTTTTACCGTTTTAATCCTGTTAAGAAGGTTAAAAATATTCTCAAATTACTCTTTACCATTATGGGGGTAAGTGTAGTAATCTTTATTACTGAATTTAAAAATTTAGTCTTGTATCAAAACCCTTTTTATCCGTTACAAGTAACTATTTTTGGTCATGAATTAAATCATACTATCGTGCCTAGTGGTGATTATATGTCAGCGAAGATTCGGGCAATGTGGCCCATACAAAGATGGATTTTCTCTCTATTAGAAATAGGTGCTTTTGACGAAAGAAGGCCTTGGCGTTGGACAATAGCAATGGATTATGTACCCTTAGATGCAGATAGTTTTGGTATGGGGGGATATTTTGGTATTTATGTTATTTTTAATGTGCTTTTATTTGCCTATTTATGTAAGAAAAACAATCCAGAAACAAGAGTTGCTTTAGGTTTAGTAATTATCATGACCATAGTGACTCCTTTTCTTCCATTTTCTTATCAATTAAGATACTATATGTATTGGATAATGGTTTTGATAACCCTTAATTTATATTTACTTTTACAACATTATAATTTAACTAAAAATTTATGGTTACAACCACAAAATTATGCTTATGTCGGCATAACAATTATGATGATTTTTATGATTTCAACCCGTTGGGATTATACTTATCCTAACGCTATGTCTTTAGATAAATTTATGAATAGTGATAATCGTGTGGACGAAAAAGTTATTACTGATTTAGTAGAGAAAAAAAATGTTTGTTTAGTCGGTTTTACACCCCTCACTTTTTTATATAATTCTCAGTTTCATGAAGGTAAAAATTACTTAGTTAAAGCGGAATTTAATTTGAGTGAAGAAGAAGTTAAAGAAAAATGCGGCCATCGACTTATAATTTATAAACAGTAAACTAAGGCTAATAAATAATGGATAATTAGTAATTAGAAATAAGCAATTAATTCTCATCATCAACTGTCAACTATCAATTATCAACAACCAACTAAATAATGAATTCCCTCGAATTATCAATTATTATGCCCTGTTTGAATGAGGCAGAAACCCTCGCTACTTGTATTGAAAAAGCACAAAGATATTTACAAGAATATCAGATAACAGGAGAAGTACTTATTGCAGATAATGGTAGTAATGATGGTTCCCAAGAAATCGCCACTAACATGGGTGCAATATTGGTTAACGTAAAAGAAAAAGGTTACGGTAGTGCAATTATGGGGGGAATTTTGGCGGCGAAGGGTGAGTTTATTATTATGGCTGATGCTGATGATAGTTACGATTTTACTAAACTTCATCCTTTTATGGAAAAATTGCGAGGGGGTTATGATTTAGTCATGGGAAATCGTTTTAAAGGAGGCATTAAACCTCATGCGATGCCTTTTTTGCACAGGTATTTAGGCAATCCCGTATTAACATGGTCAGGAAAACTTTTTTTTCGCAGTCCATGTAATGATTTTCACTGTGGTTTAAGGGGGTTCCGTAAACAAGCGATATTGAGTTTAAATTTGCGCACTACCGGTATGGAATTTGCGTCGGAAATGGTAGTCAAATCTACCTTAAACGGACTAAAAATAACGGAAGTCCCTACCACTTTATACCCCGATGGCCGCTCTCGTAAACCCCATTTGCGCACCTGGCGTGACGGTTGGCGACATTTACGGTTTTTATTATTATATAGCCCCCGTTGGTTGTTTCTTTATCCCGGATTTTTTCTCATGATTATGGGCTTGATTACTACCATAATTTTATTATACAGTCCCCGAGTCCACAGTTTATTATATTCGGCCACGGCGATTATTATTGGATTTCAGTTAGTTAATTTTGCCATTTTTACCAAAGTTTATGCTATGCAAGAAGGGTTATTACCACAAGACAAAAAGTTATTAAAATTCATTGATTTCTTTACTTTAGAACAGGGATTGATTCTGGGTACAATCTTATTTTTACTTGGCGGCTTTACTTCAATTTTAGCTTTGTTTCAGTGGGAATCTGCCGGTTTTGGGTCATTAAATCCTGTACTTACTATGCGTTTAGTTATTCCTTCAGTAACAGCCATAGCCCTAGGACTACAAATTATTTTTGCTAGTTTTTTCTTGAGTATTTTCCAATTAAAAACAAAATAGTTAACCCTTCTGATTTTTTTCTTTCTTGACTTTCTACTTTTGTGGCCAATTTGTTCAAAAAACTCTTACCCATAGCCTTGAAGAAGATTAAATTTTATGTTTTCAATTAATCGTCCAAAAATCCCTCGTTACTTTAGCCCAAAACCTACAAAATTAAAGGGTTTTACTCTCTTAGCCTTCAGCACTTTTATCTTCAGTATTTTAATGGCAGTTTTTGCTTTTTCGACTTTTATTCTCGGTATGTTTTTCGTTGCCAATCCTGCTTTAGCACAAAATAGCACAGGAAGTGCTGTCAATCCTCAGGAATGGTTAGTCAATACTTTACATTGGATTGATAATTTAGGTAGTCTAGGGGCGATCACTTTTATCGTTGTTTATATAATTGCTACCGTAGCTTTTCTTCCGGGTTCAATTTTAACCTTAGGTGCAGGGGTAGTTTTTGGGGTGGTGTGGGGTTCAATTTATGTATTTATTGGTGCGACCATTGGGGCTACAGGAGCATTTTTAGTGGGGAGATATATCGCTAGAGGATGGGTAGCTAGTAAAATTGAAGGAAACCATAAATTTAAGGCAATAGATCAAGCAGTAGGCAAAGAAGGATTGAAAATAGTCCTTTTAACCCGTTTATCTCCTGTTTTCCCCTTTAATTTACTAAATTATGCCTATGGAGTAACTGGCGTTTCTCTGAAAGACTATGTTGTCGGTTCAGTGGGCATGATTCCGGGAACAATTATGTATGTTTATCTTGGCTCATTAGCCGGTAATTTAGCCACTATTGGCACAGAAACTCCCCCAGCCAATCCCATAGCCCAATGGAGTATTCGTATTATTGGTTTTATAGCTACTGTTGCCGTGACTTTATTTGTGACAAAATTAGCCCGAAAAGCACTCAATGATGCTGTTTTAGAACCAATTGAATAGAAAATAATATCTTATCACTTACGTCAATATCATGACTAAATCAAGAGCAAATTCGGTAAAAGTCCTCCCCCTAGATGAATATAATCAACAATTAATCTCTTATGTTCATCCTCTTGATTGGGTTAATCCCACTCCCCAAGATAAATATGACTTAGTAGTAATCGGTGCCGGTACAGCGGGATTAGTAGTAGCGGCAGGTGCAGCCGGTTTAGGATTAGGCTTAAAAGTTGCTTTAGTAGAAAAGTATTTAATGGGGGGAGATTGTCTTAATTTTGGCTGTGTACCCTCTAAAGCCATTATTAGATCTGCTAAAGTTATTGGTGAAATTTTAAAAGCAGAAAAACTGGGTATTAAAGTCACAGAAAAAGAAATAAATTTTCCCCTGATTATGGAAAGAATGCGTAAAATAAGAGCGAATATTAGTCAGCATGATTCGGCGGCAAGATTTAAAAATTTAGGCATAGATATATTTTTAGGACAGGCTCGTTTTTTAAGCACTAACGTAGTGGAAGTTACTGGACAAAAATTAGTCTATAAAAAAGCAGTTATCGCTACGGGGGCAAGGGCAGTTGAGCCGAAGATTGAAGGAATAAAAGAAACAGGTTTTCATACTAATGAAACTATTTTTTCTTTAACAAAATTACCTTCCAGCTTAGCCGTAATTGGTGCCGGCCCTATTGGTTGCGAATTAGCTCAAACTTTCCAGCGTTTAGGCTCAAATGTTACCTTATTTCACAAGTATGATCGTATTTTGAATAAAGAGGATATTGAGGCGGCAAAAATTATTGAAAATGCTTTTAAACAAGAGGGAATTAATCTTGTTTTTAGTGCTCAATTTTTAGGTGTAGAAAAGGCAGAACAAGGCAAAAAAATTGACTACAAATCAAATAATATTGAACAATCAATGATCGTGGAAGAAATTTTAATTGGGGCGGGAAGAACTCCCAATATAGAAGGTTTAAATTTAGAAGCAGTGGGGGTTGAATATGACTCTCGTCAAGGAGTAAAAGTTAATGATTATTTGCAAACCACAAACCCCAAAATATATGCCGCAGGAGATATTTGCTTGCCCTATAAATTTACTCACACAGCCGATGCTGCCGCTCGAATTGTCATTAAAAATGCTCTCTTTTCTCCTTTTGGTTTGGGCAAAGCCAAATTTAGCAATTTAGTAATCCCCTGGGTTACCTATACGGATCCCGAAATTGCTCATGTTGGCAAGTATGAACATCAGTTAGAAGAAGATGGCATTGAGTTTAATACGATTAAGATTTTAATGAGTAGTGTTGATAGGGCGATCACTGATGAAGAAACAGAAGGTTTTGTTAAAGTATACCATCAAAAAGGCTCAGATAAGATCTTGGGAGCAACGATCGTCGCATCTCATGCTGGAGAAATGATTTCGGAAATCACCTCAGGGATGGTAAACAACATCGGCTTAAATAGTTTATCTAGTGTTATTCACTCCTATCCAACCCAAGCAGAAGCTATCAGAAAATCTGCTGACGCTTATCGTCGAACTCTTTTAACTCCCATATCCAAAAAAATATTGGGATTATTGACAAAATTATCTTGAACTTGCCCTGGTTCTAACGGATTTTGTGGGAAGTACAAATATAAAATTGCGTCATAGTTGGTCAACAGGTTAAATATTAGGTTCTATTGACATTTGACAATAATGGGGAAGGGATGGGTAGTTCACGCACTTTCTTCATTGATTAAAAGAGTTTCTTGTTGATGAGTTTCTATGGCAACCCGAATTAATAACCCGGCTAAAATAAAACTACTCATAACCGAACTACCACCATAGCTTAAAAAAGGAAAAGGTAAACCCGTAGTCGGCAAAGATCCCGTATTCACCCCTATATTAAGTAAAGATTGTCCCACCAAAATCACCATTACTCCCACTGCCACTAAACGTTTAATGGGATGAGAACATTTTAATGTAATCAAAAAGGCAAGTGTTGCATAAGTAACCACCATTACAATTAAAATAAGACTGCCGACAAAGCCAAATTCCTCGGCGAAAACCGCAAAAATAAAGTCAGTGTATTGAAAAGGTAAATAAAATAATTTTTGTTGGGACATCCCGAAACCAACGCCGAATTTGCCACCAGAACCAATGGCTAGTAAACTTTGTACTAACTGATAACCGTCACCCCTGGCATCTTCCCACGGATTTACAAATGAAACAATACGCTTCAACTGATAAGGATTAATCGCTACGCTCAAAGAAGCTGTAATTGCACCCATCAACGCTGTGACCAATAACTGTATGTAAGGTAAACCAGCCGCTAAGGCCATTAACCATAAAGTCATACCACATAAAGCAGTCGTGCTTAAATTAGGTTGTTTTAAAATACAAGCTAAAGTAAAAGCGAAAATTCCTAACCATGCACCTTTTATTCCCCAAGGTTGCCTTTGCCAACTGCCAAAAATAGTTGCACCCTGTAAGACTAAAAACGGTTTGAGTAATTCTGACGGTTGAATTTGAATTGGTCCTAAAGCAATCCATCTTTCTGCACCATTTATATTTTGCCCTAAACCTGCTACCGTGCCAATAATTAAAAGTAAAATGAGGAGGTAAAACCAAGGGGAATATGTGAGAATTATTTTTAAAGATAATTCCGTGACGATTTTGAAGCAAATTAAGCCGATAATCATCCAAAATGCTTGACGTTTAAAATAAAACCAACCATCTCCGGCCCCATCTAATCCCACAGCATAAGAGGCGGAAAATAAGGCAATTAAACCAATTAATAACCACAAAAATGTTAACCAACGCAATAATCTCGCTTCCAGTGACCATTGATCTATATCTGGCTGATAGAATGGGATAACATAACGGAAAATTTCCATATTGATCGAGGATATTATTGAAGTTGACTTTTCAGGATAACATATTCATACAATTGACATTCTCCCATCAATAAATCAAAGATGATAGTGGGGGATTCTAACTTCAACCACTCAACTTATCAGCTACACTCTCGCTCAACTGATAGACGTTGATGTGTCTATTAATTTTACGTAATTTTATGGTGAATTTGGTTGATGGTCAATATTTTGCTGTTGAGTCATCCACTGCCCATAAATATTAGCAAGAGGATTGGCCGTTAAACCGTGGGCTAAAACACTTAATATTATTGTGATGGAAACGATTACGGCAATTTCTTGACTGTAAGGTAATTTTTCATCGAGAACAATGACTACAAAAACAATACTTGCTAGTCCCCTAGGCCCAAACCAGCCTACAAATAGTTTCGTCCACAGATCTAATTTCATCCCAAATACCACCAGAAAAACAGGAAGCATCCGAATTAGGGTCAAACTCAAAATTCCGTAAAGGAGACCTTGCCAAGTAAATTTACTAAATGCCAACCCCACAACAGATGATCCAAAGGCTATCCAAGTGATTAAAGATAGACTATCGCCTGTGGCTTCGGCGGCGATTAATAGTTCTTCTTTCTCTTTTTTGACAATGCTTCCAAAGACAAGTCCTCCCATAAAGCAAGAAATAAATCCACTTCCTCCAAACACTTGGGCGGTGGCAAAACAGCCTATTGCTAAGGCGATCGGTAATATCGGTTGCCAGTCTAAAGCAATCCAATTGCGCTCAATCGAGAATTTTCGTAATTGTGTACCGATGACGGAAAAACTAGCCCCAACTAATACTCCAATGCCAATTTGTTCTAGGAATAGAGTTGTTAGTAAGTTCACAGTTCCATTATCCGAATTATTTCCGGTGGTGGTTGCCAGTAATGCAAATAAAAGTGGAACACAAATCCCATCGTTTAAACCACTCTCAATATTAAGATCTTCCCGAATATTGTCGGGAATTTGGGGATTTGTCACAACAGCTTTACCTAAGGCGGCATCGGTGGGGGCTAACATAACGGCTAGTAATCCCGCCTCTATGGTACTGAATTCTGGGAATAGAAGAAGACTGACCCCAAATCCTACTAAACGTCCGGCAATCAGCGCGTAAATAAATACAAAAACTGCAATAATTGCCCAATCTGTATAAGGTTGAAACATAATTCAAGGACTTTATTTATCAATATACATTAAGTAAATTTGTACTAATTAAATCATGGGCTAGGTTTAGCTGATTTATCATCCTTATTCAAGAAGAAAAACTTTATTCTTTTTTATATAAACTAACTAATGTTGCAATGGATGTGGCAAGAAAAATTTGTCCACATAATGCTTCTAAATTGCTTAACATCATGACAAACTTATTTAGAGGAGTTATATCACCATAACCGACTGTGGTCAAAGTCACAAAACTAAAATAAAACAAGTTAAAATTTACGTCCATTGGGTTAGATTCAGGAAAACGAAAAGCATTTGTATCCATAAAATAGATTAATTTATAAATTATAAAATAAAGTAACCCTATCATAATATAAATGCAAATTCCTGCCCTTATTACTTCCTGATTCACTTTAGTTTGTTTGGAAACTTTTCTATAAATAGCGATAATTGAAAGCACTAAAAATATACCATATAAAATGTAACTTAGTGTCTCTAATAATTCTGATAAATAAATTTGTTTATAAATGCCTATTAGATCAGTTAAAAGAGATAATACAGCGATAAGATAAAATATTTTAATAAGTTTACTGGAAACATTTAAGGTACGAATTGCCCCAATAGTTATTAAGAAAAAACTCAATGGAAATAGAAAATAAATAACCTTAAAATATCGTGATAAAGGAAATAATAAAAACATAGTTACTAAATATAGCAAAAGCTGAGTATATTTAATATTTTTAGTTGGAAAATTTTTCATTATTTTGATATAAATTTTGTAAACTTTTCACGATAGCATTTTCGCAAATAGATTTAATTGATCAATGGGAAATGCCAGTGATCCAACGTAGTAAGGTATTACATAATTAATAGGCGGTTGCCCCTCAACAGATGCTTCTGGGAAAGGTGCAAGATCCCAGCTCCTGACTAGCGGCGATCGCCATTTTTTCCTTATTTTTAGCGAACCTCCTCGTCCTGGGTTATAATCGTGATTTGCACAGCAATCATTTTATCTCTTTTTTTATGGTATCCACATTTAATGGAATTGATCAAAGAATGCCCTTAACGCCTATTTTCAATCCGGAAGGAGACGATCGCATTGAGAATCGAACTATCTGGTTTGGCAATACCACGAACTTAATGCAACTCAACGATGTAAGGTATTCATGGGCGATCGGGTTATATCAACAAATGAGAGAAAATT
The DNA here is from genome assembly GCA_963749915.1 of uncultured cyanobacterium. Lineage (GTDB taxonomy): Bacteria > Cyanobacteriota > Cyanobacteriia > Cyanobacteriales > Cyanobacteriaceae > Geminocystis. The sequence goes on from CAVVOP010000020.1 coordinate 82,898, forward strand.
TTTGGATTCCCCAAAAGTTAGATATAACACAAGATGTTACGGATTATTGGAATTTAACCACCGATGAACGTCGTGCTTTCGATGGAATTTTGTCGTATTTAACGTTTTTAGATTCTGTTCAAACTTGCAATATTCCTCACTTAAAAAGTACCATTACAGCTCCAGAAATTAGCCTCTGTATGGCGGAACAAATATCTCAGGAAGGAATGCACAATCACGCTTATCAATATATGATTGAGACGATTATTCCTAGTGATAAGAGAGATCAAGTTTATGATTTTTGGCGCACTGATAAAGTGTTATCTGCCAGATGTGAATTTATCGCTGGTTTTTATCAAAAATACATTGATAATCCCACCAAAGAAAATTATTTTATTGCTCTTTTAAGTGATTATTTATTAGAGGGTTTATATTTTTATAATGGGTTTATTTATTTTTACAATTTAGCCGCAAGAATGTTAATGCCCGGATCTGCAGATATATTTAAAATGATTAATCGTGATGAATTAAGTCATGTGAGATTGTATCAAAAATTAATCCCCGAAGCGATGGAGACTTTTAACTATTCCCTAGATCAAATTTATGAAATGTTTAACACAGCCGTAGAGCATGAATGTCGTTGGACTAATCATATTGTGGGGAATAATATCTTGGGTATTACTGAATCAAGCACTGCTCGTTATACCAAATACCTTGCCAACACCCGTTTACGGGCGATCGGGCTTGAACCTCTTTACACTGATCCCCAGTATAGCAAAAGTCCTTACACCCATTTAGAAAAATTCTCGGATACTAAAAAAGAAGGTAATACTAAAGCGAATTTCTTTGAAGCTAGTGTAACCAGTTATATGATGTCTTCTGGCGTTTCCGGTTGGGATGAAATATGATATTAATTATATCCCACTTTCCGCAGTTTAAAACAAAAGAAAACAAAAACTAGATGGTAACGGGGGATTCTACATAAACTGTCGGTTCTTGCAGAATAAAATTAATGCCGTAGTCCTTTAATTTTTTCGAGATATTCTCGTTGGCTAACTCTAATAAACGTTTGCGCACAGCGACCGAATCTTCATTAGAACCAAGGATAAAAAATGTGACTCTACCCCGAGTCGCCTTGGTATCTTCTAGAGGATATAAAGCAATTTTAGTACTACCAGGATCGATGCCAAATAGAACATTAGTACTTTCTTTAACTACTTGTTCAACTAAAGCTTTTTCCTTATCTTCTAAATAGCGCTCGAAGTCAAGGTAAAGTAAAACCATGATTTTCTTACCTCGACTAATATTCTCAATATCCTTGCTCGCCATAATCGAGTTGGGAACAATTAAAAGTGTACTTTTAGCGGCAATACGAAGCTTGGTTGAGCGCAAGCCAATGGATTCTACCCTAGCAAATACATCGTCCGCCTGAATATTAAAGTTTACCCGAATATATTCTCCGGGAATGTAAGGGCGATCTAAATATAACACCAGTGTCCCGATCAACTGTTCTAAGGTTTTTTGGGCGGCAAAGGCAATTGCTAAACCCCCTAACCCTACACTGGCCAATAAACCGACTAAATTAATTTGTAATCTTTGTGCTAGAGCTACTGCTGCAAAAAAACCGATAATTAGATTTATCATCGTTTCCAGCACTAACAATAATTCGTCAACCTCTCTGCCTAATTTTTGAATTAAATCTATACCGTAACTGCGCACAACCTGACGAAACAAACAAGAAGCTAACCAGGCAATACTAGCAATTAAAGATAGGTCAATCCAAAACTTGAAAAAGTTATATAAACCTTGATAATTTCTCAGAAAATCCAAAGATACTGAAATCAGAATTAAAGTTCCCGTCGTTCTCAATAAACTTTCTAAAGGTTCAATAATTTTTTCATAAAAATTGCTTAAGCTAACTGCTGATATTTTAGTAATGATTATTTTTACTAATGTGGGAGTATATCTTCCCACCACTACAGATAAAAGTAGAAAAACAAAAAATATTCCTAATTGAATTAAAAATTTAATCAACCAAGCTTGAGTTTCTTGATTAAATTCCCATAAGTTTAATAAATAGGAGATAATATCCATATATACATATCGGCTCTAAATTGTAATAGGTGATTTTACATTGACATTGCTTTCTTGTAAGTCAAAGGCGATCCCATATTCCTTCAGTTTTTGACTAATATTTTGTTGAGCAAGTCCTAAAAGTTGACGGCGCAATTCCATTGATACTTCTCCAGAACCGAGGATAAAAAAGTTTATCTGTCCTTGAGTAATATTGGTGCCATCTTCTTGCTCTATATCTTTAAAGATGACATCTGTGCTTTGAGAATCTATTCCTAAAATATCTTTGGTACTATCTAAAATAATTTGTTTAATTAAGGCTCGTTCTTCTTGGGGTAAATAATCGTAAAATGTCAGATAGATTAAAGAGATTATTTTCCTAGCACCAGTAAAATTTTCGATGTTCATTTGGGTTAAAGCATTGTTAGGAATAATCATTAATGTGCCTTTACCTGAGGTGCGGATTTTTGTTGATCTTAAACCAATGGATTCTACTCGTCCAAAAGTGCGATCAGGAAGTCCAATATAGTCATCTTGAACAAAGGGACGATCTATGTAAAGAACAATGCCACCCAATAATTGTTCTAAAGTTTTTTGAGCAGCAAAGGCAACGGCGAAGCCACCAATTCCTAAACTGGCTAAAAGTCCAAATAAGTTAACCTCATGTACTTCCGCAAAAACAAAAATAACGCTGATAATAACAACTATATTAGCTACATATTTACCCACGATTAAAAATTCAGTATTAATTTTCCTTTGACTTTGTAAAAAAACGTCCAATAAGTAGGTGTCAAAGAAGCGTCTAAACCAGCCAAAAGCAAGCCAGATAGTTAACCAAACAATACTAAGACTCAAGAAAATTTCCCCTACTCTCAGCCAGGGTGATTTGCTACTTATTAAAAGAGCAATATCAGCAAGACCGATAAACCACAACAAGGTTAACCAGTTAGCCTCTGGTTTAATTACTTGATCGTAAATATTTCTAACTTGGGGTGATAAAATATTTTGAGTCAAGAATTTCAGTAATTTTTGCAAGTAAAAGATCCCAATAATTACGATTGATATAATGATAACTACTATTCCTATTTTTATAACTAAAGTAGTATTAAAGGTAATTTGGTCTAAGGAAAAATGTCTCATAATCCTCTATTTAGTTTATCCATCAATTCTTCTAAAAAAGGCCCTAGATTGCCTATAATAATGGCTGTTTTTTGATATTTATGAGGTTAAATTATTCAATTAGCCATTCAACTATATAATAAAACAAACTTGCCAATATTCAAGAAATGTGATCGCATTTTATAACAGGCCTAGCATTGGGCTCGTGATAAAAAATTGAACATCCATCGAGTTAAATATTCAATATATTTCGGTAAAAATACTCAATAATTTAATTATTACTTATCTTCTTTCCTATGAGCAAACATCTTTTAGTTACAGGCGGTGCCGGATTTATTGGTTCTAATTTTGTTAACTATTGGTACGAAAATCATCCTCAAGACAAAATTATCGTTTTAGATGTCCTCACCTATGCAGGGAATCGCCAAAATTTAATTAACCTCGAAAATAGTCCTAATTTTTTATTTGTTCAAGGTGATATTTGCGATGGCACATTAGTAGACAACTTATTAGAAGAAGAAAAAATCACTACTATCGCCCATTTTGCGGCAGAATCCCATGTCGATCGCTCAATTTTAACCCCTTCGGCCTTTATTCAAACTAATGTTATCGGTACATTTACCTTATTGGAAAGTTTTCGCCACTATTGGCAAAAACAAAATCAACCCTCAGAATACCGTTTTCTCCACGTATCTACCGATGAAGTTTATGGTAGTTTAGGAGCCGATGATCCTGCGTTCACCGAAAACACACCCTATGCACCTAATAGTCCTTATTCTGCTTCCAAAGCCGGAAGTGATCACTTAGCAAGAGCTTATTATCACACCTATAAATTACCCACAATTATCACCAACTGCTCGAATAATTACGGTGCTTATCATTTCCCTGAAAAACTGATTCCTTTGATGTGTATTAACATCTTATTGGGTAAACCCCTACCAGTATATGGTGATGGGCAAAATATCCGAGATTGGTTATATGTCAGAGATCATTGTAGTGCGTTGGATGTCGTTTTACGTGAAGGGAAAGAGGGGGAAACCTATAACATTGGCGGTAACAATGAGGTAAAAAATATTGATTTAGTGCAGTTAATTTGTCAAATTATGGATGAAATTTCGCCTAATTTGCCCGTTAAACCTTCAAGTCAGTTGATCACTTATGTAAAAGATCGGGCAGGACACGATCGCCGTTACGCCATCGACAGCAGTAAACTACAACAAGAATTGGGCTGGAAACCAGAAGCCACAGTGGAATCAGGCTTAAGAAAAACTTTACAATGGTATGTTGATAATCAACAATGGTGGCAACCCCTTTTATCAAAAGATTATCAAGAATATTATCAGCAAGTTTACGCAATTATTAATCAATAATTAAAGGAAGTGATTAAAACTTTTTTTCATCGTGACTATAACGTATTAGAAAATAACTAACTGCCAGACAAATAATGGCAATTCCTAGAGCAATTAAATCAACCTTCTCATATTTACCAGGATCAAAAATGATAATTTTTCTGGCGACGGCAATTAAAGCAGTGGTTAAAACTAATTCTAATTGTACAAGATGTTTTCTCAGATAAACTGTTATATTTTCTAGTAATTCAAGGGCAATTAATATATTCAAAAAGAAGCCGAAAATTTCTATTAAAGTTTTATTAAAAAAGCCCGTTGGTTCTATAAACAAATCTCTAATTAAAACTAACATTAAATCGTATAAAGACACGAAAATAACAATTATAAGGGCGGTGGAGAGAACTTTAGAAACAATATTCTCCGTGACATGAATTACTTTTAAAAAATTCCTATCTTTAAAAAAATCAATGAGCCAAGCCAAAAATTTAGCCATATTTTATTTAATTGATAATTAATAATTGATAATTAAAAGTCCCCGGAATTGAAAATTTAGAGGCAATAAATATAAGCCCATCAACCCCCACTAACTGATACTGTTGGCGAACTTAACATTTAACGGCAGATAGATAGGGCGGAGGCAGAAGCAAGGGATAAGTAAAAAGGAGAAAAGCTTAATCCTTCCTTATCTCACCCTCACCAAAATATTAAAAACCTAACCTTGCGAGTCTATACGCCCCAACTTTGGGTTAGCAAAAAGTCGATAAAAGTCTCAACAGCCAGCCTTATTTAGTTTGATAATCAATTAAAATTTAAAAATGATCAAAAAATACGACTTCAGACATGTCCAATTGTCCGGCCCTACCTCTAGCTGATTGAGTAGCTTTACCGACAACAATCATAAACCCAAGCACATAATCGTCAGGTAAGTTGATAATTTCAGCTACTTTTTTACCGTCAAACCCAATCATTGGACAAGAATCATAACCCATTGCCTTCGCCGCTAACATGATCGTTTGACCAGCAATACCAGCCGATCGCATCGCTTCATCTCGTTGTAATTGGGCATTGTTTTGGTAAAATCCACCAATCATCGGTACAATCTGGTCTTGTACTTGCTCAGGGGCATTTTTCCAGTATCTTTGAGGTTCTTTTGCCCACGCATTCAAATCACCACAAACTAAAATGACTATGGAAGCATCAGAAACCTGGGCTTGATTGAAGGAAGCCGCTTTTAACCGTTCCTTAACGGCTTTGTCTTTAACTACAACAAAACGCCAATTTTGCATATTGAAGGATGTGGGAGACAGCAAAGTATGTTCCATTAAAGTGTTAATTTCTGCCCCCGTCATCTCATGATTAGGGTCAAAATGTTTAATCGATCTTCTTTCTTTGATAGCATCTAAGGTATTCATGGACAATCCTCCCATTAAAATTATTGTCATTTTACCTTTTTATGTCCATTTTGACTAAATTTAACCCCCCCCTGCTACCCCCATAAGGGGAGGCTTTTTACCATAAGGTTAAGGTTCTGGTGAAGGTGAGACAAGAGGATGGGGAAGGAAAGTGGACAAGGAAGAGAGAAAATCACATATATTAGTTAGGATGTATTCAAAGCCAAAGATGATTTTGGATACTTCGGCTGTGTCCCCTTCGGCAACTCTCAGGGCAAGCAATACAAGTTTTGGAGAATTCTCCTATCCCTCATTTCCAAATTGGCAGACCACTAATTGTATCTCATTTAAACTGATATTTTAAGCTAAGACAAAATCAACGTTACTGGTACCATCGGTTTCCCCCTCTCCAGACTTTAGTTTAGAACCATTAATTTCCACTGCGAAGGGGGTATTTCCCATGTGTAAACGATAATCGGTTACGGCATTGGTATAACCGACACTGGCGATCATTTCTCTACCTCCATCAGTGTATAAAAATACCAACATTTGATCTTTAGATTTTTCTTGATCATAAGCCCAAATAACCATGTATTGTTGATCTTGGTATTCAAAGATTTTGGGAGGGCGATTCGGGGTATAACGTCCCACAGACCCAAAACTTTTATCTAAGAAGTCTTGTACCGAGCTACTTTCTACCACTGCAAAGGCGACTTCTTCGGCATCAGTGACAATCGCTTCTTCTTCTGGCCGGGAAATTACGGGGGGAATAACGGCTTCTTCCTGTTGTTTGTCTTGGAAGTAATCCACTGCCTTTTTGATACCAATGCCGCCCACTGTAGCAATACCAGCACCGATGAGAATGTTACGCAATTTACTCATAATCTATATAAATTTACTTAGTCAAATCATTACCTATTATTAGTCGATTTTGCTCATTAAATGCTTAAATTTTTCTGTATTCTTACTTTACAGTTTACTGATAATTAATTTTATCATCGTTTATTCTTCTTGAAACTATCTATATTATGAACATAATGTACTTATTGTTACAAAACATCTAAGGATAACAGTGTTAGAAAATAACAGGAAAATTGTATAAGCTATATATAAATAAAAAATAGAGGAGTTATCAATTTGAAAAAGATAGAAGCTATTATTCGTCCTTTTAAACTAGATGAGGTCAAAATCGCCCTAGTCAACGCCGGAGTTGTAGGTATGACTGTTTCTGAGGTGCGGGGTTTTGGTCGTCAAAAAGGACAAACTGAGCGTTATCGTGGTTCAGAATATACTGTTGAGTTTTTACAGAAGCTCAAAATTGAAATCGTAGTCGAAGATAGTCAAGTAGATATGGTGATAGATAAGGTTGTCCAAGCATCCCGGACAGGGGAAATCGGCGACGGCAAAATGTTTATTACTCCTGTTGAACAAACCATTCGTATTAGAACTGGTGAGAAAAACTTAGAAGCTATTTAACTTTAATTAATTTCAATGGCGACGGGGTGGTAGGGGCAGGATTATCTTGCCCTTATTAATTGATCGAGTTATTGCCTATATGAAAGTTACCCGATGAGAATTAGCAAAAAAAAGAAAGCCCTTGAAATTTTAACTATCCTTAAACAACTTTACCCTAAGGCTACCTGTAGCCTTAATTATGAAACCCCTTTACAACTTCTAATCGCTACAATTTTATCTGCCCAATGTACAGATGAAAGGGTCAACAAGGTAACTCCCGCTTTATTCGCCAGATTTCCTGGTGTTAAAAGTTTTGCCAAGGCTGACAGAGAAGAAATTGAGACATTAATTCACTCCACAGGTTTTTATCGTAACAAAGCCAAAAATATCCAAAATGCTTGTATAAAAATTGTTGATGATTTTAACGGTAATGTGCCGCAAACCATGGCAGAATTATTAACCTTAACGGGGGTTGCCCGAAAAACCGCTAATGTGGTTTTAGCCCATGCTTTTGGTATCATCGAAGGAGTAACGGTGGATACCCATGTAAAAAGGCTTAGTAACCGTCTGGGATTGACCAAAAAAGCGAATCCGCTGCAAATTGAGGAAGACTTGATGAAATTATTGCCAAAACCAGACTGGGAAAATTTTTCTATCAGTATTATTTATCACGGCAGGGCGATATGTAACGCCCGTAAACCTTTCTGTCACGAATGTCAGTTAGCCCATTTATGCACATTTTTTCAAAAAGAACACAGATAAAAGGGTTAGAACATCATGCTACCATGTAAGCTTAAACTTCAGGTTTTGAGGGTCAGGATATTAAAAAATATCAACAGAAATCGTAACAAATTTTAACAAACCAACTATGAAACCCCAAAAAGATTTAATCTATATGCAATGAATTGATAATGAAACTTGGTTTTAAAATAAAAATAATCAATGAGTATAAAAGCAAGTGGCGGTAGTTCTTTAGCAAAACCGCAATTATACCAAACTGTTGCTGTATCAACTATTGTTCAAGCTGAACAGCAAGATCGCTTTCTCGATAACAACGAGTTGGGTGAATTAGACAATTATTTTAAATCTGGGGCGAAAAGATTAGAAATTGCTCAAGTTTTGACCGATAATTCTGATTTGATCGTCTCTCGTGCGGCTAATCGCATCTTTACTGGTGGATCTCCCATGTCCTTCCTGGAAAAACCCCCTGTAGAAGAACCGGCTGTGGCTACAACAGGTGTTGGCGGTGGCGGCGGTGTCGCAACTTTACCTACGGACATAAAGGCGGCAAAATTGTCCGTCCAGACTTTTGTTTCTGCGGGGAAAGGTAGTAGTGAAGGCGGTGGCTTATTAGGTAGTTTATTGTCTGTATTTACCAACCCAGGTATTGGACAAATTCCTCCGGGATTCCGTCCTATTAATATCTCTCGTTATGGTCCAAGTAACATGACTAAATCCTTACGGGATATGTCGTGGTTCCTACGTTATGTTAGCTATGCTGTGGTCGCGGGTGATCCTAATATTTTGGTCGTTAATACCAGAGGGTTAAGGGAAGTTTTAGAAAATGCTTGTTCCATCGATGCTGCCATTGTCGCCTTGTTGGAAATGCGAGTGTCTTCTATTGGTTACTTCAAAAATGATCCAGAAGCCAAAGAAATTTTAACTCAATATTTTGAAATTCTCATCAATGAGTTAAAAGCACCTACTCCTGCAACTAAAGTCCGTCAGCGTTCTTCTGTGGATTTACAAGGGTTAGAATTACCTCAAAGTTATTTTAATGCTTCTGAGCGTCGTCCTAAATTTGTAATGAAAACAGGCTTATCCGCTTCTGAAAAAAATTCAGTGGTAAAAGCGGCTTATCGCCAAATTTTTGAGCGTGACATCACCCGTGCTTATTCTCAATCCATTTCTTACCTTGAGTCTCAAGTGAAAAATGGTGATATTTCCATGAAGGAATTTGTTCGCCGTTTAGCCAAATCTCCTTTATATCGTCAGCAATTCTTTGAGCCTTTCATCAACTCCCGTGCTTTAGAATTGGCTTTTCGTCATATTTTAGGACGTGGTCCATCTTCTCGGGAAGAGGTACAAAAATACTTCTCCATCGTATCTAGCGCTGGTTTGAACGCCTTGGTAGATGCCTTAGTGGATTCTCAAGAGTATGCTGATTACTTCGGTGAAGAAACCGTGCCTTATCTGCGAGGTTTAGGTGTGGAAGCTCAAGAGTGTCGTAACTGGGGTATGCAGCAGGATCTGTTTAACTATAGTGCCCCTTTCCGTAAAGTACCTCAATTTGTGACTACTTTTGCGAAATACGATCGCCCATTACCGGATCAGCACGTTTATGGTTCAGGAAATGATCCTTTAGAGATTCAATTTGGAGCGATTTTTCCCAAAGAAACCCGTAATCCTAGCAGTGCCCCCGCACCCTTCAGCAAAGATACTAAACGGATTTTAATTCACCGTGGACCCGGTATCGGCAACCAAAACAGCAACCCTCGTGCCCGGGCTGAATCTCCGGGTAGTTTGGGGGCAAAAGTCATTCGCTTAAACAACGAGTTACCTGGAAACAGTAACGGTTTAGGGGTCAAATTCGCTGAAAGTTCTACCCAGGCTGTGATTCGTGCCGCTTACCGTCAAGTGTTCGGTCGTGATCTCTATGAAGGACAAAGATTGAAAGTAGCTGAAATTAAACTCGAAAATGGGGAAATCTGTCTTCGTGAGTTTATCCGTCTTTTAGCTAAATCGGAAATCTTCTTAAGAACTTACTGGACTCCGTTTTATGTCTGTAAAGCGATCGAGTACATCCACCGCCGTTTATTAGGTCGCCCGACTTATGGACGCAGTGAGATGAATACTTATTTTGATCTGGCTTCTAAAAAAGGTTTCTACGCTTTAGTTGATGCCTTTATCGATAGCCCTGAATATAACCAAGCCTTCGGGGAAGATACAGTACCCTATGAGCGTTATTTGACTCCCAATGGGTTACAGATGCGTAATGCCAGAGTGGGTACATTAAGAGAAGATATCGGGCAAAGAGTTGATCGAGAAGTAACACCACGCTTTATTGAGTTAGGACAAGTTTCGGGCTTCCGTAATGAACCTGATGTTAAGGCTCGTGTAAATCAAGGTGTTACAGTTCAACGGGAACAAACGAAAGTATTTAAACTTACTAATACTGCGGATAAAGTCGCGATCAAAAATGTGATTCGTGCCGCTTACCGTCAAGTGTTCGAGCGTGATGTTGAAACTTACACCATCAGTGCTAACTTTACAAAATTGGAAAGTAAACTCGGCAATGGCGAAATTAACGTTAAAGAGTTTATTGAAGGTATCGGTAGTTCTGAATTATATCTTAAAGAGTTTTATGCACCCTTCCCCAATACTAAAGTAATTGAATTAGGTACTAAACATTTCTTGGGTCGTGCACCTATGAATCAAAAGGAGATTCAGCACTACAACCGCATTTTAGCTAGTAAAGGTATCCGTGCCTTTGTCACTGCCTTAGTGGGTAGTATGGAATATGCTCAAGTGTTTGGTGAAGATACGGTGCCTTATCGCCGTTTCCCCACTCTACCTGCGGCCAATTTCCCCAACACCGAAAGACTTTATAACAAGTTAACTAAACAAGATAGCGAGTTAGTTGTACCTAGCTTTAAGCCTGTCAAAACCGGTGTTTAATTTTTGCCCCTAATCTAAAATATGGGGTGAGAAACAATACTGCGAGGGATTTGCCCGAAAAAGCTCTGGCGAGGGGAATGCGCGAATTTAGAATTTAGAATAACTTTTTCGGAAGATTATTCACGGAAAAATAATATTTCCGAACTCCGCCCGCTTGCGGCAGGAGCGAAGCGACCTCTCCGAACTCCCCAAGCCGACAATTATATTTTCCAAAACCCTCGCAGTATTGTTGCAGGAGGTATCGCACTTGCTTCCGTGAGGTTGTGCCCCTGCAATAGGGGAATAAAGTTGTATAATTCTGAGGTTTTGTACAAACAATGTAAACTACAGTATCTAAAAATCATGGAAATAAAGTTGTATAATTTTTAAATCCCTTGTATCATCAGTCTTTAGAGACGGCAATAGTTTAGATTTTAATGGTCATCATTAATTGATTAGAAAATTTAGATATTAAACCTTACACCATTGTAAGCTAACCATTGTTTTTTCTCTAACCCACATTCCGCACGTCAAACTGTATAAATTCAGATTACGAGGTTAGAGGTTGAACAGTGATTGACTTGGCATTGAAGAAATTATTAATGATGCCCTCGGTATTGACGAGAGGGAAATCGTGACAGCAGGTCAAATAGTCAAAGCAATTATTCTGAACGGATTAGGATTTATTTCTCGACCTCTTTATCTATTTCCACAGTTTTTTAAAGACAAAGCCACAGAACATTTAATCGGAAAGTGAATTAAATAATCACCAGAAAAAATCGAAAAAGAAAGGAGAAAAATCAGGAAAAATTCACAAAATTATGGCGGTGATAGAATCAGATTTAATCAAAATAAATGAATTAGGAAAACTAACGGAACGTCCGACGTTAAGATGGATATTTCAAAGTTTTCAAGGAATTCATTTAGTAATAAATAGAGGAAAAGAACAGATAGTAAATCTAACAAATGAACGAAAACTAATTTTAAGTTTTTTCCCAATTTCTTGTCATAATTATTATATTTTATCTGGATAACTTGATAACTTATTGGATTTAAGAGTCTAAATATTCTCAATTATAATACCATAAATAAAGAATAGAAAACTGATAGATTTGCTCTGTTTATTTATTCTCATTAAAGGTGAAGTTATTGACAATGAGATTTTAATTTGAGCAAAGTTCGCGAGCACAAAACGCGAATAAAGAAGATATTGAGTATTATTACTTATATTTTGTCCAAAATAAGTTGCTTGGTTTTAATACTTTTATCATCTTACAAAGTGACGTGCGGAATGTGGGGTAGAATTATCAAGAGATTTTATAGTTAATCAAAATCTTACCTATGCTGATTCAGAAACATTAAGTTCTCCTCGTGATATGGTAAAAGAAATTCTGGAAAAATATCAAAGTGTGATTGAAAATACAACTAAAGATAATTTTGACTATTAACTCCCAATATTGTAAAATTTTATCTCTAATTCTCAGACTAATATGTTACCAATAATTTTTTCCTGTGCTGGAACAACTTTATCTGATGCGGAAAGGCAATTATTTATTCGCTCTCAACCTACTGGCTTTATCCTCTTTAAACGTAACTGTGAAAATCCTACTCAAGTTAAGCAGTTAACTGATGCTTTAAGGGAATGTATCAATCAAAAAGACATTCCCATCCTAATTGATCAAGAAGGGGGTAGAGTTGCTCGTTTACAACCACCCCACTGGTGGGTTGCACCTTCGGCTTCCTCTTACCTCCAAGAAACTGATGATATAACCGAAGCAGCACATAAGGCCAAAATAGATGCTAAACGCATAGGCCAACAGTTACAAGAGGTTGGCATTAATGTTAATTGCTCTCCTGTACTTGATTGTCCTATTCCTGAAGCTGATATGGTAATTGGTACACGAGCTTATAGTAATTCTCCTTCGGAGATCATAACAATGGCCAATGCTGTAATTGAGGGTTTTCAAGAGGAGGGCGTTGTCCCTGTGATTAAACATATCCCCGGTCATGGTCGTGCTTTAGTGGATAGTCATGAGGCTTTACCAGTGGTTGAGACATCTATAAAAGAGTTATCTGAACGTGATTTTTTACCCTTTAAGGCCTTAGCCAAATCTGTCACTTGGGCAATGAGTGCTCATGTTATTTATACTGCCATTGATCCTCAAGATTGTACTACAGTTTCACCTATTGTGATAGAGCAAATCATCCGAAAACACATTGACTTTGAGGGTGTGTTAGTTACTGATGATTTAGGAATGAAAGCTTTATCAGGAGATCTAGTTACTAAAGTTAATCGCTCATTAGAAGCAGGTTGTGACTTAGCTTTATATTGTGATGGCAAATTAGCGGATATGGAAATCTTAGCTGATAATATTACCCCAAGAAAGCCTATACAATTTTCAACAAAAATCTCTTAAATAAAGGCTAATTAAGATCCTACAATTAACGGAGTTTTAAATGTCTTCACCGTAACCGTTCACTCCCCCCACTCTGAATTGGTTGTCAAATCAACAAGCCCAAATTAGAGAAAGCTGGAAATGTTAGCGGTTATCATCGGATAACTTATTAGAGATAGGCCGTTATTTGATTGAAAAAAGGAAGTGATGCCCGACAAAATAGTTTAAACTTTATTTTATGGCTAAACTAAACAAAGATGATTTGGGACAAATGAGTAAAAGCTACTTTGAATCTCTGGAAAAACAGAGGTTAGTAGAAGTTGCTACCAATTTGCATCAATTAGCCGTAGAACAATGTGAAAGACTAGAACTTTCCTCAAGTAATAGTTCTCGTCCACCTTCGACAGACAATCCTTATCAGAGGAAAAACAAGAAGAAAGAAGATCTCCATGTTCCCTCAGAATTAAATAATCAACCAGAAGATTCCATTGTTAGCAACTTTGATTGCTAGTCTAAGTGTGCGTTACCGAATGAGTAGGGTCAAAATCAAAGAATTTTTGTGGGATTGGGCGGAAACAGAATTGAGTGTGGGAACCATCGACAGATGTATTCGGGAAGCAGGAATAGCCTGTAGTCCAGTGGTGGAAAAATTAATTGAAGAGATACAAAATGTAGAAGTTTTACATCTAGATGAGACTCATTGGGAAGTTCAAGGAGATCTTCAATGGTTATGGGTAGCTATTTCGGGTCAAACTGCGGTGTATCACAAACTGGAGCAGTTGACAAAAAAGCAGCACAAATTGGCTCATGGATTTTAAATAGTTTAAAAGAATTAATCACAGGTATCGCCAAGGGAGAAGATCCATCCTCTCGGACTATCTCTCATCATCTAACTATGTTAGCCGACATTCAGCAGATTAATGTGGAAAAAAAATAATTTTAAAACTCCAAGATAACAAAGGTTTCGACGATTTGGTCTAAGCTCCCCAGGTAGGCGAAGTGATAAAGCCCACATTCCGCACGTCAATTTGCACTATGCCATGTAATACCTTAACGCCTTGTTTACAAAATATTCCCCAAGTAATAAAACAACGAAATTGAGATTAAACAAATATAAATACTGTAAAAATCTGTATATGGCGATGCCAAAGGCACAGCGAAGCTGCCCGCAAAAAACAATAAATATATGTATTACCTATAGTAACCTCAGTTCGATATAACAATAATGCTGGAAGCTAGCTATAATAAGTGTTCTCCCCTTTTTTCTAATTATTCATAACCAATAAACAGCACAAATTTAGCTAAAAATTGCTGTTTTTAGCCTCAATTTTATCTTTTTTAAAATTACTTAATTGCTCAGATTACCAATGTAGGTAATAACTTTATTTCTTCTTTTTCTAACTGCAATTTTGGTTTTTTGTCTTGCCATGTATAAGCTATTAACCCAGCAATTGTGTTCACCAAAAAGTTAACCGGACTTCTATGACGAGAGTGAACTATTTGTGAGATATTTTGCAATTGATCATTTACCGTTTCAATTAATGACCTTTTTCTTAACATTAATTTTTCCCATAATTCTAATAATTTATTATTCATCTTTTTTTTGAATGGTGTTATTAATTTAATATTTTTCAGCCATAATTGTTGAAATAAATCTTGAGAAATGTAGCCCTTATCTCCAAATAATCGACCCCATAAATCCTTCGTTAAATAAGGTACTGTTTTTCTATCGTCCACATTACCTTTTGTTATTTGAAATGCCAATATTTCTCCCAATTCATTAATAATTAAATGTAATTTAAAGCCGAAGTACCAGTCTATAGAGCTTTTTCCCCAATGAGCCAAGTTATCAAAAACTTTATTTCTTTTGGCTCTTTTATTGTGGCAAATAGGAATACCCATTGTATCGATAAAAGAAATTCCTGTACATGATCCTTTACGAGTATTGAGATAAAAAATTAAAGGAATTAAAGCGGAAGATTTAAGTTGAACAAAACGATTATAACTGACCAAATTAGGAAAATCTTGAAAATGATAAACCTGAATATGATTTTGATAATAGTGTTTAAAGTTTCGATAACTAGAATGATGAAAATAAATAATAATAGTCATAATTTCACTCAAGGATAATCGACTATTTTTGATTCTTTTTTTCTGTTTAGATGATAAAATTTGACGATTAAAAGATGGTTCAAAAATTAAACAGAAATCATCTACATCATAGAAAAGTGTTTCTAATTCCATAAAAATTAATTTTTAAAAAATAACATATTGATTATGAAATTAATTTTTAAAAAATAGGAGATATTAGCAATGAAATTTAATAAATATTCAGAAAAATTAACTTATTAATCTGGGTAGAACTTTTAATACATTAAGAATTGTAAAATAGCGAAAAATAGTATAAACCCAAAACTCATATAAGTTAAGAGTTTGAGACTATTTTCTTATATCGAACTCAGGTATTATGAGTCGTTTACTTAATAGTAACTCTGCCGATAGCTAGCTAAAAATAACATTTGGGGAAAATATCTCTTCAATTGATTGATGAATGTCTTTTATTTTCACCAAAACATAAGCTAATCTTAAATTACACCCTTAATAACTTAGAGAAAAAGATAGTGGCTAAACTCATCAAACTTGATCCCCTTGGTACAGAAACGGCAATTAAAACTAATGATAACCTCTTATCAGGATTGCTGAAAAATCAACTTAACGTCCTGCAGGAATGCGGCGGTAGGGGGATGTGTTCTACCTGTCATGTCTATATCAAGGAAGGCATGGATAGTTTATCCCCCCTCAATCGCAGAGAAAAAAGAACTTTAGAGGTGATTACTACCTGTAAACTCAATTCTCGCCTTGCTTGTCAAGCTAGGGTTATGGGTGAAGGGGTAGTGGTGGAATTACCATCGGGGATGTATTTGAGTCAGATAGATGATATTGAAGCCTTAATTGGTAGAAGGACGCAACAAAATATTCTTCACCCGATTTCTGGAAAGATTTTGGTGGAGGAAGGAAAGTTGATTACTCGCTCGATGATTAGTCAATTAGAGAATACCAAAGGAGAAGTTAGTCAATACTTAGCCAATACCAGTGATGCAGTTTAATGTTTCATCACCATCAGATTTTATTACCCATTATTACAAGGAGTTTTTGACAATGTTAAAACAATTTGCAGATTTGACCCTGGAAGCTGACGGAGGTTATGCCCAGGATTATGAGTTAAGATTTTTAGAGGATTATTTAGAATCTAAAGATTTAAGAATGAGTGCTTATGTCAAAATTAGAGATTCAGCTATAGAAATTGTGGAAGCCGTAAGACTTGGTAAAAATAAACGTAATCCTGAGTTTGAAGATTATTATGCCACTTGTAAACGGGATTTAATTGATTTAATTCGCTATTGTGCGGCGGCGTTGTTATTTGATGACATGGAACGGTTACGCACGAACATGTTGTTATGGTTTCAAACTATTTCCCGCTCTTATAATTTTGAAAATGACAACATTGATACTTATGAGGTTTTGTTAGGGGTGATCCCGCAATTTTTAACCCCAGAAGAAGCTAAACTTGCCCTTCCTATTTTTGAGCTTAATTGTGCGGTTTTAGTTTAGATAATATTACTTTTTCAATTTTCAATCTCAATATTTGGAGTATTTTAATTAAGATGATGGACAAAAAACAAGATATAGTCGGTTATGCCGGTTTAGGAGTTTCTGTGATGGGGGTTATTGTCTCTGTTGCCATGAATAATCCTATTTTTGCCTCTATTCCTTTAACAGTTGGGATTGGTTGTAACCTTGCCAGTCGTAAACAATTAACAAATAGTTTCGTAGAGGCTTATAATCGGCAAGAACAAACTATCAATCAGTTAATGGCAACATTAGAAGCTAATCACAGTGAATTAACCACGAAATTAACAGGAAATCAAACTGATTTAGCCAATCGTGTGCAAAAATTACAGCTATTATTTCAAGATAATCTAGCACAACAACAGGAACAGATTAACAGTGAAATTCAAAGACTTGAATTACAACACCAGGACTTAAATAACGTTGTTAGCAATATCAGAGAAGTAGAAAATATTTCTCAAGAATTACGCTCTCAGCCTGATTCGGCAGACTTCTTCTATCAAAGAGGATTAAGTTACGAGAAATTGGGTAATAAAGCAGGGGCAATGGAGGATTATACTGAAGCCATTAAGAAGGATTCTAGTTTTGCCAAAGCCTACCATAAGAGAGGTGTACTGTATATCGATGATGGTGTCAAACAAAAAGCCGTTGATGATTTACGGAA
Source organism: uncultured cyanobacterium (assembly GCA_963749915.1). GTDB lineage: Bacteria > Cyanobacteriota > Cyanobacteriia > Cyanobacteriales > Cyanobacteriaceae > Geminocystis. The sequence continues at coordinate 100,611 of CAVVOP010000020.1, forward strand.
AGCCACTTTACTCTATTTTGAGCAAGGAGATATCGATAGTTACCATCAAGCTAGAGAAATGAGTCGCAATATCCACGAGCTACGAACTGAAGGTAATGGTACAACTTCAGAAATGGTAGTGGGTACACAATTATTTTCCTAATAGTCAAAACAATTCAAAATTCAAAATTATCAATTCAAAATTAAAGATCATTAGTGGCAGGTTAAACTCGCCACTAATTGAAGACCGCTAAATTGAAAATTTAGTGGGGGCTTGTACCCAAAATTAATCAATTAAAAACTAGGGTTATTATTAATTTTGCATTTTGAATTATGAAAACTTTGATTCTCGATAATTATGATTCTTTTACTTATAATATTTACCAATTATTGGCTGAAGTAAATGGCCAGGAACCTGTTGTTATTACTAATAATGAGTTGTCTTGGCGGGAAATAAAAGAGCTTAATTTTGACAATATTGTCATTTCTCCCGGACCTGGCAATCCCAAGAATATAGAAGATTTTGGGGTGTGTGGTGAAGTGTTATTAGAGGCAAAAATTCCCGTTTTAGGAATTTGTTTAGGGCATCAAGGTTTAGGTTATTTTTATGGAGCAAAAGTTACGAGATCGCCGCAACCTTTTCACGGTAGAATTAGTAATATTTATCATCAACAAGACTCTATTTTTAATAATATTCCCTCTCCTTTTTTGGTGGTACGTTACCATTCTTTAATTATTGATTCTCCTCTCCCGCCCGATTTGGAAGTTATCGCTCAAACTGAAGATCATTTAATTATGGGAATTAAGCATAAATTTAAGCCTTTTTGGAGTGTTCAGTTTCACCCTGAATCTATCTGTTCTGAATATGGCAAGGAATTATTAATCAATTTTCAGACTCTAACTAATAATTATTATCAACTAGCAGAACAATTAAGTAAAAATGAGGAAGAAATGCAACCAAATAAATATAGAAGAAAAGAGAATAAAATTCATATAAATAATTTTAAAATAAAGAACAATAAAAAGTATCAAGTTTATACAAAAAAAATAGATATATTCGTAGATTCGGCGATGGTATTTGCGGAAATTTATGGTCAATCTGATGATAGTTTTTGGTTAGATAGCAGTATGGTAGCGGAAGGTTTATCAAGGTTTTCTTATATGGGAGATTGTCAAGGAGATAATAGTTTTTTAGTCCAATATGATATTAATAACCAGGAAATAAAGATAATTAGGGATGAGAAAATAAGGATTTTAACAGGGGATATTTTTCAATTTTTACAAGATATTTTGGATAACTATGCTTATGACAATGAGGAGTTGCCCTTTAATTTTAACGGTGGTTTTGTAGGTTATTTTGGTTATGAATTAAAAGCATCCTGTGGTGGTGAAAATAAACATCAATCTTCCCTGGCTGACGCTCAATTTATTTTTAGCGATCGTCTGATAGTGTTCGATCATTATTCTCAGAAAATTTACTTAGTATTTTTAGATGAAATTAATCAAGAAATTAAAGCAAATGACTGGTTTAAAGAGATGGAAAATAGACTAAATTTAATGATCCACAAAACAAAAAAAGAAGAAATAATAAACCATGCAGAATTCATCCAAAATATAGGTTCTAAATGTAAAGGCTTAGTCAATAATGACTATAATCAAATTGAGGAATTGAGAAAACCAAAAAAAAATAAAAAATTTTATAAATTAAGTAGAGATAAACTAGAATATTTAAGCAATATAGAAACTTGCTTAGAAAAAATAAAACAAGGAGAAAGTTATGAAATTTGTTTAACTAATCATCTATACTTGCCGACCATATCAGAGCCTTTAAAATTTTATTTGCAACTGAGAAAAAAAAATCCTGCCCCCTATAGTTGTTTTTTAAAATTTGGCAAAATAGCAGTAGTTTGTTCTTCCCCTGAAAGATTTTTACTATTGGGAAAAAATGGTATCTTGGAATCAAAACCAATTAAAGGTACTGTGAAAAGGGGGAAAAATAAGGAAGAAGATATACAGCTAAAAAATCAATTACAATTCAGCGAAAAAGAAAAAGCAGAAAACTTAATGATTGTCGATTTGTCACGCAATGATTTAGGTAGAGTTTGCGAAGTTGGTACTGTCACCGTTCCTAAATTGATGGCGATCGAAACTTATAGTACCTTGCATCAAATGGTGTCAACGGTGAAAGGTAAAATCAAAGAAGGGGTGAAAGTAGTTGACTGTATTAAGGCTTGTTTTCCCGGTGGTTCAATGACAGGAGCACCAAAAAAGAGAACAATGGAGATAATAGACGAATTAGAAACCTCTGCCAGGGGTATTTATTCGGGGAGTATCGGATTTTTAGCTCTTAATGGCACCATGGACTTAAATATCGTGATTCGTACCGCCATTATAACCCCAGAAAATACATCTATCGGCGTTGGTGGTGCAATTACCTCCTTATCTCAACAAGACAAAGAATTTGAGGAAATAATACTCAAAGCCAAAGCCTTGCTAGACTGCTATGATAATTGAAAGTTAATTTACTTTTTCGGCATTGCATATATCGAGAAATAAAGTGTTTACATTTTATCAAAAATTAACATTTAAATTACAACTATGACAGATAATAATATATTACCAACCTATGAACAATTGTGGAAAAATACAACGAATTGGATACCATTAGTAGAACACCAACAATTATGGCAAGAATTATATAACGCAATATTAGCCATCAATAAATATTTAAACTTAACCAGAATTACAAATGTTGAAGAATTTTGGGAAAAAAATTTATGGGATTCTCTAGCACCTATTTTAGAATATGATTTAACGGATAAAAAAATAATAGATATTGGCACAGGAGCTGGTTTTCCCGGATTACCTATTGCCATGGCTTTTCCAGAAGCAAAATTAACACTAATGGATTCTACTACTAAAAAAATTAAATTTATTAGTGAACTTGTCCAGAAATTAAACTTAAAAAATATCGAGACTTTAGTTAGTAGAGTAGAAATAATAGCACAAGATCAAAATTATAGAAAACAATATGATTTTGCATTAATTAGGGCTGTTGCAGAAATATCTGTTTGTTTAGAATATAGTTTACCTTTATTAAAAATTGGAGGAATTGCTATTTTATATAGGGGAAATTTAACGGAAGAAGAAAAGAATAAAATAGAAAAAATTAGCTATAAACTAGGAGGGGAACTGATCAAAATAACTAACAAAAACACACCAATTCAGCACCATATTCGCCACTGTATTTATATAAAAAAAGTGAAGCTAACTTCTAAAAAATATCCTAGAGAAGTAGGAAAACCGGTTAAACTGCCATTATAGTTTCTAGTCGGTAAACTTTTCGGTGGTAAATCAAGACTTGGTTTTGATTTTGAGGTCAAACTTGTCGAAGATAAAATTCTTTAAAGGTTTTATCATGACTGCCATGAAAGGTAATCACTATGTCACAACTTCACTCAAACTGTCATGTTAATATTAACTTATAATCTTCTTTTTTTAGATATTAATTAATTTATGATTAACTATGATGTCATTGTTATTGGCGGTGGCTTGACGGGTTCGGTGTTAAGTTATGAATTGGCGAAAAAAAGTTTTCGGGTTCTATTATTAGACAAAAATTCTTCCTTTAACAATGCCACAATTTATAGTTATGGCGGTATTTCTTATTGGTGTGGCACAGATAATTTGACCAATCAATTATGTGAAGAAAGTATTAATATTTACCATAATTTAACTGAAGAATTATCTCTTGATACAGAATTTAGAGAATTAGATTTATTATTTACTATCGATTCTGGTCAAGATGTTAAAAAACTGCTCATGGACTATCAACAATTTTATGTTAAGCCTGATTTTTTAGATGTCGATGAAAGTATTGTCTTAGAACCTTTATTAAATTCTGAGGCGATCGCAGGTTGTTTAAGGTTTTCTCAAGGTCATGTTCATCCTGAAAAAATGATTTTAGCCTATCGAGAAGAGTTCCTAAAATTAGATGGAAAAATCGCTAAAGAATCAGTGATTTCTATAGAAACAAAGAAGAATAAAATTGAGGGAGTAAAAACTAAAAATAATACTTATTGCAGCGGACAAGTTATCATTTCTGCGGGGGCCTTTTCTCGGCAATTATTACAAAAATTAGGCTTAAATTCACCTATTTATTTTAGTCATGCACAACTGATAAAAACTCTACCTTCCGAGATAAAATTACGTACTTTCGTGATGCCTTGCATTAGCAAACGTTTAGAGATAGAAAAAAAAATCACCAGTAAAGAAAGAATTTCAATGTGGCAAAATCCTAATGACAATTTACAAGCCGACGTTTTAGAGGCCGGGGCAATTCAATTTTTAGACGGTAGTTTCTGTTTAGGTCAAATAAGTCAAATTATCACAAATATTGATGCTCCTGTGTCTGCGAAGACCGGTGAGATGAGAATTAGAAAAGCGATCGCTAAAATTTTACCTAGCTTATCTGTATTACAAGGAGCATGGTATACTTGTCAAGTAGCGTTTAGTCAAGGAATGCCATTTCAGGTCGGAAAAATCCCAGAAATTGAAGGATTGTCATTATTTTCTGGGTTTACGAGTCCATTTGTGTTTGTGCCGCCCTTAGCCCAACATTTTGCCCATTATTTAGCGGGAAATGAAGATCCCATTATTACGATGATTAACAATCAGCACAGAACTTAACTGAACCTAACAATAAATTGAAAATGAAGTCCCAAAACCCCTATTAACAAGAAGATGCAGCCCTAATAACTTGAGATTTTCAAAATTTTTTGCAAAAAAAGTTGCTAATTAGAGAATGGTAAGTTATATTAGTAGATGTGCGGTTGAGGTCAACACCTCAGTCTAACGCACCAAGAACCTCGACAATTCAATAGTTTGAAAGCCATTTTCAAATAAAACACCCTTGTGAAAGAACTTTAAAGAAAATCTTAAAATTAAGTTTTAACTCAATTTTAATTGTAGAAGAGCAAGTAAAACTACTTCAAAAGTCAGACAGAACCAAAAAAAGGTGAAGAAAGACTACAATGGAGAGTTTGATCCTGGCTCAGGATGAACGCTGGCGGTATGCCTAACACATGCAAGTCGAACGGTCACTTCGGTGATAGTGGCGGACGGGTGAGGAACGCGTGAGAATCTGCCTTAAGGTCGGGGACAACAGTGGGAAACTACTGCTAATACCCGATGAGCTGAAAAGTAAAAGATTAATCGCCTGAAGAGGAGCTCGCGTCTGATTAGCTAGATGGTGGGGTAAAAGCCTACCATGGCGACGATCAGTAGCTGGTCTGAGAGGATGAGCAGCCACACTGGGACTGAGACACGGCCCAGACTCCTACGGGAGGCAGCAGTGGGGAATTTTCCGCAATGGGCGAAAGCCTGACGGAGCAATACCGCGTGAGGGAGGAAGGCTCTTGGGTTGTAAACCTCAAAACTTAGGGAAGAAGAAAGTGACGGTACCTAATGTAAGCATCGGCTAACTCCGTGCCAGCAGCCGCGGTAATACGGAGGATGCAAGCGTTATCCGGAATCATTGGGCGTAAAGAGTCCGTAGGTGGCAATTCAAGTCTGCTGTCAAAGACCGAAGCTCAACTTCGGGCCGGCGGTGGAAACTGAAGAGCTAGAGTATAGTAGGGGTAGAGGGAATTCCCAGTGTAGCGGTGAAATGCGTAGAGATTGGGAAGAACACCAGTGGCGAAGGCGCTCTACTGGGCATATACTGACACTGAGGGACGAAAGCTAGGGTAGCGAAAGGGATTAGATACCCCTGTAGTCCTAGCGGTAAACGATGGATACTAGGTGTAGTCTGTATCGACCCAGACTGTGCCGAAGCAAACGCGTTAAGTATCCCGCCTGGGGAGTACGCACGCAAGTGTGAAACTCAAAGGAATTGACGGGGACCCGCACAAGCGGTGGAGTATGTGGTTTAATTCGATGCAACGCGAAGAACCTTACCAAGGCTTGACATCCTGCGAATTTTAGGGAAACCTAAGAGTGCCTTAGGGAACGCAGAGACAGGTGGTGCATGGCTGTCGTCAGCTCGTGTCGTGAGATGTTGGGTTAAGTCCCGCAACGAGCGCAACCCTCGTCCTTAGTTGCCAGCATTAAGTTGGGGACTCTAGGGAGACCGCCGGGGAGAACTCGGAGGAAGGTGGGGATGACGTCAAGTCAGCATGCCCCTTACGTCTTGGGCTACACACGTACTACAATGGTTGAGACAAAGGGAAGCGAAACTGCGAAGTGAAGCGAATCCCAGCAAACTCAGCCCCAGTTCAGATTGCAGGCTGAAACTCGCCTGCATGAAGGAGGAATCGCTAGTAATCGCAGGTCAGCATACTGCGGTGAATCCGTTCCCGGGTCTTGTACACACCGCCCGTCACACCATGGAAGTTGGTCACGCCCGAAGTCGTTACTCCAACCGTAAGGAGGAGGATGCCGAAGGTGGGACTAGTGACTAGGGTGAAGTCGTAACAAGGTAGCCGTACCGGAAGGTGTGGCTGGATCACCTCCTTAAAGGGAGATTTCCGAAAAGGAAATCCACAAGAGTGGAAAAAGGCTTTCAAACTATGAAAAGGGGTTTGATGGGCTATTAGCTCAGGTGGTTAGAGCGCACCCCTGATAAGGGTGAGGTCCCTGGTTCAAGTCCAGGATGGCCCACTAAAAACCCAGAACCCAGAACCGGAAACCACAAAGGGAAGAGGAAACCGAAAAAGGGGGTATAGCTCAGTTGGTAGAGCGCCTGCTTTGCAAGCAGGATGTCAGCGGTTCGAGTCCGCTTACCTCCACCAGAAGAACAAATTAGCACCAAAAAAATGGCTGCTGAACCGTTGTTCAGTAAGAACCTTGAAAACTGCATAGAAAAAAAGAGGTAAAGCTGTAGAAATTACAGACAGGTCAAGCAAACAAGAGCTGATGGTGGATACCTAGGCACACTTAGGCGAAGAAGGACGTAGCAACCTACGAAAAGCCCCGGGGAGTCGGAAGCAGACTATGAGCCGGGGGTATCCCAATGGGGCAACCCTAAAAACACACTATGAAAATAGTGATGAGCGAACCTGGTGAACTGAAACATCTTAGTAGCCAGAGGAACAGAAAACAACAGTGATTCCCCTAGTAGCGGCGAGCGAAGCGGGAGGAGCCTAAACCAGTGTTTACGAAGACTGGGGTCGTGGGACACCAGATACCTGACTAAGAAAGTTAAACGAACTAGCTGAAAACTAGACCAAAGAAGGTAAAAGTCCTGTAGTTGAAAACTGACGAAGCAGAGGTGAATCCCGAGTAGCACGGGATAAGTGGAATCCAGTGTGAATCAGCCTCGACCACGAGGTAAGGCTAAATACAAAAGTGTGACCGATAGTGAAAAGTACCGCGAGGGAAAGGTGAAAAGAACCCCGGGAGGGGAGTGAAATAGAACATGAAACCATCAGCTTACAAGCAATGGGAGTCCGATTAAACGGATGACCGTGTGCCTGTTGAAGAATGAGCCGGCGACTTACAGGCAGTGGCAGGTTAAGAGGAAAACTCGAAGCCAAAGGGAAACCGAGTCCGAACAGGGCGTTGGTCACTGTTTGTAGACCCGAACCCGGGTGATCTAACCATGGCCAGGATGAAGCGCCCGTAACAGGTCGTGGAGGTCCGAACCGACCAATGTTGAAAAATTGGCGGAGGAGCTGTGGTTAGGGGTGAAATGCCAATCGAACCCGGAGCTAGCTGGTTCTCCCCGAAATGTGTTGAGGCGCAGCGGTGTATCAGGAAATGGGGGGTAAAGCACTGTTTCGTTGCGGGCTGCGAGAGCGGTACCAAGATGAGACAAACTCAGAATACCCATGACTATAGCACTAGTGAGACGGTGGGGGATAAGCTTCATCGTCAAGAGGGAAACAGCCCAGACCATCAGCTAAGGTCCCAAAGTATTAACTAAGTGACAAAGGAGGTGGGAGTGCTTAGACAACCAGGAGGTTTGCCTAGAAGCAGCAATCCTTGAAAGAGTGCGTAATAGCTCACTGGTCAAGCGCTCCTGCGCCGAAAATGAACGGGGCTAAGTTAATCACCGAAGCTATGGACTCAATGGAAACATTAAGTGGTAGGGGAGCGTTCTATATAGGGTGAAGCATTAGCGGCAAGCAGATGTGGACAGTATAGAAGTGAGAATGTCGGCTTAAGTAGCGAAAATTAAGGTGAGAATCCTTAACCCCGAAAGCCCAAGGGTTTCTCCAGAAGGCTCGTCCGTGGAGAGTTAGCCCGGACCTAAGGCGAAGCGAAAAGCGTAGTCGATGGCAAGCAGGTAAATATTCCTGCGTGGCTTTATGGGAATCATCACAGGGACCCATGAAAACGAAGCACACCCTGAGTGGATTGGGAGCAATTTATTGCGCGTGTGGAAAGATAGTGGCAAGAAAAGCTGTGATGGTGTTGAACATAGAGTCCCGGTACCCGAAACCGACACAGGTAGGCAAGTAGAGAATACTAAGGGGAGCGAGATAACTCTCTCTAAGGAACTCGGCAAAATGACCCCGTAACTTCGGGAGAAGGGGTGCCACCGAGAGGTGGTCGCAGTGAAGAGGCCCAGGCGACTGTTTAGCAAAAACATAGGTCTCTGCAAACTCGAAAGAGGAGGTATAGGGGCTGACGCCTGCCCAGTGCCGGAAGGTTAAAGAAGTTGGTCAGTCTTCGGATGAAGCTAGCGACTGAAGCCCCGGTGAACGGCGGCCGTAACTATAACGGTCCTAAGGTAGCGAAATTCCTTGTCGGGTAAGTTCCGACCCGCACGAAAGGCGTAACGATCTGGGCACTGTCTCGGAGAGAGACTCGGCGAAATAGGAATGTCTGTGAAGATACGGACTACCTGCACTTGGACAGAAAGACCCTATGAAGCTTTACTATAGCTTGGAATTGTGTTCGGGCTTGCTGTGCGCAGGATAGGTGGGAGGCGTTGAAGGTATCCTTGTGGGGATACTCGAGCCAACAGTGAGATACCACTCTCAGAAAGCTAGAATTCTAACTCGAAAGAGGAAAGTTTCAGGTGGGTAGTTTGACTGGGGCGGTCGCCTCCAAAAAGGTAACGGAGGCGTACAAAGGTTCCCTCAGACTGGTTGGAAATCAGTCCTAGAGTGCAAAGGCAGAAGGGAGCTTGACTGCGAGACGGACAAGTCGAGCAGGGTGGAAACACGGTCTTAGTGATCCGACGGTGCTGTGTGGAAGGGCCGTCGCTCAACGGATAAAAGTTACTCTAGGGATAACAGGCTGATCTCCCCCAAGAGTTCACATCGACGGGGAGGTTTGGCACCTCGATGTCGGCTCATCGCAACCTGGGGCGGAAGTACGTCCCAAGGGTTGGGCTGTTCGCCCATTAAAGCGGTACGTGAGCTGGGTTCAGAACGTCGTGAGACAGTTCGGTCCATATCCGGTGCAGGCGTGAGAATATTGAGAGGAGCCTTCCTTAGTACGAGAGGACCGGGAAGGACGTACCGCTGGTGTACCAGTTATCGTGCCAACGGTAAACGCTGGGTAGCCAAGTACGGAGAGGATAACCGCTGAAAGCATCTAAGTGGGAAGCCCACCTCAAGATGAGTATTCTGGTGTAAGGTCACGGGAAGAACACCCGTTCATAGGCACAAGGTGGAAGTGCAGTAATGTATGGAGCCGAAGTGTACTAACAGACCGTCCGCTTGACCTCATCTTTAAACCTCAAAAAATCTATGCAGTCTTGAAGGTGATTTAACTTTCAAAGTCTTAGCTGGTGTGTATAGCATTGTGGAACCACTACGATCCATCTCGAACTCGTGGGTGAAACGCAATCGCGGCGACGATACTCCTGGGGGGACCCGGTGGGACAATAGTTCCATGCCAGCTTCAATACTCCCATCAAAAATCTTCCCCAACACTCTGGTTAACTCTGGGGTGTTTTTTTGTAACCACAAAAAATAAAAAATTCGTTTATAATTAGGTAACAAATTGCAACAAAACTTAATATAAACTTTACCTAAATATTTTCAAGTTATGAATCCCAATCAAAGCTCAAATCAACAAACGGCGGAATTGGAGAAAAATCAAACTGAAGCAGATCAAAAAATCAGATTATCGAAATGGTTACTGTCATTATTGATCTTGGGCAGTGGTTGGGGTGTTTGGCAGTTTTTTAGCCCATCCCCTATGGCTTCTCAAGCGGAAATTAGTCAGACTTTACCTCCTGCTAAACCTGTTATTACTACTACTTTAACTACAGGAGAAGCCAATCGTAAAGTTAAGTTATTAGGGCAGGTAGAGGCAGGGGAAAAATCGACTCTTAGCAGTCAAATTGATGGTACAGTTAAACAAATTTTAGTTAAAGAAGGCGATCGCATTTCCAAGGAGATGGTGGTAGCAATTTTGGATGATGCCGATGTAAAACTCGCCCTGGCAGAGGCTAAAGCGAAATTAGCCCAAGAACAAAGTAATTTACAAAGATTAGAACTGGGAACTCGTTCAGAAATTATTACCCAAAGACAAGCCCAACTACAATCTGCCCAAGCGAGGGAAACTGAAGCCCAAGCTAATCTTGATAGTTTAATAACTTTACAACCTGATATAATCGCCCAAAGAAAAGCGGAATTAGAATCAGCTAAAACGAGGGCAAAGGAGGCAGAAGATAACTTAGCGAGAATTAAGACTTTAAGTGATGAGGGAGCAATTTCCGAAAGGGCATTAGTAGAAGCACAATCTTCTTTAGATACTGCCTTTAGTCAGGTTTTGAGAGCAGAATCAGCTTTAAAGGCTCAAGAAACTCAAAGTCGTCAAGAAATTAGTGAAGCCAGAACTACTTTAGAGAATATTCGCCATCAGAGTTTACAGATCAAAGCCAGTTTAGCAGAAGCCGAAGCAGGTTTTACCGTTGAAGAAATTGAGGCTCAAAAAAGCTTAGTCAACCTTGCCCAAGCTAATGTAAAAAAGGCCGAATTAGCCTTGCAACGGACAAAAATTAAAGCTCCTTTTTCGGGCATCATTCAAAGTAGAAACGTTGATACAGGTGATTATGTAGAAATTAGTGATTCTATTGTAACTTTAGTTAACGATCGTCGTTTAGATATATTCTTAGAAATCCCTGAAAATTTAACCGGACAAGTTTCACAGGGCATGACAGTTAACTTATCTGCCCGTGCTTTACCCGATTGGCAACGAAAAACTGTAATTACAGCGGTTATTCCCTCTGCTGATAGTACCTCTCGTCGTCAGTTAGTCAGAGTTACTTTAGATAACCCCCCCCCTGAATTATTATCTGGGATGGCAATTCAAGCTAATTTAGAAATTCCCGTAGCGATCAATGATGGTTTTGTTGTGCCCAGAGATGCTTTGACTAGACGGGGGGATAAATGGTTATTATTTGCAGTGGAAAATAATCAAGCCAAACAGCTAGAAATACAAATGCTCGGTGATTTGGGGGAAGAGGTAATTATCAGTAATGCTCAATTACAACCAGGAAAAGTGATCGTACTTACTGGTGGCGATGGCTTAAGGGACAATTCTGCGGTTAAAGTGGTTTCACATTAGCTTTCTTTCACAACTAAAACTAAATTGATATGAATTTCATTAAAATACTAGTTCGTTGGCGACATGGTACGGGCGTTTTATTTTGCTTATTAGCCTTATTCGGGATATTGGCATTATTTCAATTGCCGCTGGAATTACAACCTGGGGGAGATCTCCCTGAGATAAGTATTCGTACTCCTTACCTAGGTGCAAGTCCGGCAGAAGTAGAAGATTTAGTAACTCGTCCCATTGAAGAAAGACTAGAAGAAGTCCCCGGTGTGCAGGAAATCACCAGTAGCAGTGGTTCAGGTGTCAGTCGTATCGATGTCAAATTTGACTGGGGTAGTGACGTCGATCGCAGTTTAGTAGATGTTTTAAATAAGTTACAACAAGTGGAAGCCTTACCTCTAGAAGCAGATGAGTCTGAGGTGGAAGTCGTCAGCGGTAATAGTAGCCCGATGATGTGGATTGTACTAACTCCCAAAGAAGGTTTCACTCCTGATGAGTATCATTATCGAGATTTAGTAGATGATGTAATTGTGCCTCGTTTACGTCAAGTGCAAGGTATAGGTGAGTTTATCATTTCAGGAGGTAGGGAAAGAGAAGTTGAAGTGATTGTTGATCCCAAAGCCCTTGCCGATCGCAATTTAACCATTGCCGATGTGATACGCACCTTAAGGAATAATAATCGAGATATTCGCGGTGGTCCTTTAGTACTAGGTAGAAGAGAATATCGAGTTCGGACTCTTAGCCGTATTAACGATGTTAAACAACTAGAAGAATTTGTCTTACGGAGAGATGAATCAGGTACAGTCTATTTAGCAGATGTGGCACAAGCAAAAATTGGTAGAGCCATTCAAGATAGAGCTTTATTGAGAAATAATGAGCCGGCTGTGGGTATTGGTATTATTCGGCAAGTAGGGGGTAATGTACCCCAAATTTCCCAGGGAATCAAGCAACAGTTAGCTTATTTAGAGAAAAGATTTGATCAAGAAGGGGAAGGAATTATCTTTGATCTTACCTACGATGAAAACGATTACATCAACCAATCTATTTCTTTTGTCCAGGGTAATTTAATTATCGGAGCGATTTTAGCCGCCTTAATTTTATTGTTATTTTTAGGTTCAATTCGCACCGTAGCGGTAATTGCGATTTCCATTCCTACTACTATCATTACTGTTTTTCTGGTGTTTTATTTCCTTGATAGAACTTTAAATGTTATTAGTTTAGCCGGTTTAGCTTTTGCAGTAGGCATGGTGGTTGATAATGCCATCGTTGTCTTAGAAAATGTCTTTAGTCATCTGCAAAAAGGTAAAACCCCTGTCAAAGCGGCGATCGATGGTACTCAAGAGGTAGCAGGGGCAATGTTAGCCTCCACCTTAACCACCGTAGCAGTATTTGCCCCCATTGTTTTAGTTACAGGAGAAGCAGGGCAGTTATTTTTCGATATTGGTATTGCTTTATCAGCCTCGGTATTATTTTCCTTATTTGCCGCTATTACCCTGGTGCCGATGTTAGCAGGTTTATTCCTGACTCGTAATGAAGCCGAGCAAATGTTAACACAAGGGGAATATCGAGGAGAAAATTGGTTAAAAAGCAGTATTAGTAAAACTTCAAGAATTTTTCGGGATTTACAGAATAGATTAGAAACATTTCTGCTCAAAACCGTCCGTTGGTCTTTAGGTAAAGGTAAACTAAAAAGAAGGTTAATTGTGTTAGCATCCCCTTTACTATTACTCTTAATCAGTATTCAATTTTTGCCCCCTGCGGATTATCTACCTGAAGGCAATCGCAACTTAATCCTATGGTTAGCTGAACCCCATCCAGGTACGAGTATCCCCGAAGCCATTAAACTATCAGAAGAGGCAAGAAATTTTGCAGCACAACAACCAGAAGTTATGCGCACTTTGTATGTACATCGCCCCGGTAGGAGAATTATTGCGGTATTTGTTAAACCTGAATTAGCTACGGGTAATAATCTTGATAGTTTAGTGGAAAGATTACGCACTAAGAGCAATGATTACCCTGGTTACCGCTTCCTTATACCCATTAGAGTTTCTATTTTCCGAGACCCGGGTAAAGAATTTGAAGTACAAATTATTGGGGAAAATTTGGAGGAATTGAATAAAATTCAGCAGGAATTATCTCAAAAAATTCGGGGTTTACAAGGAGTCGTAAATGTAAGATCAGATTTTGTCACAGGGGCACCTGAATTACAGGTTATTCCTAATCGTGAGCGTTTAGCAGAAGCTCAAGTTTCTGAGTCAGAAATTGGTGAAATAGTTCAGGCAGCATTGGGAGGAGTTAGAGCTTCAGAGTTTGTTGACGGCAACCGAGAGTTAAATGTAACGGTAGAATTAAAAGATACTTTTGTTTCTTCTCCTGAACAATTGCGACAATTAGCGATTTATAATGGGCAAGGACAAGGATTACAGTTAACTGATGTTGCGGAAGTTGTCGAAACCACTGGGGCAGATAGTATTAATCATGTAAACTTAGAGCGTTCCGTAACTTTAACGGTCAGTGTGGAAAGGGAAGCACCTCTGGGGGCGTTAATTAATCAAACTGAACAATCCATTCTTAAACCTTTACAAGCAACTCTACCCCTAGGGGTACGTTTAGAGTTAGCGGGTTCGGCGGATGTGTTAGCGGAAACATTGTTTCAATTAGGCTCAACTTTTTTACTGTCTTTGGTAATCACTTATTTGTTATTAGTAGCCTTATATCGGTCATTTAGCTATCCTTTAATTATTATGGCAACAGTGCCAATTGGCATTTCTGGGGCATTATTCTGTCTTGTCTTGGCTAATCTAATCCCCGATGTAGTTGTACCGTTGGATATGATTACAGGGTTAGGTTTCGTCATTTTAACGGGTATCGTGGTAAATAATGCAATTTTGTTAGTCGATCGAGCTTTACAATTGCAAGATGAGGGAATGGAATATGACTCCTCTTTGTACTACGCGGTTAGCGATCGCCTTCGTCCAATTTTCATGTCAGCAGGTACGAGTGTTTTGGGTATGTTGCCTTTGGCGATAATTCCCGGTAAAGGTGCAGAATTGTATCAGGGTTTGGGGATTGTTTTAACAGGAGGTTTACTGCTTTCTACCTTCTTAACCCCAACGGTTATTCCTGCTTTGATGGGGTTGTTACAGGACTTTTCGGATAGAAGTAGAAAGGCTAAAAACCAGATTAGCCAGAAAAATGAGCCAGAAAAAGAGCAATTAAAAATAGGAGAAAAATTTTAATCTTAATTGAAAAACAAATTTCATTGGCAATGCTTATGACGACAAATACAGAAATAGTAATTATCGGTAGTGGTTTAGGCGGTTTATGTTGCGGAGCAATGTTAGCCCATTATGGTTATGATGTGATTATCTGTGAAAGTCATGGGATCCCAGGTGGGGCGGCACACGGTTTCGAGTATAAAGGGTTTAAATTTGATTCAGGTCCTTCTCTTTACTCTGGCTTATCCTATTCTCCATCTACTAATCCTTTACGTCAATTGCTGGACATTATCGAAGAAGATACGCAATGGAAAACTTACCCTAGTTGGGGTGTCTGGTTGCCCGAAGGTTATTTTGATATGGCAGTGGGTGCCGATGCTTTTTATCAATTATTACAAGAATTACGGGGGCAAGATGTAGCCAATCAGTGGCGAAAATTGCAAGAGTATATGAAACCATTAAGTAAAGCATCAATAGCAATTCCCCCTGTTGCATTCCGTTATGATTTGGGGGCGATTTTTACTCTATTCCCCTACGCTATTTCTATGTTACCTTATGTTTTTTCCGCAGGAAAGTTAACGGGTAGTTTTGGCAAAATTATGAATGGAGTTGTGAGTGATAAATTTATTCGTAATTGGTTAGATTTACTTTGTTTTATGTTATCTGGTTTACCTGCTAATGGCACATCGGCGGCAGAAATGGCCTTTATGTTTGCAGAATGGTACCGCCCCAATGTTGTCTTAGATTATCCTGTAGGGGGTAGTGAAGCGATAATTAATGCTTTAGTGAGAGCATTGGCAAAAAAAGGCGGAAAATTGCTGTTATCTAGTCATATTGAGCAAATTTTAGTTAATAATAATCAGGCAGTGGGGGTTAAATTAAGCAACGGGAAGGAAATTAAGGCCAGTAAAGCAGTGATTTCTAATGCTTCAATTTGGGATACCGTGAAAATTATTCCTGATGGGGTTTTATCAAAAGATTATCAGCAAAATGTCAAAAATACCCCGATGAATAACAGTTTTATGCACTTACATTTAGGCATTGACGGCACAGGAATTGATCCTAATTTGCCTTGTCATCATCTAGTGGTTAACGATTGGGAAAAGGGTGTCACCTCAGAACAAAATGTTGTCGCAATCTCTATTCCTTCTCTCATAGATTCTACTTTAGCACCGGAAGGAAAACACGCTATTCATGTTTATACACCTGCGACTGAACCTTATGAAATTTGGGCTGGTTTAGATAGAAAAAGTGAAGCCTATAAATTACAAAAAGAAAGGCGATCGCAAGTTATGTGGGAAGCATTGGAAAGATTTATCCCTGATATTCGCCAAAGATGTGAGGTAACTTTAGTTGGTACACCTTTAACCCATGAGCGATTTTTAAGACGTTATCAAGGTACTTATGGTGGGGCATGGAATGCAGATGAAGGTTTATTTCCTTCTTCTCAAACTCCTGTCAAGAATTTATATTGTTGTGGAGATTCAACTTTTCCTGGTATTGGTGTACCTGCTGTTGCCGCAAATGGAATGATTACTGCTAATACTTTAGCAAGGGTTGATCAGCATTTAGGGGTGTTAAATAAAGTGAACTATTCTCCCTCCCCCCAATCTGTTTCTTGAAAGTAAGTAGTATTATTTTTAATTATATTAACTAAGATTATGTAACTAAGATTATGTATTTATTAATTCCAGCGGCAGGAATGGGTAAACGAATGGGAAGCAATCATAATAAATTACTCCTACAATTAAAAGGAAAACCCTTGTTGGCATGGACATTAATGGCGGCTAGTGAGTCAAAAACCATAGAATGGATTGGCGTTATGGGACAACCCTATGATTTTCCTGTATTTGAAGAAATTATCGTCCAAGTTAACCCCTGCAAACCTGTGAAATTAATTCAAGGGGGAGAGACGAGACAACAATCAGTGTACAATGGTTTACAAGCATTGCCAAGAAAGGCAGAAAAAGTTTTAATCCATGATGGGGCGAGGTGCTTGGCTACCCCACAATTATTCGATCGCTGTGGGGAAAGTTTGTTACGCTGTCAAGGATTAATCGCTGCTATACCCGTTAAAGATACTATTAAAATCGTTAACTCGGATCTCGTAGTGACAGATACCCCCCCAAGGGAAAATTTGTGGGCAGCGCAGACTCCCCAAGGTTTTGATGTAAAATTATTAAAGGAATGTCATGAAAAAGGACTTAATTTAGGTTGGGAAGTGACAGATGATGCGGCACTACTTGAAAAATGCGGTTTTCCTGTGCAAATAGTCAACGGAGAAGAAACGAATCTGAAAGTAACTACCCCCATCGATTTAACGATCGCCAAATTTATTTTACAACAAAGATAATAATCAGAGTTCCCATTATAGGGGTAAATGGCTTATTTAATTGTTTAGTCTGGGACAAAAATCGCTATGATTAAGTTATACTTGAGAAAATTAGTGATGCTTTACCCAATCGAAGTCACAATCTAATTAGAGTTTTTTTAGTCTTAAAAATATTTAATCTCGGTTTAATTTTCAATCCCATCCTTTAGAATCGAAACTTCTTGAGAGAATGTCTATGATTAACAGTGAACAAGCCAGCAAAAACCAAAAACTATACAAACAGACTCTGCTACATCTGGGCGAAATGTTAAAGATTTTGAAACAAGGAGATAGTAATCGTAATCGGGAAAATCTTAAATCCCATTGTGACTATTTATTGAGTCAAGGGAAAAAACAAAATCTTTTTGGTTGGGTGGAGGTCATGGAAACGGCAAAAGTGGCCATCATCACAACCGAAAATAATTATGAGTCCACTACTAAACTGATAATTAAGGAAATTAAAAAAGCAGGAGAATATTTAGTCAAAAATGAGATTGATTCTATTGGCGTTACTGATGAATTAAGGCACTTAGTCCTATCGCCATCAAGGACAGTATCAATGGATGTGGAAACCATTCACGTTGATTTGAAAGAAGAAATACCAAAAGAAGTAATAGATAATCAGAAAAGTACCGTTGAAAGAGATTTATGGGAAGAAACACAACTAGACTTTAATCCCCCCATTCCTGAAAACTCTGAAGAGGACCCATTAAATGATTGGGAGTTTCCCCCAGATGAAAATGAACATATGCCATCAGATGGTGATAATACCTCTCAGGATTTATCAGATTTATTTGATGACAGTGAATTATTAGAATCCATGGAACATGACGACAAAGCTGGGGTTATGGAAAAAAACATAGAGATGGATGATTTGGATAATTTATTTGATGATGTAGCTAGAAGTCAAGTAATCATAGATGATCCTCGAGAAGAATTAAAAAAGATCTCAGCAAATCTTGATGATTTAGAAATAGAAGAGGATTTCGCTAGTATGGGTACTTTTAATACTTTCCAAATTTTACGGCCTGCAAAATCAAAACTAATTCCAATGGTGTTTTATGATGAGTTTGAACAACTAAATACCTTAATACAGAGCCCTTTTTCTTCTCAGGAAGAAGATTCGTTTTTGGATTTAGAATCTATGATTAATAATCATGAGATGAAGTACTATGAGGATAACAGCGACTTAGAAAGATTAATAAATTATTCTCAGAAACATTCGGAAAAAGTTGATTGGCAACACTTATTTGATATCATTGAAGATATACCAGAAGCCCCATTTGCTCAAAGTAAAATTAAGACTTTTGTTCCTCAAAATCAGCCTTATATCGATTCAGAATTAAGTGATTTAGATCAATTGTTAGCAGAGGCGGGAAATGTTAAAAGAAAACCACAAAAGTGGTCTCCTCCGGCCAACAAAACTCTTAATAATAATCAGGCTAAAACTTTTGAGCAGAGTATGAGAGTTCCGGTCAAACAACTGAATAACCTTAACAACCTTGTAGGAGAAATGGTTGTTCGTCGTAATCGCCTGGAGGAAGATCAGGATAAATTGAGACAATTTTTAGACAATCTCCTTTCCCATGTCCAAAATTTGAGTGATGTGGGTGCGAGAATGCAAGATATGTATGAAAAAAGTCTCATGGAAGGTGCTTTGATCGACGGCCGTAAAAAAAATGAGGCGATGGTAAAAGCGCAGTTTTTGAGGGCTGAAGTTAGATCCGAAGCCACCTATCTTGGCGATGGCAATAAGAAAACTAATCCTGATAGCAAACAACTTCAAATACCAGAATTGGATGAATTAGAACTCGATCGCTTTACCGGGTTTCACCTACTTTCTCAGGAAATTATTGAGTTAATCGTCAGGGTAAGAGAGTCAACCTCTGATATTCAATTCCTTGTGGATGAGACAGATCAGTTAGGTAGAAATTTGCGACAAGTAACAACACAGCTACAGGAAGAGATCAACAAGTCTCGCATGGTATCCTTTGCTCAAAATGCCGATCGCTTACCCTTACCTATCCGTAAAATTGCACGGGGATACGAGAAACAAGTAGAACTAAAAATAGAGGGACGAGAAGTCTTAATTGATAAAATGATCCTCGAACATTTATGGGATCCTCTCTTACAAATTACGAAAAACTGTATAACTCATGGTATTGAATTGCCTCACGAAAGAGAGGAAATCGGGAAGCCACCTACGGGTACAATTACCGTGAGAGCTTTTTTGCAAGGACCTCAAACTGTCATATCTATATCCGATGATGGTGCCGGAATCGATGTTCAAAAAATCAAGAAAAAAGTCATTCAAAGTAAGCTCATTACTCCCGATCAAGTTAAAAACTTAAAGGATCAAGATATTTACGACTTTTTATTCAACGCTGGTTTTACCACTAAGGAAAAAGCTGATAGTCATGCGGGAAGGGGAGTTGGTTTAGATATTGTCCGCACTAAGCTAAACGAAATTAGAGGTAATGTAACAGTTGATTCTACTCTCGGACAGGGAACAACTTTTACGATTCGTTTACCTTTAACCCTGAGTATTGGTAAAGCCTTATGTTGTATCAATCATAATGCCCGTATCGCTTTTCCCATCGATGGAATAGAAGACGCAAAAGACTATTCCGCCAGTGAAATCAAAATTAACTCCCAAGGGCAAAAATGTATTCTGTGGAAAAATACTTTATTACCCTTCCGTCCTCTCACCACCTTGATGAATTATAATCGTCAAGTAACTCGCGGTATTATGTACACCAATAATCAAAACGAGGAAACTATCCCCATTGTGATTTTACGGGGGGGTAGTAATTTATTAGCCATCCAAGTAGATAAGGTGTTAGGACAAGAAGAAATCGTTATTAAACAAATTTCTGGTCCTTTCCCGAAGCCTAAAGGCATTGCCGGGGCGACAGTTCGCAGTGATGGTATTGTCATGGCCATCGGTGACGTCATTGAACTTATTGAGATTGCTCAAGGTAACTTAAGTACCAAAGTTGATGTGGATATGCCCCAACAGTTCCACAGTGATCTGACTATTTATGACCCCGTTAAAACTCAACCTTTAGTCTTGATTGTTGACGACTCCATTACCGTAAGGGAAATGTTGTCCATAAGTTTCAAAAAATCAAATTATCGAGTTGAACAAGCCAGGGACGGACAGGAAGCATGGCAAAAATTACAATCGGGACTCCCCTGTGACATCGTTTTTTGTGATATTGAAATGCCGAGAATGAATGGATTGGACTTATTACAACATATGCAAGAAGATCCCAAATTAGCCCATATACCCTTAGCCATTCTTTCTTCTCGTGGTGCCGAAAAACATAAACGTATTGCCGCCGAATTAGGGGCAGCGGCTTATCTCATTAAACCATATGTAGATTCAGACCTGATTGATTCTACCAAGAGAATGTTGGAAGGAGAAGTGTTATTACTCGGTAGCACCAAAAAACCGACAGTAAAAGTTAATAAATCCTCCCTGGCTTCTCAACAACAAAATACTTCCAATGTCAAGAAAAAATCAAATTCGGCACCGATAGTATTAATTATTGATGACTCAGTAGTTGTTAGGGAAATGTTATCCATGACCTTTAAAAAAGCTGGTTATCAAATAGAACAGGCCAGAGATGGTCAGGAAGCCTGGGATAAAATAGTAGGAGGCTTACCCTGCGATCTGTTACTGTGTGACATTGAAATGCCTCGCATGAACGGTTTAGAGTTACTGGCGAAAATGCAACAGGACGAAACTTTCTCCAAATTACCTGTAGCGATGGTAACGTCCCGTGGTGCTGAAAAACACCGTAAAATTGCCGCCGATTTAGGGGCAAAAGCCTATTTCACTAAACCCTATTTAGAGGAAGAATTGTTGAATGCCGCCAAAAAATTAATCAAGGGTGAAACAATTATCGATGAAGAATGAATAAAGGCAGAAAGCAGTCGAAGGTAATGAATTCCTGAAAATTTTAATTTTTAATTCTCAGAACCCATATTATTTAATCGGTCCTTCAACACTGGCACTAAAAAATTGTCTAATTAAAGGATTGTCGGTAGTGTCAATTTCGTTAACATGACCATCCCATTGAAAATTGCCATTGTAAAGGAATACTAATCGATTGCCCGTCCTGCGAATAGTACTATTTTGATGAGTTACTATCACGTAAGTACTACACGAGTCATCTACACTATGTAAATGGCGGACTAAATCCTCTACCACCGTTGAGGCAATGGGATCTAATCCAGCAGTGGGTTCATCATACAAGACCACTTCGGGTCGTTCATGGGGTTTCTCAGGATTAAAAACTATAGCCCTAGCAAAACTGACTCTTTTGCGCATCCCCCCTGATAATTCTGCGGGATAAAGATCCGCAGTTTCTGGGGGTAAACCCACCATTTCTAGGGTATGACCGACAACTTGCCTGATTTTATCGCCAGAGAGTTCAGAATGTTGATATAAAGAAAAACCAATATTTTCCCTTACCGTTAAAGAGTCAAATAAGGCAGCCTGTTGAAACACCATACTGATGCCTAAAAAATCTTGATGATCTTCAATGAGTCCAACTCTTTTTTCCCCTTTGATGTAGATATCTCCTTCATCTGGTTCTGTTAAACCTGCTATTATTCTCAAAATAGTGGATTTACCGGTACCACTAGGACCAATAATTACTAAAGCGTCACCTTTGTAAATTTTTAAGTCTGCCTTATCTAAAATCACTTTATTACCGAAGGATTTAGATACACCCTTTAATTCTATTATCGGTTCTGGAATATTCATCAGATCATTTTTACTCAGGGAAAGAGCCTTTAATAGACTTAATCGAAAATAAATTTAGATACTATATATAGCAATCCTAAATGATTCGTAATAAATCGATTATTAGAAAAAAATATCGCAGATACCATCACTATTAATAATATGTTTTTTTATAACCAATAAGGTCTAATTATTGCAATTTTCTTCTATTTCACTATAAATTTTTTTCCACACTTTAAGTTGTTTTTCATTTTTAGAGTCAATGGATTTTACTTGGTTATTATCAGCATAAAAAATTTCGTTAGTTTTAGCTGTTATTCCCGCCTTTGAACATTCTCTGATTTCTTTAAATGCCATCGGTTCATCGGGGTCGTTTTCTGTAACTTTATTAATTTCTTTTTCTTGTTTCTTTTCGGCAACTTCTGGAGTAGATTCTTTCTCGGATTTCGATTCTAATCTTTTTACCACTGATGATGTTTCTGTTTTATTCCCTGTTCGTAATTCTGTGCTGTCATTTTCTGCCGATGCACTTTTTTCTTTGTCATAATCAGAGTTCACCTCTGCATTTATTTTCAGATTTAAACCTTCCAAGGTTTGACGATCGCACCCTACCGTTAAGGTACTAATGATTAATAACATCGAAACAATGATCTTCATGGATTTTATGCTCACAACCATTTAATTTATTAGTCTAAATATTATATAACATATTTATATTAGACCTCTTGCAAAAGTTAAAAAATCTGGCCGTCAGAGGAGTCGGGAGTTAGGAGTCAGTCGTCAGAAAGGCTTGGATAATCCAAAATCCAAAATCCAAAATCCAAAATCCAAAATTACTTAACCAAGAAATCTATTTTTGCAAGAGGTCTATTGATTCCCCTTAATGTTCATTAATTTTTTCTATTTTTTCTCGAAAATTACATGAAAATAAAAGAGTAGATTAAAAGAATAACGGTACCTATAAACAAAATATGATTCATCCAATCATCAAAAGTCCAATTTTTAAACATTGATTTTACTCCTGATTTATTCATTTTGGGTAGATGTTTTTAGACTAGCAAGAGTCTCCTCTTCCACAATTTGGTCTTTTCGTGGTTCTGACTTACCAGATTTACTGCTCCCTTTAGGGGGTTTTCCTCCTTCAAGAAAATACTGTTCAAAGCTCTTAATCACAATATAAAGGTTGGGGACAAACAGCAAACTCAAAACAGTAGAGATGAGCAGTCCACCGAAAACGGCAGTTCCCAAAGACCAACGACCAAGTGCACCAGCACCCGAGGCAACCACCAAAGGGAGGAACCCGAACAGGGAAGAAAAGGTCGTCATGAGAATCGGGCGCAAACGCTCTTCCCCAGCTCTAATAGCTGATTGAGTGATACTCAAACCCAAAGCCCGAGACTGATTCGCAAATTCTACAATCAGAATGGCGTTCTTACTTGCCATGCCAATGAGCATGACTAAACCTACCTGAACATAAATATTATTATTGAGAATTGGCCAAATCCCTGCCCCTGGATTGAAAGGCAAACCTTGCCACACAGAGCGGAGCCAAATTCCGGCTAAAGCACCCAAAATAGCGAGAG
Source organism: uncultured cyanobacterium (assembly GCA_963749915.1). Taxonomy (GTDB): domain Bacteria; phylum Cyanobacteriota; class Cyanobacteriia; order Cyanobacteriales; family Cyanobacteriaceae; genus Geminocystis. The sequence continues at coordinate 124,032 of CAVVOP010000020.1, forward strand.
GTACGGTGAGCATAATAATGGTGGGGTCAATGTAGCTTTCGTACTGAGCGGCTAAGACTAAGAACACCATTACAAAGCCCAGACCAAAGATGATAGGTGCAGCTCCCCCAGCAGATTTTTCCTCTGCTGCGGTGTTTGTCCAGTCATAGCCAAAGCCTGGTTGGAGAGTTTGTGCTGCTACTTCCTCCATGGCGGCAATTACCTGTCCCGAACTATAACCTGGGGCAGGACCAACATTTATTTTAATTGAGGGAAAAACATTATAGTTAGTTACAATGGGAGGATAGGAAATAGGTTCCGCGGCCACGAGGTTACTGAGTTGAACCAATGCTCCATCCCGAGAACGGACGTAGAGTTTCGTGATATCTGTGGGGTTTGCCCGGGAAGTTTTTTCTGCCTGAGCATAAACCCGATACAGGCGACCATCGAGCACGAACTGGTTGACATAGTTGGAACCTAGATAGGTCTGTAAAGTGGTCATAATTTCGTTAATGTCAACATTCTGTGCCTTGGCTTTATCCCGATCAATATCGGCCTCTAGCATTGGGCTATCGAAGGTAAAAGTACTAAAGGCAGCAGCGATTTCTGGACGCTTATTGGCGGCTTGGAGCATCCGTTGGGTATTATCGATCAATGCCTCCATGCCTTTTAACTGGCGGTCTTGAATAAAGATCTCCGAACCACTAAAATTACTCAAACCATCCACAGCAGGGGCATTAACTGCCAGCACTTTGGCTCCATCAATTTTTTCCTGAAATACCTTGTTTAACCGATTCATGACACCATAAACAGAATGTTGCGCACCAGGTCGCTCATCCCAAGGTTTTAATTTGATGAAAACAATTGCTTTATTACTGTTCTGACCATCAAAAGAAAAACCATTTAATACCAAGGCATGTTCGACTTCCTCGAACTTCATCACTTCTGGCAGAACCTGTTGGCTAATTTTGTTAGTGTAGTTGAGAGAAACTCCAGCAGGTGCTTCTACAATGCCAAAAAAGTAGCCTTGGTCTTCGTCGGGAATAAATCCTTGAGGTACGATCTGGTACATCCAGCCCGTTGCTACCAAACCAGCAATAAATACGGCAACCACAATAAGTTTGAAATGAGTAAGTAATTCCAGCAACCGTCGATATTGTACCGTAACCCAAGCAAAGCCACGGTTGAATAGGTTGAAAAACATACCCAGAGGACCTTTGACTTCTTCCTGGGGTTTCATTAAGATCGCTGACATGGTTGGCGAGAAGGAGAGAGCGTTAAAGGTAGAAAATGCCACCGCCGCAGCCATAATCAGGGCAAATTGTTTATAAACAACCCCTGTAGTACCAGGGAAGAAGGAGACGGGAACAAAAACTGCAATTAATACTAAAGAAGTAGCTACCACCGCTCCAGATAATTCCTCCATGGAATCGAGGGCTGCTTGCATTGGCCTCATGCCTTGGGATAACTTAGTTGATACCCCTTCTACTACCACAATCCCATCATCTACTACCAGCCCCGTTGCTAGAATTAAGGAGAACAAGCTCATATTGTTGAGAGTGAAGCCCAACGCTAAGGCAGCAATCAATGCCCCCAGCATGGCTACCGGAATAGCGATCGCGGGAATTAGCGTAGTACGCCAGTCTTGCAAAAAGACGAAGATGACCAGCACTACCAGTGCGATCGCTTGTATTAGGGTAACAGTCAAATCTGCCAGGGAGGCATTGACAAACAAGGTATTGTCTAAAACCACTGTCTGTTTTAAACCGGGAGGAAAAGATGGCTCTAGCTCTGCTATTTTAGCTTTGACAGCATTAGCTGTGTCCAGTGCATTAGTGCCAGGAAGTTGATAGATTAACAGAGTTACACCAGGAAGATTGTTGTCAACATAGGAGCTAGTATTGTAATTTTCTACCCCCAATTCTGCTCTACCAATATCTCTAACTCTGATCAGGTCGCCATTTTCACCTACTTTCACTACCAGATTTTCTGCTTCTTCGGCAGTTACGAAGCGACCTTGGACTTTGAGGGGAAACTCAAAAGTTTGCTCAGAGAGAGCAGGTTCTTTGCCCACAGCTCCAGTTCCAACATCAAAATTCTGCTCACTAATGGTGTTAACTACGTCCGATGCGGTCAAGCCTCTGGCAGCGAGCTTATCGGGATCGACCCAAATCCGCATCGCATACTTAGCACTTCCAAAAAGGCTTAGACTACCAACCCCTTTAATCCGTCTGAGATCATTCCAAACATAGCGGTCAATGTAGTTGTTGATAAAAATAGTATCATAGGGGTAGTTACCGTTGGCATCCTTTTCTGCATAGAAAGCATAGGCTAAGGTAACACTAGGGGATTGTTTCTGGGTTTTCAAGCCTGTAGCAAGCACTGCTTGAGGAAGTTCGGCTTGGGCTTGGGCGACCCGGTTTTGCACCAGGACCTGAGCCATGTTGCTATCATTTTCTACGGGAAAGCTGACGTTAATAGTCGCGTTACCAGTGTTGTCGGTGTAAGAACTAATCCATTTCGCATCCTCCACCCCGTTGATTTCCCTCTCTAACACGGTGGTTACGTTGTCAATGGTAGTTTTGGCATCAGCACCAACGTAGTTGGCTGTTACAGCCACCTGCTTGGGGGCAATCTGTGGTAATTTATCCAAGGGAAGCAGTGCCATGGCAATCGTTCCCACCAGAATAATGAGAACAGTACAGACCGTAGTTAAAACTGGTCTTTTAATAAAGGGAGTAGCAATGGAAAATAACATAGAATATATTTTTTATTTGCTGATAGTTTGTTCACTTTTAATCGATTCTTCGGTAATCGAAGTTCCATCTTTTAAGTCAAGAATTCTGGTTACAGCTATTTTGTCCCCTTGTTCTAGACCAGAAATAACTTGATAACTTTGACCTTGGATAGTTCCTAACTCTATCGGGGTTTGTTTAGCTAATAATTCTTTCTTTCCTTCTGGAGTTTCTTCTTGTTTAGCCACAAAGACAAATTTTTGTCCTCCCACGGTAGAAACAGCGGTAGTAGGTACTAGCAAACCTGGTCTTGTCTCCCAAATAACTCTCACACGGACATACTGTCTATCTCTAAGACTATCGTCATTGGGAAAAGTGATTTTGGTCACGATAGATTGGGTATTTGGGTTAACTAAAGGAGCAATATAGCTAACAGCACCTCTAATGCCAGGGCTACCATCTTCAGTAACTATCTCAACTGGCAATCCTAGTTTAAGGCGAGATCTTTCTTCGGTGGGAATATTAATATTAAGATTAAAGACCTGATTATTGGTAATCGTGGTTATTACTTCACCAAGATTAATCACATCTCCTACTTTTCTTTCATTAAAATCACCTACTGTTCCAGTGATGGGAGCGTTAATGGTATTAAAGGCAAGATTCTGACTAATGGAACCTAATTGTGCTTCTGCTCTGGATATAGAAGCTTTTTGACTCTCAACATTAGCTTGGGCTTGTTCAATTCGCTTTTCCGCTGCTTGGAGAGATTTGATACTGGCATTAAGAGCTTCTTTTCTGGCGTCAAGACGAGCAATTTGGGTATCAAGGTCGCGGGTTTTGTCATCTAAGTCTTGTTGGGGTAAGGCACCACCTTCCACAAGAAATTTAGACCGCTCGATGTTGATTTTAGCAAGTTTTAATTGAGCTTCTTGATCTTGGATATCGGCCTTGGTTCTTTCAACCTCTGCGGCACTTCTAGCCTGATCTGCCTCTGCTTCTTTCAGTTGAGCTTGAACTTGACCTAGTCCAGCTCTTTCTACATTGACATTTTCTGTGGCGGCATTGACATCTTCTTGTTCTTGAGTTGGTTCTAATTCAACAATAGGATCCCCTTGGACAACGCGATCGCCTTCCTGAACAAAAATCCTGAGAATACGTCCCTGAATTCTTGGTGCTAAATTAACTCTTTGTTTAGCTTCAAGGGTCCCAACGTATTGACTACTATCAATGAGAGTAGTCCTTTCTAATGCTTGTAATTTTACTGGCACAGCTTTAGGTCCAGTGGCTTGAGAGTCTGGTTCTCCACTGCCACAACCAGAGAGGAGAACAGGTAGTATGAACACCGCTCCCAGTATTTTCTGGGTAAAAGTATTTTTAGGTTTAGGTTTAATCATAGATTTTATCTGTACTAATAGACTTTTGGAAAAATAGCGGTTAAAAATAGCTAAAATTTTTAACTTGTAAAGACTCCAGCAATTATTGAGTGTGGAGGAATCGAATTGCCCACTTTATTTTACGTTTCAGAGATTTTTTTCTTTATTTTATTACCCACCGACTTTACGAGTATAGTCCATATTGGCTGAAAAATTCAAATGTCGAGTAAAAACGTCATTCTAAATTCTAAATTCTAAATTCTAAATTCTTCAATATTTGATTTTCCCTAAGGTTATAATCATTTAAAGGAGTAAATTTTTCTCAACAACATTTATATCGGAGGTAATTAATTTATATGTCAACTCAAGTAATTGATAAGCCTACAACTAAATCTGATACTAAACGTAAACACGATTCGGGTTATCGAGTATTGTTACATAATGATAGTTTTAACACTATGGAATATGTGGTACAAGCATTAATGGAAACCGTCGGCATCAATGAGCCTCAAGCGGTTAGTATCATGATGGAAACTCATACCAACGGTATTGGTTTAGTCACTACCTGCGCCTTGGAACACGCAGAGTTTTATTGCGAAAGCCTTAAAAGTAAGGGTTTGACTAGCACTATTGAACCAGCAGAATAGCAATTACCAATTAACCATTAAAATATCAACTATTCGCTATTGTAATAATCTTGGTTTTTGAACATATTAAAAATTATCCTTTGTTGGCAAGGTTGGGATTATTTATCTTGACCTTACTTTTTGTTTGGCTACCTTTTGCTATTCCTATTTACTATTTTCTCGGTGAAAAAGATCCTAATTTAACCACTATTATTACCATGGCAATTTTATTTGTCATCTTTTTATTTTTGGCTAAATTTTGGGGTAAATATGTTTATGCCGATAACAATATTTTTTCCTATTATGGTCTAGTAAATAGCAGAAAGAACTGGCAGTATTTAATTAAGGGTTTAGCCATCGGTTTTACCTTAACTTGGCTATTATTTGCTGTGGAAGCCTTGTTCGGTTGGTTAAATTTTCAGCCTCCTACTATGATATTTCCTCAGTTAATTTTAGAAGGTTTTGTCAGTGCCATGGCCATCGGATTTGCCGAGGAATTATTTTTTCGAGGTTGGTTCTTATCGGAGTTGGAAAGAGACTTTTCTTTATCTATTTCTGCGATCTTAAACGCCTTAATTTTTGCTGTTTCTCATTTCATAAGACCTCTTTCTGAAGTTATTAGAACTATAGTAACTTTCCCCGCTTTATTGTTATTAGGATATACTCTTTTATCGGTAAAGCGATCTCACCAAAATTTGTTAGGTATGAGTATCGGTCTTCACAGTGGTTTAGTTTGGGGCTATTATGTCATTAATGTAGGGGAAATGATAACTTATACTGAAAAAGTGCCCCAGTGGATTACGGGGATCGACAAAAACCCCATCGCTGGAATAATGGGGCTAGGTTTTCTCTCCATTTTATTGTTTTTAAGTAACTGCCGAGACCGTTAAATTTACAGTGAGGCTAGCCCAATTTTGCGACCAAGAAAAAAAGGCCAACCAAAATTAATTGATTAGCCCTAAAAATTGGGAACGCACTTTCAGAAAATAGATTCCATTACTTGAGAACTAACTTGACGTTAGCGTTTTGTAACCCACGTTGCTTAACTTCGCCCAAAGTTTTATTAACCGCATATTTTTGATTAATGGAGTTAATTAACTCAGTTTGATTATGTTTTTTAGCAACGCCCCAGAGATCCGCGATCAAGTCAAAGCTACCGTCTGTATTGCGAGACCAACCGAGATCGTATTCTCCTTCTAAAACAGCTACTATATCAGCACGAAGACGTTGACCATTATAGCCACGAACATCAGCATCAGTTTTGACACTAATACCGAGATCACGCAAGGAACCAGTTAAAATTTCCGCAGAAGTGATTTTGGTGCGTAAGGTACTGAAATGAGACATTGGTATTTCCTCCTAAGAGATTAAAGACAACTTTTTGATTTTAAGATGCACATAAAGTGCTTTTCATTCAACTGTTAGCCCTTAAGCTAACCTTTCTCCAAAAATGAGAGAAAGACTGTTAAAACGACCTGCGTTGATATTCCTCAACGGAGGCTGACCCAGGTCTAGCTCGTTGTCGAGCCCAGTCTCGTAGCGCTGTGACCTGTTCTGTCATCGTACGGGACAGAGGTAGTGTCGATTTGACGGCAGCAATGATGTCCAACTGTGTAAACTCTCGCCCTTGGGCAAAAGCCTCGTACATAGCGGCAACAATGGCCTGTTCAATCTCTGCCCCGGAAAAACCTTCTGAGACCTTGGCTAATTGTTCTAAGTCAAAACGACCGATATCGGAACGACGTTTGCCAAGATGAATATTGAAAATCGCTTCTCGCTCTTGCCCACTGGGCAAATCCACAAAAAAGATCTCATCAAAACGACCTTTTCGCAAAAACTCCCCTGGTAATTTTTCTAAACGGTTAGCGGTCGCCATCACAAACACAGGAGAATTTTTTTCTTGCATCCATGTCAGGAATGAACCGAAAATTCGACTAGATGTCCCACCATCAGAATCACTGGAACCAGCACCACCGGCAAAAGCCTTGTCTAATTCATCGATGAATAATATTGCCGGAGAAATGGATTCCGCCGTTTTCAAAGCACTGCGCAGATTTGCTTCCGATTTCCCTACCGTTGAGCCGTCATAGACTCTACCCATATCCAACCGTAGTAAGGGCAATCCCCATAACTTGGAGGTCGTCTTCGCAATTAAAGACTTTCCACAACCGGGAACCCCTAAAATTAGCATTCCTTTGGGTTGGGGTAAGCCATAGGCTCTGGCTTTTTCCGTGAAGGCTTCCGAACGTTGGGTTAACCAGTGTTTTAGCTCTTCTAAACCCCCTACTGCATTGATAGTTTCGTCTTCTTCAATATAATCAAGGATGCCATTACGCCGAATTAGTTGTTTTTTCTCAGAAAGGACGATTTCAACTTCATTTTCTGTTAATTGTCCCCCTTTGATCTGAGCTTTACGATAAACTTTTTCCGCTTCATCGATAGTTAAACCAAGGGCGGCCCTGCGCAATTTCTCTTTGACTTGCGGTTGAAGTTGCTTGCTTTTAGTTTTCTTTAATGCCCTTTCCAATACCTGATCTAGCTCATGGGCCTGAGGCAGAGGAAAGTCCAACACCACTAAATCTTTTTCTAGTTCTAAAGGTGTTTGCTGATAGGGTGACATCAAGACAATTATTTTATCTGTTCCCTTAAAACTAGCAATGGCATCTCTCAACCATCTTGTTACCGGGGGCGATTCTAAATAAGGATGTAAGTCTTTGAAGATGTAAATCCCCGCCTCTTTTTGTCTGACAACCCACTCAATGGCCGCTTCGGGGGAAACCGTGTTGTGTTGTACAGAGGTCGAATTTTGTTGACTGCATTCAACGATTCCACGGGTTACTGTCCACACAAATAGCCGACGAGATCCCTGATTAGGTAATTCATTCAATATAGTCCCAATGGCTTCCTCTGCACGTTCTTCTTCCGAAGTCACTAGGTAAATCAAGGGATATTGAGCTTTGATAAGAATGTTTAACTCTTCTTTCATGGGATCGACCTCTATTTTGCTTAGGCAGTTACTGTAATCGCTAACATGACTGTCACCATTTAGCAAGGGATTAACTCTTCTTGTCCTTGAGTCCCTGCAATGATCTCTGTTTTTTCACCGATCAGGGGAAACTCTTCATCAACGATACTGGGTTGATTTTTGAGAGAAATCATCTCCCCGTCACGCATCACCATTGCGGCACTACATTCGGGGCAAACGTGGACTTGATGAGTTTTTCCGTAACTCGCTTCTAATTCCTCTACCACTTCGGGATGTTTCAAGTAGAAGCTGAGGGCTCTTTCGACAAGTGCTGACATAGAATCAGTATCGATGGCCGCTTTTACTTTCAACTGACGATGCAGTGTTGGTGGAAGATAAAGAGTAACTTTTTGCTTTTCTTGCATATTCGCTGTTATTTGATATGCCCGGGTGCGATATTGATTAATTTAACTCTTTTTTTTTCCACTGTCAAGCGGTCATCCCGTTTTAATGGTAATATTGTTACAAAACTTAATAAATGAAATTTTAGAAAGATGGTTGTTTTCTTTATAACCTATATTCGGCAGGTTATGTTCGGAATGAGTTATTTATAGAGAGTTCTATATCCAAAGTACTATTCTAATGTGATAATTGTGCCGCGATCGCCCCTTAAAATTTCCGCGACATCTTGCAACTGACCAATTGCCGCCATACCCATCGTCGTAGTCTTAGCCTTGACAAAATTACAAGCCGCTTCGACCTTCGGTTGCATCGAGCCAGGAGCGAAGCTATACTTGCTTAACTGCTGTGGAGTTATTGTGGAAATTGGTTGGGCTTCTGGAGTACCCCAGTTATGGTAAACCGCATCCACATCAGTCAATAGCAGTAAGGCATCCGCCTGTAAATCCTTTGCCAGTAATGCTGTAGCTAAATCTTTATCGATAACGGCTTCAATGCCACAAATACTCCCTGCCGGAGTAACAACAACGGGTATACCACCACCGCCGGCACAGATGACCAATGCTCCCACTTTTACCAATAACCGGATTGTTGGTAATTCCAGAATGCGCTTGGGTTTGGGAGAGGGGACAACGCGGCGATAGCCATTGCCATCGGGGGCCACTGCCCAACCTCTTTCTTTCGCTAAATGTTTAGCTTCCGTCTCTGAATAAACTGAACCAATGGGTTTAGTAGGACAAGCAAAAGCAGGATCCTCAGGGTTTACTTCGATCTGGGTGAGGAGAGTGACTATTTGTTTTTCTGGTAGTTGATTGCAGAGTTCTTGTTCGATTAGATAACCGATCGCCCCTTCTGTCTCCGCATCTAGTACATCTAGGGGATAGGGCTTGACGCCCTTGTAGGCTTCGGCTTGCATTGCTAAAAGTCCCACCTGGGGTCCATTACCGTGGGTAACTACCACCTGATGTTCTCTAGCAACAACAGCGATGGCTTTGGCTGCCAGCTGAATATTTTGTCGCTGTATTTCTACTTCTGGAGGTTGACCACGCCTAATTAGGGCATTACCCCCCAAGGCAATAACTACGAGCATGATCGTCTATCCTCCCAAGTTTTTACGGGCGAGAAATTGCTCTATTTCGGCGGATAATCTCGGTTCTCCTCTCTCAGCAAATTCATAGTGGGCGCGGACCACTGGCTTATTAAGTGTCATCAGAGAACTAAGATCGCTGGGAGTGGCTGCCACTACTACGTCAGCTTCGGCATTGTTAATGGTATCCTCCAATGCTTTTAGTTGGGCGGGAAAATAACCCATGGCTGGCAATACCGGGCCGATGTGGGGATAGCGGGCATAAACTTCGGCAATTTCTGGAGCAGCAGAAGCTCTGGGATCGACAATTGCTGCAGCGTGGGCACGAATAGCAGCTACATAGCCTGCACCATAGGACATGCCACCATGAGTGGTAGTCGGACCGTCCTCTACTACTAACACGCGACGATGGCACACTGCTTCTGGATTGTCCAACTGGATTGGGGAGGCACCACGAACAATCACTGCTTGGGGATTAACCTTCTTCACTGTATCGCTAACTCTCTGTATGTCAGCATCAGCTGCCGAATCCACTTTCGCAATAATGACAATGTCTGCCATCCGCAACACGACTTCCCCTGGGTGGTGAGTAGTTTCATGTCCAGGACGCAATGGATCGACTAAAACAAGGTGTAGATCGGGTTGAATGAAAGGAAAGTCATTATTACCGCCGTCCCAGAGGATAATATCTGCTTCTTGTTCTGCTTTCTGGACGATTAACCCATAATCGACTCCAGCATAGACTATGTTACCAACCGCTAGATGGGGTTCGTATTCTTCCCGTTCCTCAATTGTACACTCGGCTACATCTAAATCTCCTTTAGTCGCAAACCGTTGTACAATTTGCTTTTCTAAATCCCCGTAAGGCATGGGGTGACGGATAACTGCTACTCGCAAACCTTTTTCTCGCAGTAGCTTAGAAAGCCAACGGGTAGTTTGAGACTTACCACAACCAGTCCGCACCGCAGAAACAGCGATTACTGGTACTTGGGCTGGTAGCATGGTTCGTTTGGGACCTAAAAGTAAGAAATCTGCACCCGCTACCATTGCTCGCGATGCGAAATGCATCACTTGGGAGTGAGTCAGATCGCTATAAGCAAAGACCACAAAATCTATTTGCTCTCGACGACAAAGAGATTCTAATTCTGTTTCCTCAACAATAGGAATACCTTGAGGATAAAGGGAACCCGCTAGCACACAAGGATAGCGGCGATTCGCAATGCCCGAAATTTGTGCTGCGGTAAAAGCCACCACTTCCACTTCTTTGTCATGGCGGTATACCTGATTGAAATTGTGAAAATCTCGACCTGCTGCCCCCATAATGACAATTCTAGAAGGGGATCGAGCAGTACTACTTGGCGATCGCATTTGACCCTCCATAAAATATATCCTTATAATCCTTTTATTTGTCGTCTTAACAGTTCGTTTTCATTTACTAAGAGCTTGGGTTCTAAGTCATTGCGCTCACTTTTAACAAAGGTTGTCCAGACCTAACCATTATACCATTTCTTTAAATAGTATTGGTTCCCTTGCCGTGAACAAATCTATCCTCATCCATGCCTATTTCTCCCATCCGTCTTGCCTCTTTTCTAACTTCAAAAGAAAAAAGAGCTTTTTTAGTATTCTTGGGCTTCTACTACGGCGATCGCCGTCATATTAACAATGGAGCGAATATCACAATCTTTTTGTAAAACATGAACTGATTTTTTCATCCCCATTAAAATTGGTCCTATGGTTTGAGAACCACCTAATTCCTGTAATAGTTTATAGGCAATATTGCCTGAATTAAGATCGGGAAAAATGAGAATATTCGCATCACCTTTAATCGCTGAAAAAGGATAATTTTCTTGGACAATATTAGGATTGACCGCCGTATCAGCCTGCATTTCTCCATCAATAATTAAGTCCGGTTGACGTTTTTTAACAAGGTTGATCGCATCTTTAACTTTATTACTCAAAGGATGAGGGGCACTGCCAAAATCAGAAAAGGAAAGCATGGCAACACGAGGTTGTAAGTTTAATCTTTGGGCTAATCTGGCACTTTCAATGGCAATATCCGCTAAAATTTCTGCCGTGGGATTAATATTTACCGTCGTATCCGCAAAAAGGTAGACCCGACGTTTTAATAACATAATATATAAACCGGAAACATATTTAATATCAGGACGAGTACCGATAATTCGTAAAGCCGGGCGAATGGTATCGGGATAGGCTTGAGTTAAGCCGGACACCAAACCATCAGCATCCCCTAAATGTAGCATTAATGAACCGAAAATATTAGGCTTAAGGATTTCTTTTCGTGCTTGTTGTAAAGTCATCCCTTTTCTTTGTCTGAGGTTAAATAATTCTTGAATATAAAGATCACTGTGAGAAGCCGTAGCTGGATCTACAATACTCAGATCAGGCAAATGTAAACCTAATTCACCAATTTTTGCTTTGATCTGAGCTTCTGAGCCGATTAAAATGGGTTGGGCAATCTTTTCTTCCATTAAGATTTGACAAGCAGTGAGAATTTTATTCTGATCTCCTTCTGGGAAGACAATTCTTTTCGGTGCTGTTTTAGCTTTATGAATAGCTTGGCGGATAATTTCTTGATCTACACCCATCCGTTTTTCAAGGGTTTCTTGATATTGCTCAAGGTTTAAGGTAATACGGGCAACTCCCGTATCCATGGCGGCTTTTGCTACTGCTGGGGTCACCCAAAATAAAACCCGATTATCAAAGGGTTTGGGAATGAAATATTCTCGCCCGAAGGCTAAATTTTTTAGTCCATAGGCTCTTAAAACGGAGTAAGGTACATCTTGTCTCGTTAAATTAACTAAAGCCCCAACAGCAGCTATTTTCATGGCTTCATTAATTTCTGTTGCTCTTACATCTAACGCACCTCGGAAAATAAAAGGAAAACCCAACACATTATTAACTTGGTTGGGATAGTCAGATCTTCCTGTAGCAATAATGAGATCACTACGGGTTGCTTTAGCTAGATGATATTCAATTTCTGGATCGGGGTTAGCTAGGGCAAAGACGATGGGATTAACCGCCATTGATTTTACCATTGCCGGAGTTAAAATATCTTTGATGGATAAACCAATAAAAACATCTGCTCCTGCTATGGCCTCAGCTAAAGTTCGAGCCTTGGTATCATTAGCAAACTGAACTTTGTACGGGTTCAGATGCTCTGTTCTTCCTTGATAAATAACTCCCATGCGATCGCACATGATTAAGTTTTCTCTTTTTACCCCTAAAGTTAAATGGAGTTTTGCACAGGCGATCGCAGCGGCACCTGCCCCACTATAAACTACCTTCACCTGATCAATTTTTTTCTGTGCCACTTCCAAGGCATTAATTAAGGCAGCTCCGGTAATAATTGCTGTACCATGTTGATCATCATGAAAGACAGGAATTTTCATTTTTTGTCTCAGTTGTTCTTCAACATAAAAACTATCGGGAGCTTTAATATCCTCTAAATTAATCCCACCAAAAGTAGGCTCAAGGCATTTAACCGTATTAATAAATTCTTCGAGATCTTCGCTCTGAATTTCTAAATCAAAAACATTAATATCGGCAAATCGTTTAAATAAAACCGCTTTCCCCTCCATCACGGGTTTAGCCGCCAAAGCTCCTATATTACCTAGTCCTAAAACGGCTGTACCATTTGTCACCACCGCCACTAAATTGCCCTTTGTGGTGTAATCATAAACCTTTTTTGGGTCTTGGTGAATTTGACGACAGGGTTCAGCCACCCCCGGAGTATAAGCAAGGGCTAGATCTCTTTGAGTAGTAAAGGGTTTAGTGGCATTTACTTCTAATTTTCCGGGGCGATCGTATTGGTGATAGTGGAGGGAATCTTCGGATAGGGACATAAGCAAAATGATTAATTAAGATGATGAGCCGGCAAAAAGTCTAATGCACATTGAAGAAAAAGACAAATTCAACTTTAACATTTAATCCTGTTTTTAGCTTCTGCCCTTCCATAGTTTAAGACTCATCACCTTCGCCCAAATATTAAAAACCTACACCCGAAAGCTCCTGCCTCCTAACTTGAAAGTTTAAAAGTTACGCATTGACAGAAAACTAAAAATGATGCACATTAAAAAATATTTGTCAATGGGTAACTCCTAAAGTTTAAGAAAGTTAGGCAATAGTGGCTAGAATATCTTGGGCGTGAGTGTCGGTTTTCACTTTATCGTCAACGTGAGTAATAACACCTTGACCATCGATAATATAGGTAACTCGTTTAGGATAACCGCCGCCGTCAACATCATAGGCTCGAGAAATAACTCTGTCGGTATCAGCTAAGAGTTGGAAGGGTAAACCATATTTTTCTTTAAACATAGTGTGAGAGGCTTCGTCATCGTTACTAACCCCTAAAACTACTATATCTTTGCCTTGATATTCTTCATAGTTGTCGCGGAAACTCTGGGCTTCTTTGGTGCAACCTGGAGTATCATCTTTGGGGTAGAAATATAAAACTACTACTTTACCCACAAAATCCGATAAAGAAACTGTATTACCTTGATCATCTTTAGTGGTGAATGCTGGTGCTTTAGTGCCAACTGCGAGTGTCATAAATAATTTCCCTACAATTAAATAAATTCTGTTTCTTATTTAACTTTACAATACTTAACGAAAGATGAAAATATTTTTACCGAAAAACTTTGAACCGCAAAAGCCCATTAAAATTTATGATTATCATGATATTCTGATTACTCTATTTTCTGGCAAAATTCACCCCAGTCAATTTAACTCCCAGAAAATGAAAGAAATGGGTTTGATTCCCGTTGATTGGCAGTTAAGTAAGCCGATATTGAATAAACCGAAATTATTACAGTTTTGTTTCCAACAAGGAATAAGTGTCGTTATCGAAATGGGGAAAATTTCTTTTTTAATGAAAATAGGCAAAAATTCCGTTGATTTAGCGAATATTATTACAAATTTTATCAATCAATTAACTACCTATAATTGGCAAAAAGTGCAGATTAATTTAAGACGCTTAATCTCTCTACCCGGAAAAAAAGAAAACGGGGCAAAATTTATTCAGGACAATTTTTTGCATGGTGATAAATGGGATATTTCCGGAAGAAATCCGACCAAAACTCAAATTAATTTTATGTATTCTTTAGTGCAAAATCCTTTAATAATTAATTTAACTGATGTAACAGTAAGAGATCAAGACAATAACATTAAATCAGGTTTATTATTTAGAGGCACTTTTCACTATCAATATAAGCCTAATTTTAATATTAGTAATCGATTTTTTTTTACTTCAGTTATTAATAATTATCCTCAAAATTTAGAGTTATTCAATACTATAATTAATCAAAATTTATTATCATAAAGGCAAATTGTAAGTGTTTTCACTATGGATAAACCCCATAATAACTTAATTCCCTACTGCGAGGGTTTTGGAAAATATCAATGTGGTCGAGGGTAAGGCAGAAGGAAGGAGGCAGAAGGGAATAAATTCAGTGAAATTTTAAATTCTAAATTCTAAATTCTAAATTACCCTCACAGTAACCTTTTTGGCACGCTTCCGAGCAGTATTGACTTGCCATATAATCAACGAATATAAATTTTTATTACGATATGTAAATCATAATTTTATGTATCTAGGTTAATTTGAGAATTCTTATGGTTTCAAAATATATTAAAGTTCTAGCCCGTCTGATTTCTGTGGGCCTATTAGCTTTATTCTTGATTCTCTTCACCCCATCGCCAATGCTAGCACAAATCACTGGTCTCGGTTTGTCTGAGGATAATCTTTCCTCCCAGTCTTACGTCCCTGTCTTCACTCAGGGAAATCTAGATATAGCTCCCGTATTTCTTGATGGAAAACTCATCGGAACTGTTTCCTCTTTTATTGAATTGGCACCAGATGAGGATAGTAATCAACCTAGTTCCTATGATGCCCCTACCCGTTCCCACTTGATGAACAGCAAACTGCAAAAAATCCTAGACAATATGAGTCGCTATTCTCAGGTGCTTTTGCCCAAACATGGGATATCGGGAGTTGAAAAACAAGAACAAGAACTGAGAAAACAGCTAATTACTAGTTTCTCGGAGAAAAAGGGAAATGCTGTTGTCTCGGTTACTTTTCCTCAAGACGACGTGCCAGAAATCATTTATTCGATTACCCAAGCAGATATTTCCATAGCTCGATTCGGTAACTCGCAACCATTAAAAATTGCACAGGTCGCTAGCAGAAGTATTGAAAATGCACTCATTCAAGCCTGGAAGGAACGCCAAAAACCTTATCTACTGACTCAAGCTCAACGAGCACTGCTGGTATTGCTTGCCCTTACTTGCGCAAGCCTCACCTTGTGGTGGGTGCAGAAACTCTTTGTTGCTCGACAAAGAAAACTCGAGGAGAGCTTATTAAATTCAAAAACCGTTCAACATCAACACAATTGGATTTCCGGTTTATCCAAGGTCACTGGCAAGTTTACTCAACAGTTCCAGAAACTACGTCTGAGCCAACGTCACAGTCTTAATGCCTTCTGCAGATCTGGATTGTTTTGGACTCAATGGTTGCTTTGGATGAGCGGGATTGGCTATCTAACTAGCTTGTTTTACTGGACTCGCCCTTTGAGTAATTGGATAGTCGGTGTGACAATTTCCAATATTGGGGTAGGGTCGCAAACCGGAGAAATTATTTATAGCTGGCCTCCCATTAATTGGTTTCTCAGTTTCGGGCAGAAAGCTACCCTCGGAACTCCATTATTGATTTTAATCCTCTTCTTGGGGACTCGTTTGATCATTAAAGGGGGAGATGTCCTAAGTGATTTTTTCGCTAACAATTGGATCAAGGAACAATCAATTCAACGGCACAATTTGCGTGCTCCCACCTTGACGAGAGCCTTCAAAGGCTTGCTGAGAGTTG
Organism: uncultured cyanobacterium; assembly: GCA_963749915.1. Taxonomy (GTDB): domain Bacteria; phylum Cyanobacteriota; class Cyanobacteriia; order Cyanobacteriales; family Cyanobacteriaceae; genus Geminocystis. Next base: position 140,136 of record CAVVOP010000020.1, read on the forward strand.
TTGTTTATCTTTTTTTGGGAGTAACAATCATCTATCATCTGCACCAGTTAGGTACCATTACTCAAGTAGTAGCGGTCTTCCTCGGCTTTTTCAGTTTTGCCCTTTCTTTGGCCTCTCAGGACTTGCTCAGAGATCTGATCGCTGGTCTGCTCATTTTATGGGAAGACCAGTATGCCGTGGGAGATGTAATTGTCATTGGCGATCAAGGGGGGTTGGTAGAAAATATCACCCTGCGACTGACCCAATTGCGAAATCTTGATGGCGAGTTAATTAACATTCCCAATCGGTCAATTGAGATGGTGCGAAATCTGTCCAGTGATTGGTCACAGGTGAATTATGCCATCGAAATTAGTTATGATGCTGATGTGGATCTTGCTTTGAAAGTAATTGAAACGGTAGCCCAAAAACTGTATCAGGATTCTCAATGGCAAGAACGGATTTTAGAAGCACCAGAAGTCTTGGGTATTGATAATATTTCCCATACTGGCATTTTGATTCGCGTTATCATCAAGACTAAACCACTGGAACAATGGTCTGTTGCTCGAGAATTTCGGTTCCGTCTGAAAAAGGCATTTGATCGGGAGGGTATTGAGCTAGGAATTCCCCAACAAACGATGCATATAAATACTCCTTTTCCAAAAACGAGTAACGGTAATTTTAAAACTCATGATCAAGATAATCAATTCTAGTTATCAGAATGAAAACCATTTATGGGAAACTTTTTTGTCCAAAAATGACAAATAAATTAGAGCAAAATTTAATTTTAGGAATTTCTCTGTCTCAACTACTTTTGGTTGGTTTCGATAATCCGGTAATCGCCAGTCCAAAATTCAATCAAGACAAAACAATTCTATTGATTACATCCTCTGAAGTTCAAGATCTTCAAGAAAAATCTCGACTTGAACAAAGTGTAGATCTGATTAATGAGATAGATGACTCCCCGCTGAAAGTTACGCTTTTAAATAATCTTGCTCTATCTTATGCACAAATGGGCAATATCGATAAGGCGATCGCTATCCTAGACCACTCTTTGTCAATAGCTAAAGGCCTTGAAGATGTTGTTTTAAAAGTAACCACTATAACTAGTATTGCCAAGCATTATGACCAAATAGGTCAAAAATCTAAAGCCATTGAAATTCTGGACGATACCGTTGAGATGGCAAATATGGTGGAAGATAAATCTCTTCAAGGACAATTATTATTAGAAATTTCCTTCAAATATGGAGAAATTGGACAACAAGAATCCGCCCAAACCCTATTTGCTCAAAGTCAAACGATGATGGTAAAAGCATCACAACCTTTACCAGAATTTCCTTTTACGGAAACTCCTAGCACTTTAGAGTTCGGATTGGCTGGATTTGTTAATTCTTTTCGAGATACCACTGCCTTGGTAGGGATTGAGGTAGATTTTGCCAAACTATGGTCAGAAGATGATTTTTTCGTTAATGCTAGTATTTATCTCGATTATGATAGTAGTCGTTCTATTAATAATTATCGTCCTAGCAGTTTAATTCTGGCTAATTCTCGCCATCACTTCAATGCTAAATGGAATCTTTTTACTAATTTTTTCAATAGCACTAATCAAAATTTATTTTCTTCTAAAAACGATGATGAGGATTTGGTGATTATTAGTGAGTTTTTTGTTGGTGCTGGGTTAAATTTGTGGCGGGGAGATTCGAGGGGTGATTTTTTAGATTTACAATTAGGAATAGGACCTCGTTATGAGTACGATGACATTGATTCCGAACAAAAGCGTAATCAAGTAGCTCCAGCTTTGGCTCTTATCCTTTTGGGTAGAGGCTTTTCCATTGGGAAGGCCAAAATAAATAACACTTTTATCATCGTTCCTGCGTTAAACGATTTTAACAACTATATCATTACTTCCGATACAAATCTTTCTGTTCCTCTAAGTGAAAGATGGTCACTGAGTAATCGTTTATTTGTACGCTATCGAAATGAGATAGTATTTGAGGACAATCCTAAGGTGGAATTCTTTTTTTCTACGGGGTTAAAGTATAAGTTTTGAGAAAAAATCTGTCCTCTTGATCTGGTTTAACCTGGATTGCGACGACACCTCGGGAAGCATTTTTTACCTTGGGACAATTTGGCATTGCCGAAGCCAAACGAGTTTACGATGCACCCAATCTGGGCGGCATGCCCCAAAGTAAACGACAAATGATGGCCATCGATAAACCGTACTTTGATGTATCAAAACATTAATATTATTTTCCTTACTGAAAAAATTGAAAGATAATTTAATTGTTAATTGTCAATTGTTAATTTTTATAAGTCTATTTTACGGACTAAACTATCTAAATCAGCAGGAGTAATATTGATATTTGCTAAAATATTTTTAGTAAAATAAAATAAAGTGTCTTGATCTAAATCGATAAAATCTTGAGTATTAAAGATGAAAAATAATTCATTTCGGAATTCCTCAACATATTTCCAAAAATTTTTTATAATAGAATAACAAAAAATCAAAGGTAATTGTTGTTCGATTATTTCTGCTTCAGACTTGGATTTTGAAATATAATTAATGGCTAAATATTTGCCATTATCTTTACTAAAAACTAAAGTGCATTTTGGTTCATTTTCTGCAAAAGAAAGAGACACAGAATCCCAATAATCCCAAGGAATTAAATTATATTTTTCCCCACATTTAGATTGATTCGACAATAAATTAGAAGATTCTAAAATTAATCCTTTTAAAGTAAAAATAAGAAAAGTATCAAATGTTTTTGTGTCAAATATTGTATTAGAAAAACTCTTTACTTGAAAACTTGAGCCGTAAAATAAAACAGATTGATTTTTACCTAAGGATTGATTAATAATATTTCCCACCGACAAGCTTTGATTTTCTTGGGTAATAACTAAGGCATCAATTCCGTTGTTAATATTTTTATCTCTATCATTACGAACATGAAATAAGGGAATTAATTTCTCCGTTTCTAGTACTAACAAAAACTTAATAAGTAAACTAGCGGATTGGGATTCATCGGGAAAAATACAGGTAAAAAGATTATCGAAGTTAGATTTAACCATAGTCATAATGGATCACCGTTGATAGTTGCTATTTATCTATCCAGTGATTTTTGCCGTTTTATGCAACTTGCCGAAAAAAATCGTTACTCTATCTCTAATTCTCTATCTATAATTAATTTGAACTTGATTTAATCTTGGAAAAATGTTACTACATCCCCATCAGCGAACTAAACTTGATGATAGTGAAGATAGTTTTTTTTATTCTTTCCCCCGTTTTGTCAATCATGTCGATGATAATTTTATTAATCAATTAACCGAACTTTATCGGCAACAACTACAACCCCATAGCCGAATTTTAGATTTAATGAGTAGTTGGGTCTCACACTTACCGCCAGAAATGAAATTTAGTCATATAGAAGGCCATGGCATGAATGAAGAAGAATTAGCCAAAAATCAACGCTTAAATCATTACTTTTTGCAAAATTTGAACAAAAATCCCAAATTACCCCTGGAAGATAAAGATTTTGATGCAGTTTTATGTGCCGTTTCGGTGCAATATTTACAATATCCTGAAGGGATTTTCAGCGAAATTGTGCGAATATTAAAACCGAATGGGGTAGCTATTTTTAGTTTTTCTAATAGGATGTTTTATCAAAAAGCAATTTCTGCATGGCGTGAGGCTACCGATAGGCAAAGAATACACCTCCTTAAGTCCTATTTTCAATCGACACCGGGTTTCTGTCAACCACAAATAGTCGCAACCCAGCCAGAAATACCCGCCATTCTACAAATGCTAGGTATTGGTGGTAGAGATCCATTTTATGCAGTTTTTGCCCGCAAAAATTAAATGTTTTTCTCTGATACTTTTCGTTAGAATGAAATTAGGAACTGTAGGCAAATTTACTTGGTATAAAATACTTATGAGTGTTGGCAAAACAACGGAATCAACTTCTCTATCGCAACGGGAATTAGAAATATTAGAGTTAGTAGCCACTGGGTTAACCAATCATGATATTGCTGAAAAGTTGGAAATTAGTAAAAGAACTGTAGATAATCATATCAGTAATATTCTCACCAAAACAAAAACCGATAACCGAGTGGAATTGATACGTTGGGCGTTGCAATGGGGAAAAATCTGTATTGATGAAATTAACTGCTGTGTCTTACCTACTCCTTCTGACTCTAATTAGGGTTTGTATTTTTGTGCTATTCCAAGATCCCAGTATTAATTGTTCATAGTCAACAGTCAATTGCTGAGATTGCTTTAGCCGCCTCGGAAATGGCGATCGCCGTATGAGTCCAATGAGTACCCCCTTGACAAAAAACGATATAAGGTTCTCTTAAGGGCCCATCAGCAGAAAATTCGGAAGTACTACCGTCGATAAAAGTGCCCCCAGCCATAACTAAATTACTCTCATAACCCGGCATTGGCGCTGGTATGGGGTCTAAATAAGACCCTACGGGGGAATTGCGTTGAATGGCACGACAAAAAGCCACTAATTTATCGGGACTACCGAGTTTTATCCCTTGAATAATATCCCTTCGGGGAAGAAAAGGTAAAGGATTGACTTCATAACCCAACTCAGAAAAGACATAGGCAATGAGATGACTACCTTTCATCGCTTCGGCTACCATTTGTGGTGCTAAAAATAACCCCTGAAATAAGAGACGATTTTGCTCAAAAGTTGCCCCCCCACTACTTCCTATACCCGGTGCGGTGAGACGACAACAGGCTTTCTCCACTAAGTCCTCTTTTCCGGCTATATAACCTCCCGCCGTCACAATTGTCCCCCCCGGATTTTTTATTAATGATCCTGCCATTAAATCTACCCCTACCGACGTCGGTTCAAGATTTTCGATAAATTCACCGTAACAGTTATCCACAAAACAGACAGTATTAGGATTTTGTTGTTTAACTTCCTTGACAATTCGTTCAATATCTGATGAGTTTAAACTCTGTCGCCATGAATAACCACATGATCGTTGAATTAAGACTAATTTTGTTTCCGGTTTTATGGCCGTAGTTAAGCCATGCCAATCAATGCCGCCATCGGCAGTTAAATCTAACTCTCGATAACTCACCCCAAATTCTTGTAGTGAACCTTGTCCAGCGCCCCGTACTCCAATTACTTCTTCGAGAGTGTCATAGGGATGTCCAGCAATGGCTAACATTTCGTCTCCAGGTCTCAACACCCCGTATAAACAGGATGCGATCGCATGAGTACCAGAGACAAATTGAACCCTAACGGCGGCATTTTCAGCTCCAAAAATTTGAGCAAAAACCTGATCTAAAACTTCCCTACCCGAGTCATCATGACCATAACCAGTTACACTAGAAAAATGATGAACTCCCACACGATGATCTTGAAATGCAGTAAGAATTTTTTGTAAATGTCGTTTGACTTGTTGATCAATTTCGGCAAAAGTTGGAAATAGTTTTTTCTCGGCTTCTTCTATTAATAAATCGGTGTTCATATTTTAGGGACAAAAGTAGCGAGACTCGGAATTATAAACATAAATAGTTTGAGCTTTTAAGGGATAATTTAACTCATTGATCAGTAAATTATGATGAATATTTTCTCTTTCTAATGTTACCTTTAAGCCTAACATGGGATCTTCACCGTCAGCCATTAAAAATTGTAAAGTAGCCAAACTTTCCCAAGAAGTAATTTGAGTTAAAATATCTAAAATACCTTTTAAATAAGGGTGATTTTTATTTTTATACCATTGAGATTCAATCATATTAGGTTTGTCAAAACCTAGATGAAAAATCATAGATGGTTGGCTGAATAAAGCGATGGAAACAGGACGAGTTTCTTCTTGTACAATTAAGTTATTACTACGAGCTAAATTCCGCAAATTTTCTAATTTCTGATAGCGTTTTGTGGCAGAATTTAAAGGATTTTTCCATGTAATGGCCACGGTGCAAAGATAAGATTGTAGCAATAAATGTCCTAATTTTTCCGCCTTAGTTGCTAAATAATTAGAATTATAATCATTCGCCTCGATAAATAATGGTAAACGGTCGACTATTTCAATACCATAACCCTTTAAACCAGCAATTTTTCGGGGATTATTAGTAATTAGACGAATCTGATTAATACCCAAATCATTTAACATTTGTGCACCCATGCCATAATCTCTTAAATCAGCAGGAAAACCTAATTTTTCGTTAGCTTCTACGGTGTCAAAACCTCTATCCTGTAAAGTGTAAGCCTTGAGTTTATTTACTAAACCGATACCGCGCCCTTCTTGACGTAAATAGACGACCACCCCTAACCCCGCGTTCTCAATCATCTTTAACGCGGCTTGTAACTGCATCCGACAATCACAACGCAATGAGCCTAAAGCGTCACCAGTCAAGCATTCTGAGTGCATTCTCACCATAACAGGTTGATGAGAAAATTGGTTAATATCCCCCTTGACAATGGCAATATGCTCAGTATTATCTAAAGCGTTACGATAGGCATAAATCTGAAAATTCCCGAATTGACTGGGAAAGTTACAAATTGTTTCCCGATAGACAAAACGATCGTATTTTAGACGATAACTAATTAAATCCGCAATACTAATTAATTTTAAATTATGTTGTTGAGCATATTTGTAAAGTTGTGGCAACCGTGCCATACTACCATCGGGATTTTGAATCTCACAAATTACCCCTGCAGGATATAACCCCGCTAAACGAGACAAATCCACCGCTGCTTCCGTATGCCCAGCACGTTTCAAAACTCCTCCTTTTTTCGCCCGTAAGGGGAAAATATGACCAGGCCTTGTTAAATCCTCTGGTTGTGTGGTGGAGTCGATGGCTACTTGGATAGTTTTTGCCCGATCATCCGCAGAAATACCAGTACTTACACCTAAATGTTTCGCCCCGTCAATACTAACAGTAAAAGCAGTTTGATTACTGTCAGTGTTTTTCGTCACCATCAAGGGTAAATCTAACTCGTCTAACCTTTCTCCCGTCATGGCAAGACAGATTAGCCCCCTAGCTTCTACTGCCATAAAGTTAATCATATCAGGGGTTGCAAACTGTGCCGCACAAATCACATCCCCCTCATTTTCTCTATTCTCATCATCTACAACTACAACTGAGCGACCGTATTTTATCTCTGCTAAGGCTTCTTCAATGGTGTTAAATGGGATATTTTCTGTGGACACAATTTAAAACTTACTATTGAGTAATGATTCTTACTCAATTTTACAGTTAAATTATCCTTCTTTATTATTAGAAAATGCTTAAGGGCTTTTGCCTTTGAGAAGCCCACGCCATAAACCTTTGATTCTGGCGATGGGAGTACGTCTTCATATTAGAAGAGTCCATCAGAGGGTCAAAAATAAGTAAAAGCAAAGCAATTATAAAAAACAAAATAAATTGAGAAAAAAAGGTTTAGGCAAAAGAGGTGAAGTCTGTTGTTTTCTTCCCTTTCTGGCGAGTATCATCAAGGTTAAATCATAAGAATTGTATCTATTTTGCTCATTACCTTTTTAAATTTGCTATGAATTTGCTATGACAAAGTATAGGTAGTGGGGGAAACACTAAATGTCAGCAAGGGCTAGAAATCGCAAAATGATTAAATATGGGAAAAACTTGATCTTGAGTGCCATTGTTTGTATTATTATCGTCGGCTGTAATTTTGTGAGTCTTCAAGGAGGAAAAGAGCGTCTTCCATCTGTGTCTTCCTTACCCTTGCCAATTTTACCTAATTGGATTGAACAAATTACCCCTACGGGGGAAGCTAAACCTTTATCGCAAATTCTAATTCGTTTTAAAAATCCGATAATTCCCCTTGAAAAGCTAGATACGCCCCAACAAAAGAATCTATTAAGCAAGTTTGAAATATTGCCCCCCTTAGCCGGTCGGTTTCGTATTTTAACGCCGAAAATGGTGGGTTTTCAAGCAGATAAAGCACTGCCAAAAGCCACAAGAATTAAAGTTACTTTAAAAACAGGTTTGTCAGACTTAGAAAATAATCGTTTAGAAAAAGATTTAGCTTGGACATTTAACACTGAAGTAATTCAAATAACAAATTTACCCGGCAGAACAAAAGACTCCGAACAAGAAACAGAACCCATTGATATTAGGCCGACCTTAGAGTTTAATTCTAATGTTGAATTGGATCCGGTTTCTTTACAAGATAGTATAAGTTTAATCTCCACTGAAAATCAAGATAAAATTAATTTAAAAGTTGAATTAAAACCTGAAGACACTGACACGGAATATCCTCAAAATTCTTCACAAAAATTTGATCCTTCATCCCGTGAATGGATTTATACTATTAAGCCCCTAAAAACCCTAGATAAAGCCACTACTTATCACCTAGACTTTGCTGAGGGTTTACGTCCCATTGATGGTAATTTACCCAGTGAATTTCCCTTTTCTAGTGAATTATTTACCTATGCACCTTTAGCATTTGCTCAAATAGAAAATTATGGAAAACCTGATCAATATGGAGCTTATGGACGTTTTGTTAAAGGTAGTCCTCAATTAAAATTTAATAACGGCTTAATGGCCACATCAGCAAGAGAAAATATTACCATTAATCCTACCCCAAAAAAAGCCATTAAATTAGTCCAAGCTTATGATGAAAATAAGATCGTGAGCCTTAATCCCTGGGCATTAGAGCCAAATACAAACTATACAATTACCATCGCTTCTAAACTTCAGGATAAATTTGGTCAAACCTTGGATAAACCTGTTACCGTAGAATATCAAACAGGAGATATAGCTCCAGAAATATGGGCTCCTAGTGACTTAAATATTTTTCCCTCAGAAACTGATTTACAATTGAATATTTCTACTGTAAATTTACCTGATTCTCAGTATCAAGCGGCTTATAAAATTATTCAACCAGAGGATTTAGTTTATATTGATTCCGCTTATCCTAGTGGGCAAGATAAAGATTTATTACCTAACTCAAAAAATTGGTTAACTTCCTCTACAAAAGGTAAAAAAAATGAAGTTTATGATAATGTTATTCCCTTAAAAGAAAAGCTAGAAAATAACACAGGAATGTTGGCTTACGGAGTAAAAGCAAAGACAAATAGTTATGAGGAAAAAGGTGAAACATTGTGGCGAGAACCTGAATATTATGGCTTAGTACAATTAACCAATTTGGGTGTATTTGCCCAATGGTTTCCTGAGTCAGGTTTCGTTAAAGTTCATCATTTATCTGATGGTTCTGCGGTGAACAATGCTAGGGTAGAAATCTATGAATCAAAACTAGAAAATAAAGGGGACAAATATCCCCCAAAACCTTGTGCCATTACTCAAACTGATGCAACAGGAACAGCAATTATTCAAGGAGAAAATTGGCAAAATTGTCTTGTGAATAAGGAACCGCCAAAACTATTAGTAATTGTTAGGGAAAATGAAGATTGGGCATTTGCCAGAACTAACGAATATAGTGGTGCTTACGAATATGGAATTAATGCTGGTTGGGATGAAGGAAAACCGTTATCAAGAGGTGTTATTTTTTCCGATAGACAATTATATCAACCCGGGGAAACTGCTTGGTTTACCGGTACCGCCTATTACTTAAAAAATGGGATTTTGCAACAAGATAAAAATATTTCTTATCAAATAACTTTAACCAATCCTGATGGTAAAGAGGTTAATTTAGGTAAGCAAATTACTAACAAATTTGGCACGTTTTCCTTGAAACTACCCTTGGCTAAAAATCAACCATTAGGCAACTATTCTATGGTAGCAAAAGGGGTAAATGGCGTTGAAATTTATGGAGATTTTCGAGTAGCTGAATTTAAGCCCCCTAATTTTAAAGTTGACCTACAATTAGATCAAGAATTTGCTTTTATTGATCAAAAAATAACCGTTAATACAGAGAGTAATTACTTCTTTGGTTCTCCAGTACAAGGAGGCAAAGTTAATTATTATGTCACCCGACAAAAAGCAGATTTTACCCCTAAAAATTGGGACAAATTTAATTTTGGTCGCCAATGGTTTTTTCCTGAAGAACCACCAGAAGTACCTAATAATGTGTTGCAAGGTAGTGAAATTTTAAATACAGTGGGTAAAAATACTCAGCAAATTGCCGTGGCTAAAGATTTAGCTTATCCCATGACTTATCAAGTGGAAGCACAAGTTACAGATGTTTCTAATTTATCAGTATCCAATTCTAAAACTTTTACCGCTTTGCCCAGTGATAAATTAATTGGTTTACAAAGTGATTTCGTGGCAAATTCAGGACAGTCTTTTCCTGTTAAGTTGATTGTGACGGATGCGACAGGGAAGGTTATTACTGGCGAAAAAATTAAGATAGAATTGCAATCCATGAATTACAGCAGTGTCACCCAGTTAGAGGAAGGAAGTCGCATTTCTCGTCCACAAGTTGAATATAAAACAGTGGCACAACAGGAAATAACTTCTAGTGATGAACCCCAGACAATTTCCTTTACCCCTCCCGATTCTGGTTCCTATCGTATTCAGGGCAATTTTGTTAATAGCAATAATGACATTACAGCCACAGATTTACAAATTTGGGTAACAGGGAATAATCAAGTTAGTTGGGGCGATCGCTTTGATAATAATCGTTTAGAAATTCAACTAGATAAAGAAACCTATCAAGTAGGGGAAACAGCAACAGCTTTAATACAATCCCCCTATCCAGAAGCAGAATTATATTTTGCCGTCATTCGCCATGATACCCTTTATCATACTACACAAAAAGTAACAGGGGGTGCTCCTAAAATTCAATTTACCGTTACCCCTGAAATGTTGCCTAATGCTGCCGTTGAAGCGGTTTTGGTTCGTCAAGGTACATCGTTAGCACAAACTGAACCCGGTAGCGTTAAAAATTTAGTTCGCATTGGTTTTGCACCCTTTAACCTCAACTTAGATAATCAGTATTTGCAAGTAAAAGTTATTCCCCAAGAGGCACGACAACAACCTGGCACAAAGCAAACCGTTGATTTAGAGTTAAAAGATAATCAAGGAAATCCCATTGGGGGACAATTTACCTTGATGGCAGTTAATGAAGCTGTATTACAATTAACGGGATATAATCCTCCAGATTTAGTAAAAACTGTTTACGCTGATCAAGATATTTCTACTCGCTTGGCTGATAATCGCCCTGAAGTAGTCTTGACTTCTCCTGCTTCCCCACTACAAAAAGGTTGGGGATACGGAGGCGGAGACTCTGCTGGAATTGGTGATACACAAATTCGCAAAGATTTTCGAGCCTTAGCTTATTATAATGGCTCTATTTTGACTGATATTAACGGAAAAGCTAGTGTTAATTTTACCCTGCCTGATGATTTAACTACTTGGCGAGTGATGGTAGTTGCTACGGATGGAGACTTGCGTTTTGGCAATGGGGAAGCAACTTTTATCACTCAAAAACCTCTTGCTACTAATCCTATTTTGCCTCAATTTGTGCGTTTGGGCGATCGCTTTTTGGGTGGTGTTGCTGTGACAAAGACCACGGAAAAACTTGGTAATTTAAGTATTAGTGCTAATGTGTCAAATAATTTTAGTTTTACCGAGGATTCTCGACTAAAAACTCAGGCAGAATTAGGGACAAAAGCCTATCGTTTCCCCATGACCGCTGATAAAATTGGTGAAGGAAAAATACAATTTTCTACGAACTTAAATAACCAACAAAAAGATGCTTTTGAGGTTCCTTTAGAAGTTAAAAATTTAGAAGTAACAGAACAGGTAATAACATCAGGGATAACAGCTAATGAGGTTAAAATACCTTTAAATATTGATCCTCAAGTAAGACCTGATGTAGGAGGCTTAGAAATAATCTTAGCAAGTACCTTAATTCCTGAAATTAATATCACCGCTAAGCAAGTTTTTACGGCTGATGAATTGCCCTTTTTAGAACCCTCTGCCAGTCAATTAATGATTGCCGCAAATTTGCAAATTCTCAGGGAAAAATATCAACTAACTTTGACAAATTTTGAGCCTCTAAAAGAGGCTAATCAAGCCTTAGAAATTATCCAAAATTTACAGAAAGTAGATGGTGGATTTGCCTCATTCCCACAGGGAGAAAAATCAGATCCTTTTCTAACGCCCTATACTGCCAATAGTTTAGCACAAGCAAAATTAGCGGGATTTAAAGTTAATCCAATCCTATTAAAATCTCTTACTAATTATCTAGAGAAAATTTTAGCTAATCCAAATCCATCTAATCTTTGTAATACCTCAGTTTGTAAAAATCAAATCCGTTTAGATGCTTTAATTGCCTTAGAAAAATTAGGAACAAAACGTGCAGACTTTTTAGAATCTTTATACGAGCAAAAAAATGAATTTGATTTCGTCCATCAGATTAAATTAGCTCGTTATCTTTCTAAATTTCCCGAGTGGCAAACCGAGACTGAAAATCTCACTAACAACATTCAAGAAACTATTTATACAACAGGAAGAAATGCTACCGTAAATTTACCTGCAAATTGGGATTGGTTGGACTCTAAAACTACGGCACAAGCACAGGCATTCCGTTTATTTATTGCTCAAAAAAGTGCTCCTGAAAATTTAGACCGTTTATTAAAAGGATTGTTGGCAATGAGACGGAATGGTTTATGGAGTAATAGCTATGATAATGCTCAAGCTTTAACTGCTTTAGTTGAATATAGCCAATTACAACCAACTCCCCCTGATTTTCAAGCCACCGTTGAACTCAAAAATAAATTATTAGGAAATGTTCAATTTACAGGATATAAACCTTCTAATTATGACCTAAAAATTCCTCATCAAAATTTACCCAATGGACAAAATAATCTCATCCTACAAAAATCCGGTGAAGGCATGTTACATTATTTAACAGCCTATAGTTATCGCTTACCCGGAAATCAACCGGGCCGCTTAAACGGATTGCGGGTTACTCGTTATATTCGTCCAGCTAATCAAGAGAATATCTTGGAAAAATTGGGACTTTATGCACCAGATAAAACCGTAACTTTACCCGTCGGACAAATATTTGATTTAGAATTAGAAATTATTACCGATCATCCTATTAATCATCTCATCATCAATGATCCTCTTCCGGCAGGATTAGAAGCTATTGATAGCAATTTTCAAACATCTGGTAGCTATTTTCAACAGCAAGAAGATAGTTGGCAAATCAACTATCAACAAATCTATAAAGATAAAGTAGTGGCCTATGGCGATCGCTTAGAAGCAGGGGTGTATAATTTACATTATCTAGTGCGCTCAGTTACTCTCGGAACTTTTGATTGGCCAGGGGCAGAAGTTCACTTACAATATGCCCCCGAAGAATTTGGGCGCAGTGCCTCCACAAAATTGGAGATAAAATAGGATTTAGCAAGATATTGATACTGTTAATAAATTCAAATTTATTTCCCCTAATGGAACATCAATGATCACTTGTCGTCCCTAATATAAAGTTAGGGGAGTATTTCTCCCAAAAATATTAATCTTGGTTTATAATCGTGTTTAATTTCAAACGTAAATTATTATATTCAACTATTTCTCTCACCGTTGCACTAGGTCTAGTTTTTACTGATGTTAGGGTTAGTCAAGCCATTCCCTGGGGAGAATTATTTTTGAGAGGTGTCCAAGCCATTCAAATTAGTAATCTTAGTGATCAACAAGAGGTTGAATTTGGCAATCAAATACGGCAGCAATTGTTGTCACAAGGAAAAATTCGATTATACCGTAATGAGGAGTTATACGGTTATGTTAATCAGATTGGTCGTAGATTAGTGAAAGTGAGTACTCGTCCAAATTTACCTTACCGTTTCGAGATTGTGGATGATCCTCAAGTGAATGCTTTTGCGACCATGGGGGGTTATATTTATCTTCACACTGGCTTAATTGCCACCGCCGCCAATGAAGCTGAGTTGGCCAGTGTTATCGCCCATGAAATTGGTCATGTTGTCGCCCGTCACTCTCAAAAACAAATACGTCAACAAGCTATTACCCAAGGATTATTAACAGCGGCAGGATTAAATAAAACCAATGTGGTACAGCTTGGGGTTACTTTAGCTTTAGATTTACCCTATAGTCGTCAAGATGAATATGAAGCGGATGCCATCGGGCTACAAATTCTCTCTGACGCTGGTTACGCACCCCGTGCGATGGTGGATTTTATGCAAAAATTGGGTAAGTCTGGGGGTAAAGTACCCACTTTACTCAGTACTCACCCCAATGGTGCGGATCGTGCCATCGCCCTTGATCAAAAAATTCCCCGCCAAATGGCTTATCGAGGAAATGGCTTAGACAAAGAAGCCTATCAATATAATATTCGCTCATTATTAAGAAGATAACGAAAGTAATAAGATAGGGTGGGCAATGCCCACAAAAATCAGACAATTTTTGAAAACATTAACAAGCTACTAATGATTCTTGATCTTGACTTAAATATTCTTGCAATTGTGCCTCAATTTGAGCTTTGACAATTTCTCGATATTCCATAAAATGTTCGTTATGAGCACACAGGGTTAAATAGTGTTCCCATACAGCTGGATTATCTTTGATGATGCTAAATAGATGGTGCCAGAATTTCCAGCGGGTATCTCGTTTTATTCCTTGCCGCCATACTACGATCGCTAATGCCTTAAGATCAAGTAAGGTCGGTAATTTGGCAGGAGGATGAGCTTTGGGTGCGCCTAATTTCAAGAAACAATGATAAATACGATCAAGGTAAGCATGGGGATCATAGAGTCGCCAAAAAGCATCTACATATTCTTTGGCAATATCTTCCACAGGGCGAGTGGGTACAAAATTCATCAAGGTGGTTTGGTTAATATTACCGTCTTTTCCTTCCCTTAAACGCCCTTCTTTTTGCAGACGATGCCATAACGCTGTATTGGGTAACGCTTGTAACATGGAAAAAGTAGTTGTGGGAATGCCCACTTGTTCCGCAAAACGGACAATGCGATCGCCAGCACCTTTTTTCTCGCCATCAAAACCGATAATAAAACCAGCCATAGGACGCAATCCGATACGGATAATTTTATCAACGGCATCGGCGAGAGAACTACGGGTATTTTGAAATTTTTTGGTAAGCTGTAAACTATCCTCATCAGGGGTCTCAATGCCCAAAAATACGGCATCGAAATAACAATCTACCATCAACTCCATTAATTCTTCATCGTCAGCTAAATCAACGGAAGCCTCGGTATTGAAGCGGAAAGGATACTGATGTTCTTGTTGCCATAGCTTTAAGGCTTTTAACAATAATTTGACGTTGCGCTTATTGCCAATAAAATTATCATCTACCATGAAGACACCACGACGCCAACCTAACTCATAAAGATAATCTAACTCTTTGAGTAATTGTTCAGGAGTTTTCGTTCTCGGTTTTCGCCCATAAAGCACGATAATATCGCAAAATTCGCACTGGAAAGGACATCCCCTCGAAAATTGTACCGACATGGAATCGTAAGCATCAAATTCCAGTAAATCGAAACGAGGCACGGGGGTAATTGTCACGTCAGGTTTTTCGGTGGTGCGGAAAGTTCCTGATTTTTCACCCTTCTCAATGGCTTCTACAAACATCGGCAAGGTGATTTCCCCTTCATCTAAAATTAAAAAATCGACCCCCGCCTGTTCGGCTTCATGGGGGACAGAAGTAGGATAAGGGCCACCCACCGCCACTAATTTTCCTCTTTGTTTAGCTTCTTTAATTTGAGCGATTAAATCATCTTTTTGGACAATCATCGCCGACATGATTACCACATCAGCCCATGCCCATTCAGCATCTGTAGCCGGGCGTATATTCCGATCAACTAACTTAAATTCCCATTCCTGAGGTAAGATTGAAGCAACTGTAATTAATCCTAATGGTGGTAATAATACTTTGCGATTGACTAATTCTAAAATTTTGTCATAGGACCAGAAAGTAGGTGGAAAAATGGGATAAATTAATAAAGCACGCATATGATAAGGTAATTTAATTACTAAAAACTAGTTATTATCCTTAACTGTAACCTAAATTTTTGGGAAATCAACCCACTTTCTGCACGTCAAATTGTTTTTCAGAAAAAAGCTAAGTATAAAGGTATTGAATCTTAATAAGATTTAAGGGGCTCTTTTTTTTGTTAAAGGCACGAAACCCTACTATCACAGGCATTTCGTCTCATAGAGATGTTTTTAATAGGGGGTCACTGACAAAAGGTACCATTTTTCTTAAAAAATAATTGTCAAATCTGATACTTTTTTGTTATACTGAAGGCGTAAGGATAAATCGTTCATCTGCAAGAGCGGACGGAAGTAAGAAGTGATAAGTTCTTCTGAAGGAACGCGCCTCGAGTCTAAGCCCATCAAAAATTAGAGGAGGCGGTATTATGAACGCTAAACAAAATAATCTCGGTTCAATCAATCAAAAAGCTCGTTTGTTAATAGTTGATAATCGTCAACGTAAACACAATCGTCAAGCTAGTATGTTGGAAAGATCTGCCAAACAAGTCGGTCTTCAATAATTTATTATGAACTGTGTTGGTAGTTGGAGTAAAGTACTTTGGGCTCCAGCTATCAGTGTCAATGGAAAAAGTTCTTTCGTTCATTCAATTAGGAGTATAATCATGATTAGTAAAAAAACTGCACAGGGTGCCATTCAAGCTCATAGAACCACTTTACTTAAAACTCTCGAACATCGTTTAGAAGTAGCTAAATCCAAAGGACAAACTGCATTGATAGCCCAGTTAGAGGCGGAAAAAAGTTATTATCTGAAGTAGAGGGTTTGTAATTGATTCGGTTCTTCCGGAGTGGTTGTGACGAAATAGATTAAAAAATTAGGGGACAGGGAATTAGGCAATGGGCAATAGTTAATTAACTTAAGTTCGGTTTGCTGTTTCACTGTCCCTGAAGATTGTGAATATTTATCTAGTACTTCGGAAAGTAGGTTCTAACATCATTAGAGAATGTGAGACGGCTATATTATATAACCTTACGTTAGAGCTTCGAATCCCGCTACCACATCTAATAATTCTGAAGTAATTGCACCTTGGCGTTGGCGACGATATTGAGTCTTAAGCTCGTCAAGACGTTCTTCAATATTTTTCTGTGCCGATTGCATGGCGGCAAGGCGACTGGCATTTTCGCTTGCTAGGGAAGCCGCTAAGGCTCGATAGAGGGAGACAAACAGGTATTGGCTAATTAGTTCCGAAAATAAGTCTTGCCAGTCCATCGTAAAAATTGGTATGACGGAAGTGTACCAGGGTTTCTTTTCTAGGGAAAGCAACCAATGAGGATCGAGGGGTAATAACTGTTGTTTACCAGAGCAATAGGAAGAACCAGAGATGGGCTGGTTATAAAATAGCAGAATCCTACCAATTTGCTCCCTTTGTTGCCAACTTTCCAGCATCAGTAGAATATTTCGTACCGTTTCGCCAATGCTGATGGCAGAGGTAGGAAGAGTAAATTGTTCTGTGATTTGATACTGAGTTGTTTTGAGATGAGGTAATAAACGAGAACCCACAGACCCAATCAAAATTGGTTTAAAGTTAGGAAATTGTCCCAGATACTCTCTAGCATATTGCGTAATTTGTTCATTAAATTGACCACACAATCCTTGATCAGAGCCAAAAATAATCGCCCCTATTTTTTTTGTTTCAGGAAGATCAAGGGTTTCTTTTAAGTTTAAGGAAAGGGGTTCACCCGCAAAATATCGTTCTCGCAGGAGAATTTGAAAGCCCATTTCAACAGTACGGTTGTATTCAGCTAAAGATTCTACTGCCCGTTCGTACTGACGAATACTCACAGCCGCAAGAACTTTCATCGTCTTGACGACGGAATATAAATCTTGAACACCGTCAATGGTAGCTTTCAGGGATGCAGGGGTTATAGACATAATTTTTTACTCTAGTTTTCTTCAGATACCAAATTGTTCTGTTTTTATTTTTCTCTTTAACTGGGAAGATTTTTGTTTCTATCCTTGCTATTGTGGTCAGATTTAAATAATTTACAGACCTCTTCACATTTATTTAATAACTCTTTTTTGGCTTGGTCCCTCAGAAATTCTCCCGACTCGATACAAGTGCAGATTGTGGATAGTTGCTCAATAACTATCTGACGAATGGCTATTTCTGCCTCCCTAATTCTTTCTAAAGGTACCTTGTCTAAAATGCCCTCATTTAATGCCAAAAGTACAGCTATTTGTTCAGCAACTGAGAGGGGCTGAGATTGGGGCTGTTGGAGAATCTCACGAACACGCTTTCCCCGTTCTAAGGTTTGGCGAGTATCCTCGTCTAATTGAGTACCAAATCGGGCAAATACTTCTACTTCCTGAAACTGAGAATAAGATAATCGTAGTTCTCCAGCAACTTCTCTATAGGCAGGTAATTGGGTTTTGCCACCCACCCGGGAGACGGATTTCCCCACGGATACTGCCGGCATGATTCCTTTGCGATAGAGGTCAGGAGATAAATAAATTTGACCATCAGTAATTGAGATTAAGTTGGTAGGAATGTAGGCGGAGATATCTTGAGCTTGGGTTTCCACAATGGGCAGTGCCGTCAAAGAACCACCGCCCAACTCCTCTCGTAAATGGGTGGAACGCTCTAGCATCCGTGAATGAATGTAAAAAATATCCCCTGGATAGGCTTCTCTGCCGGGAGGACGACGTAATAAAAGGGACAGTTCTCGATATGCCCAAGCATGACGGGTAAGATCATCATAAACGATTAAAACATCCTGCCCTCGTTCCATAAAGTATTCTCCCATGGAAGTGGCAGCATAGGGAGTAATGTATTGCAAGCCCGGAGGATCTTCTCCATCGGCTACGACCACAATTGAATACTCGAGGGCATCTCCTTGTCGAAGTTGTTCGATCACTTTCGCCACCGCTGAGGTACGTTGACCAATGGCACAGTAGATGCAAATAACATCTTTTCCTTTTTGATTGAGAATAGTATCCACGGCGATCGTTGTTTTACCTGAGGAGCGATCGCCCAAGATTAACTCTCGCTGTCCTCGTCCCACTGGAATCAACGCATCTACTACTTTCAACCCAGTTTGCAGAAGAACTTCCACTGGAGCACGATCGATAAATGGTGGTGCTTTACGTTCCATGGGTAATCGTTCTCTCGTGATGATCTTTCCCCCTTCGTCCAGGGGACGACCAATGCCATCAACAATACGTCCTAAGAGGGCTTTTCCCACTGGTACTTGCAAAATTTGTCCCCTACGCTCTACTTCCTGACCTGCGCTTAAATGCTCACTGTCGCCTAATAAAATTACTCCTAATTCGTCAATATCTAAATTAAAAGCGATGCCTAACACTCCTCCTTCAAAGCAAATCAGTTCATCGACTTTAACTCTTGGCAAGCCAACTACTTTGGCAACTCCCTGATCTATGGATTTGAGAATCCCCATTTCTTGTGGTTGGATTTGAAGATGATGTGTTTCTAATCCTTGTTCAAATTTAGTAAATGTTCGCTCCAGAAATGTTTGTAATGAGCTTATTTTCGGGTTCATAGTTTACTCCATCTTGAGATAGACTATTTTTGAGTTTGGCTGTGGAAATTTAAACAAAATTTTGGTTATTTTTATATTGCTAAAAAACTTCAAGATATTTCTCAATGGAGAGCAAATAACTCTTCAAATTCCAAGCAATTTTATAATCACTAGCTTGTAGCTCAATGCCACAAATTAATTCTGGTACGGTAGCAAATTCTACTTTGTTACCCTGGTAAATTTGTTGGTGATATAAAGAATTCAAAATCTTTTGGCGACTTTCTGGAGGAACCTCGAAACTAGTGTGAATCACTAATCCCTGATCCGATTTTTGGAGGGATTGAGCTAGGGATCGTCGTTCTTGTTGATCCAGATTTTCCAAACGACGAATAAAAGTCAAGATCACCTGCTGCTCTAAAGAAAAATCTGCCAGTTCTTGGAAAGCACGGCGAGTAATCTCATACACTTGCTGAGTTAATTTTTGTTGTAGATTTTCGAAAAATTGCTCTTGCTGTTGAGCGATCGCTTCTTTCCAAGCGGTTTGTTTTTCCTTGACTTGCTGACGTGCTTGTTTGACCAAATTATGATACTCTTCCTCCCCCTCTTTTTGAGCTTGAATCATAATTTCTTGCCGTTTTTGCTGTAACTGCCGTTGTTTTTCCTCGTATAAGACTGCTTGTGCTTCAGCTACTTCTTGTTTTTCTCTTGCTTCTTGCCAATGGCGATCGATTTCCTCCTGTCGTGCACTAATGGTTTTAATTATCGGTCGATATAAAAAGCGATGTAACAAAAAAACCAGAATCAGAAAATTGGCCAGTTGGGCGATAATGGTAAACCAATCAATTAACAAGGTTTAGCCTCCATTTTCTACAAAATGATTCCAAAAAGGGTTGGCAAAAATCAAAATCATCGAAACCACAAAACAATAAATTCCCGTCGATTCCACTAATGCCAAACCGACAAATAGAGTTCGAGTAATAGTATTTGATTGATCTGGCTGTTGTGCAAGAGCTCGCATGGCATTAGCCAAAGCCAACCCTTCACCAATTGCTGGGCCAATTGCACCGATGGCCATAGTAATACCAGATGTAATAATTGAAACCATACCGATTAGACCGAGATTATCCATTAAAATTGCTCCTGTTCCAATCACAAGAAAAAACTTCTCTTGCTTGATTCTATATTTAATATGGTAAAGTCATGTAGATAAACTCAATCGAAATGTAAAGAAATGTGTGCTTTTGCCCTGGCATAGGTATAGGCATTCAGGTGGTAAAGACCGACATACTTCATCTCGTCGTAGCCCTGGGCATTGGGCAGTGCGTAATCTGCCTCACCCAGGTGCCATTTGCCCGTGAAAAAGGTGCGGTAGTCTGCCTGTTTCAGCACGGAGGCCAGCGTCCACTCTGTTGCGGGTAAGCCGCCGCCATAAGGACCGAGATCGCCATAGCCTGTGTCATCAGTCACAAGCAGAATAATGTTTGGTTTTTTGTCCGGCATTGTTTTGTCTCTCCATTAAATGGTCATTAGTTGGCAGGATTCACCTGCCAATGGATTTAATTGCGTATCCGTTTGATCTAAATTGAGACTTCAAAAGCTACTCCCTCACAAATAAACTGAGGATAATTAGTTAAAATATTTTGTCTTTCTTCTTCCCCTACAAAAATATATGTACCGACTTGTTGACTATTTTGAAAGCGATAAAAATCAACCCCTTTATTGGCATCCCCGTTATAGACATAAAAGGCAATACCTTCCTCCATAAAATTGGTATAGTTGGCACGAATACTAATACTTTCTGATTCTCCTGCATAAAGATAAGTACCGGGTATATCTTTATTTTGAAAACGATTCATCACAATTAAATCATCATCAGGTGCGATCGCTACTTTAAAAGCCTCGCCTTCTTCGGTAAAGTTAGAATAATTAGCAATAATACTTTGTCTTTCTTCTTCCCCCACAAAAATATAAGTACCCAAGACATCAGTATTTTGAAACCGATAAATAGGATTATTTAATAGATCATCAATATTATCATCTCCACGATTGGCAATATCATGGCTCAAAATTTGTAAATTATCCTCACCATCAGCAATGTAAATATATTCTTCAACCACTGTTAAAGCGTTTGCATTACCAAGAGTATCATAAGAGTCAATGAGAGAAATATTATTAGGATCACTAATATCGATGATTTCTACTCCTTCTTGATTAGTGAGATAAGCATAGTTTCCAACTACCTCAAGGTCTTTAGTAGGATAATTGTTATCATAAGAACCTATGGTATGAGGATTAGCTGGATCACTAATCTGACTTTTCACGGCATCTCTGAAAGGCACTCTGGAAAGGCATTATAGACTTAGGGCAGTTTTTGAGGTAGAGTAAAGAAAAACTAGTGAGTAGAGGTAAAAAAATGTTGGATTGGTGGATGAAAAACTTTGCCAGTTGTGACTTGGGAGACGAACGTTTGAACGACAGAGCCTTCTTAATAGGCAAAGCTTTAAGTCAAGGATTTGGCAAAGCACTCTCAGAAATATTTAAAAGTGCTAATGAGTTAAAAAGGTCATATGAATTTTTGCCAATTTAAAAACAAATTTTGCCAAGATAATATGGCCGCATTGTCAAATGACAATCGCCGCCGTTGAAGAACATAATACTATTTTATCGGTAGGAGACACTACCTATCTTGATTATCGTGGAATTAAGGAAAAAAAGGAAGGGTATGGACCGACCGGTAATGGTGGGAATGGCTTAATTCTTCATAGTTCCCTAGGAATAGACCCCCAAATAGGACAAACAATCGGATTACTGTGGCAAAAACTTTGGAATCGCGACCACAAACCCAAACCCCCCAAAGATGAAACAGCAGAAGCAAAAAAAGAACGTCAAAAACTTGCCAGAAAAGCTGCACGTCAAAGACCTTTTGAAGATAAAGAATCCTATAAATGGGTAGAATCCATTAACGAACTAGAAAAACAAGTAGACGTTTCAACCAAGGTGATTCATATCTTTGACCGAGAAGGAGATATTACAGAAGTTTTTGATAAAGTACGTCAATGCAAACATACAGGAATAGTGGTAAGGGCAGCACATGACCGCAGTTTAAATGCTGATAGCGAAAGACTTTGGGCAAAAATGGAATCAATACCTATTAATTTTGAACAAGAGATTGAGATCCCTGCTACCCCTAAACGTCGAGCTCGTAAAGCTAAATTAGCAGTGCGGTTTTCTCAAGTTCAACTGCGAGTACCATTAAGATTTGACTGTCGTGATCCCTTAAATGTCTACGCAGTTTATGCTACAGAAATCGATTGCCCAGAAGGGGAAACTCCTTTATCTTGGATGCTTTTAACCACAGAAGTTGTAGATTCAATAGACATGGCTGCAACCATTCTCAGATGGTACACTTACCGTTGGCATGTAGAGAAGTATCATAAGATTTTAAAATCAGGTTGTCAAGCCGAACAGTATAGACTTGCTGCTGATGGGATGAAAACTTTATTAGGTTTTTTAAGTGTTATTGCGGTTGAACTCTTACAGGTAACTTATCTCCATCGTACTCAGCCAGAAGCTCCTGCTATTTCTATTCTTAACCCTGTTCAGGTTGAAGTTTTAAAAGCCAAATCTAGAAAACTTCCTCCTGTTTTAACTATATCTTGGGCAGTAGAGGCTGTTGCTTCTCTTGGGGGTTATCTTGAACATCGACGTAAGACCCCTATTGGTATCCAAGTTCTCTGGCGTGGTTGGTTAAATTTACATGAACTATGTGAAGGCTGGAAGCTTGCAAAAAGCACTTAACGTGAAAAGTCAGATCTCCCTATATGTTAGTGATCGCTGACATGAAGGCAAAACAAGCAGGTTTAAATATTCAATGGCTACATAGTCAAGCAGAAGCGACACAACTTGAGGATGAACAGTTTGATTTAATTACAGCTAGTTTGTTATTCCATGAAACTCCCTCTTCAATTGCTCAAGCTATACTCCAGGAGTGTTTTCGTCTGTTAATACCAGGAGGACAAATTCTGATATTAGATGGCAATCAAAAAACTATCCGTCATACATCTTGGTTAACAAAGGTTTTTGAAGAACCCTATATTAAAGACTATGCAGAAGGCAGTATCGATGCTTGGATGGGTGCTGCTGGTTTTGCTCAGATCCGCACAGATGATGTCTGGTGGATGAATCAAGTTACTCGTGCCACTAAGTAATTTACATTAGACCTGTTGTGAAATAACATGTTATCATCTTGAAAGGGCTGGTATATAAATCTACCAAGAATGCAATGCTCTCAACTGAGGTGTTTTTTTCAATTGATGGGCTTCCATACGAGTTAGGACATCATCCAAAATAGTGATCGCTTCAGCAATGAATGGTCCTTTATTCAACATAACACACTCGGCTCGTTCAGCCATTGCCGCATCAGTCATTTCTCCTCGGGAAGGTGCTCCTTTTTTCACCAAGTTTTCCAAAACTTGGGTTGCCCAAATCACGGGAACATGAGCCGCTTCACACAGCCAGAGAATTTCCTCTTGGATTTCCGTTAAACGTTGGTATCCAATTTCAACCGCCAAATCGCCCCTAGCAATCATGACTCCGAATGAACGCTTACCTGCCGCATGAATGATTAATTCTGGTAGATTAAGAACCGCTATAGGGGTTTCAATTTTTGCCACGATTGCCAGTGGGGCAAGTCGGCCGTTGGAACGCTGGTCTAATTCTTGTTGTAGTAACTGAATATCGGCAGCTTTTTGCACAAAAGAGTAACCAATGATGTCTGCATGAGTTGCCACAAAGTCTAGATCCTGTAAATCTTTTTCCGTCAGGGGATTGAGGGGTAAGACCGTGTTCGGAAAATTCAAGCCCTTTTCAGGCTTAAGTTTAACCCCTTTAGGCGGTGCATGGGTCACTTGGAGTAAGAGTCCTGATTGTCCATTAGGTATTGGCAATTGGGAATCAACCACACGAGTCCGGATTTTGCCATCGTCGATATATACTGGTGTGCCAACGGTCAGAAGTTCAATAATTTCCGGAACGGTACAATAGGTTTGGAAATAATCCACAGATCCTGAAATTGCTTCACCTGAAAGAGTTTCACTTCCCAATTCACTGGGAGATCCTAATAGCAGAATATGATCTCCTCGAAATACCCTTTTTTTGTCCGGTGGTGCAACCACTGAACCAGTGCGGATTTTCGGACCAGCTAAGTCCATCATCACCCGGCAATTGACACCGATTTCTTGTTCTGCCAGTCGCACATGACGGATCATGCTTTCCCAAGCTTTTGGTAGATCGTGGGCACAATTAATGCGGACACAGCTTGCACCTCGTTGGAGAATATCTCGCACCAGTCCATAGTCGGTGGCGGCTTCTGTGGGTAACGTGACCATAATTCTGACCCGTCGATGGGGTAAGGTGTGACCAAACAATTTCTCCGTGTGTTGCCGTAATAATTGCTCACCCTCAAAAAAAGCCTCAATGGGTGGACGTTTAATTTCAGGAGATTTAAACCCGCAAATCATTTCCAGAGTGGCAATGACTGCATCGAGATTGGGCATCACTCTGCCCTCAATACGCCCGAGGGAAGACAATCCCCAAGGTGTAAGTGCTACTTGGAGGGAACGTAAATCGTGCCGCCGTAAGGCTAGATACTGAGCCAAATTCAGTGCACTGGAGAGAAACTCAGAACGCTGGATGTGTCCTCGCCATTGGTTAAAGATGGCTTGTCCTTCAGTCTCAACGGTTTGACGAAGTTCTTTGAGGGTAGAGAGTAAAACCTCTGGACTGTCGAGATTAAGAGGTGAAACACTTAGGTCTAATGTCGAAGGAATCATAAGTTGAGTCTAATTGACAACTAGTTTTAATGATTATGGTCAAGGTATTCAAACTTAACTATGTTCAAGTTAGCTTTCACAAAAGTATAGTTTTAAACTGTTTAAAGTATAGCCTATTCAGAGAGGAGAAGACTTAAACGCAAAAAAGGTTAAACATCCCCAACCGACAATAAAAGCAACTCCACCTAAAGGAGTAATCGCACCTAACCACTTGACCCCTGTCAAACTCAAAGCATATAAACTACCAGAAAATAATAAAATTCCTACCATAAAAGCAACGGCGGCAGTATTTAACCAAATTGAAGGTATTTTTTCCACTTTTGTTAAAATAGCGATGAGAAATAAACCGATACTATGGTACATTTGATATTTAATGCCTGTTTCCCAAATCGATAAAGCATAATCCGTTAAAATGGTTTTAAGACTATGAGAAGCAAAAGCACCACCAATGACGGCCAAACCAGCTAAAATTGACGCAATGGCTAAAAATAAGTTATTCATCGGCAGAAAATAGGTGTTAGTAAAATAAGATCAAATTATTTAATTTACTGATTGTTTTGAATTATTTAGATAAATTATTACATCCCTTAACGGATTTCGTCTCACCTGAAGAAATCGAAGAAAAAGAAGTAGTGACCTATTATTATCAGGGAACTTGTCCTCAAACGGGTGTTACCCTTAAATTACCTCGCACTATCTTAGGGGAAAAAATCGCCTTAAGTTTATGTCGTCAATTAAAAGAAACTAACTTTCACACCGTCAAAGGAAAAATGTTAGGGATTTTGATTGTCAAAGATAGTCAAGGAAAATTAGGAGTAATTAAAGCCTTTTCGGGATTATTAAACGGTAAAAAAGAAGTTAACGGTTGGGTGTCACAAATTCCGGGTTATTCTCTGATTGCTTTAGCGGAAAGTCTTACCCTTAAACAGTTGGATGAGATTAAGCAAGAAATTCTCTTCCTTAAAAACTTATCCCTTCGTCAAGACTATCAAAAACTATCCGCTGAATATCAACGTCAATGGCAGGATTTAAAAATTACTCATCGTCAGAGAAAAGAAGATAGAGATAAAAACAGGTTTTTAGCCACCGATACCTTAGAAAAAGAAGAATTAACCAAAATACTCCATAATTTACAGCAAGAAAGTCGTCGAGATGATTGGGAAAGACGCAATTTGAAACATCAATGGCAGGATCAATTAAATCCTTTGACAGAAGAAATTAACATCGCTAACCTCAAAATTCAACAACTCAAACAACGACGAAAAGAATTATCAAAACAGTTACAGGCACAAATGCAAACAGCCTATACTATTACTAATTTTGCTGGGGATAGTTTAAGCGTAGGAAAATTACTGGGCAAAACTTTCATCCCCACTGGTACGGGAGATTGTTGCACCCCAAAATTATTACACCATGCCGCTACTAATCATCTACAACCCATGATGATGGCTGAATTTTGGTGGGGGGAAAACTCTCCTAATGGTGAAAAAGTCGAAGGTCTTTTTTATCCTGCTTGTGTGGAAAGATGTCAACCGTTAATGGGTTTTCTATTATCAGGTTTACCTACTTTTACCACCGTTAATACTCAAGAATCAATCCCCATTATTTATGATGATGACTGGCTATTAGTAGTAAATAAACCCTGTGATTTATTATCGGTATCTGGTAGAGGAAGTCATAATTTTGACAGTGTCGAGTCTCGTTTTAGACAGATTGCCACAGATACATCTAACATCTGGCCTATCACAGTCCATAGATTAGATCAAGATACTTCAGGAATATTAATTTTGGCAAAAACCCAAGAAAGTTATATCAACCTATCTCAACAATTTGCCCAAAGGCAGGTTAAAAAAGTTTATGAGGCAGTGTTAAATGATTTAATTTCTCTATCAGAGGGCATTGTTGACTTACCATTATGGGCTAACCCTTTAATACGACCTCGTCAAGAGGTAAATTATGATCATGGTAAACCTAGTGTTACTCATTTTCAGGTGATGGGGGTAGAAAATGGACAAACACGCTTAGAATTAAAGCCGATCACGGGAAGAACTCACCAGCTAAGAGTCCATTGTGCCAAAGGTTTAGGGGTTGCTATCAAAGGCGATCGCCTTTACGGAAAATCCCAGGATAATAGTCGAAGATTGTATCTTCACGCCCGTGAAATTAGTTTTACCCATCCACAACAAACAAAAGTGATACATTTACACACGGAAACACCTTTTTAAAAAGGTGTAAAACATCAAACATAAACTCGTTAACTATTACTTACTTACCGATGAACATCATTCTTTATAGTAAACCTGGATGCCATTTATGCGAGGGATTAGAAGAAAAATTACGAGCTATTACTGATATTAAATTAGAAATAGAAATCAGAGATATTAATACTAATAATCAATGGTGGGAAATGTATCAATATGAAATTCCAGTGCTGTTATTGGCAACGGAAAAAGGAGAACTATTGATCCCTCGCCCTTCTCCTCGAATTTCGGTGGTGCAATTGACAAAAATTTTACAGAAATATTAACAAGGATATTTCTATAAAAATAGTTATAACTTAATTAAATCATTGGAGTGAATTTCATGGAATTGCGTCAATTATTATCAGATTTAGCTCATCTTAACAACCTTGGTGAACATCCCAACCTAGAGGCAGAAGTAAAAGGCATCACCACTAATTCCCATGCTGCCACTGGGGGTGATCTCTTTATTGGTATGCCCGGCACAAGGGTTGATGGAGGCGAATTTTGGCAAAGTGCCTTAAGAGAAGGGGCGATCGCCGCTATAATAGGACCATCCGCCGCTAGTAAAATACCCCCAACTTCTCAAGATTGCGTCATTGTTAGCGATGACATTGTGAGTATTTGTGCGGATATTGCCACTAAATTTTATGGTTATCCTAGCCAACAGTTAAAGATGGTGGGGGTTACAGGTACAAACGGTAAAACCACCACGACCCATTTAATCGAATTTTTTCTACATCAAGCCCAAAAAACTACGGCTTTATTTGGCACTTTATATGCCCGTTGGCAAGGTTATCAGAAAATTGCGACCCATACAACTCCTTTCGCCATTGATTTACAAGCCCAATTAGCGGAGGCGGTGGAAGCAGGGAATCATTACGTAGTTATGGAAGTAAGCTCCCATGCTTTAGCTCAAAAAAGAATTAGGGGCTGTAACTTTGATGTAGCTGTTTTTACGAATCTAACCCAAGATCATCTCGATTATCATGAAAATATGGATGATTATTTTTCGGCAAAGGCGTTATTATTCAGCCCTGAATATTTGCGAGGAAAAGCGATTATCAACTATGATGACTTTTATAGTCAAAAATTGATTAATAGCCTCAATTCTGGAGAAATTTGGACTTACAGCGTCAATAATCATCAAGCGGATTTATATACCAGCAAATTAACCTATCAAGCTACGGGAGTAAATGGTTTATTACATACTCCCCAAGGCAATATCGAATTTACCTCTCCTTTAGTGGGACAATTTAATTTATCCAATCTATTGGCCAGTGTGGGTGCAGTTTTACAGTTAGGGGTACCTTTAGAAATTATCGCCCAAAGTCTTCCTCTGTTTAAGGGTGTGCCAGGACGTATGGAAAGGGTAACACATAACGATCGCCAAGGTATAAATGTAATTGTCGATTATGCACACACTCCTGATAGTTTAGAAAATTTACTTAAGGCAGCCCGTCCATTTATCCCAGGAAAGATGATTTGTGTATTTGGTTGTGGGGGGGATCGCGATCGTACAAAACGCCCGATAATGGGTAAAATTGCGGCAAATCTAGCGGATTTTGTGGTAGTTACCTCCGATAATCCTCGCACAGAAAACCCTGAGCAGATTTTAATGGATATTTTGAAAGGTATTCCCGATTATATTACTCCTATTGTGGAAGGCGATCGAGCCTCGGCTATCAAAATAGCCATAGAAATGGCAAAAAGTGGCGATGGGGTGTTAATAGCTGGAAAAGGCCATGAAGATTACCAAATTTTAGGCACAGAAAAAATCCACTTTGATGACAGAGAAGAAGCCCGAAAGGTACTAGAATCAATGTAGGTAAAAGAGAAACAAAAACTATAGCAATCAGGAATCATTCGTGAGAATCAAATAATTGTTTTAAAAGGATTCAGAATCCAGAATCCAGTATTCAGTAGAATAATTCTGACTCCCGACTCCTGACTCCTGACTCCTAGTCTCACCAAAATCTCACAAATTAAAACTGATTGCAGCGATATTTAAGAAAAAGGCAGATGAAAAAACCATTGATTCAACCGTCTTAAACCACGGGTTACATAGACGGGGCGAGTATGGTTAAAAACTCCGTAGGCTCGCTGTTTCACCCAGTCGGCAATCAAAAACCAGATTAATCCATAGGCCCAGACAACTCCTGCTAAACCCCATCCAAGCGGGGTCATGAAGATGCCATACACCGCAATCAGAGTGGCCAGGACTTGGGTACCCAGGACGGCTGCCAGCAAAATTCGGGCTGGTTTAATCGACCAGAAAGGCCCCTTGGTGCGGGTCACGAAGATGGTGAGATGTCCGGCGACCGACAGCTTCAGGTAAATCAACGTTTGCAAAAGGCTGCGATCGAGGTGAAAAACTCGCTCCCCCAGATATAACATCCCAAAGGAGCTGACTACACCAGTGAGACCCAGAATGGTTGCCAACCCCAGGACGACGGGCATATTCCAGGTTTCGGGGCCCTGGGCGGGACGAGTGCGATCATAGGCAATGGAGATAATGGCACCATCATTTAATAGAGCCAGCAGCACGATCATGATGGCGGTCACGGGATAGAAGTTGTAGACCAGAATGGAGAAGGTCATGAACAACAAAACCCGAATGGTTTCTGCGATCCGGTAAATGGCGTAGTTATTCATGCGCTGAAAGATGCGGCGACTTTCCTGAATCGCCTCCACAATCACGCCAAGTCCTGGGGTGAGCAAGACAATATCGGCAGCGGCACGGGCGGCATCGGTGGCTCCTGAAACGGCAATCCCGGCATCGGCTTTCTTGAGGGCAGGGGCATCATTGACTCCATCGCCCGCCATGGCTATGATGTGACCTCGTTGCTGTAAGACCTCCACGATATGGTATTTATGTTCAGGAAAGACCTGCGCAAACCCGGCGGCAGCTTCGATCGCCTCGGCAACCTGTCCGGCTTGGTGGGGAGCGGCTTTTTCTAGCAGGCTGGCATCGAGGATGTCTCCTTTTAGTCCCAGTTGATGGGCAGTTTCGCGGGCGATCGCCTGTTGATCTCCCGTCAACATTTTCAGGTCAATTCCCAGCTTTTTCACTGCCTGAATCATCAGTTGGGAGTCGGTGCGGGGTGGGTCATATAGTGGCAGTACGCCCAAAAATTGCCAGTTCCCGGAATCGTCAGTCCGGGCAACCCCCAGGGATCTAAATCCACGTTGGGCAAACTCTGCGATCGCCTGATTCACCTGAGGCTGCACTTGAGCGACATTTTTTGAGAGCGCCAGAATCACTTGGGTTGCCCCTTTGGTCACTTTAAAGCGAGCGCGATCGGCGGTTTCAACGGTGGCTTCCGTGCGTTTGCCCACCGGGTCAAAGGGCTGGAAATGGATAATTCGATAGGCATCCAGAGATTGGTCAGGCTTCAGTCCCGTGAAGATTGCCAGATCGATGGGGTCGCCGTCTTCATCCCGAGACGCCAGGGCGGCGTTGAGGATTAGCGATTCTGGAGCGGTATTACCCACACAGAATGGCTCTCCTAGGGTTAACTGGTTGAGGGTTAAGGTGCCCGTTTTGTCGGAACAGAGAATGTCAATGCCAGCCATCTCTTCGATCGCCGCTAGCCGACTGACGATGGCGTCCTTTTTTGCCAACCGTTGGGCACCGACGGCCATCGTCACCGACAGCACCGTGGGCATAGCTACGGGGATGGAGGCCACCGTTAACACCAAGACAAACCGCAGGGTCGTCAGCCAGGGATCGCCCCGAAACAGCGCCACCATGAACACCAGCACCACCAGCACCAGGGCAATCACGATCAGGTAGTCGCCGATTTTCAATACCGCTCGTTGAAAGTGGCTGACCGTCTGGGCAGATTCCACCAGGCGGGCGGTTTTACCCATGTAAGTCCGAGCGCCCGTGGCATAGACAATGCCATCCAGTTCGCCCTGCTTCAGGATGGAACTCGAATACAGCACGCCTCCCACCTGGCATTCTACGGGGAGCGATTCCCCCGTCAACGCCGACTGGTCAACCTGCGCCGGATCTCCTGCTAAAAACCGCACATCTGCTGGCACAATATCCCCCAGACGCAGCCGGATCAGATCGCCAGCCACCAGTTCGCGGGCTGGAATTGTCGTCCAAGTGTCGTCTCGCTTGACCTTGGCTTGGAGTGCCAGTTTCGCTTTGAGTGCGGCGATGGCATTGCCCGCCTGAAATTCCTCCCAAAACCCCACCACGCCGTTGGCGATCAGCAGGGCTAGAATCAAGCCAAAATCGACCCAGTCTTCCACCAGAGCCGAGAGGATCACCGCCGCCTCAATCATCCAAGGGATCGGTCCCCAAAAGTGCGACAGAAACCGCATCAGCGGGCTGACGGTGGTTTCGGGTAACTGGTTATAGCCATCTTGCGATAGTCGCTGGTGGGCCCCCGTCTGGCTCAATCCTTGAGGGGACGTGCCTAATTGCTTTTGTAGGTCTTCTAACGATAGATGCGAAAGTGTTTCTGGATCGGCAGATCTAGTCATCATTATGACTCCTTTACTGGCAAATTATGGAAAAACGATATATGGAGTATTCAGCCGTCAGCTACCAGCAAATCTAGTCAAGGGAAAGTATGACCACTTTTCTAGCTAAACCTAGTTTCTTGAGGATGGAAATTGCCCACCAAGTCATATCAATTTCCCACCATTTCCATCCTGCTTTAGCAACATTTGGATGAGCGTGGTGATTATTATGCCAACCTTCTCCATAGGTAAGAATGGCTGCCCACCAAAGGTTACGGGAGTTATCTTCGGTATTGAATGTACGGTAGCCTGTGATGTGGGCAGCAGAATTAATCAACCAAGTGCTGTGCCAGAGCAAGACGGATCTTAAGAACAGACCGTAGATCACGAACGACCATCCTCCGAGCAGATATAGCAAGATTCCTAGCGGTAGCTGGAGGAGTAGGTAGTAACGGTTTAACCAGCGATAGAATGGCTGTCGCTCCAAATCAGGAGCAGATTTTTTATAAATATCGTAGTTAAAAAATTCTGGGCGATCATATAAGAGCCAGAGTACATGACTCCACCAAAAACCTCGTTTGGCAGAATATGGATCTTTGTCCTTATCTTCCGTATAAGCATGGTGCATTCGGTGTCCAGCTACCCAGAAAATTGGACCACCTTGCAATGCCAGCGTGCCAACAATAGCGATCGCATATTCCAGTCCTTTCGATAACTGCAAACTATGGTGAGTCAACAGGCGATGATACCCAAGACAAATACCAATGCTGCCTAACAACCAATGTAGAAATATGGCAACCCCCAGAGCAGACCAGGAAAAGAACCAGGGAGCTAGGAGAGCGATCACATGAACGGCACTGAAAAAACCTACTACCGTCCAATTTAGTGCCAGTGGTTGCCCACCTTCAGGGGAAATTTTAAGTGAACGAGAAGTCATACCAGTCCTCCTTATAAAAAAAAGTTGCGTTCCTTACAGGATTTATTTATTGAATTTGAAAACTGTTTATTGAGAAAAGATCAGCACACTGTAGGGTCCAATGGAAAGCGTCCCATGCCAAGGAAGCCCATCATAGGCACCCGACTCGGCGATGACGTCAGTGCTGGGATGGTTTTTGAAATCGTCATTATAGCCCTGCCAATCGCTGTTGAAACGGAGCTTCCAGGTTCCTGCTGCCGGGAAACCGATGAGGTAGCCATCCTGCGCGTCACGGAAGAAGTTGGCAACGACCACAACATCATCCGCCGATCCGCCCTTGTCCCAGCGATGGAAAGCGATGACCTTGCGGTCTTCGTCCAGATGATAGACCTCGGTGAACTGTCCGCAGAGTCCACGGGTGAAGCCCTCGAGGTTGAGCCGCAACCGGATGAGGTCACGGTATAGCCGAACGATGCCATGAAACTCGTCCCGTTGGTCCCAATCGACGGGGACTGTGTCGCGGAACCATCCTCCTTCGAGGAATTCCTGACCTTGGAAAAGCATGGGGATACCCGGGGCGGTGAAGACCATCGCGGCGGCCAGTGTCGAACGTTTCCTTGCATACCAGCCCTTGGGGTCGTTCGGGCTGATCTCTTGTGGTACGCGGGAGCTACCATTCGCCACTGCATCGTGGGATTCGCTGTAGATGACCCGGTCGAAAGCATCATCGTTGTACCGGTAGCAGATGGCATCGCGGATGGCGGCAAGGGAGCGTTGCTCGTCTTGGGAAGAGATCACCGCCTGGCGGATGGGATGGACGAACATGGCATCCCACTGAGAGCTGAACCCAGCCCCACCTGCGCCAACATCCTTGGTGAGCCATCTGTTGTTTTGAAGATCTTCCGCGATCGTGATCCGGCCGGGGAATTTCTCTGCTACCTCGCTATTGATCCACTGGAGCAGACTCCAGCCATCAGGCAAGTCCCGATCTTTAGAGCCGTCCACCGTGTGAATGAATTGGGTCGCATCGAAGCGAAAGCCATCAACGTGGTATTCATTGAGCCACATCAAGATGTTATCAACAAG
The DNA here is from genome assembly GCA_963749915.1 of uncultured cyanobacterium. Lineage (GTDB taxonomy): Bacteria > Cyanobacteriota > Cyanobacteriia > Cyanobacteriales > Cyanobacteriaceae > Geminocystis. The sequence continues at coordinate 174,051 of CAVVOP010000020.1, forward strand.
GTATTGACGAACCTCGCCACGTCCGTAATCGGGTCTGGTTTCTCCCCAGGGCGTGTGGGCCCGATCATCGTTGTAGAAGTAGATTCCACCGCGATCGTTCTCGCACCAGCCGTCAAACTGCCAAAGATCGAGGTCGCTGGGTCCTAGGTGGTTGTAAACAACGTCTAGGATCACCGCAATGCCCTCCTGGTGAGCTCGCTTGACGAACTGCTTAAACGCCAACGGACCTCCGTAGGTGATCTCCACCGAGAAGATATGGGCGGGGTTGTAACCCCAAGACCAGTCTCCCGCAAACTCGCCTATTGGCATGATCTGGATCGCATTGATGCCCAGTTTTTTCAAATGTCCTAGACGGGTTGATATTGAGGGGAACTTGCCTGGACGGTTAATATCCTCTTGATCGTTGAACGTGCCGACATGAAGTTCGTAGATGGCCAGTTCGTTCCATGAGGCGATATGGAAGTCATCCCCTTGCCAGTCAAAGCTCGGATCGTGAACGATCGCGTTTCCGACCGAGTTGGTCACCTCGCGGGCATAGGGGTCAATGCGCTTGAACTCGCCCCTCGGCGTGGACAGAAAGAACCGATACTGATCCCCAGCTTTAGCCTCGGCTATGTTGACGTACCAGTAACCGTTCTCTTCGGCTTGCATGGGGTGCTTGGTATCTTCCCAGTCGTTGAAAGAGCCGATGACGGATACTCCCTGTGCATGGGGTGCCCACACGCGGAAAGCTACTCCTTGGGTGTGGAGAATTGATCCCATTCCCTTAATCTTGGTTTCATCGCTCATGGTTGGTTCCTCCATTACAAAGATTATCCGATAAGTTTGGCGATGGTGAAATTCGCCGGCACGGCTCCGGTGCACGTACCGCTTGAACCGGTTGAGCAGTCAGGCTCTCGGAATGGATCACTTACCGATACGAATTCCCCGGAGAAAACTAAGCAATCCGAACACCTTAAGAATCCACAAAATGAGGGCGACGACAACCACAATGTTCAAGATTTGCTTGATCTTGCTGTCCATCGGAATGTAGTTGTTCACGAGCCACAATAGAACCCCAACTACGATGATAACGACCACAAACTGGACTAAATCCATGACTAACCTCCTTTCTATTATCTAATGAGTGGTGACTTGAACTAAATAGCTATAGTATTCGTTAAGCATTTTATTTTCTCCATGATCAATTATTCTGGTTTCATCGCTTCGACCTTGTTTACCTCCTATAGGACCGTTCCGAACAGAGCCCCTACAGCAGCAGTCAGCCCCATCGCCAGCACACCCCAAAAGGCAATTCGAACAGCCGATTTCATCACTGGCGCTCCACCTGCACGGGCAGCTAGTACCCCCAATGCAGTGAGAAAGATGAGAGAGTTCCCAAATACAACGGGCACCAATCTCGATTCGGGCGCTACCAGCACGGTGAGAAGCGGCATAGCTGCACCCACAGCAAACGCGCCTGCCGATGCCAGTGCCGCTTGCACTGGTCGAGCTGCCAAGCTCTCGGAGATAGCCAGTTCATCACGTGCGTGTGCACCTAATGCGTCATGAGCCATCAACTGCTTGGCAACTTGTTTTGCTAACAAAGGATCGAGGCCACGATCCACATAGATTGCAGCCAGTTCCTCCCGCTCGGATTGTTCGTCGATATTGAGTTCTTTCCGTTCACGGGAAAGGTCAGCTTTCTCGGTATCAGCTTGTGAACTGACCGATACATATTCCCCAGCCGCCATGGACATTGCCCCAGCTACCAGGCCAGCCACCCCAGCCACTAAGACTTCGCTGCGAGACCCGTGGGCTGCTGCCACCCCAACGACAAGGCTTGCCGTTGAAACAATGCCGTCGTTTGCACCCAAAACTGCGGCACGTAGCCAGCCGATTCGTCCCGTACGATGTCGTTCTTTATGGCTTCTGGGCATTTTCTTGCTCTCCCTTATGATTGAGGTGACGAGTATTCATTTCGCCTCATCAACTATTTGAATAGTCTTTTCTTCAATTTCTTTGGCAGCTTGAGCTAATGTTACATCCTGAGTTAGGGTTGAAAGCATTTGCACTGGCTTAATCAGACCGATCTTCGTTTCACCTTTCTCCGTAAACACTGAAATCCGACAGGGTAACGCCATATTTAGGCGCATATCGATAGACAAAACCTTTGCTGCCTGCACCGGATTACAAACTTCAAAAACTTTGCACTCTTCATCAAAGGCAATGCCTTTACTGCGAAGTGTGGCTCCTAGATCGTGAACATGGAGTACTCCGAAACCATGACTCATAACCGCTGATTCAAGGTCTGTCGATGCTTGGTTGAATGATTTTTTCGTTTTAACTATGTAATACATAGAATTATCTTGATTTTTGTTTTTCCGCCTCGCCTCTATTCCCGAATGTTACTCAGAAAAGTGTTCTCGAACCTTCGCCGCAATTTGGCGATCCGTCATTTTGTCAACTGTTTCAATACCGACAATGCGTCCACCGAGGTTATGTCCTTCAAGACGTTTTTTAAGTTCATCCTTTGCCTCACCAGGACCAAATATCAGGATAGACTCTGCATCACGAATACAGGCAATGACAGCATCATAGTATATGTTCAGATGTCCGGAAAAAGCCCTCTGTTGGCTATCATCTGCAGGCACCTGAAGTGCTTCATAGGGACTATTCATCGGTGAATCACCAGAACGTCGGGGCTGTTTTTCTACCTCCGATATTATCAGTCCGATCTCTTCCCCTTTCTCCGTAACAGCCACGATAATAGCTTCCCTGTGGTCAATCCATAGACCCACTTTTGTTCTCATCGATATATCCTCCTTATTGTACAAGTTATAATAGAAATTCACGATTCCTGATGAAAGATGACTCTAACTAAGGAAACAACAACATAGCTTAAGAGAGCATAGGCTACGATCGCAATCAGAATGTTGACATCAAATATATTGGCACCACCAGCTGAAGCAGGACTAATGAATAAGGTAGAAAATGGAGCAATGAAAGGTGCAGATAGATTATTAATCAACTGAGCAAATTGATTTTGGGGGTTTGCACCAAACAAACGCAAAAAGAACCTGATTCCCAGTAGTATTTCCAGCATTCCTGCCAGGGAGAAAATGCTGTTAATTATCCAATTCAAGGTATTACTTCGTCTGGCATCTCGCAGGCGTTTCTCCTCTTGACGAAGTCGGAAAGCCTCTTCATCATGGTGCAGTTCTTGTCGCCGCTCAACATTGGTTTCATCATCGCGATCGTGATTCATTCTTAGACCTCAGAGTCAATATTTTTCTGATTTAAATAAAGTCTCCAATCAGTGACATGTACAAGCCACCACTGATTGTTCCTTCCTACCTACTGTCTTTCAACTTCTGCCTCCTTTTTAGGATTGCTATCCTTTAAATCGGTTGATTGAGAGAAAATGGGCTTGCGAGTTTTCAAGTTAAAGCGGAATCCTTGAGGTAAGATGTGCAACCTGACTCCACACACCGCCATCGCTTCATCTTTGAGCAGTTCGCCTAAATTATCATAAGTTGCCTCTGATTCATCGACAACTGTTACAGCCCCACGCCCCACCACTTTAAATTCGTTACCGTCCACAATTACTGCTGTATCTTCGTCAATGCCAAAACCTAAGTTAGCTGGCTGCTGTAAGAGAGCGGAAATCAGGCGACCTAACCGTCCGCGCTGAGCAAAATGCTGATCGATCACCACTGAGTGCAAAAACCCCATTCCCGACCCCATTTCTATCGCGTCCAAGCGTGGATTGGTTTCGGAGTCTCCTTCAACAATCATAAAATCGGGCATTATGGCAGCACCTGCACTCGTACCACCGATCACCATTCCTTCCCGATTGCGTTGGTGCAGTAAGGTATCTAGCTTAATTCCCTTGATGTATTCAATGATATTGGCTTGATCTCCTCCTGTAAAAAACACTCCTGTGGCTTCTTCAATAATTTTCAGTTTTTCTGGATCATCCGCATCTTCCCTGTGAATGGTATTGACAACACGCACATCCTCGACACCAAGCCGTTCAAACACTCGGGTATAGTCTTCTCCAGACTCACGAGGCTCGCTTGTTGCCGCCGTTAACACGGCAATTTTAGCTTGAGTCCCACCAGCACAGCGAACAAACTCTCGCAAGATTTCACAATCTTCTTCTTTGTCTTCTGCTCCACCAATGATGACTAATTGCCCCCGCTCTTTTGTGGATTCCATACAAAAACTCCTTGAATAACTAAACAGCACAAAAACAGAAATTGTAACCGTTCACATTCCCCCTAACCCTCGACGAGAAATGAATAGTTTCGGCAAATTGACAGGGGGAATGAAATAATTACCGTCGTCTCATAAATAAGTTGTAGACAACGCCAATCAGCACAAAAACCAAAAGCAGGTGGATTAAGCCGCCGCCAATGTTAACGGAGAATCCTAACAACCAAAGGATGAAAAGTATAACAACAGCAGTCCAAACGAGATCGAACATAATTTCCTCCTTAATTCGGATAAAAGTAATGAAAATTCAGTCATCGATCTTTAATTGAGGATATCTTGAACCTGATCTTTGACATCTTCTACTGCATTGCGAACTTGGCTTTCGACTTGTTTAGCTTTTCCAGCAACTTGATCTTGGCGGTTGCCAGTAGCTTTACCTTTCGCTTCTTGAACTTTGCCTTCAATGTTTTTGGTAACTGCTTTTGCTCTCCCTTTTAACTTCATCTGGTCTTTCATCTCTTCTGCTGCATTACGAGCCTGACTTTCGACTTGCTTGGCTTTTCCCATAATCTGATCTTTGGGATCGCCTGTTATGTTGCCGATCGCTTCTTGAGCTTTACCTTCAATATTCTTTGTAACTGCCTTGGCTCGATTCATGGTGGCGATTTGAGTCGGGGGTTGGCTGATGAGTTGGGTGGGTAAAGTTGCCGCCCAACTATCTGTAGTTCCAAAATCAAAAGCGATGGTAATTGCCAGCATTATAGTTAAAATTATGGTGACAAAAAAGCGACGAATCTGTTCAAATGAAATCATTTTTAAAAACTCCAAAAAAGAATTTGATTGTTTAATCATCTCCTTAGACATTAGTTAGTCACAGGAAAGAGAGGGGAAAGTGTGGGAGGTGTGGGAAAAATGAAGATTAGGTAAGCTTTTTGTCTTTCCTGTCTTTACATACTCTTCCCTCACCTAACCAGGTCTTTTGGCATTACTGAATCGACCCTCTAGTCAACAATCTTTTTGACTTCATCCTTCACATCTTCAATAGTGTGACGAACTTTTGCCTCTGCCTGTTTTTCCTTGCCCTCTACCTGAGCTTTGGGATCGCCAGTCACATTGCCGACTGCTTCTTGAACTTTCCCTTCGATATTTTTGGCGGTTGCCTTGGCTCTATCTTTTAAACTCATGATGCGCTCCTTATTTAATTTTGAAAACTGCTTACCCGAATTGAATAAGAGTTAACTACTCTGCCTCTGATAAGTGGGCACAGTACCTGCCTACCATTGTAACGGGCGGATGTTATGATTTCCTGAATAAATTTACAAAATGTAACAGTTAGAAAATATAACAGGTGATGCACGAGTTAAGCTCCATCAACTTCAATACTGCTAGGAAGCGTGCCGAAGACATTACCGTGAGTAATAAGTAATAAGTAATAAGTAATAAGTAATAAGTGAGTAGTATGAAAATTGAGAAAAAGTGTCGCCATTTGAAAGGGTTCCTTGGAATTCATAAAGAAGGTGAAATTGATGAGTGTTTTTAATCAATTATACGAAACTATATCAAGACTCATATTTTTTTGCGACAGAACCCAATTAACCTTCATCCTGATAATAATTTTTGTAATCATAATAACCGTAACCATAATAACCACCCATAGATTTTTTGACACCGTTAAGTACCATTCCTAAAATGGGCATTTTTGACATTTGTAAATCATTAAGTACCTGTCGGACATTAGGGCGATGAGTTTTTCCTAACCCAAGGATAAAAACAAGGCCATCAGTAAAAGGAATAAGAATTTTCCCATCAGAAAATCCCATCAGAGGTGGAGTGTCATAGATCACTAAATCGAAATCTCCCTTCAATTTTGCCATTAAAGTTTGCATTTTTTGAGAGGAAATAATCCTCGTGGGATTAGGAGGTTTAGAACCGGCAGTGATGGCAAATAGATTTTCCTGTTCCGATGCTTGAATAACTTTCTCTAAAGGTATATCGTCTGTTATTAAATTACTGATTCCCATAGTATTTTTGATTCCTAAATATTTATGTAATTTAGGTTTACGCATGTCCACATCTACTATTAAAACTCTTTTGCCCAACATTGCCGCCGCTTTTGCTAAGAAAACAGTCGTAGTTGACTTTCCTTCACTCGCTTCCGCCGCCCCGACGACGATAGAACGAATAGAGCTGTCTGAGCTTAAAAGGTTAATATTCGTATAAAGGGAAAAATAAGCATCAAGGTTAGACATCGTTTCTGCATCAGCAAAAAGTCCTTTTCCTTGGTTAAAACTACTCTTAATTGATTTCTTTTTCTTATCGTTTACAACATCCAGGCTTTTATTATAAGGAATAATCGCAAGAGTAGGCAAATCAATAGTGCTTTTAACATCCTCTACAGAATGAAATGCCGAATCCAGTCGATCAATTACAAAACCGAGTAATGTTCCTATGAACATACTAGCAATAGTAATTAAAGCGATATTTTTCGTTGTGTCTGATACATCTTTAATAGTAGTTTCATCAATAGGTGTGAGTAACTTCCATGGAGAAGTCTGTTTTGCTACTTCTATTTGCAGATTTTCGCTGACTGCTAAGAGGCGATTTAAACTTTCACTGGCAGTCTGTAGCTCTCTTTGAATTTCTTGGTATTTTCTATTGGTGGTTGATAAAACATTAACTTTTGCATTAAGTTGTTCCCATGCTAGATCAAGTTGTTTCTGTTTTGATTGTAATACTTCAATTTGATTGTTGGTATCAAAAAATTTCTGAGTCACTTCCACATTATTGGAAATCGAGGTCAGAAAATCTAAAGATAGATTTGACCCTTTACTACCCAGAATCTTATAAGTTTCCTGATTTAGTAATGATATTAATTCTTCTTTTTTGGCTCTCAATGTTTTGAGTATGGGGTGTTGAGTTCCCAATCTCACACTTTCTAAGGCCATTTGAGTGTCAATGTCTTTGATTTGGGAAATCAGTTTCCCATAATTAGTTTCTTTATTTAAACGAGAAACAATGTTCCCTTGTTCGGGCGTTAAATCCAACTTATTTGCTAGCTCATTACTTAGTTTCTTCATTCCGCTAAGTTCAGTTTGTACATTTTCGATTTCTCGCAATAGAAATCCAGCCTGTGATGATAACACTTCATTTTGAGTCTTAGGATCGATTAAATCATTAGTCTTTTGAAAATTTTCTAATTTCGACTCAAACATGGCTACGTCTTCAAGAACTCGATTTATTTGATCTTCGGCGAAAGCTTGGGCTTGAGTAATATTACTTATATACTCTTTCGATTGATAGTCTAAGTAACCCTTCATTAATTGATTTAATACAAACAATATTTCTTCTTCCGATTCATCTGTATAACTAACCTCGAGAATTTTAGTTTCGCCGAATCGTTCAAGATTTAATTGGCTCATGAATTCCTTTTTTACTAATTCAGGATAACGAGACTGAATTACCGGGAAAATAGTATCCATCACCAATGGACTTTTTAATACATCAATTTGACTATCATAATCCAAACCTGAATCGAAATATGAAGGTTTTGAAAAATTGTCCAAAAAATCTAATTTTTTACCTTCACTATTCAAAGGTTCAACAAGAAGTTTAAATTTTCCCTCATAAACTGGGGGCTGAAGTAAAATCCATGTAGATAAAGCCGTCACTAATGTAAGAGTTGTACCAATTATTATTAAGCCTCGTCTCCTGAAAACTCTCAACAATTCACTTATATTTATTTCATCATCATCATCATCGGAAATGTTTGAATTTAAGTAAACTAATTTATTCGGTTCTTGATTCTGTGTCTGTAAATTATTGGTCTTGTCAGAGTTATTTAAAAACATAGTTAAAATTTTTTGGGATAGCAGTGTTTTAGTAAGTAAACAAGAAAAAGACGAAATTCAGGTAACTATAAGGTTTCTGTATCAAAATTGGTGTTAATTTTAATTCATTCAATAATTTATTGTAATGAAACTAAACAAGTAAGGGATTATTGAATTCAGGAACTAAAATTTTCAGTTGTTTGAGTACCTCTTCTGAATTTCCTTCCTTTGCCAGGTCGAGTAAACTTTCTAAATTCGGTTGCAAAATTTCCCATTCTAGCATTGGTTCGTTCCCCGAAAATATCTGTGGGTGTTGACTCGGATTACTATTATTTTTGTCGATTAATAGTTCTTCATATAGCTTTTCTCCCGGTCTTAACCCGATAATGTCAATTTTGATATCTTTTCCCGCTTCCATACCACTTAATTCTATCATTTTTACCGCTAGATCATAAATAAGTACAGGATTACCCATATCTAACAAAAAAATTTCTCCGCCTTTTGCCATGGCCCCCGCTTGAATGACTAAACTAACGGCTTCTGGAATGGAAATAAAATAACGGGTTACATTTTTATGGGTTAGGGTAATTGGTTTTCCTTCACTTATTTGTTTTCGGAAACGAGGAATTACCGAACCGCTACTATTTAACACATTGCCAAAACGAACGATGGCAAAAATAGTTTTCGTCCTTTTCTGCGCTGCTAAACCCTGGATAACCAATTCTGCGACTCTTTTACTTGCTCCCATAACATTTGTAGGACGTACAGCTTTATCCGTAGAAATGAAAACGAAATTTTTTACTCCACAGGCTATAGCCGAACGGGCTGTGGTCAAAGTCCCCGCAACGTTATTATAAACTCCGACACAAGGATTCATTTCCACTAAAGGAACGTGTTTATAGGCGGCGGCATGATATATTGTTTCAACGTTGTGTTTTTTTAAAATTTTTTGAAAATACAACTCGTCGGTAATATTTCCTAAATAAGGATAAATAGGCACATCACAATTTTTTTCTCTTAGTTCTAAATCAATATCATAAAGAGCAAACTCATTTAGCTCAAATAATACCAGACATTTCGGTTGTAGTTGAGATATCTGGCGACATAACTCTGAACCGATAGAGCCCCCCGCACCGGTAACCAAAACGGTCTTATGGGTAATATTTACCCTCAATAGGATATGATTAGGAGTAATTTCTTCTCTACCCAATAGTTCCGATACATCAATATTCCTTATTTCAGAAACGGATGCTTGATTAGATAATAATTCTCTAAGATTAGGAATGGTTTTAAATTTAATAGGTAATAAGTTCAAACTTTCAATAATTTCCTTTCGTCTTGAACTGGTTAAATTGGGAATAGCAAAAATTAGGGTTTGAAAAGGTTTTTGCCGATACAGTGATTGTAAATGATGAGGGCGATAAATCGGAATGTTTCCTATGATTCTTCCTTCTAATTCTGGGTTATCATCAATAAAAGCTAATAATTTATATTCTGGATTTTGCTCTAAACTCTGTGCCAATTGGTATCCAGCTGAACCAGCTCCGTAAATGACCAAAGATTCTCGTGAGTACGAGTCCCACTGGAGAATAATGAGGGATTTAATCAGAGAACGAATTGTTATACGTGATGCCGTAATGGCAATAATTGATATTAAACCATCTATAAGCATTACTGACTCACCAATAGAATCAGAAGCAAACAAAAATACTAATAGAATTCCAATAATAGTACTAACAATAACAGACTTAGTAATTTTTGAGAAAAAACCTATATCTGTATATTTTGTCACTGGACGATATAGACCAAAGAATCGAAATATTAAAACTTTTGAGACGAGATGAACTGTTATTAGCGGAAGGAAAAGATCAAATAGCTCGAAAGTGTGAGGAAGACTATAGAAGATATTAAAGGCTGAGAATATAGAGACTACAGACACAAGAAAATCAAGACATAATAATATAACTTCTTTTTGCCATCGCGATAAATCGCTATATTGTGGGGTGAACCGAATAAATAGATTTTGAAGAAGCATTTTTTTGACGATCATAAAAAAATTATTTAGTCAATTATATGGGCAAATATAATATAACTGTTGATAATAATCATAAGTTAATAATCAGTCAACCTAAATTCAGATATTTGAAGATAACAAAAAGGGGAGTGCTAACTAGTTAACATCCAAATAAATGGCATTCATAAACGAAAAAAAAGGCGAACTATACATAGTTCACCCGTAAAATTAATAACAAATTACAAACTTGAAAAAATAAATCAAGGCAAAAAATCTGAAAATCTAGTTGTCAGAGAATTCTGCATCAATGACATCCTCACCACTATTACTTGAACCGGTGTCATTAGTGCCACTGGTATCTGTGCCTGGAGTTGCACCACCAGATTGCTGATAAATGTTACTACCGATGGTATACAACACCTGTTGTAATTCTGGCATGACGGTTTTGATTTTCTCGTCATTTTCTTTAGCTACAGCATCTTTAAGATCTTTAATCAATCCTTCGGCTTTGGCTTTATCATCGGCGGAAACTTTATCTCCTAATTCCGTGAGTTGTTTCTCTGCTTGATAAACTAAAGAATCAGCCTGGTTTTTACGCTCAATAGCATCTCGTCTTTCTTTATCTGTCGCCGCATTGGATTCAGCTTCCTTGACCATACGATCGACTTCATCAGAAGGTAAAGTGGAAGCACCAGTAATACTGATGGATTGTTCTTTACCAGTACCTTTATCCTTGGCGGTTACATTTAAGATACCGTTAGCATCAATATCGAAAATAACTTCTATTTGGGGTACGCCACGAGGTGCAGGAGGAATACCATCTAAACGGAAAGTTCCCAAACTCTTGTTATCTTTAGAAAATTCTCTTTCACCTTGTAAAACGTGAATTTCTACGTTACTTTGTCCATCAACGGCAGTAGAGAAGGTTTCCGATTTTTTGGTAGGGATAGTAGTGTTACGGGGAATAATTTTTGTCATTACACCGCCGAGGGTTTCCACACCCAGAGAAAGAGGAGTTACATCTAACAAGAGAATATCTTTAACTTCTCCGGCTAAAACACCCCCTTGAATAGCTGCCCCTACAGCCACTACTTCATCGGGATTAACAGTTTGATTAGGATCTTTTCCGAGAATTTTTTTGACTACTTCTTGGACGGCGGGAATACGAGTTGAACCACCAACTAAGACAACTTCATCAATATCGCTAGGGCTGAGTTTAGAGTCTTTAAGGGCATTTTGTACAGGGACAGCACAACGATCGATTAAATCAGCACATAACTCTTCAAATTTAGCTCTAGTTAAGGTTAATTCTAAATGCTTAGGTCCGTCTTGAGTAGCGGTAATAAAAGGTAAGTTAATTTCCGCTTGAGAAACGCTAGAGAGTTCGATTTTGGCTTTTTCAGCGGCTTCTGTTAACCGTTGTAAAGCCTGTTTATCTTTGCGTAGATCAATACCTTCCTTTCCTTTAAAGTCTGCCGCTAAGTGATCGACAATTTTTTTATCAAAATCATCACCGCCTAAGTGGGTATCCCCAGAGGTGGATAAAACTTCAAATACACCATCACCAACTTCTAAAACAGAAACGTCAAAAGTACCACCACCTAAGTCAAATACTAAAATAGTTTCGTTGCTTTTTTTATCTAACCCATAAGCCAAAGATGCGGCGGTAGGCTCGTTAATAATACGTTTAACTTCGATGCCAGCGATTTTTCCCGCGTCTTTAGTGGCTTGACGTTGAGAGTCGTTAAAGTAAGCTGGTACGGTGATTACAGCCTCAGTAACTGTTTCTCCTAAATATTTACTGGCATCTTCGACCAATTTGCGTAAAACTTGGGCAGAAATTTCTTCAGGAGAGAATTGTTTACTTTGCGAGGGACAATCCAACTTCACATTGCCACCAACATTTAATACTTTATAAGATACTTCTGTGGTCTCGTTGGTGACCTCATCATATCTTCTACCGATAAAACGCTTAACGGAATAAAACGTATTTTCGGGATTCATTACCCCTTGACGTTTGGCAATTTGTCCGACAAGGCGATCGCCATTTTTAGCATAAGCTACTACGGAAGGAGTAGTCCTAAAACCCTCAGCATTGGCAATAACAACAGGTTTACCTCCCTCCATCACCGCCACACAAGAGTTGGTTGTACCTAAATCTATACCTACTACTTTTCCCATATATAATTACTTCCTTATCAGTATATGTAAATTTTTATAACGGAAACAATGAAGTTAATGATTAATTTTTGAGAATTTTTACTTAACTGCTTATTTCTTCTTCTATATTGAGGGAAAGCGATCCCTTTAAGGTAGTGTAGTTTTCCGTACCTTTTATAACCTGAGTTCCGTTTAATGTTTAATGTTTATTTGTTTATTTTTCTGAAGATAAACCAAAAAGATTTTTGATTTTAAACCATTTTTGGCGTAAACTCCAAAATTTACTACTTTCCATAGCCGTAATTGTCTCTTGATGTTGAGCTAAAATTCTTCTAGTTTCTTGGAGTTTTTTCCCCGTTTTATTAAGTTTTTGATGGGTATTTTTTAGTTCTTGTTGTATGGAGTATAAAGCTAAATCTGCATAAATTTTTTCAAAATATAATCCTCTATTATTGGCAGTAGTATTTGAAGCGGAAAATAGAGAAGAATTTGTTATATTTACTGATGAACTATCTAACAATTCTTGATATAATTGCAAATAATGATTAGCTTGAATGGACAATCCATAATTATTGGTAATTATTTCCCTCGATTTTTTTCCCATAGGGACCAATAATCCCTGACCATTAGTAAGTTGTATAATTTTTTCGCTCATGGATTGAATATCCCCATATGGCACTATTATTCCCGAAATTTGATCTTGAATTAAATCAGGGATTCCGCCGACATCAAAGGCAATAACTGGTGTGGCACAACTCATGGACTCTAACATTGTATTGGGGAAATTATCTTCCAAAGACGGTAGAATGAAAATATCCGCCGCCGAATAAATCAGACTTAATTCCTCATCGGAGTTGATATTACCGAGGGAAATAATCTTTATTCCTAACTCTTGAAATGCCTGATTAGGTTCACCAAAACAGCAAATTTTTAAGCGATCATTTTTAATGAGTGCAGAAAATTGATGATTATTTTTACATATTTTTAAACTATTAATTAATTCCATAAACCCTTTTCTTTTTTCTTTTCCCGTAACGGCTCCCACTAATAAGATAATGTCGTCAGCATTAAGATTGCAACTTTTTTTGGCTTCTAATTTATTAATAGGTCGAAAAACATTTGTATCTAAAGAATAAGGTATAACCTCGATTCTATTATGACGAAAAACTCGACTTTTTTTTGCAGACTCAGCCAACCATTTACTAGGGGTTACAATTACTAAATTAGGATCCTTAAAAAATTCTATTTTCTCTTGTAAAAGATGATGGGGTAATTGAAAAATATCCTCAGAAAGTTGAGGACAATTTAAGCAATTATTTTCATATCCTTGACATCCTGCCGTATAGTGACACCCTCCGGTAAATGCCCACATATCATGAAGTGTCCACAGCACCGGCTTACCTAAATCCAGTAATTTTTTGATGGTTAGGGGTGATTGAAAACCACTGGTTATCCAATGTAAATTGATAATATCACTATTAATAATTGGGTCTAATTTAGCGACATTAAACCCCGAATAACCTAAAGAAAATAAAGTATTAGAAATAGGGGTTCTATTATTATTAATATAATGATTTTGAATATAATTGCAATAGGTAGAATCCAAACTATTTTCGAATTTATTGAGTTTATATTCCAAAACATGAGTGTCGGCGGAGGTTTTATATAAACTTAATATTTGCGATTCCTGCCCTATTTTTAGTAGTCCTTCATGTAATCGATAAGCTGCTCTTGCTGCGCCTCCCGCAATGTCAAAAGTACTAAGATGTGTTATTTTCATATGTTATCGCCGTCATTCCAATTCCTAATTCCTAATTCCTAATTATTCATCTGCCGGTAAGCCGAAAGTTTTTTTAACTTTAAACCATTTTTGCCGTAAACTCCAGAATTTACTGCTTTCCATGGCGGCAATTCTATCGTTAGCTTCTTTTAATTGATTTTCAATTTGTCGCATTTCATTTTTAATATCCCCATATTGTATTTCATCAAAATAGCTAACTTGTATCATACTATTATCGTCAGAAGAGTTATTTTCTAATTGATAAACATGGTTTTCACACTTGTGCAACTGTTCTGTTGTTTGTTGCAACTTCCATCGTAAATCAGCCATTTGTGAGGGTAAATCTTGCAGTTGTTGTACTGCTGTTAATAACATATATATTTGTCTTTTACGCCATTTCTCCGGAGGAATTTTGGCTAAAAATTGACGTAGGGAGTATTTCGCTTTGGCGGACATTTCCTGATGTAGGGGATATTCGGAGGTGACGAAGTATTCATATAAAGGATAAGGATAATAAACAATATTTTCTCCCGTAACGACGGCGGCAGTGATGATTTCCCAATTCTGGCTATCAATGTCTTTGTCTTCCGTATAGGGAAATTTATCTAATAATGTGCGAGAAAATAAACAACATTCTCCACCATAAGCATTACCTTTCATCATGGTGGGCAATGTACCTCCAGCATAACTGACAATGCGATCAACTGCTCCAATTTCTTTTTGCGCACTGGTGACAATGACGGCATTGGCATTAACGGCGGTTTCGACAAATTTTTCGATGGTTTGAGGAAAAAGGGTTACTTGAGGATTAAAAGACAAGAAAAAATCCCCTTCAGAAATGTCTAAAAGATGATTGCCTATTCCGCCAATGCCCTTAGTTTTTTGTAATTGTATAAATTTAAAGTTGGGGAAAAGAGATTTTGCATGAAGGAATAAGTCTTTACTTTCCGAATCTTGAGAGTTATCGTCAATAATAATTACCTCTAAATGGGGATAAGTTTGAGTTTCAATACTACTGAGACAATCAATTAAATATTTTCCTTGATTGCGAGAAATAATCCCCAAAGTTACTTTATTTGTGGGTTTTTCGGTGGTTTTTACTTCGGCAAAAGCCTTGTCAATATAGGCAATTTTTTCCTGCAATAATTTTTGATTGATATTTTCTAAAGTATTTTTATCAGCAACTTTTGGTGTTTGAGGATAATCCGTTAATGCTTCCTGCAATTTTTCCGCCAAAGAGTCCGCATCTTTTGGTTTAAACCAGTATAAACCCTCTGTACGTTGCACTAACTGTAAAGTTTCTCGGAAACCCCCCGTATCTGATACCACTAAACTTACGGGTAATTGTCCCATTTCTAAGGCTGTATTCGGGAAATTTTCTTGGGGACTGGTTAAGCATACTATGGCATGATCTAATTCTCGAATATACTCGATGGCCTGTTGACTATAAAAGTCACTAATAATTTCATAACTAATATCATCATCCAATTCTTGCTCGATATATTGTTCACTATTTAGATGCTTTAATTCTGCGGAATACAAAGGGACAACTTTTCCCATGAAAATAATATTAATTTTTTCCTGCCATTCAAGGGGTAAAAATTTAACAGCAGAGATAAAAGTACATAAACCTTTTCTTTCTTCTAAACGTCCAAAAAAAACCAATGAAATTAGATCATTTTTCTCAGTCTTTAAAGATTCTTGTGACATAATTTTTAGATAAATTTTTTGAAAATAAAGTTAACCAATTAATAATTTTTCTACGATAGATAATTCAGTATCAGGTTGATAAAGGGCAGTTTGTTTGATTAATTCTAACTCTTTTTGGGCTTCCGCCATGTCGCCTAAATTAATTAATACCATGATTTTCGCTGCCAGAATATTAGGTTTAGCCTCAGGAGGAACTATACTTAAAGAATAATCAAAGGCTTGATTGATTTCGGTACGAGAAAAATCCTCAAGAGAGTAAGTTTTTTGTAGAAGTTCTGAAGGAATTTGCCTGATATATTTGAAAATTACTGAACCCCTGGGGACATATAACATAGGTTCAAAATAGTCTTTTAAACGATACATAATTAAATGAATCCAAACGCAACGATAATGACAAAAATCTTGATGTTGAATCACCGAAATATTAGGCACTAAAGCTGGAAAAAATTCTTGTAAAATATGATTAGTCAAGTTCCAATCTTTCATTGCATCAACTAATAAAAATTCAATGGGTTTATTCTCCTCCCATGTCATGGTTTTTAAATCCCCTACATGAATTTTCACTTGATTTTCATAAGGTTTAATTTGTTCAATAAAACTATCTAAAAAATTATCTTCATCATTATACTTATTTTCTAAAGGCGTATTTTTTACTTCTTCATTCATCCATTTTTTCCAAATAAATCGCTCATAAGCATGTATTTTTATCTGGTTATTATTAATATGAGAATTGTTATTTAATCCTATAACTAAAGGTAAAGTTAACGAACCCAACCAACAACCTAAATCAACAATTTCTCCCTGGCCAGTATATTCATTTTCAGCGTAATCTTTGACATAACATCTCTCTTGCTTTGATGTCATTCCTAAAGCGTTAATAAGCCGAGATTCCAATTCATATTTTGTATAAGTTAAAATCGGTTGAATGGGGACAAAATAAGGACGATTATGGGCATGATTTGTTCGCCAACCATAGGATTCGACTTTATTTTTCAGGAAAAAAGAAGGGAAAAAAGCTAAATCTACATTCTCATAAGCCACCTGTTCTCGATGGCAAGATTTATTAAACCAATCCTCTTTATTAATACTATCATTAGCCTCAAAAACCCATTCAAAACAACCATGAATAGTGATATTTGTCAAGCAATTTTTCCCCAACAAATTCGCTTTTTTAGCCTGAATTGTATCATAACCAAATCCGTTAACATCAGGAAATTCTATATAAATTTTACTATCCTTAAAAGTAGAAGAAAACCCCTGACAATAAAGCCAACTACCCACACTCTGATATTTAAAATAATAATCTTCTTTGGCTTGATTTAAGATAAATTTATGTTCTTGAGTTAAATTTAAAATCTCATCTACTTCCGAGACAGAAAAGATATGTTTTAACGCCCGAATATGAGATTTTCCACGATATTTTTCATCATTTTGACAAATAATTAAAATCACCGCCCAACCAGCTTGAGCCATTTTTTGACTTAAGCTAGTATAATAGGTACCAATGCCACCGTTACGGGAAAATCCTTCATATTCATTACTAATTAAAAGGGCAATTTTAGAATAATCTTCTCCTTGAAATTGTTGTAAAATTTTACTCTTAAAACTGATTAAATGTTGTTTGATCATGATTAAATATGGAAGGTAAAAATTGATTCTTGACTTTTGATTTTTGCTGTATGGTTACTTTTGCATAATAAAGTTTAAAACTGCATTAGTAAAGGCAAAAGGCTTATTAATTTTTTGTTTAATGAAATAGTCTTTTAATAATTCTTCCTGCAATGTTACGGGAAAAAGTTTACGAATTAAAGAATCATCACCATCAGCAATAATTAAATCATTTAAGTCAGCATTAAGGGCAATTTCAAACTCATGAAAACTTACACCATTTCCCCAACGAATTAATGTTTCTATTCCTTCACTTATATTTTTTTCCGCCATTGCTTGATCAAGAGAAAATTTAAAATCTTCTCTGGGAGATTTATGATAATATTCAATGGCTAAATCTTCTGGCAACATATGGAAAAAATCTAACCAGGAAGTGTGATGATCATAATATGTTAAGCGATTTGGAGTTTCTGTTATGATTAAAATTCCATGGGGTTTAAGTAATTTCCATGTTTCTGATAGCACTTCCAATCTCTCTTTGATTTTCATGTGCTCTAACACTGCAAATAAAAGAATCACATCAACACCATCACTATGATTTTTTTTAATTATTGATAATGAATTTTCAGGAGTAACCTGAGTTATATCAACATTGTTAATGCCCATTATTCTCATTCTTTCTCTAGACGCTTCTACATCCTTTTCGATAATTTCATAAGCATATATCTGGTTACAAAAATGAGCAAAAGCGGCTGTACTCGACCCTGTACCAGAACCAATTTCCAGCATATCTTTACCTTGTAAATTAAAATGCTTTATTACCCAAGGTACATAGTGATACAAAGTATTATCGTATCTTAAAAATACATGATCATCTATATCTTTTTTTATTTCCTCACTTTCTAATCTTTCTTCATCTAATGATTGATAGTATGTTTTTTTTAAAGCTTGGGTCATTTCTTCTCTTCGTGTTGAATCATCAAACTTATATTTAACTAACTCATTTTTTTTGATATTCAATGTTTTTTTGACTTGTGGAATATAATTAGGCATTTTATTGCCCTTTTCTAAATCCCACCCATAGGATCGCACCCTTGTAGTTAAATAATGAGAAGGGAAAAACACTAAATCTGCATTTTCGCAGGAATATTGTTCATAATGTGCCACTTGCCACAGCCATTCTGGATACTCAATATTATACTTTTCATTAGCCTCATAAATCCATTCATGACCACTGTGCATCGTCACTGCCACGGCACAATTATCCCCGAGAATATTAGTTTGTTTAGCTTGAAGACTATAATAACTAATACCTAACATGTCGTGGAACTCTATATATATTTTACTGTTAGGAAATTGATGGCTAATAGCTTGGAGAAAGAATAAACAACCATAGCCTAAATAATCCACCCATTCAGAGGCAACAGAAGCTAAAATTTGATGGTGAAAAGAAGATAAATTAAGAGTTTTCCGAAGCTGGTTAGTAGTAAATATATGCTTAACTTCCTCTAATGCTGATTCTCCGAGATAATGGGATTCGGAATCACAAGAAATTAAGATAACATACCAACCCTGGGAATATAATTTTTTGGCTAAATTTTTATAATAAGTACCAACGCCTCCATTGCGAAAAATTCCTTCATATTCAGTGGTCGGTAACACTGCAATTTTTTGGGGATTTATATAAGGAAATAGACTTTTTATATCTGAATGAAAAGTAATAATATTTTTTTTATCAAGAGTATTCACAGCATTTTTATGTAACTCAATATTAATAAGGGGATTTTACCATAGCAGGGAAGCATTAAAAAATCTCCGGTCCCATTTTTTCAGTTTAGGACTGGAGATGTACATCAATCAAAGTTCAGATCAGGCTAATTCGTTACTAAACAAGTACAAACTCATCACTAGGTAGAATGCTATTTGGTTGTCCTGGTTCTAAACTTAAAGAAGTTTCAGTAATAGGATTAGAGGGAGTGAAACCACCGCTGTTATAAATGCCTATAGGCTGATTATCGGTTGAGCTCCCTAAGAAATTCCCCGTAGGACTGAAATAAAGAGTGGTCAGATCATCCGCCGAATCTGGTGTTCCCTTAGTGTCAACAACCGACAGAAAACGATTATTCACAGTGGAAAAATCGGGAAAACCAGAACCAGGGGGAACATTACTAATCAACTGGTAAAAATCAGCGAGTAATGCATCTTTTTGTTCTAAGGTAACTTGGGGAATATATTTAATATTATTCAAGTCGTTTCCAAAAGCAACTACATCAGTCAACTCTGCTGTAGTAAGAGGCCGGGTAATGGCAGTTCCAGGAATAATGTCAAACTGGGCAGCTAACCCTTTGATACTAGTATTTACACCAATGGAAGGACCTGCAGGAAATTGAGATCCATCAATAAGGAAAAACTCAGTTACCCCTGATAACAAACCAAACTTAGTACGAGAAATGGTGACGGTAGGGGGTCCAGGGGGGGTTTGAGCGGAAACAGTTAGACCACCGGCAATAGCTGCTGTTAGTAGCCCCTGCACTCCTGCTATCTCCGAGGGAGTACCTGTTACAGTGAGACCACCAGTACCGGTTATGCTGGTTATACCTGCACTAGTAATCTCTGAAGCCGTAATGATTGCCGCAGCACCGGAATCAATCTCAAGGGTTGAAATATTATTCAAACTGGTGCTAGACAAGTCATTATTACCTGAAATTTCCAAGACTGAATCACCTTCGGGGGGTGTAGCAAAACTTGGATTTTGGCCACCATAAAGTGTGAGATCAGCCGTAGCGGCTCCTTCATTCAATACAATTCTATTGTTTCCCAGGTCTCCAGATATGATAACTGGTCCGCTTGTGTTGTTAACAATGATTAAATCGTCGCCTTGACCACCGTAAACTGTATCATTATTTCCGTCGTTGATAGTAATGGTGTCATTTTCGTTGTCAGCAGCAATCAGATTATTAGACGACGACTCGACGAAGATCTGATCGGAATCTTTACCGCCACGAACTTCGTTGTTATTGCCATTGACAGTAATATAATCAAGTCCCGTATTTCCATTGACGAAGTTTCCATCGCTATTAATGGAGATAGTATCCTGTGATTTTCCTCCATAAACTTCACTATCAGGATGGTTTATGGTTATAAAGTCATTTCCATCATTAGCACTGACGAAGTCAGGTCCAGCACCAATAGTAATGATGTCATTTCCTTGCCCACCATAGACGGTATCGAGACCTTCCCCACCATCGAGGGTGTCATCACCTTGATTACCCAAAAGAGAATCATCACCGGCCAAGCCATTGATTTCATCCCCGAAATTTGTACCAACAACGGTATCATTACCAGCTAAAGCGTCGGCTAAAACACCATCTGTTAAATCAGGTAATAAACTGGGATCCCACAAATCAGGGCCGTCTGTAAAAGTTGTAATTGTAGTTAGTGCCATTTTATACTCCTATACCATGGAATTAGTTAACAAAATACGAAACATATTATTAAAATAGCGAACATTCACCATTGCTCATAAAACAATACTATACAGCATAATAATGATTAATTGTTAAGAAACAATGTTTTCGTCGTTATTTTTTAATGAATGTTATCTTAGTTTAGATAATAAAGCAAATTTTTAAAATTAGATCTTTTTTATTTTTTTTTTTATGGATACTCATTTGCCACAAGCTCTTATTGTAACAGGGATGCATCGTTCTGGTACTTCTCTTTTATCCTCGTTACTCCAAAGTGCAGGAGTAAATATTGGCCAAAAATTGGTTCCTGGGAATGACGGCAATCCTAAAGGTTATTTTGAAAATGCTGATTTTGTCAATTTTCATGAAAGTATCTTATTTTCTTTAGGTATTAATACAATTGGTTGGACTACCCAAGAACAAATTGTTCCACCTCTAAGTTATGCTGAGGAGGCACAAAGATTAATTGAGGAAAATCAGGATTTAGAAAGGCCTTGGGGATGGAAAGAACCGAGAACCACTCTTTTTCTCGATTTTTGGTCAGACTTATTACCTTCAGCCTATTTTATCTTCGTTTATCGATCCCCTTGGGAAGTTCTTGACTCTTTGTATAGGAGAGGAGATGATATTTTTCATCACAATCCTGAATTGGCTTTACAGGCTTGGAGTAGTTATAATCGGCAAATTTTACGTTTTTATCAAGCACACCCAGAAAAATGCCTATTATTTAATTTGGAGAAAGTCACGGCCAATCCCGATCATTTGATAGAGATGATTAACGGCAAATTTAATTTATCTCTCCCACCGGTGGATTCTAGTATCTATGATGCTTCTTCTTTAAAAACGGACACCAGAAAATCTCAACGCCCTCATCTTTTAAAAATCTATTTTCCGCAAATATGGGAACAATATCAAGAATTGAATACCATTACCGATTTTCACGATGCTTGTGTTGAGGCCGTAGAAAATTTATCTGATAATGCTTGGGTTTTGCAGGATTGGTTGAATGTCAGGGTTTTAGAAAAAAGGCTAAAACAAGAGAAGAAGTTTAGCGATGAGCATATACATTCTGTTTATCAAAAATTAGGGGAAACCACCGGGGAAAAAGAAGCTTTAGAGTTTCGGTTACAGCAATCTCAACAGGAATTAAATAATACTCAATCTCAGTTACAAGATAAGCAACAGGAGTTACAAAATACTCAGTCTCAGCTACAAGATAAGGAGCAAGAATTACATGACACTCAATATCAGCTACAAGCCCGTTTAGAACAAATCCAAGAGGAGTTGCAAGCTCGTTTAGAACAGATCCAAGAGGAGTTGCATAACACTCAATCTCATTTACAACAGACTCAACAGGAATTGCAAGATAAAAAATATGAATTACAACAAGGGGATTTGAGGTTTAAGGAGTTACATTTTTATTTCGAGCGTTCTCAGGAAGAATTAAAACAAACTCAGGATAAACTGGCGGACATAGGCGTAAATCTCCAAGAAAAAGAAGAAGAGTTACGACATAGTCAAGAGAAAATTGTATCAATGGAAACTACTAAATTTTGGCAAATGAGGCAGCGGTGGTTTAAAATTAAACGATCTTTAGGTATGGTAAAACAGGAATAGAGTTAAATTCTAATTATTATGACTGAAAATAGCAAAAGTATTGATTATGAGAAGGATTGGGATCAATACGCTCAAAACTGGTCTAATCTTCATCAAGATAAAAAATATATTGGCGATGAGTGGATTGGCAAGGAAGCGGGGGCGGCTAAAAGTTTAGACGAATATGTTCAATTAATTGAACATAAATTTATAGCCCCTTACATCAAACTTCATCATCATGTTTTAGAAATTGGCATCGGCGGAGGACGTACGGCAGAAATTTTGCTCAAATATTGCGATCTCTTAACCTGTGCGGATATTGCCGTGGAAATGTTAGAAGCAACAAAGCAACGCATAGGAGAAGAAAAGGTAAATTATATTAAACTAGATGGTGTAACCCTGGATAACATCAAACCTAATTCTTTGGATGTTTGTTTTTGTTATGACACGATGGTACACTTAGAACCAAGAGACATTTTTAATTATTTGACCCGTATTCCATCACTGTTAAAAGACGATAAACTGTGCATTTTTCATCATACAAACATTCTCAGTGAATTGGGCTGGAAAAGATTTCTCAAAGATTGGGATAAACATCTATTAGGCAGACACGGTACTGCTTTTTCCGTCATGACAGATAATATTATGGAGCGGTTTTTAACCCATTTAGGCTATAAAATTATCCTAAAAGATGTCGAATCGGTACCGAGGGATTGTGTGTGGATTTGTCAAGCACCTTAACAATTGATAATTGATAATTGACAATGGATCATTTTCGACATTCCATCGATTGGGGATTGTCCACAATTTGCTGGGGTGGTTTTTAACAATTAAAAGAATAAAAATTGTCATGAAAAGACCGGATTTTTTAATCATTGGAGTACAAAGAGGAGGTACAAGTTCCCTATTTCGTTATTTAATGGAACACCCTCAAATTGCCCCTCCAGTGGATAAAGAAGTGCATTTTTTTGACCTAAATTATCAAAAGGGATGGGATTGGTATTTACAACAATTTTCTCTTTTTAATGGTGAATATCAGCAAAAAATTGACTCCCCCGGAAAGATTATTACTGGTGAAGCTAGTCCTTATTACATTTATCATCCTTTAGTAGCTCAAAGAGTAAAACAATATTGTCCTGATGTTAAATTGATTTTTTTATTACGAGATCCAGTGGATCGAGCTATTTCCCATTATCATCATTGTATCCGTTTTAAACTAGAAACTTTATCCTTATATGAAGCCTTAAAATTAGAAAAAGATCGCCTTAAAGGAGAATCGGAAAAATTTACAATGGATGAAAATTACTATAGCTATAATCATCAACATTTAGCCTATATATCGAGAGGTAGATATATAGAACAATTAAAGCATTGGCGACAATATTTTTCAGCTGAACAATTTTTAATATTGCAAAGTGAAAAATTCTATAAAAATCCGACACAAACCCTCAACAAAGTAACTGATTTTTTAGTAATAGATAACTATAAATTAACGGAATATTATCCCCATAATCAGTATGAATATCCCGAAACATCCCCATCAATAATAAAACAGTTGAAAGCTTATTTTACTCCTTATAATCACCAATTATATCAATATTTAGATGAAGAATTTTGTTTTAAAGATGAAGTAATTTTTAACTAATTTAATAATTAAGTTTGAATATTTTTGGTAAAGTTAATATTTTTTTATGGCAATTAAACGATCGTCTTCTGAAAATAAATCCTCCCCTGTCCCTCAACAGAGGAAAAATAAATCCGTTATTCCTAAGTCGGCATTATCGGAAGATGATAACATTTTGTTGCCTACGGAAATTAGGGAGGATTTAGGGGAAAATGAGGATAAGATTCGCCCCCATCGTCTTGGTGATTATATCGGGCAAAAGGATCTTAAGGAAGTGATCATCATCGCTATTCAAGCAGCTAAACAGAGAAAAGACCCTTTAGATCATATTTTATTCTATGGGCCTCCTGGATTGGGCAAAACCACCATGTCATTGATTTTGGCACAGGAAATGGGGGTAAGTTGTAAAATTACGGCGGCCCCTGCATTAGAAAGACCTAGGGATATTACAGGGTTATTAGTTAGTCTTAAACTCGGGGATATTCTCTTTATTGACGAAATTCACCGTTTAAATCGGGTGACGGAAGAATTGCTTTATCCGGCGATGGAAGATTGTCGTTTAGATGTTACTATCGGCAAGGGACAATCGGCAAAAATTCGTAGTATTCCGCTATCTCCTTTTACCCTTATTGGTGCTACCACAAAAATTGGTTCGTTAACTTCTCCGTTGCGCGACCGTTTTGGCTTGATTCAACGGTTGCAATTTTACGATGTGGATGAACTTACGGAAATTATACTGCGATCGGCTACTATTTTAAAGTTAGATATTGATCAAGGTGGTGCGGAAGAAATAGCTCGTAGATCAAGGGGAACACCAAGAATTAGTAACCGGTTATTACGCAGGGTGAGGGATTATGTGCAAGTAAAACATCAATCTAGTATTAATCAACTGTTGGCGGCAGAAGCGTTGGATTTACATAATGTCGATCGTTTGGGATTGGATTGGACTGATAGACTTGTATTATCAACGATTATCGATCAATTTAAGGGTGGTCCCGTAGGCTTGGATGCGATCGCAGCTGCTACAGGGGAAGATGCTAAAACTATTGAGGAGGTCTATGAGCCTTATTTATTACAAATCGGTTTTATTAATCGTACCACAAGGGGGCGGGTTATCACCGATAAGGCTTATCAACACTTAAGAATAATTGATCATACCTGAGTTTCCAGTTCGCAGTTAGTGTATAACCTTAGTAGGATTGAATTAGCTAAAATTAGAGAAAAAAGACGATTAAATTTTTTTTAGAACTTTATTAATGAGGTTTAGTAATTGGTGATTAATAATTACAGTGATGAAGATAAATTTATTGTTACCGAATTATTAGATACTAAAGGGGAAAAAGGAGAGTTTTTTGTTTGGGAAATAGTCAAGAAAGTATTTAAAAATAGAGTTTGTTTAGCTTATTGGCGTTACCCTATCTTTTTAGAAAAAGGTAACAGAAAAGAAGTAGATATTCTGGTTATTGATCAACAATTGGGCTTAATTATTATTGAAATAAAGTCTCTAAAAATAGAGCAAATTATGAGCATTAATGGACACCTTTGGCAATATCAAAATTTTTATACTAATAGTGGAAATCCTTATCAACAAGGAGAAAATCAGTTATTTAATCTGTTGGAATATGTTAAAAATGAGCCCAATTTACATCAAAAAGTAACAGGGAAAGTTTTCATTGCTTTACCCTATATTCAGGAAGAGGAATGGCGAAAAAAAGGTTTTGAGCAATTACCCAGTAATCCGCCAATTATTTTTCAAAATGAGTTAGGAGAATCAAGGCTATTTTTAGATAAATTGGTCAGAATTCCGCCAGCGGTATCAGGTAATAATTTAGATAAAAAACAATGGAATTTATTATTAGCAATTATCGCAGGAAAACAAGTATTAGATACACCTAAATATCGAGTTTTAAGTAAAGATAATACCAAGGGAAAAATTTTACAAGAGTTAGCAAGTTATTCTCACCAACTAGATTTAAAACAAGAAAAAATTGTCAAAGAAATTAGCAATAATATTGAAGAAATTAGAGGAGTCGCTGGTTCAGGAAAAACCGTTATTTTATGTCAAAAGGCCGCCTATTTACATTTAAAATATCCCCATTGGAAAATTGCGATCGTATTTTTTACCCGTAGTTTATATGAGCAAATTATTTTGTTAATTGATAAGTGGTTAAAATATTTTAGTCAGGGGAAAGTTAGGTATCATAAGTATAATAAAAATTTATTAATTTTGCACGGTTGGGGTTCAAAAAATCAGGAGGGTTTATATAGTTTAATTTGTAAAAAAGTCAAGGGGACAAAGTTAAGGGTAAATGATACTAATAGTCAATCACCGAATGAGGCATTAGGGGAAGCTTGTTACTATTTATTAAAAACCAGAAAAATCCCCGCTTTATTTGATGTGGTTTTGATAGATGAGGCACAAGATTTTGTTTCTCAGAAGTGGATATATGAAGCAAAACAGCCTTTTTTTTGGTTAGTTTATCAAAGTTTAAAGAGTAGCAATACCTTGGATAACTCGCAAAAGAGGTTAATTTATGCCTATGATGAAATGCAATGTTTAAATGATGGGTTAACTTTGACTGCCTTTGATTTATTCGGGGAAAATTCTGCTAAAAAATTGTTGACAAGTATTTTTGCCCATAGTTATCGCACTCCCGATAGGATTTTAAATACAGCTTTCGCTATTAATATGGGATGGTTAAGATATTTGGGTGTTTTAACAATGATTAATGATCAGAAAAGTTGGCAAGACATCGGTTATAAGTTAACGGGAAAAGTGGCAGATGGGGAAACTATTACTATCAAGAAAAAAGCCTCTTTTTTACCACATCCGTTAAGTAAATTTTATCAAGGAGAAGTTATTACGTTTAAGACATTTTATTCTCGTCAACAGGAATTAAATTATTTAGGCGAAAAAATTTTAACTAATCTTCGATACGATGGTTTACGCCCAACAAAACAAATTTTGGTTATTATTTTAGGTAACAGCTATTTTGTGAAAGAATTACAGAGTCAATGCCAAGAAATTTTACAAAAAAAAGCCATAGAAGTGTTTATTCCTCATAAAAATAACCCGAATAAATTTTGGGAAGAAGGAATGATTACCGTTACGGGAATTCATCAGGCCAAGGGGAATGAAGCCGAGATGGTTTATCTTATAGCCTTAGATCAAGTAGCCAAAGAAGAGAGTAATCTTGGTTTGAGAAATCAATTATTTGTAGCCTTAACTCGTAGTAAAGCATGGGTTAATATTAGTGGCGTTGGTAATTATGTTATGTATGATGAGTTGAAAAAAGTGTTGACTTGTGATGGTAGTTTTACTTTTACCTTGCGTCACCAGCCATTAAAGATTATAAAACTTAGTGAAAAAGAAAAGCTAATAGATAATTTTGCCTTGGGATGTAGAGATTTTCAACATATCGACTTATCGGGAGAAAACTTGGAGAATCTTTCTTTGAATAAAATCAACTTAATTGGGAGTAATTTACAGGGAGTGAATTTTCAAGGTGCTAGTTTACAAAAAGGGAAATTAATCAATACCGACTTGAAAGATAGTAATTTTAGTCAAGCCAACTTATGCCATTGTAAGTTAATGGGTGCCAATCTCACGGGGGTAAATTTCTCCAGGGCAAATCTTCGGGGTGCGGATTTTTCCAATGCTATTCTTTCCAACACTAATTTTACGGAAGCAGATTTAACCGATACTATTTTCGATGAGGAATTCTATGATAATTAATTAACAATACTAATCGATTTTGGTATTACCGAATAAAAAAGAGATCGGAAAGAAGTCTATGATTTCTCCTTAACTTTAACAGTTTTAGGAGATAAAACAGGAATAGGAATACAGAGTAAAGCTAATAATGCTAATATGTGTACTGACCAATGGGCGATCGCCAACCCCCAGATTAGGAATATAACAGCAGTAAAAAGGGCTAAAACTAGATAAATTTCCTGGTTAGTATGTTGGTATAGAAAGACACTAACGATAGTGGTTAAGAGTAGCAGTGTTATAAATAAAGGAATCATCATAATAGTCACCTTAAAAATCTGGGGGTGGAACAATGCGACATCTAAAGGTTATTAATTAAACTATTTATTATTAGATAAAGTTATCTATTCTATCCAGTAATAATTTTGTCATGGTCATTATTGCTAGCCTCGATTATCAAGCTAACATTTTTTACTATATTTCACTGTTAAATAAGATAGTTGTCGTTACATTGTTGCAAAAGTTTATATTTCTTTATATTTTGCTAATAGTTTCAACCTATTGTAACACTAATGTTTTGTAGGGACTGTCCAATTAAAGATGAACAGATTCCTCTTTTTCCTCTCCAGACATAGACACGGACTGGAGGAAGGGGGCAAGTTCCTTGTTTAATTGACCTGAGCGCATCAATTCAGCGTAAGTTTCCGCTTCAATGCCTAATAATTCCGCTTGTAGTTGTTCTGTCGTAAAACGTCTCAAATTGGGGTAGTCATTCTGAAGCTCTTCAATTTCTGTTTGCAGACGGGAAAGCTCTCCCCGCACCAGCGTCTCCCGATAACGGTAAAATTCTGGTTCAATTCCCGGTCGTTTTTCTGTTTGTTCTAAGTGTTGCAACACGCGATTGAGGGCAGACTGACGGGCGATCGCTTCCGAATACTTCTGGCGCAAAGGGAGGTCCCCCAAAAGGTTTAGGCCCGCCAGTAATGGCTTAGCAGTTAATCCCTGTACCAGCAGGGTAAATAGCACTGCTCCAAATACGGTGGCAATAATTTCCTCCCGTTCCGGTATCATGACCGGAATACTTAACGCCAAGGCAATGGAAACCGATCCCCGCAATCCTCCCCAGCACAACACCGTTTGCTCGGAAATCGAAATTTGGGAATTAGCTAAACGATTGCTCAGAAAACCCAGACCATAAATAGATATTGCCCTTGTTAGGACCATAGCACCAACAGCGACGGCAATGGTTCCTAGATGGTTTCCCAAGATGGCAAAGCGCACCTGGTCCCCAATCAGCAAGAAAACAATAGAATTGACAAAAAATGCCAAAAACTCCCAAAATTCGCAGACAATCAGTCGGGTGCGCGGGTTCATGCCAATACGTGAACCGAAGTTGCCCAAAATCAAGCCAGTGGTAACAACTCCAATCACCCCAGACCCTCCCATATCCTCGGTAATTAAGTAAGTCCCATAGGCAGAAACTAGGGTCAAGGACTGTTCCACCAGAGGCAGATCGAATCGCTGGGTTAGATAAGAAACGCCAAACCCAATCAGACAGCCTACCCCTACCCCGATACCAACAACGGCGACAAACTCTACCAGAATTGGTTGAATACCTGCTTCTGTAATGCCCAGAGAGAGAGAAACTAAAAAACTAAAAGCAACCACCGCCATGCCATCATTGAATAAACTTTCCCCCTCCATCAAAGTCGTCAGCCGTTCGTCAACCCCCAATTCCCGAAAGAGTGCCGTCACGGAAACGGGATCAGTCGCCGACAGGCTAGCTCCGATCAACAGTGCCGTTGTCATGGGAATACCTGCTAGTTCCTGGAGTCCAAAGGCAAGTCCCAGAATGGATACTAGAACTCCCATCACGGCGTAGAGGCAGATAGGAATGAGATCTTGCTTCAAGTTTGACCATTTCAAATTCCAGGCGGCTTCAAAAAGCAGGGGCGGCAGGAAAATCAAGAGAATCAATTCAGGTGAGAGATTGACCAAACGCACATCCACCAGAGCCAGTCCTAACCCAACAATGACCAGCAAGAGGGTATAGGGAATCTGGCGAAACCAGCTAACCATTTGGGGCAAGGTTGCTACACTCAAAGAAACGGATAGGACAATCAGAAATTGTTTGAGTTGTTCTTCAATAGACATCTTTTAAACGGATTTTTTTCTAATATTACAACTAATTCCTCGGTTCTTCTTTCCCATTTCTTCCACGGGTCACCCTGACATCCAACACCGGAGTTTCAACGAGGTGAACGGTCATTGAGGCATAGGCAACACGACCTTCTGTACTCAAGAATTCATCAAGAATGCGGGTGAAGAGTTGGTCTTTTTTTCCCCGCCGATATTGGTAGTCAACAACGTATCGTAAGGTAAATTCTATCCAGTTGTCAGTGGTTACTAAGGTAACGGCTGGCTCAACCCTCGCGTCTTCGATTAAATACTTGTGTACCATTTGTTTCCAGTGAGTCTGAGCGAGGGAAATATACTCCCCCACGACCTCCTGTGCCACTTGCTGGAGAATTTCTCTGGCTAAGTGGTGATCGCTGCCATATTTAACCGGGATGATAATTTCATCCCAGACAAAGGGGAAATCTCCAGAGTAATTATACACAGGTTCTTTGAAGACAAAACTATTGGCAATGCGGACGATGCGACCATTATACAAGTCAGCCTTGACCCAAGCTCCAATCTCCATCACCGTAGTTCGCAAAATACTAATGTCAATCACGTCGCCCATAATGCCCCCCAATTGTACTCTGTCACCTGGGCTGTAGAACTGTCCGAGGGAGATGGCGAGCCAACCAGCAACGCTGGCAATTACTTCCTGAAGGGCAAAGGCAATACCTGCACCGATCACCCCAAAGACAACGGTTAACTGACCCAAGCGATCGCTAAAGATAACGGTGATGAACAGGGCGATCGCCAAATAGCCGGTGAGAGTGATGACCTTGCGCAGATGGTAGCTCGCTTCGGAGTTGGGAATGTAGCGCGGGAGAGAACGGCTAAGAGATCGGAAGATAAAGTTAATCACGACAATGCCGATACAGATAGCCACTAGCTTGATGACAACGGGTTGAGAAAACCAGCGTTGGATGGATCTGTAGAAACTACGCTCTTTTCGGTACTCAACGATAGCACCCCTTATTTTTTGTAGATATTCTGCGGCTAACTGCTGTTGAGTTTGACCGGCCGCCTGAGCATCAGCCTCCGTAATCCCGATAAGGACTGTGTCTTTTGAGGAGATAATCGTTACTCCTTCCACCTCTGCAACCTGAAGGGAATCGAGAGGAATAGTGAAATCTCTAGCTACTCCCTCAATTCTGCCACTGATTTCTTTGGCTCGTTGTTGTGCTGAGGCTGGACCGAATTTTTCTCGGATGACGAACAGGGGTTCCTTATCCAAAACCACCGTAGCATCATGGAGCTTGTTTTCGGAGGTAGGACTTTGCTGGGAATGAGCTAAGGGATTCGTGAGGACAATGAGGCAGGTGACTAAAACAAATACGATCAAGGCTTGCCAAGGTTTTTTCATCACACTAAAAACAGTTGAGTTGGAGAATCTCGATCAATTCAGTTTAACATGAGTCCGATTTATGATTAAATCTTTGGCAAAAATCTTGAATGAGTAAATCAAGAACAAAGGGATCATTACAAGCATGATGCAATTTAGCGGCAAAAGGAATAAAAAGTTGGTGATTTTGCCAATAGCGTTTACCAAAATAAAAATAGGGTTGACCGATAATTTCGTCCCGACGCCAATGTAAGCTTAATCCGGTAAATTGCAAATTGGGCAAATTCCCAATAACACAGGAAAGTAAAAATGTTTTGGAATCGGCTCTTTGAGCTTGTCCATTTCTTATGTGGTCTAATTTTTGGCGATATTGAATAATAAAATCTTGGTAACTTATTTGGCTAACATTTTCTAACAACATTTCCCAGAAGCGGTCTTGTCCTCCAACTGCTACTGGAATTATTACACTGGGATTATCCAGAATAAACCACTGATTTTCAATAAGTCGTAGGTTAAAACAAAAATGATTTTTAAGAGTTTGAACTAAATGCCAAGTTAAGAAACTAAAGAAAGTTGCTCCTTCTGCTGGATTTGCTTGATACAATTTATAGGCATCAGTAACATCAAGTTGAATTGTTATATCAACACAAGGAACTTGAATTACATTTGGGTTAGTAAAAAAATCTAAAGACCAATTCAGATAGCCTTCTTTCGCTTTTTCATCTAATAATCTTGGTTGATATTGACTAGGAATAATCATAGTCCCGTTTTCTTCTCCTGTGGCCAATAGGTTTTATTTTTGTTTATTCATCACCTTCAGAGGGCTTTTGCTTAAGGGTCGAAATCCGAAATCCTGGTGCCATATAGTCTTTTGGTAAGTAAGCTTCTGGAATTGTACTCTGATTGCCATCTCGCATCGCTGAGTAATGAGGAGACAAGATTTCAATATCTACTTCGTTGCATTTATCCTGGATATTTTGGTGGAGTTCTGAATAGATTCTCATCATCAGATTAGGCTGGTCTGTATAGGCATTGAGTTGATAACTGACGTAGAAATCGTCGAGGCTGGTTTGCAGGACGAAAGGCGGGGGATCTTTGAGGATGTGACCAGTGGCCAAAGCGGCTTGAATTAGGGTGTCGTTGACTTTCCGCCAGGGGAGATCGTAGCCCAAGGTGATGGTCGTCTGCATGATTAAATACCTATTTAACTCCCGTGACGCCACAGTGAAATTAATCACATTCGTGTTGAGTAGGGATGAGTTGGGAACTGTAATGATTTTGTTTGTCACGGTGAGAATACGAGTCACTAGCAAAGTTTTTTCAAGCACATCCCCTACCACATCTCCGATCTGAATGCGATCGCCAGCCTGAAAGGCACGGGTATAAATGAGAATAACTCCCCCGACAACATTGGCAATTGCCGTGGTAGAACCGAGAGAAAAGAGGATTCCCAGAAACACAGAAATTCCTCGAAATGCAGGGGAATCAAACCCTGGTAAGTAGGGAAAGGCAACGACGGCTGACAGAGCAATAATCAAAATTACCAAAAGCCTATAAGTGGGTTCTCCCCAATCAGCATAAAATCCAGGAATGACCAGAGTTCTTGTTTCTATGGCCGTAAAAAATGGTTTGATCCCTCGCAATATGTAGTAGGTGATGGCGATAATTAGAACGAGAATGAAGATATTAGGAAGATACTGGCCAATCCCATTAAAGATCAGCTCCAGAGCTTGAAAGAGATACTCTAAAATACTTTCGCTGAAAGTCCTCGTCCAGGGGAATAAGCTCAAAACAAAACTAAGATAAATATAGGCAAAGATGAAAAGAATAATCAAACGAACTAACTGGATTATACGAAGGCCTAATAGGCTAATTCTGTAGGATGATACTACTTCAAAATTCTGGAGTCTCACACTAGGAATTCGAGATTCAATCCAGTTTCTAATCCTGGGAAATATTCTGCCAGATCCTCGAATAATGAGGGCAAAAATAATCAGCAAAGCCACAGTGGATAAAGCAGTATAAATCAGACTTTGAAGCAATCGAGCAGGGCTGCGATCTTTTCGATATTGCTCGAGGGCAACTTTGATTTTTTGGAAGGCTTCTTTCGCCAATTCATCTTGGGGAGTACGATAGGTTCGAGCATCTTGAGCCGTAACCGTTAGAATAACATCTTTATCTAAGAGGATATAGATCAGTTCATTATCAGGATCAGAGACGATTTTTAGACTCTCAATGGGGATTGAATCATCTTGAGCAATTTTTTCCAGTCTATTAGTAATCACACTTGCCCGATCTGCTGCGGAAAACGAACCAACCCCCCGACGGATCAGAAAAAGGGGCTTGCCATCTAAAACAACGGGAACCCCATCAATTTTATTGTCTGCTGATACCTGTGCCTGCGGTTGAGTTGTGTCTGGTGCTGTAGGATTTTGAGCTACCCCAAAAAGAGAGGGCGTCAGTGTCAGGAATAAAACTAGACTAAAAGTTAGTAAAACCCGCCAAACCTTCCTCAAGTTGCCCCGAAAAATTGGGTCTGAGCTGTTAATTAATGGGGTTGAAATTCGCTTTTTCATGCCCTTATTTTTCCCTTGATTGTAACAATTCTGCAAATCACTGAATTAATCATAGGCTAATTTGATTCCAGTACTGCGCTAACTTTTCACGGCAAGTCTCAAAGAATACGAGAAGCTAAATCGTTTCCTTGAATAACTCTAACACTTTCTCCCATGCGTCTTTTGCCGATTCTTGATGATAACTGGCTCTACGATCGCAAAAAAAGCCATGATTTGCCTTAGGATAACGGAATATTTGATGGGCAATGTTGTGCTTTTGTAACTCTGCCTCAATTTGATCTATTTGTTCAACGGGGATGCTAGGATCTTTTAAGCCAAAAAAGCCGTATATTTTACCTTTTATGTCCTTTGTACGCGTAATTGTGGCAAATTTTTCATTAGGACACCAATTCGTTATTCCTGCTCCGTAAAATGAGGCTGTAGCTTTAATTTCTGGCAGGATTGCCGTTAAATATGTTACATGACCACCGAAACAAAACCCTATACTGCCAACTCCTGTTTTTTTCACTTGGGGTAATTGATATAAATACTCAATGGTGGCTTGTATATCCCTTAATAATTCTTCAGCTTTTGTCTTATTTTTATATTCCCTGCCGATTTCTATGTCCTTAGATGTATATCCTACGGCAAAATTGGGGGCTTGACGTTGATAAATAGCAGGGGCGATCGCCACATAACCTTCATTTGCAATGCGACAGGTAACATCTTTGATATGATCATTAACTCCAAAAATTTCTTGGATAACGATAACGGCGGGTAATTCTTTTGTAGTTTGGGGATGAGCTAAAAAACCCTGAATAAGTAAATCTTGATTGGGAATACTAACGTTGGAAGTGATAATGTTCATAATTAATAATTAATATTAGTTAGTACGAAAAAACCTCTTTGCCGCCATTGATCCTGAAAATTTTTGCTTCATTATTCTCCACCAATAGAAACAGGTTGAATTAAAAAAGTACTTGCTTTTTGGGCTACATTATCGCGCACTGTCATCGGGTGCAACTTAACTAAATTATCCGCTATAAAAGCATCTCTAACAATTAACTTTTCACCCACATTAAAATTAGTCTCATAAAAAACCTCTTGAATCCCTGCGGAAATAATCAACTTTAAACAAGAAATACAAGGTTCAAGAGTTACATAAATAGTCGCCCCATTAGTGGCAATACCATGTCTAGCGGCTTGGGCGATGGCATTTGCCTCCGCATGAACCGCCCTTGATGATAACGTTTTACTAGCATCACAACTACTCAAACCCTCATAACAAAAACCTTGCACAGTGCAATGAATCGAACCGGATGGAGAGCCATTGTAACCGGTAGCGAGTACTTGACGATTGTTAACAATTACTGCACCAACAGGGAAAGCTAAACAAGTCGAGCGTGTGGCAGCCAATTTAGCCATCAGCATAAAATATTCATCCCAAGTTGGACGATCTTTTTCTTTATCTATCATTAAATAATCGATAATTAATTGTTAATTACTAATTGCTAATTGTTCTAGGGCTAAATTGATGTTATCGCGAACAGATCGCCCAGAAATATGCAACGCCTCTT
Organism: uncultured cyanobacterium; assembly: GCA_963749915.1. Classification (GTDB taxonomy): domain Bacteria; phylum Cyanobacteriota; class Cyanobacteriia; order Cyanobacteriales; family Cyanobacteriaceae; genus Geminocystis. The sequence continues at coordinate 209,398 of CAVVOP010000020.1, forward strand.
TTTCCTTATCAGTGAGATTAAGCTCTAAAATTTGCTCAACACCAGAACATCCCAGACGACAAGGCACACCCAAATAAATATCATTTAACCCATATTCCCCTTGTAAATACACTGCCGCTGGTAACAAACGGGATTGATTTAACAAAACTGATTCAATCATCTGAAAAGCAGAGGAGGCTGGTGCATAATAAGCACTACCAGTTTTTAACAATTTGACGATTTCGGCACCGCCATCACGGGTGCGTTGTAATAATCTTTCAATAGTAGAATTATCCATTAATTCAGTTATGGGAATACCCCTGACAGTACAATAACGGGCTAGTGGTAACATTAAATCACCATGACCACCCAATACCATACTTTGAACATCACTAAAAGAAACCCCTAATTCCATAGCAATAAAAGCCTGTAAACGTGCAGAATCTAGAACTCCAGCCATGCCGAACACTCGTTTAGTCGGTAAATTAGTGGTTTTCCAGACTAAATAAGTCATGACATCCAAAGGATTAGTAATCACCAAATAAAGAGCATCAGGAGAGTAAACAAGACATTTTTGAGCCGCTTCGGTGACAATTTTAACGTTGATTTTTAACAAATCTTCCCGACTCATGCCGGGCTTGCGGGCGATCCCGGCGGTAATAACTACTACATCGGAATTGATAGTATCTTGGTAGTCGTTAGTGCCGATAATATTACGATTATGTAATTCTAGACCTCTAGCCTCCATTAAATCAAGGGCGATTCCTTGGGGTAAACCCTCCACAATATCCAATAAACAAGTGTCCGCAAGATTACGCTCAATAATTCTTTGGGCTAAAGTCTTACCCACATTACCAGCACCAATAATAGATACTTTTGGGAATTTATAACAAAGAGGTAGATTGAGAGATTTTGTCATCATTTACTCCGCTAATTCAATATGAGAAAGTTTTAACCATACGCTAGGAGTAGGGGTATAAAATTTAACTAGGGCGTATTCATCCTTTAAATCTAAAATTTCTCCTTTGCTTTCAAAAATATAGGAGGGAAAACGACTATCACTGGCTTTAGCTTCTAAACTGTTAGCTAATTTTTCGGGAATAGCTTTTACAAATGCACCTTTTTTGATCGTACCTGCCATAATGTTTATTTTAAAAGTATTTATTCTAATTATCTTCCAATTTTGCCATAATTTCTGATCAACTATCGGGCAACTGTTTAACCTAATCTTAAAAAATCCAGTTTTAAATGGCTGATTCAGCAACGCTTGAAAGGAGTAGAGATGAGATGGACTAAAAATTCTGCAATAGTTTTTAAACACGGTTTGTTCCTATGATAAAAATAGAAACAAACCGTGTTTAGTTAAAGTTTGCCGTCCCATGTCAGTATCTCACGGTCGAACAAGGAAGAGAACTTTACGGAACTTATAATCAAGTTCTGAGTGGGTTAGTAAAAATGATTACCCATCCAGATGATTGGTTACTCGATTAACTACCCACACCTCAATACTGCGAGGGATTTGAAAAATTATGTGTTGTGACAAGGATAGGGAAGAGGGGGAAGCTTTCGGGTGTAGGTTTTTAATATTTTGGCTACCCCCTTGACAAATGATCACGACTGAAAAGTTAGAAATAAAACCCGGTGGTTAGAACATAGTTGGTCACATTTTTTTGTGCTAAATTTTCTTCAGTGATTTATCGAATCATCCCTTCGAGAGTTGCACCCACAACTCTGTGGTCAGGATCACATCTTAACTCAGCTAAAGCGGCTTTAGCTCTGGGATCGTCAAAAATACCTAAAGTTCTGGCAACCTGTCCTCTAATTGCTACAGTTTTATCAGTTGATAGAGCAAAAAGTAGTTCGATAGCGTCGTTTTCGTAAATAGTTCCTTTTAATAGCCCTAAATTATTAATAGCTGTTAATTTTATTACCAGTTCGTCTCCTTCTAATGCACAAAGACACAGTTGAAAGATAAGTTCAGGAGAATTGATTTCATTAATAACCGCAAAGATGCTTTCTCTTATCAACCAGTGAGATTCCCTTTCAAAAAACTCTACAAGGTGGGGGATAGCCTTTTCTCCATAATTTGCCAGAGAGTTAGCTGCTTCTGCTTTCACATTGGGATCTTCATCGTTGTCTATCAAATCCAATAGGCTTTGAAATCCTTCATCTGTTCTTTTATAACCTAAACCCATAGCGACAAACGAACGAATTATTAATTCTTTATCGTACATTCTCTGCCTAAGTAAAGGAACAACTACAGAAGGCTCATGATGTCTTAGGGCAACGATCGCCTTCATGCGATTTTGAGGATTGGGACTATCGAGAAAGGTTTTAATTTGAGTTAGTTCCATGACTTTTTTTGGTAAAGTTTACAAATTTTAATCTTATTTACACTTATCTGAGGAATTGACGTTGTGGTGGCTACTTTAGCAGTTAAGCCCAAACTTAGCTACTGAATGTTATTTAACAGCCATAGGTAAGAAATTATTCCCAACATAGATAACCCGATCAGAACATCCCGTTGCTGGGTTAACCACTGCTGAGAACTTTGCAGAAAATAGCTTATGGTTAGCCGACGTTTTCTGCCCAATTCTGCCATTAAAGAGGCGACTTCAATATCAACTTCTTCTAGGGAAATTCTCCCTTGCTGATAAGCGGTTTCTAATTCATCTAGATTCTGCCAGTATTTTTGGGTCGCTTCTTGAAGATTGGTCAACATTAATTTATTAAATACTTTGTTAAGTTATATGAACTAATATAACAATTTATTAAAAATAATTGACAAATAAATTTTGAGTGTGTACCGAACTTTTAATTACGGTTGTTCCCCATGCACGGGGATATGGAGAAAAATCAGGCAATTTTTATGTTGTACTGGATTAAGTAATAAGTAATAAGTAATAAGTAATAAGTGACACGAATTTATTGCCTCCTGCCTTACCACCGCCGACAATTATATTTTCCAAAACCCTCGCAGTATTGAAGTGCGTCTTAGCTTACCAACACTCCTAATATAAAGATTGTGTAAAGTTTTAGCATTTGTCAAGATTGTGTAAAGTTTTAGTATTTTTCAAGATTGTGTAAAGTAAGATACAAGAAAAACTGGTCATTTTCAACAAAAGCCCCTATGCTAGAGAGGATATTTGTTACTTAGCAATTGAGGGACTCATAGATGACAATAAATAATCAGACAGGAATTTTAACATTAGCATTTGGACCTGAGCGTTATATTCAAATGGCCATAAGATTAGCTCAATCGTTAATGCTTAACTCGCCAAACCATCCTCGAGCAATTGTTACAGATCGGAATAAAGATGAGTTATCTCAGTATTTTGATATTGTAATACCATACAAACCTGAATATGGTCGTAACTTAGAACAAAAACTACACCTGGATTTATATACACCTTTTCAACGCACAATGTATATCGATTCAGATTGTTTGGTAGTTAAAAGTTTAGATTCTATTTTCAGTATGCTTCGTGGTTATCCGTTGACAACTAGTGATTTCCACAAAAGGTTTCGTGACTACAGTGATCCAAATTTTGAAGTTAATGTAAATAAGGTACTTGATTATTTTAATATTGATTTCATTTACCGATTTAATGGCGGACTTTATTATTTTGAGAGTAACTCCACCTCTACAAAAGTATTCGAACAAGCACGGGAGATTTTGAATTTTTATCCAGAGTTGGGTATCCGTCAATTCCGTAACTCTGGACCAAATGAGGAAATTTTAATGGGTATTGCCATGAGACTAAACGACCTCAAACTGTTTAGAGACAATGGTGCTCTAATGAAAACGCCCAAGGGTTTAATCGACAAAATTGAAATAGACGTCTTCCAAAAGTATTCTCGTTTTAACAAAAAAGGTAGGATAGTCTCGCCGGCAATAGTTCACTACTGTGGTGGATGGGTTTCACATCCTACCTATGTTCGCGAAGTATTCAAACTACAATATGTCAATAATTACAAAGAAAACTATTTGCCACTTCTCAAAATTCTTCTACCTTTAATCTACCTAAGAGCCCAACTAGCATACTCAATGTCTAAATTGACCAAACGATTCCAAGACAAATATGCTCGACTGACTGAACAGATGCGGCAATCACCGAAACCAAAAATGGCAAGCAATTAAGGGAGGTTAGAATTTTGATAACTCAAAATCTTAGTGGAATGGACAAAGAACAACAAAGCTTTTTTGATGAAAACGGTTACCTTGGACCAATCCCAATGGGAGATATCCCCCACCTTTCAGATTTGAAACACTCGTTAGAGCAGTCTAGCAAAGTGTCTGGTACCAAGGTTGAAAATCTACTAGTAGAACGAGATGCACATATAAAGTTTAGATTGGTTTATGATATCGCCACGCTGCCTTGCATCAAAGATTCCATCTCTGAACTATTGGGGGACAATCTGCTTCTGTGGATAGGTCATGTAATTTGTCGCCCCCCCGGAGATAAAGGGCAGAGTTGGCACGTTGATCAAACTAATAAAAATGTCGCTGGTGTTCACGTGTCGGTTGCTGTTACTGACATGAATCTCAGTAACGGTTGTATGCATGTTATTCCTAAAACTCACAAGTACGCCGAGATATCAAATAGTTATTTTGGGGAACAACAAAGATTGGGAAATATTGATCTTCGTGATGGAGACTCAATGTTAAGGTTTGCAGACCATTTACATCCGGAGAATGCTCCACATCAAATTGTCCCGATTCAGTTGAATTCAGGTCAATATTGCCTCACCAAAGGAGGTCTTTGGCATGGTGTTACCCCACATAAATCAGATCAAACCCGAATTGTTTTGATCGCTCGTTATATGAGCCCACAGAAAAAGATTACTTCCCATGAGGGAAGAAATCCCCTGAATTGCATAATTGTGAAAGGGAAAGATACTTACAGCAAGAATGTTTTATCTTTTCCCCCGCTTCCATTGTTTAAGAAATACTTGTTTTTGAATTACTCTCTAAACATGTATTACAATAAGATTTTAAAAAAGTTCTTAGATATTTCGGCGTTAGTGAATGAATAATAGACTTGTTGCGAAATAGTAAATAATAGACATCGACCACATTTAAGAAAAAGGGGGTTAAAATGCTTATTCCACCGTGCCAAAATTCTAATTTATGGGGAGGTCTAATGGACCAGAAAATAATCGTTGTACTCGGATTCAGATACTTAACATTTAAGTAATTGTTATTTTTTATCACTAGATTATTATGACTCAGATCATTTTCTTTTATATGCCCAGAACAGCCTCCAGGTTTATGCGAAAATTTTTATTAAAGGAATTAGGGGATAATATCACAACGATAGATCATGAATATCATTGGCACGAAAACGGCCAGATAAAGACCAATCATTTTGAACAAGATGATTGCTGGAGATTCTGCTTTGTACGAAATCCATACCCAAGATTTTTTAGTGCTTATAAGCATATTGTTGGGCAATCATATCAAGGGTTAAATCCTCCTGACAGGAAAGAAAGAGAGGCCATTTTAAAGTTTAATGGGTTAAAGGATTTTTGTCTAAATTTAGGAGATTTTACATCTGATTTTAGTCATAATCCTGTACATTTCATACCTCAAAAAAAATGGATTTCTAATAGTGAGGGGCAACTATTAATGGACTACATAGCCAAATATGAATTCATGAATGATTCATGGAGAGAGATATCAGATAAATTGTCGATTAGTTATACGCCCATTTTTAATCGGGACCGTAAATTTAGTCTAAAAAAGAGATTTACTGATTCATACAAGACGATGTTTGATTTTCTATTCCCCGAGTATCATCCTAGTTTTTTAAATAATGAAATACTGCCATTAATTCAGGATTTCTATAAGGAGGATTTTGAACAATTTGAATATTCTCAAGATTTCACTTCCTTTTCCAATACATACTTTATGCCATACCTTCGCAAAACAAGTGGATACTTCTCTACAAAAGATAAAGATGCCTATTTACCGTTCCTAAAAACATATGGTCGTTTTAAATAAGAGTGAGACATGATAAACAAAGGGAAAAAATAGGAGTCAGGAGTCAGGAGTCAGGAGTTTTTTTGTACTCAATACTATTGGAATATTTGCGGGGATGGAAATGGCGGCACGTCTGAACTGAGAAGTTAAACCATCTGACTCTTCCAAGTCTCACCTTCGCCCAAATATTAAAAACCTACACCCGAAAGCTTCCCCCTCTTCGTTGAAAGTTAAACGGCAAGGAATCTCTGGATTACTTCTTGACTTAATTCTTGAGTTGAACCAGAAGCGACCATTGACCCTTTCTGCATGGCATAATACTTATCAGCTTGGCGAACAAAGTGCAGATGTTGTTCAACTAATAAGACTGATATTCCTCTATCTTCAATAATGCGACGAACGGCGGCTTCAATCTCTAAAATAATCGATGGTTGAATGCCTTCAGTGGGTTCATCTAGCACTAATAGACTCGGTTGTCCCATTAAAGCACGAGCGATGGACAGTTGTTGCTGTTGTCCCCCACTCAAATCTCCCCCTAAACGGAATAGCATGGTTTTAAGGACAGGAAATAAATCGAAAATTTCCTCAGAAATATTGTCTTTTTTTCCTCTACCTTGGGGAAGGGCTTCTAAACCAAGAAGAAGATTTTCTTTAACTGTTAGGCGAGGGATAACTTCTCTACCTTGGGGAACATAACCTATACCTAATCTAGCTCTTTTATCAGTGGACAGTTTGTTAATACTTTTTCCCTGAAAGTTAATATTTCCCGTGCGGGGTTTGAGAAGTCCCATAAGGGTTTTCAAAATGGTTGTTTTTCCCACTCCATTACGACCAATCAAACAAACCATTTGACCTGGATTTATGCTGAGGTCAACATCACGGATAATATGACTCTCTCCGTAATATACATTAAGGTTTGCCACCTGTAACATCGGCTGATATTCTTGAGTTAAATCTTCAGTTTTCATCCCACTATTTCATCCTGCTAAGTTTAGTAGTTCAGTTAGTTTTTGATAGGCTAGAGTTGTTTCTGGTTCTGGAGAGCTAATCTTAATAATTTGATAGGCTAAATTTAAAATTAATTCCTTCTCGTGCAAATCCTCAATTTGGTCGGTTAAAATTTCTAGATTGACGTTTTTAGCAGCATAACTACTAAAATCCTCTCGTAATTGTTCTTTTTGTTCCTCTGAAAGAGAAAGAAGTTCATTAAAAGCTTCAATAATTAAATTTTCTTCTTCGGCATTTAACAACCCGTCTGACCAAGCAATAATAGAAATAATTCGAAGCATTCTAATTTGCTGTGGTGTTAAGGAAGTTTCTTTGCCTAAATACACTTCAATTACCTTAGGATCGTCTTGTATCTGATCCATTGTGCCTTCGCAAAGTACCGAACCTTGGTGTAAAACTGTAACTTTTCTAGCAATTTGTCGCACAAATTCCATATCATGTTCAATGACAATAATGGAATGATTTTCTGCTAAAGCCAACAACAAATTGCCGACATTTTCTGTTTCTTCATCCGTTAAACCAGCCACGGGTTCATCTACTAATAATAAATCGGGAGACTGGGCAACCAACATGCCAATTTCTAAGCGTTGTTTTTCGCCATGGGCAAGAAATGCTGCCTGCAAATCTGCTTTAGAAATTAAACCAATAGTTTCTAGCAATCCGGCAATGCTACGACGTTCAGCACTAGAACCTTTACCAAATAAAGTATGAAAGACATTTTTTCGGGAATTAGCAACTAAATCGAGGTTTTCTCTAACGGTCAAATTGAGATATACTCTTGGAGTTTGGAATTTTCTGCCAATACCTAAACGAGAAATTCTATATTCGGGAATATTTCTTAAATTTTTTCCCTTAAACAATACCCTACCTTCTGTTGGTTGTACTTTGCCAGTAATCACATCTAAAAAGGTAGTTTTTCCGGCACCATTTGGCCCAATAATGACTCGTAACTCACCGGTATCCATACTAAAATTTAGCTGGTTTAGGGCTTTGAATCCATCAAAGTTAACGGTTAAATTGTCTATTTCTAGGATTTTCTCATTCATTCTTTAGTTACCTTCAATTTCTTCTCTTTCTGATTGAACTTCTGGACTTGCGTCAATCTCAGGGTAGGTGATTAATTTAGGAGTAATGCCAAAAAGCGATTGTAGATAATTCCATCCTTCATCCTTAACCCAGCCCACAATGCCAGCTGGTAAGACTGTTACAACTATTAGGAATAATGCTCCTTGGAAAAACAACCAAACTTCTGGGAAACTTTCACTTAATAAAGTTTGTCCAAATCTAACTAATAAAGTTCCAATAATTGCTCCTAAAAGTGTTGCTCTACCCCCTACTGCTACCCAAATTACCATTTCAATAGAGAAGGCTACATCCATGGCACTGGTGGGGTTAATAATACCGGTTTGCACAGTATAAAGTGCACCGGAAACTCCGGCAATTCCCCCAGAAATTGCGAAAACCAAAACCTTAAACCCTGTGGGATCGTAACCAGAAAATCTCACCCTGTTTTCATCATCTCTAATGGCAACTAATAACCTGCCAAATCTTCCACTTGTCAACCAACGACAGAGAAGATAAAGAAGAATCAGTAGAACAATAGTAATCTCATAAAAAACTAATTGAGCTTGATCTGAACCAGCCAAAACTCCGAAAATTTTCTCTGTGTCTGTTTTGAGACCGTTAGTTCCATTGATTAGTTTTTGTTGTCCATTAAAGAAGTTGAAGAAAACCAATAAAGCAGCTTGAGTAATGATGGAAAAATATACACCCTTAATGCGGTTGCGAAATACTAAATATCCCAAAAATCCAGCAACAATACTGGGGACAACAACTAATAAGATCATTGTCAAGGGAAAAGATTTAAAAGGTTGCCAAAATATGGGCAGTTCATTAACCCCGTAAAGGCTAAAAAACTCTGGTAATTGCCCATCGGGTAGTTGAAGATTAAGATACATTGCCAAAGCGTAACCACCCAAGGCAAAAAAGATCCCATGTCCTAGACTCAGTAATCCTGTATAGCCCCAGATTAAATCAATCCCAAGGGCGGCAATTGCCAGGGCTAGAAATCGTCCCAATAATTTAAGGCGAAAAGGGACTAAAATCAGGGGCATAATTAAGGATAAAATAAGTACGATCGCTCCTATAGTTATGCCTTCGATTATTAATTTTTTCTTGTTAGATATCATAGTTCAGCAGTGCGTCCCTTGGGAGCAAAAATACCAGCAGGTTTAATCTGAAGAAAAGCTATAATTAAGGCAAAAATCATCACTTTTGCCATGCTCGTTGTAGCAAAGAAATTAGAAAAGTTGACAATAGATTCTAGGAAGGGCGAATTACCAAAAGGTGCAAGCATTACAGTGAAGGTTCCCGAGCCAATAAGATAAGTTAATATTCCAATTACAAGGGCGGCAATCACCGTTCCCAATAAATTTCCCACCCCACCAACTACCACCACCATAAAGGTATCAATAATGTAATTTTGTCCTGTATTTGGTCCTACAGAACCTAAAAAACTAATGCCACAACCGGCAATTCCGGCTAAACCAGAACCTATGGCAAAAGTTAAAGCATCTACCTTTCCTGTGGGAATACCCAAACAGGCACTCATGGAACGATTTTGTGTAACCGCACGAATGCGTAAACCCCAATTAGAACGGTTTAAAAACCAATAAGTACCCACTACACAAAGGATAGTTAAAACTATAATAAAAATGCGAGTATAGGGTAATTGAAAATCTCCGATAGGAAAACCTCCTCTTAACCATTCTGGTGCGGTAACATCTACATTTCTCGCACTAAACCAAGGTTTAACTAAGGGGGAGTTAGGAAGTCGACTAATTAAAATATTAGCGACGATGGAAATAGCTAAAGAGAGAATAAAAATAACTGTGAGGGCTTGTTTTTTGATTTTTTCCAAATCTAAACGACGGCTGAGAAAAAACTTTCCTCCAAAGAATAAGAGGCAAAACAGGATAATTCCGATTACGAAACTCCAGTTAACACTGCGTACAAATTGTCGCAAAATTAAACTCACTCCCCAGGTGGCTAGGAGAGTTTCCAATGGTCTTCCGTAAAGATAGCGAATTACCCCTCTTTCCAACACCAATCCTGCTAAAGCCGCCACTAGAAATGCGAAAGGTAATGCTAGAAAAACATAAAGACTGAACCAAGGTTCTCCCAAGCCTTTAAACACATTTTGAACTACAAATGTCGTGTATGCTCCCAACATCATCAACTCTCCATGAGCGAGATTAATAACGCCCATAAGTCCGAAGACAATAGCTAGTCCTAGTGCAGTAACTAATAGCACGGAACCAATACTAAGTCCGTTAAAAATTCCGTCCAATAATTCTATCACTTGTTGCTATTCCCTTTCTCTAAACACAATATTTGAAGATAAACGACAGGGAAATTATTCCCCATCCAGAACATTAAGCAAGGAAAAATGGGCTTATTTCCATAAGTTTTTTACATCTTATACTTATTGCCCTTGGCTGGATCTGTCCAGTCACAAGCATAACCCTTAGTATCGGGAACATACTGGTTCCAAGGCATAGGATCAACGGGTTTTTCCGTTGACCAAACAATGTTAAATAAGCCATCGTCCCTGACTTCTCCAATGCGTACCATCTTGGAGATATGATGATTGGGCATCATCGTTACCATTCCTTCCGGGGCATCAAAAGTTTGACCCACTGCGGCCATTCTAACCGCTTCTAAATCATCTGCTGTTCCTGCTTTTTCTACGGCTTGCTTCCAGAGATAAACCATGATGTAAGCCGCTTCCATTGGGTCATTGGTTACCCTGTCTGCACCGTATTTTGCTTTGAAATCTGCCACCCATTTCTCATTAGCTGGACTATCAACTGTTTGAAAATAGTTCCATGCAGCATATTGTCCCAGCAAGTATTCTTTGCCAATTTGTCGAACTTCTTCTTCGGCAATACTTACGGACATGGTAGGGTATTTGTCAGGTTTTAAGCCAGCAGCTTGTAGTTGTTTGAAGAATGCTACATTACTATCTCCATTGAGGGAATTAAAGATTACTCCACCATTGGGAAGGGCGGCTTTGATTTTTGTAATAATTGGTGTAACTTCAGTGTTACCTAAAGGTAAGTAATCTTCGCCAACGGTTTCTCCTCCTTGAGCTTTTAATTGTTCTTTAATGATAGTGTTCGCTGTGCGGGGAAAAACATAGTCCGAACCTACTAAAAAGAATTGTTTGCCCTTATTTTCCAACAGCCAATCTACCGCGGGTTCAATCTGTTGGTTGGGGGCGGCACCAGTATAGAAAATATTTTTTGAACATTCCTGTCCTTCATATTGAACAGGATACCAAAGCATATGATTTTTGGACTCAAAAACCGGCAAAACAGCTTGACGACTTGCGGAGGTCCAACAACCAAAAACGGTTACCACTTTATCTTGATCGATTAGTTTGGTTGCTTTTTCAGCGAAAGTTGGCCAATCTGAACCTCCATCTTCAATAATTGGTTCAATTTCTTTACCCAACACACCGCCAGCCGCGTTAATTTCATCTATGGCCATTAATTCTGCTTCTTTAACGGTGGTTTCACTGATTGCCATTGTGCCACTTAAAGAGTGTAGAATCCCCACCTTAATTGTTTCTCCACTACCTGCAGGACTTTCTCCAGGACTCTCGGTGGGTGTAGTTGTGTTGTTTGAACAAGCCTTGAGTAATAAACTTGTCCCCAAAGTAGCAGAACCATAAACTAAGAATTTGCGTCGTCCTATCCTATTAGTCATAATTACTTATTGATACACCATCTATATTTAGTGTGATGTTAGAGTTTTACCACGGGAAAAAGTGTATTCAAGGATACATAACACGGCTTATTTCTATAATCCAAAATTACCTAACCGAGAAATCTATTTTTGCAAGAGGTCTATTATGAACATAATATTTCTCAAACTTTGCCGTTTATTAGATTGTTAAAACCATATATTTCTTGAGTTCCCCCTATGGTGACTAATTCTATTTCCTTCTCATCCCCTGGTTCAAAACGAATCGCAGTTCCTGCGGGTATATTTAGTCGCATTCCTTTTGTTTTTTCCCTGTCGAACTGTAGGGCAAAATTTACTTCATAAAAGTGAAAATGGGAACCAATTTGAATCGGTCGATCGCCTGTATTAGCCACAAGAATTTTTAGGGTAGAGCGACCTACATTTATTTCAATGTCACCCTTTTGAGCAATAATTTCCCCTGGTATCATTAGTCTAATTCTCCGTTTATTTATTGTATTGGTTGATGAACTGTCACCAGTTTAGTTCCATCAGGAAAGGTGGCTTCCACCTGAATTTCGTGAATCATTTCGGGGATACCTTCCATGACGTTTTCTTTAGTTAAAATGGTTCGGCCATAGCTCATTAATTCTGCCACAGTCTTGCCCTCTCTTGCTCCTTCTAAAATGGCCGTAGTAATATAGGCAATGGCTTCGGGATAGTTAAGTTTTAATCCTTTGGCTTTGCGTCTTTCTGCCAGTAATCCAGCCGTAAAAATTAGTAATTTATCTTTTTCCTGGGGTGATAACTGCATAATAATTTAGGCTTTTTCAGAGTAGTTGTGATGAAAAAACAATAAAAAAGTTAATTTTTATTAACCAATATATAGATACTGGATAATCGTAATTGCTTGAATTATTGACTTCTACGCCTATTTTATACTATTGGAGGAATGAAAATACCCTCAAAACGCTTTGCTTGCTAATTATCTAATCATTTTAACAATTTTTCTGATACCGTTAAAGTGATTAGCGATCGCAATAATAAAAAAGTAAATAATCCTGTTAAGCCGAATAAAATGACTGCCCATGAGTGATAAATAGTCGAAACGAGGAGGATACCATTGAGTAAAGAAAAACCAGTTAGACAGGCATAAATTAGGGCTTTAATGGCCAAATAAATGCTCTTAGTAATCCTTTCATTTTCTAAGGAACGTATCCTAATTTGTAGTTCCCCTTGTTCTAATCTTTCCTGGAAATTTTGGATGGTAGTTTCTAAACGGGAAGGTTTTTGTAGTTGTTGTTGGATCAAGATTTTACCTTGACGGGCAACCATTAATAATATATTGCTAGGGGAACGGGTAATTCTACGGAAAAAAGGCTGACTGGCGGCAAAAAGGCTATATTGTGGATCTAAATTACGGGCAATACCGTCAAGAGTGGTTATCGCCTTGATAATAAAAGTCATTTGGGGTGGTAAGCGAAAAGGTTGTTGCTCAAACATGATATAAATTTCCGTACTAATTTCCCGAAAAGCGTTAATATCCACAGGTTTATCGAGAAAACGAGTCAAAGAAAAGTTAATTAAGCGTCTAATGGCTGTCATATCTCCCATAGGTTTAATTAAGCCCATATATATCAATGTATCTAATACTTGATCAGCATCTTTTCGCACCATGGCAAAGAACGTTTGTATCATCTGCTCTTGAGCCAATCCTTTTACTTCCGCCATCGCCCCAAAATCATAGAAAATAATTGAACCATCTTTCCTTACCGCCATATTACCTGGGTGAGGATCTGACTGAAAAAAACCATCTTCCAATAGTTGTTTTAAATAAGTACAAATTCCTAATTCAATTAAAGGTTTTAGAGGAATACCTTTTGTTTCTAATGTTTCTCGATCATTAATTTTTATACCGGGTAAATATTCTAATGTTAATATTTTTTTGGTCGTGTATTGCCAATAAACTTTAGGGACAATTATTCGGTGATCATTTTGAAAATTATAGCGAAAACGATCGGCATTTTCTCCTTCTTTAATATAATCTATTTCGGCAAATAAAATACTAAAAAATTCTTGATAGATTAATTTTAATTCGTACTTTTTAAATCCAGGTAAAAAGCGATCGCCAAAATTAATAATAGTTTTTAATACATGAAAATCTAGTTTAAATAATTTTTCCAAGCCCTTTCTTTGTACTTTAATTACGACTTTTTCACCAGATTTTAATGTGGCTAAATGAACTTGTCCTAAACTAGCGGCTGCAATGGGTACTCGTTCAAATTCACTATAAATATTATCTAATTCGTTCCCTAATTCTTGTTCAATAATAGTGATGGCATCTTCAGATAGAAAAGGAGGAACGCGGTCTTGTAACTTGCTAAATTCTTCTATATATTCTAAGGGAATTAAATCAGGACGGGTTGACAATGCCTGACCAATTTTAATAAAAGTAGGACCTAGTTTAATTAATTCTTGTACTAACCATCTAGCTCTTTTATGATACTGTTTACTAGAATTTTTTCTGCGGATAAAATCAATAAATATAAACCAAGAAAATTGTAGTGCTACGAGAAAAATATCCCATTGACGCTGAAAAGGGGAATAATTTTGGTAATCCCAAGATAAATTATATTGCAAGGATCTCATTCATTCGATAATTGAGGAAAAGTAATAGTGAAAGTGTTAAGATAATTGTCTGATTTATTTAGGGAAATACTAGAAACATCAATTATTCCGTTTAAATTTTGTACCAAAGATTTGACTAAAGCCAACCCTAAACCAGTGCCACTATTGGTAACATTTTCTATCTCTTGCCCTTGATAAAAAGGTTTGAAAATTTGTATTGTCTCTTCTGCATTAATGGCACATCCATAATTACTGATCTCAATAATATTATCAGATTTTCTGGTATAAATTCGCAAAGTAATTTCAGTTTTTTCTCCAGAAAATTTACTAGCATTATTAAGTAACTCTTTTATGATTAAAGTGATACTGTTTAAATCAGTATAAATATAATCTTGTTGGTTATCTATAACTAGATTAATTTGTTTATAATGTAATTCTTGGGAAAAAAAGTTATATAAATCGTCTAATAAAGGTTTAAGATAAATTTTTTGAGGTTCAATAGCTAACTTGTTAGATTCTAATTCTTGCAAAGTTAGAAGATTATTGACCAAATTAATTTCTTTTTCGCATTCATCTTCCAAAATATTTAAATAACGGGTACTTTTTTCATTTTTATCGATTAACCTTAACATTTTTATGCCCATTTTCATATTCGATAAAGGAGTTTTTAGGGCATCACTAAGACTAGAAATAAATTCATCTTTAACCATATTTAAGCGTTTTAATTCTTCAATATGATCTCGCATTTTTTTCCCTAATTTTGCCTGTACATCTAAACTCACTTGCAGTTGACTTGTCCTTTCATCCACTAATGATTGAACTTTAGCAACAGTTTGTTGATTAATAATAGAGGCAGTAATTTGTTTAGCCATCCATTTTCCTGTTTCTATCTCTGAAATTTGCCATCGTCTAGGCTGATAATTCTCCATGACTAATAAACCAAGAATTAAAGGCTGATAATTTTTGGGATTTCGTTGTAAAACCATCGGTATCATCAACAAAGATTGAATTAAATTTAAATCAAAAACATCTGTATTATTATGACAAATATGAAGATTATCTAGTTGTTTTTTATTACTAATTTTGGTAAACGATGGGGCTGCTTGCCAACCATAAAAAGTCAAAGGAGAATCGGATAATTGATAAGAAATAATATTTTTTTTATTACTACGTGCTAAATTTAATTGCCAATTATAAGTAACTTCTACCGTTGCCGATGGAGTCATTTTAGTTTGATTTTGACTAGAAAAATTTTCATACTTGAATCTTAAAATCAAAAAACGATCTAGTTTTAGTATTCGTGCTGTTGTAGCAATGTCGTCATCAAAAACACCATCCATTATTTTATCTTAGGTAAGTATTAACAGCTAAGGTTTATTATAAATGATAATTAATAATTGATAATTGATAAAGAAGAATAGGGGAGAACCTGTTTAACAAGGCTAAAATGAGAACGTCAGCAACTATTTACGAGGAAAATCAATGGATATGATCCCACAGTCAGAATTAATTATCCCAGAGCATACCTTAGACAGAGATTGCACCACTTTATCCCGACACGTTTTACAACAATTAAAGAGCTTTTCTACCGATGCCCAAGATTTAAGTGCCATAATGAGTCGCATTGCCTTAGCCGGAAAATTAATTGCCCGTCGTCTCAGTCATGCAGGTTTAATGGCAGGAGTTTTAGGCTTTACTGGGGAAACTAATATTCAGGGTGAGTCTGTGAAAAAAATGGACATTTACGCCAACGAAGTGTTTATTTCTGTGTTTAAACAAAGCGGTTTGGTGTGCCGTTTAGCTTCAGAAGAAATGGACAAACCCTATTATATCCCTGAAAATTGCCCCATTGGGCGTTATACTCTACTATATGATCCCATCGATGGTTCATCCAATGTGGATATAGACTTAAGTGTAGGCTCAATTTTTGCCATCAGACAACAGGAAGGAGATGATTTCGACCCAGAGGCCACCGACTTATTACAAAATGGGTCAAAACAAATCGCCGCCGGATATATTCTTTATGGACCTGCCACCATTTTAGTTTATACGATGGGTAATGGTGTACATTCTTTCTTTTTAGATCCCAGTTTGGGAGAGTTCATCTTGGCACAAGAAAATATCAAAGTTCCTGATCATGGTTCAGTCTATAGCGTCAATGAGGGAAATTTTTGGCAGTGGAATGACTCTTTTCGGGATTATATTCGTTACGTTCATCGCCACGACGGTTATACTGGGCGTTATAGTGGGGCATTAGTGGGAGATATTCACCGTATCTTAATGCAAGGAGGAGTCTTTTTATATCCGGGTACCACAGATAAACCAGAGGGAAAACTAAGATTATTGTATGAAACTGCACCTTTAGCCTTTATCATCGAAGAAGCTGGGGGTAAAGCCTCCGACGGGTCAACTAGAATTTTGGACATCATACCAGATAAAATTCATCATCGAACCCCAGCTATTTTGGGCAGTCAAAAAGATGTGGAGTTAGTGGAATCTTTCATCACCATTTAAAATTTTTAATGGGCGTTGGCGAATTGAGCTATTTTCTTACTTCTGCCCACAATGGCTCAAAGGTTTCGGCACGATGATCTCCAACTACCCGGTCAAAACTAAAGTTTTAACGTGATCCCCTGCTGTTCCCCAACGCCGATAAAGCTTCTTCCGAAATCCCAAAGATTAAACTACCTCTTTGTTCGAGTCCTTATTTTTGTGGAAGATAAAGGTATCAATTCAACCAAGGCAAAAGGAATAAGACATAAAGGCCACAAGAAATATTGCAAGAACAGTACTGAATTAAAATACACAAATGTCATCATGGTCATTGCGGAAGACACAAACATGCCTAAGTTTTCTTTCAGAAAACTTAGGTAAAGCATTCCCATGAGAAATACCATGAATAACTTGGCTTTTAATCCTATAATCCAGGTGAATTCTTCAGAAAAAACAACATCAACTGAAGGTGCGGCTTCTATATGGGAACTTTCTAACCGTGTCGCTGAAAAAAAGATGGATTTGAAGAAGCCTTCGGCATTCCAAATCAGAAAAGGCAATGAAATTAACAAAGGAATGCTTAAAATAATCAAAAATCCAAAAACCAGATATTGAGCCCGTCTATTTTTATCTCCATTTTTCCAGAGGTATATGAGATACAAAGGTAGCAAAAATATTGCAATCTGCTTAATTGCCAAAGAGATACTAAACAGAAGTAAAGAAAGTTTTGTCTTCTCTTTCAAAAGGACTAAAGATAATAGTAAAAAAAAGATCGCTGCGAACTCCAGGTGGTGAATACGTGCAATATAGACACTCCAGCGACTTAATAAGATGGTTGTAGAGGAAACAAAGCCAAGTATCCATAAACCCCGCATTTGGAAATATCTCAATGTTAAGGCAACTATACCAATGTGGAAGGAAAAAGAAATAGGTCGCCAGAAGTATAACCAGTCACGAAAATCTGGAAAACCAAGCTTTTGAACCAGTGCAGAGAAAAGGTAGGCAAGTGGGAAATAAGTTGCATATTTATCATTGACCCTCATGTCACCGTCCAAAACTCTGGCATAGGGATTTTCCCCAATCATAATTCTTTTGCCTTCTAGCCAAATATAGTAAATATCTTGCCCCTTTAAAGAATCGGAAGGTGTTAGCCAGAATTTAACATGCACCAACAAACCGACAGAAACCAGGATCAGGAGGGTAAGCCAATATTTTTTATCCCATCTATGTAAAGTTGACATGGCGAATTATTGGAAAATTAAATTTAGGTTGGACTAATCACTTGTTTGAGTGAAATAGATAACGGGAACAAGAATAGATAGTTTCGGTTCAGTACTAAAATTGATTTTAGAGCAGTGATCATTTATTTAAAAATTATGAGTCAAAAATTAAGTTTAGCCACAAGACTCTTTTTATCCCATTTAGCCGTAATGATGTTGGGTTTGGGCACCTTTGTTTTTATCGCTAAATATTCTTCTCCGCAATTTTTTGTATTACGACTAGAACAGCTAGAAAAAAAGGGTTTTATGACGGTAAGATCAGCCAAAACCTATTTAATAGAAGGGTTTGAGATGGCATGGAACCGTGGTACTTTTTGGTCATTAATTGTAGGTGGTGGCACAGCAGGATTTTTAAGTTATTGTTTAAGTCTAAGAATTATGCAACCCCTCAACAAGATGAAGGATATAACCCAACATTTTGCAGGGGGAAACTGGGAAGAAAGAATGCCAGAAAGCGATATTCCGGAATTAAATCAACTCAGTGTTAGTTTTAATCGCATGGCTAGTGGTTTAGAGGATGTGGAAAAGAGACGCAGAGAGTTAGTTAATGATTTAACCCATGAATTGCGTACTCCTTTAACCGTTGTTAGAGGATATTTAGAAGAGTTGGCCGCAGGAGATATAGAGCCTACACCGGAATTATACTTAAGTTTAGTCAGTGAAACCAGAAGATTAGAGCGTTTAACCCGTGATTTACAGGAATTGTCCCAAGCTGAAGCAGGTTATATTTCTATTGATGCTAAATCCTTTGATATATATCCTCTCTTACAGTCTTTAGTGGCGAGATTCTCTGATCAACTTTTAGAAGATGGCCCCATTCTAACCCTTGATATTCCCTCTTCTTTACCCCCCATCATAGCTGATCGCGATCGTACTCAACAAATTTTGGTGAATCTAATTGGTAATGCTATACGCTATACGGAAACCGGTACAATTACCCTCAAAGCAGAAGTTAAACCCCCCTATCTCTGGTTAGCGGTAATTGATACTGGGGTGGGTATTTCTGCTGATGATTTACCCCATGTTTTTGAGCGATTTTGGCGAGCAGACCGTTCCCGATCGAGTTATTCTGGTGGTAGTGGTATTGGATTAGCTATCGCAAAAAGCCTAGTAGAATTACAAGGGGGAAAAATAGAGGTAGAAAGTAAATTAAATCAGGGTACAACTTTTCGATTTTGCTTACCTTTGGAGTAGAGTTTTTAGATGCCGATTATTTGGTTTCCCTTGATAAATAGCATATTCCCCTTAGAATAAGAATAAAATCATATGCTAATTAATTTTCTCATTGCTACTTTTTTTATTGCCAATAATCAATTGTTACCCCAATTTAGTGAACTAAAACAAAGGTTAGAAAGGTATAATTTTACCGTTAAAATTGAGTCGCCTCCCGTGAGGAGTACCTACGGTTTACTAGAGGTAAAAACTCGTACTATTTGGATTGAGCCCATAGTTTTCGATTTAGGCATTGCTTTACCCACTCTTATTCATGAAGCTACCCATGCAGCTCAATTATGTGGGGGAAATGGCGAAATTAGGGCCTTAAATTTACCCTTGTCTCCTCCGAATATTAGCCGCCCTTTTTTTACCCATTATAATCATGGTTTAAGAAGACATTTAGAAGCGGAGGCTTACGCGGTGCAAACTCACCCGGATGGTTATCATATAGTAATTTCTTTACTAGATAAAAACTGTCAAATGAACCAGCCCGCAGGGGAATTCGACGGACACTGAAAGCTTTATTCTCTGATCAGCTACAAGTCCTATTCTCTCCTTGTCAGACCAAAAATTTATGTTTTCATCGAGCTAACGTGAGGGCAGGTTTCTCACCCCTTCAGAGTCGGGTAGAATTAAAAGTTTAGTTTCTGTAGTAGTAAATCTATGTTGAAATGTTCTTCTATTAGATTTTGCACACATTCCACTTTAATCGTTTCGTGTAGTCTTACCGTACCGAATGCTCGATTGACTATTTCCACGGTGGTAAGGGTATCGAAATTTACCTCTAAAATTGGTATTTCTAAGTCCTCAGCACGAGCTAAAATTAGTTGTTGTGGGGGGGTATGACCCGTTAGAATCAAGCAGTTTGTGGAGCTTTCCAAGGCCGCTAGTTGTAAATCTGTGCGATCGCTTCCGGTTATTACTGCCATGTTTTGCTGTTGGCGGAAATATTCAAGGGCAGAGTTTACATTCATGGCACCAACGGTAAGGCTTTCTACCATTAAGTCCAAACGATCTTCTCGACATAAAACCTTTGCGTTTAATTGAGAAACTAATTCCCTGACACTAACACTTTGTAAAAGTCTGTCAGTGGGCAACATTCCCAAAATATCTATATCTTTAGATTTGAAAAAGGGTTTAATGGTATTTTCTAAAATGTCTAATTGTTCATGGGGAATATTATTAATTAAAACTCCGATGAGACGATTTCCTAAAATTTGTTTAGCCGCTAAAATTTGATCAATAATCAACAAAGGTTCATACTTGACTACTAATAACAAACAAGCGTCTATTTTTTCGCTAATTTCTGGTGCTGAAAGCTGAAATAAATTTCCTTGAGTTAAATTTCCTGCACCTTCTAGCAGAATTAAATCCGCATCGATAGACGTACAGTATTCTACTAATCGATCTTGATAATTATTTTCTTTGTCAAGATATTCAATAATAGTTTTTTCATCTAAGAGTAATAATGGTGATTTTAGTTGAGATTCAGACAAGTTTAAAGTTTGACTAATAAATTGTAAATCTTGTTCGTCTCTAAGGCTGTCTGATGGTTTAAAACAAGTGCCGATGGGTTTACCGTAACCTAGTTTAATGCCTTTATTTTGCAGTTGATGAGCGATACCTAAAATAGTAGCGGTCTTACCCGTATATGGTTCACTGGAAGCGATTAATAAATATTTGCTTGACATAATAATTAGCGATTATATTTTAATGAACAGTTAACAGTAAAAAAAAAGACAAGGGACAAAAGAAGAATTTTTCTTTTAGTCTGACTTCTCTTCTATAAGACTCCTTTAGAACTAGGGATTTCGTGGATACGACGAGCATCTATTTCTAAAGCCATACGCATGGCTCTAGCAAAGGCTTTAAAAGTTGCTTCGATGATATGATGGGAGTTGATACCCTCTAATTGACGAATATGTAAAGTAATTTGGCTATGATTGACTAAAGCCACAAAAAATTCTCTCACTAATTGGGTGTCATAGTTACCAACTCTTTGGGTGGGTATGTCTAAACCATAGCTTAAATGTGGTCTTCCTGAAAAATCAAGGGCGACTTGGATTAGGGCTTCATCTAAAGGGGCCACAAAATGCCCAAAACGATGGATTCCTTTTCGATTACCTACGGCTTGGGCGATGGCCTGTCCCAATGTAATCGCCACATCTTCATTCGTATGGTGATCATCAATTTCGATATCTCCTTTGGCTTGAATATCTAAATCTAATAAGCCATGAGAACAAATTTGGTGTAACATATGATCGAGAAAAGGAATGCCTGTATTAACATTACATTTTCCTTCCCCATCAAGGTCAATTTGTACTTGAATATCTGTTTCTTTGGTGGTGCGGCTGATAGAGGCAACACGGCTTTGATGGGCTATAGATTCTAAATTAGTGGGTAAAGTAGTGATAACTGACATTTGAATGTGTTTAAAAATCAATAATTATGTCTCAAGATATATCTATCATACTCGTTTTTCAACTGAGAGCAATTCTAGCAGGATCAACTGGTAACTGGAGTCAATTTTCTGAAGTTAAGAAAAAATAATCACTTCTTTTTTGAACTTGTTATGCTTTAGATAGATAAGAATATGACGATTTTAATTTAGGGAGATGTTTTATATTATGACTGCACAAGCTGATGAAAAACAATTAGTTAATGAATCTGATGCTGATGGAAACCAAAATTTTATTGATAAATTAAAAGTTTTTTTCGCTAGTTGGCGGTTTAAACTTACGGCGGTGATTGCTATGTTGATAATGACTGTCTTACTGGTTTTTTATTGGCAACACTTAATTGCGGGGATAGGCATGCGGATTTGGGCTAATCATGCTGAGGCAAAGGCGATCGATTGTATGGTAAGGGATACTAATAATGATGAGTATATTAGTTGTACGGCAATGATCAACGATCAGATTGTGCCTTTGGAATGTAGCACAAGTATTTTAAATATTGGTTGTCGGGTGAATTATGGTAGTGCTTCTCCTTCTTTGAAAAATTTGGGGGTGAAGGGAAGTCGTTAATTCTTTATTTACTTTTGACGTAAGCAATAGCTTGTGTCCAAATTAGGATTTGCTCTTTTTCACGATTCTGAAGGCAGAAACAGTTTTGATCTTGCCAAAGAATTATGCCTTCTTCGTTTTCACTGGTTATTAAGCCAATTTCTATGGTAGTTTTATTTTTTATAAAGTTTTGTATTTGTCGTACACTAGGAGAGCCGGTGTTAAATGCGCTCATAATTATAAGTTTAAGTTATTGCTTTTTATTTAGGATTTGACTATGACTTTGAAGTTTAGCAAATATCATGGACTTGGTAATGATTTTATTTTAATTGATAATTTGGCTTCTCCTGATCCTCTTCTTTCTCCTAATGAGGCGGTTAAATTATGCGATCGCCATTTTGGTGTTGGTGCTGATGGGGTGATTTTTGTCTTACCGGCAAAGAATGGTCTTGATTATAGTATGCGCATTTTTAATTCTGATGGATCTGAGCCAGAAATGTGCGGTAATGGGATTCGCTGTTTTGCTCAATTTATCACAGAGTTAGAAGGAATTGAACGAGTTGGAAAAACTTATACCATTAATACTCTAGCCGGGTTAATTTGTCCGACCATTAAGGGTAATGGACAAGTCAAGGTAGATATGGGTGAACCACAATTATTAGCACAACAAATCCCCACTACTTTGGGGGAAAAAGAGGGAAAGGTCATTAATCAATTACTGGTCGTTGATGATACTGAGTATTTTGTCACTTGTGTTAGTATGGGCAATCCCCATTGTTTGGTGTTTGTGGATGATATAGATAGTGTGGATTTACCGAAAATTGGTTCTTTGTTTGAGAATAATAATTGTTTTCCTCAAAGAACGAATACTGAGTTTATACAAATTATGGGTTCCGATTATGTGAAAATGAAGGTATGGGAAAGAGGTGCAGGTATTACGTTAGCCTGTGGTACTGGTGCTTGTGCTACTGTAGTTGCGGGAGTTTTAAATAATAAGTGCCATCGCATCACGACGGTGGAATTACCCGGAGGCTGTCTTGAGATAGAATGGTCAGAAAAAGATAACCATGTTTATATGACTGGACCTGCTACTAAAGTATTTTCTGGAGAACTTCCCACAAAAGTAATCCATGACCAAAATTTCCTCCTTAATTAGGGTCTGCTGAATAAAACTTATAATTTTATCTTTGATTTAGTGGTGGGAGAATGCCAGTATATCTCTAAGAGGATGGTTGAAAAGGTTTATATACATTAACTATTCCCTTTGTTCAACATACACCTTAATATATATATTATTGGCCAATGAGAGTAACAGAAAGACCCAAATCAGTACAAAAAAAGAATTACTATAAGCTTATTTTTACTATCATCGGGTTATTAATCTTATTGTACTTCGGCCTGGTAATTGTTAGTAAAATTTATGCTAATATTTTGTGGTTTAAAGAGGTTAATTATCTTAAAACTTTCTGGAATTATTCCCTCACCAAGTTGTTTTTATGGCTGATTACTTTTACAATTTCTATCTCTTTTTTATCGAGTAATTTAGCTATTGCAGAAAAGCAAAAACAACAACAGAAAAATTTTGCTACTTCTGATAAATCCTTTACAGATAAACAATATTCTCAATCCCCTGAATTAAAATTAAAATACTTATTAGCGATTACCTTTAGTTTTTCTCTCTTGATTAGCATTAGCATCGTTTACTATACTGAAATTATTAGTAAAATCTATTCCGTCTCCCTTGATTTACCAAATTTAAAATCCCCTATATCTAAACCGTTTCAATTAAGCATTTTTCAGGAGATAACCAATAATATTTCCCAAGAAGGTTGGCAGATTATATTAATAATTATTTTTCTTAGCTTATTACTCTCAAAAACTAAGTTATGGTTAAAAATTATTGCTGTCTACTATAGTATTTTATTTGCCTTTATTTTAGCAGGTTATTGGGGGACATTTTTACAATATATCAATAGTATCCCTTTGAATCATGAAGATCCTATTTTTCATCAAGACCTAAGTTTCTATCTTTTTAAAATTCCTTTTTTACAAATAATCAGCTCATTATTACAAGGTCTATTTATTTATACTATTGCAGCAGTTACATTAACTTATTTATTATCTAATAATAGTATTTCAGAAGGAAAATTTAGGGGGTTTTCCCGTTATCAATTAAGACATTTATATGGTTTAACAGGGTTATTAATGATCATTTTAGCGGTGATTCATTGGTTAAATCGTTACCTCCTTTTACTGTCTCCAGAAGGAGTTGTTTATGGTGCAGGTTTTACTGATATTCATATTAATTTACCGAGGGAAACCATTGCTAGTATTTATACTTTACTGATGGCAATTTGGTTATTAATTAAATCTATTACTGGTTCAGGTAAACGGAATAGATATAATATTAAAAATAAGAATAAAACCATTCTTCCCTTTTCAGTTATCCCTTTTATTTTATATTTTGGTTTATATTCTTTTGGGCTTTTATTAGGGGTTTTAGTACAAAATATGATTGTACAACCTAACGAATTAGCTTTAGAAAAACCCTATATTGTCCATAATATCGAAGAAACAAGGGCGGCTTTTAATTTAAATAAAATTGAAGTAAAAACTTTTAATCCCGAAGGTAATTTAACAGTTAAAGATATCGAAAAAAATTATCTAACAATTGATAATATCCGTCTTTGGGATACTCGCCCTATTTTACAAGCCAATCGTCAATTACAACAAATTCGCCCTTATTATGTATTTTATGATGCCGATATTGATCGGTATAACATTGAAGTAAAAGGAGATTCAGGAGGAAATCAGGCGATAAACAAACAAGTAATTATTGCGGGAAGGGAATTAGATTCTCAACTGTTACCATCTCAGGCACAAACTTGGGTAAACCAACACCTAGTCTATACTCATGGTTACGGCTTTACGATGTCTCCTGTTAACCGAGTGGCTGACGGTGGCTTGCCCTACTATTTTATCAAGGATATTGGCACAGCAGAAGATCCCGGAGAATTAAATACTTCCTCGGAAGAGGTAAGAAAGAGTATTCCTATTTATCGCCCCCGCATTTATTTCGGTCAAGTTGCTCAAAACTATATAATGACAAATACAAAGGTACCTGAATTTGATTTTCCCAGCGGAGAAGAGAATGTTTATCACACCTATGATGGAAAAGGAGGGATTTATCTTAATTCCTTTAGGCGAAAATTTTTATTTTCCCTTTATTTGCGGGATTGGCGTATGTTATTAACCAATAACTTTACCCCCGAAACCCGTGTTTTGTTTCGGCGTAACCTTCGGGAAAGATTAGGAGCGATCGCCCCTTTTTTATATTATGATAGAGATACTTATTTAGTCGCCGCAAAAGGCAATAACGAAGGTTCCAACCATTTATATTGGTTAATAGATGGTTATACCATCTCGGACCATTATCCCTACTCTGATCCAGGAGGTAACAATTTTAACTATATCCGCAACTCCGTCAAAGTCTTAATTAATGCCGAACATGGGGACGTTACTTTTTACATTAGCGATGAAGATGACCCCATTATACAGGTATGGACAAAAATCTTTCCAGAATTATTCCAGCCATTAAATGCCATGCCTGCGGATATTAAGGAACATATTCGCTACCCTATTGATTTCTTTGACACCCAATCCGAGAGACTGCTAACTTACCATGTAACTGATCCTCAAGTATTATATAACAGAGAAGACCAATGGCAAGTACCCGAAGAAATGTATGGTAACGAGGCATTATCCGTGGAACCTTATTATTTAATCATGAAGTTGCCCATTGCTGACAAAGAAGAATTTATTCTGTTACATCCTTATACTCCCATTTCTCGCCCTAATTTAATCGCATGGTTAGCCGCTCGATCAGACGATGAAAATTATGGGAAACTGCTACTATATCAGTTTCCTAAACAAAGGTTAGTTTATGGTCCCGATCAAATAGAAGCCTTAATCAATCAGGATCCTATTATATCTGGTCAAATCTCTCTATGGGATCGACAAGGTTCAAAAGCAATACAAGGACACCTATTAATCATACCTATTGAAGAATCTTTGTTATATGTAGAGCCGGTGTATCTCGAAGCAGACAAAAATAGTGTACCGACTTTAGCAAGGGTAATTGTGGTTTATGAGAATAAAATCGTTATGGCAGAGACATTAAGAAAAGCCTTGGATAAAATTTTCGGTGATCATCAACCAGATGATTCTTCCATTATTCGTTTTCTCCAAAATTCATCTATCAATTAGAAATAGCCTCTTAGTGTCAATTCCTGCACCGCGAAGCGGATCCCTCTGGGGTACTGCAAATTGGGTTGGGTTTTCCTAAGCAGTTAATGTTGATAAAATTATCCAGAAGATCCTAGATATGTATTGTATCATGAAACTTATCATATTCAATATATTTATTACCATTAGGTTCTGTACGAACTACGTCTAAAAAGCGATGATTCCATTTGATGTCAGAAGCATAGTAAATATGACGTGCATAAATTGTTTGGGAGAGGGTCGCATCCAATCCCGTGAGGGTAATAAAAAGTTGGTATTCTCCTGTTAAAAAACTGTCTTCATCGAGAGAAAATAAATAGCTATTCTCATCAATGGAGTGCATGACTACCCATGTTAATGCTAAAAAAGGGCTTTCACTTCTAACTAAAGGTAAGTCATAAAGACGACGCATTTTATATCCTTCTGAGGTAGTTTCCTCAGGTAATAATAAGCTGACTCTTACTTGTGCTTCCATAATCCAATTATTTCGTAAATTGGCAAGTCTAAACATTAAAGTGGGCTTATGATTATATTTGGAAATAACCGCTACGTTACTAAATAAAATCCTAGCAGTAGGGCGAGAAAATCTAGCAAACATTAAGCTAGTCGCTAAGGCAATTCCTAACAATCCAATTAACACTTCCATAGCTACTAAAATATTAGCGTAGAAAGTTTTCGGATACATCGCACCATAGCCAATGGTTGCCATAGTTTGGACACTGAAAGAAAAAGCATCTATAAAGGAATTAGGACGAGCATTCTCGATAACATTATCTCTTGCTAAATAGGCAAAAGCAAATATTATATTTATAATCAAATATGTAAGGGTAGTTAATCCTAAAAATTGAAGCCAAGTAATGGTTAACAAAAAATGATAAATATCGCTTTTATGAAAAAATATTTGCCCTAATTCTACAAATTTTTTACCTTTTTTTCTAACTATTAATAATGATTTCTTTTTTTTCATTTTCCATAGCCTTTTCTTTAATAATTAATTAATTAATAATTAATAATTAATAATTAATAATTTTAAAATTTCTCCTAGTCTCCTATGTCTCCTACCCCCATTCAAAATCTTAGGATTCCAATAGGATTACTATATATTAACTTTTTAGGGAAGAAATACGGTGTCCGATGTCTCGGCGGTAATACATTCCCTCAAATTTGATTTTTTCCACCGCCTGATAAGCCAAAGCAATGGCACTTTTAAAATCAGCACCTCGACTTGTCACCCCTAAAACCCTACCGCCATCAGTGAGAATAGTTTGATCTACCAACTTAGTACCGGCATGAAATACTATTGAACCTTGCGTTTCCGCTTCAGGGATACCCGTAATTACTTTCCCTTTTTCATAACTACCTGGATAACCTCCGGCGGCAATAACGACACAAACACAACTACCTTTATGCCATTCCAAAGACGGTAAATCTACCAATCTTTGTTGTGCACAAGCCAATAATACCTCTGCAAAAGGGGTTTTTAATATCGGTAACACTGCTTGAGTTTCAGGATCGCCAAAACGACAGTTGAACTCCAAAGTTTTCGGGTCGCCTTCGGGAGTAATCATCAATCCTGCATATAAGACCCCACGATAATCAATACCCCGTTTTTGTAATTCCCTCAAAGTCGGTTCTAAAATTTCTTTGGTAATGCGATCGCCTAATTCATCATTAACTAAAGGAGTGGGAGCGTAAGCACCCATGCCACCAGTATTAGCACCCATGTCACCTTCCCCAATTTGTTTATGATCTTGGGCGGGGATTAGAGGACGAATTGTTACCCCATCCGTTAGAGCTAAAACGGACACTTCCTGACCTGTTAGAAACTCCTCGATGACCACCTTGCCGAAGTTTTGGGCAAAAAGTTCCTCCATCGCCTCCAAAGCCTTATCCTGACTCATCGCCACGATTACCCCTTTTCCTGCCGCCAATCCATCAGCCTTAACAACAATGGGTGCACCTTCTTGCAGAATATAATTTTTCGCCCCCTCTCGATCAGTAAAAGTTGCCGATTTAGCCGTAGGAATACCCCCAGCAATCATCAAATCCTTTGCCCATGACTTACTCGCCTCAATAGTCGCCCCTGCCTTATTTGGACCGAAAACTTTTATATTATGGGGTTGTAAATAATCGGTAATTCCCAAAGATAAAGGCAATTCTGGGCCTACTACCACTAAATCAATAGCCTTTTCCTGGATTAACTTTAAAATACCCTCAAAATCATCAACAGCGATCGCTATATTTTCACAATTTCTCAACACAGCAGTTCCACCATTACCCGGAGTACAAAAAACCCTTTCTACTCCATCAGATTGTAATATTTTCCATGCCAAAGCGTGTTCTCTACCGCCAGCACCGACAACTAAAACTTTCACTGTTATCTCAAACCTCTTTCATGAATACCGCTGTTAATTGTAGCGGAAAACAATGGGTAAAAAGCAAAAGTAAAAATGAAAAATTAATTCACTCTATCGTCAGGGCTAAATATTCTTAAAAAACTTTCCACCAACGGCGACTACCATCAGGGAAAACTGTATTCCAATTAATTTTGGCATTTTTTAATTGTTGTTGATTAATTTTGGCATTTTTCAAATTAGCATCACATAAATTAGCATTATTTAAATTAGCATTGGTAAAATCAGCACTACCCAAATTTGCACTTTTAAAATCAGCATTCTCTAAATTACATTTTGCAAAATATCCTTGAATAGCATTAGCATCACTTAAATTGGCATTACTTAAATTCGCACCATAAAAATTGGCCTGAGACAAATTAGTATCTACCAAAATAATTCCTTCTAATTGACCATAACGAAAAAGACATTTATTCAACTTACTACCCTGTAAATTCAAACCTCGTAAATCTTGATTACTAAAGTCTTTTTTACCGTTATTTAAAGCTGTTAAAAATTTATCTTTATCCCACTTCATTGAGAGATTTTTCTTCTGTGTATTACTACGCCTTCTTTGAATAGCTTTCTGGATTTTTTCAGTGGTAGAAGTGCTTTTGGTTACCTCTGTCTTACTATCGTCACCAATGCTAATTGCTAGTTGACTTAAATCAATCTTATTCTTTTTGGAAATTTGATTGCCAAGAATATTTTGGCTTAAACTTTGTTGAAAAGGTTGAATATTAAGAGCTTCAATTAACTCATCAATGGTTTTATAACGTTCACGGGCATCTTGAGCTAACATTTTTTGAATAACTTTGATCAAACCACCGCTAATATTAATCTCTTCCTGCCAAAGTAACTGTCCTGTATCGGGATCAATATCAAATTTTTTCGGTGATTTACCCGTAACCAAATAAACACAAGTTGCCCCTAAGGCATAAATATCACTGGAGTATATCGGACGCATCGCCAACTGTTCGGGGGGTGCATAGCCCATTGTCCCGACGGAAAACTTTGTTAAAGCCGTTTGTCCAAAGGTTTTCGCCAATTGAGTATTTACCTGATCTTTAACCGCTCCAAAATCAATTAATACTAATTTACCATCTTTTTTTTGTCTTAAGATATTAGCAGGTTTAATGTCTCGGTGAATAACTTTTTCTGAATGAAGATATTTAAGAATAGGGGTAATTTCCTCCAAAAACCTCCTCAGGGAGATTTCTCCATAAACCCCTTGAGTTTTTATTTCACGCTGTAAATTTTCACCGTTAATCAATTCTTGAATAAGATAAAATTTTCCCTGATCCGTAAAATAATTCATTAACTTCGGTATTTGAGGATGACTGATTTTACCTAAAGTTTTGGCTTCCCTCTCAAATAAACTAATAGCAACTTTTAGCCCTTGAGGATCATCCCCCATAGGGCGTAACTGTTTTACAACACATAAAGGATCACCTACTACTGTTAAATCTACCCCAATAAAAGTTGCACCAAAACCACCTTTTCCTAACATTTTAATCACTCGATAGCGATTATTTAAAATTAGATTGGAATTACAAGTATAACACTTCTTCAATTTAGGATGATTTTTTGGTTGAGGACAATTAGGGTTAACACAGTAACTAATAATCATTATTTTGCGATCGATTGTTGTGGGGTCAATAATAAAAGTTCGGATTTTTAAGGATAAGTAATAAATGTTCCCTGTTATCTATTGCTTATAATATCAAATCTGGTTGACTGGTCATAATTATGATCCCATTAAATTAGGAATTGGAGGCAATTTTCATTACTGGTATTTAACCAGATTTGACATTAGCGATTGTTTTCTTCATTGTTCATTGCCTACAGCCATCGTCTCTTACCGTTGGGGAAAATAGTGCGCCAATTGACTTTCGCAGTTTTGAGTTGTTCGTCATCGATTTTTGCACCTTTAAGATTTGCCCCGATTAAATTAGCTTCTTTTAAAATAGCATTATTAAGATTGGCGTTCGTTAAATCTGCACCTTGTAAATCAGCATTTTTCAAATTGGCTTTATATAATTCTGCCCGTCTTAAATTAGCTTCTTTAAGATTTGCCTGTGCCAAATTAGCATTATAAAAATTAGTACGATAAAGATTCGCTTTTTGTAAATTAGTGCCGATTAATTTGCTTTGGGAAAAACTGGCCCCAGATAACTTTAAACCTTGTAAATCTAATTCGTTTAACATCTGTTGACTAAAGTTACGATCTCCCTGACGATAAGATTGAATAACGATTTCTCGGGTTAATTCTAATTTAGGCTGACTCGGAGGCACAGTATTTGCAAGATTTTTAGATGATGAAGTATTTGCACTTAACTTTTCCTTTCGTTTTCTAATAGCATCCGCCAAATTCTGAGAAGTAGGATCAACAATCTTTATATCTTTATCCTCATCCGTGGAATCTTTACCCATACTTAAATTAACCATATTTTCGGCTAACTCTTGTTCATAGGGAACTAACTCTAAGGCTTTAATGACTTCATCCGCTGAGGCAAAACGTTTACGCACATCTAATTCAAGCATTTTATTCAAAACCCTAGCAAAAGTAGCACTAACGTTAGTTTGTTTTTCCCATGCCAATTCTCCCGTTCTGTCATCACATAAATCCTTAGGTGCTTTTCCTGTCAATAGGAAAAGACAAGTTGCGGCTAAAGCGTAAATATCACTAGAATATACTGGACGCATGGCCAATTGTTCCGGCGGTGCAAATCCCATGGTACCGACAGAAATTTTCGTAAAGGCACTTAGGGGATTTTGGTTCATTAATTGAGTGTTAGCCTGTTCTTTTACTGCTCCAAAATCTATTAAAAATAGTTTGTCAGTTTCCTTTTCCCGCAGGATATTTCCGGGCTTAATATCTCTATGGATTACTTTTTGATCATGAATATATTTTAATACCGGTAAAATATTACGCAGAAACTCTTTCGCCGAACTTTCTTGATAAATTCCACCTTTTTTGATCTCTTTTTCTAAATCTTTACCCAAAACAAAATTTTGAATTAAATAAAATTGTTCGTTTTCCTCAAAGTAATCCAATAATTTCGGTATTTGAGGGTGATCTAATTTCGCAAGAGTTTTGGCTTCCCTAGCAAATAAATCTAAGGCTGTGCGGTGAGATTCGGGATTGGCAGTGGCAAGTTCGAGTTGTTTTACCACACAATAACAATTTTTTTGTCCCATATCTACGGCTAGATAAGTTGTCCCAAAACCACCCCTACCAATTTTTTTGACAGCCACATAGCGTTTATGAAGTATTAAATTCGACTGACAACTTCGACATTTTTTAGTTTTCGTATCATTTTTGGGATCCTCACAATGGGGGTTTAGGCAATAAATAAGGCTCATCCACTCTCGTTTCTCCAGTGAGTTAATTTTGATTGATTATTAATCTAGGCAAGTAACTATAGTTTATCGTAATTTTTCAAGACCAAGAATAACTTTACCAAAACTTTATTTAGTAACTGATGTTACGCCGCTTTGAATAGCTGTAGGTCATTCATGGCCTCTCGAAGGGCTTTTACCCGGAATCTTGTTCCAGCAAATTGGGTTAACATTATCATAAAATAAGAATTATTTATTGCAGAGAAAATAGGATAAATATGCTATCAAGAATATATCTCCGTGTGATCGATAACGTCGGTGAATGGAATCCTCAATTATTCCGAGAAGTGAAAGGCAGATTAACGCCGAAAACCATTACCATTGTTTCTTTGGCCTCCATCATAGGGCAGTTTTTACTATATCTCTACTTTGAAGGAATATTACCCACCGCAGAAGGAAGTTATAGTCGCTATTGTACCACGACGACAGGGACAGATTTATCTTATTCATCAAAATTTGGTATCTGTGGTAAGGATTTGTTAGGCAATTTACAAATGATCAAAGAATTATGGTGGTTAGATTTATTTATCACCATGAGTGTAATAGGAGTTTTTATTCTCCTTGTCGTTGGTAGTTATATGTTAATTGTTGATGTTTCTAAAGAAAACACAAGGAACACTCTTAATTTTATTCGCCTCACTCCCCAATCAGCCATGACGATTTTAGGCGGCAAAATGCTAGGAGTACCAATTTTAGTCTATTTATTTGGTATTTTGGCGATTCCTCTACATTTAATGGCAGGTTTAAAGGCTAATATTTCTTTTCCCTTGATCATCGGTTTTTATCTCCTCTTAGGGGTTAGTTGTTTATTTTTCTATACCGTCAGTTTATTATTTAGTTTGGTTTCTCATGGCTTGGGGAATTTTCAAGGATGGTTTGGAAGTATGGCAATTTTCTTCTTCTTATCTACCATGACAGGAGTTATTTTTGAGGCAAAAAATTTTAGTACTACTTCTCTAGATTGGATTATCCTTTTCAATCCTATGGTATTTTTACCCTATTTAGTGAAATCAACCTTTCTCTCTCCCGGTACCATCGGTTATTTATCTTTAAAAGGATTGAATAACCTCAACTGGTATGGGAACTTTTGGTGGCAAAACAATATGGTTGGTTTAATGTTAATTATCGCCAATTATGGAATTTGGACATTTTGGTTATGGCAAGGAATCAAGCGTCGTTTTCACAATCCTTCTGACACTGTCATTTCCAAATATCATAGTTATCTGATTTCCATTTGTTTTATAGTTTTCAATGTCGGATTTAGCTTGCAAGAAATTAACTCTTATTCATCCCCTGATGAGAAACTAATCAGTTTACAAGTATTTAACTTTTTCTTTTTCTTGTTACTAATTGGTGCTTTAACACCCCATCGTCAAAGTTTGCAAGATTGGTCACGTTTTCGTCACGAAAATTCTTCCCATCATCCAAATATCATCACCGATTTACTATTAGGAGAAAAAAGTCCTTCCCCTTTAGCAATTGCGGCTAATATAGGCATAGTCACCTTATATTTGATTCCGGCGGTA
Organism: uncultured cyanobacterium; assembly: GCA_963749915.1. Classification (GTDB taxonomy): domain Bacteria; phylum Cyanobacteriota; class Cyanobacteriia; order Cyanobacteriales; family Cyanobacteriaceae; genus Geminocystis. The sequence goes on from CAVVOP010000020.1 coordinate 243,340, forward strand.
TTGATTTTTCCTTTTCAGGAAAGTAAATTGTCGATATTAACAGGATTATTCTTAGGTGCAACTATGATGATAATATATGCCACAGTATTTCAATTGTTATTGATGGTGAAAAGCCAAAAAAGAAACTTCATTGCTAGTGGTGTAATTAGTGCTTTAATTTTTAGCCCCTTTTTCGGTTTAATTATTCTGGGACAAAGTCACCGAAGTTTTCCCTTCATCTGGTTATTTTCTGCTTTTCCTTTAGTTAGCAGTAGTCAGGTGACTATTTTCCCTGTCATGGGAAGTTTACTCACTCAAATTATGGTAATTATCGGTGTTAACTATCAATTAAAAAAAGTCTTAAACAAAGCCGGAGTATCAGAAACGAAAATTTTGTTAGAAAATTGAATCTTCTCGCAGTATTCACTTAGATCCTGCCTTAAGTTAAAATCCACTGGTGAAGGTCGGGAATAATGAACGAAAAAAAGACGGTGTAAAACCGTCCGAATGAATATTTATTAATAATAACTATTGTCTATTGATCATTCCCCGACTTCTGCAAGAAGTTTATTGTACTGTTACAGTACCTACCATACCGGCACCACGATGAGGTTCACAGTAGTAAGGATATTCGCCGGGTTCAGTAAAAGTAACCTCAAAAGATTCACCAGGGGAGAATGCTAAACCCTTATGGCTTAATTTATCAGCATTTTTTACAGAACTTTCAAAAACTACATTATGAGGAGCTAATTTATTATTTACCCATTTCACAGTGTCACCAGCTTTGATGGTTATTTTCGCAGGTTGAAATCCTAACGCTCCATTATCAGCACCCATTTTTACCTCCACAGTGTCAGCCTGAGCCGGGTTTATGGCTGAGAACATCATGGTAATAGCCAACAATAAGGAAGATAAGAATAAACCCAATTTTTTAGTCATGTGTGTATTAATTAATTCGTTCTAATTTTTTTCCATTTTACCATGAACTTTGACAACCTGTCATTTTTAACTTGAAAAATTTTTTCTCGACTCGTACCTTGTATTGATGGCGTTTTATGAGTTATAATAGTAAACGACTCGGACTTATGCAATCGTAACGCTCAAACTTTGTCAGGACCGGAAGGTAGCAGCAATACGGGATGCTTATGGTGGGCGTAGGCCTCGGGTCTTCTCTCTTCACGTTGGCAAGTTTTACTTATCAAGTTTAAAGCCTTTTAATTACTTTAACTATAACTTCTACCAACTCTGGGGTGACACCTAATGGGGGAATAAAGTTTAGTTTACTATTAGTGTTTTTTTGTAATAATTCTATTTCCTGGGCGATTGCCTCTGTAATTTTACCAGAGAATAAAAAATAGGGAAGAATGGCGATACTTTCAGAGGGAGAATTAGGCAATTTGTCGATTATAGTGGCAAGATTGGGAGGAATTGACCAATAAGCGGTTTCTGCCTTTAGTTTTTGTGCAATTTCTTCTGATTCTTTATTGCCTTGGGGAATCCTAGTGCCATGAGTTAATAAAATGCGGTGGGTTGTGGGTTGTTGTTGATATTTATACTGCAATAATGTGGTTAAATGTTCACTTTGCCCTAAATGAGACATTAACTCTAGTCTTATGGGAGAAAAAGAGCGGGAAATTTCTATTTCTTCGGGTATATCTTCTAAAACGTGAGTACCAGATAGCAAAAATAAAGGTAGAATTTTAAGAGTTTGGTAGCCTTTTTTAGCGTATTTTCGGGCAAAATTAGCTATTTTTACCGATAAAGGTTGATCTCCCAATTCTAAATAGGTTGTAATTATGGGCACGGAAAATCCCTGACTATTTAATTTTTCAATAATTAAGTGTTCTAATTGATGTAATTGTTGACGATAACAAGGATTGCGACTACCATGAACCACTAAAATATAAGCGATCATAATTGATAATTAATGATGGATAATTGACAATGGACAATGGACAGTTGACAATGAGAAGGGCAAGAAGGAATCCCCATTGTGGTCATAATTTTCATTAAGTTTAATTGCTCATCACCTATTGCTTTGCTAATCGTTCATTATTTACCCCAATATTTTATATATTATGGAACTTTTACCCCTTAATTTACAAAGATTAAAAGATCAAGTTGCCATCGTCACCGGTGCATCCAGAGGTATCGGCAAAGCCACTGCCTTTGCTTTGGCCTCGGAAGGTGCAAAAGTCGTAATTAATTATGCTAGTAACAGTCAAGCCGCCGATGCTGTCGTTAGTGAAATCGTCACTGCAGGAGGAGAGGCCATCGCCATTGGTGCCGATGTATCAAAACAGGAAGCGGTAGAAGAAATGTTCAAACAAACCACTAATAAATGGGGAAGGGTCGATATTTTAGTTAATAATGCTGGAATTACACGGGATACTTTAATGTTGCGGATGAAATTAGAAGATTGGCAACAAGTAATCAACCTCAATTTAACAGGGGTATTTTTATGTTGTAAAGCCGCTAGTAAAATTATGTTGAAACAAAGAAGCGGTAGAATTATTAATATCTCATCAGTGGCAGGACAAATGGGCAATCCAGGACAAGCCAATTATAGTGCCGCTAAAGCAGGAGTCATCGGGTTAACTAAAACCCTAGCTAAGGAATTTTCCAGTCGCGGTGTTACGGTTAATGCTGTCGCACCCGGATTCATTGAAACAGACATGACAGAAGGTTTACAAGCGGCAGAAATCCTAAAAGCGATCCCCCTCAACCGCTATGGCAAACCCGAAGAAATTGCAGGAATGATTCGCTTTTTAGCTGCCGATACTGCTTCCAATTATATTACGGGGCAAGTATTTAACGTTGATGGCGGTATGGTGATGTAGATTGATCGTTCATTATTGATTGCTAATTGTCAATCACTGATTATTTGTGGGCGATAACCCATGCGATCGCGGGAAGTAAGATAATACTGGCGACCGTGATGATGGAAATAACCCAAATAGCATTGGTATATTCTAAAGTCATAGTGCGAATCCTCTCTATCTATAGTCAGTTTTCCTAGCAGTAAGCAAAAAAAGACTTAAGGGTAATTAGTTGCTGTGCCTCTATTCTAACGGGTTATTCTTGCAGATTGTTATTTTTGTTACAAAAATTTGAAATTTAATTCTTAATTGCTAACTTTTTCCTAATTCTTGAGATCTTTTATATGCAGCGGTTACGGCCGAAATCACTGCAGTGCGGAAGCCATTTTTCTCCAATTCTGCTACTCCCGCTATAGTTGTACCCCCAGGGCTTGTAACCTGATCTTTCAACAAAGCTGGGTGTAAATTTTGTTGTTTCACTAATTCTGCTGTGCCTAAAACCGTTTGTGTTGCTAGTTGTAAGGCGATCCCACGGGGCAAACCTGAAGCTACACCACCATCCGCTAAAGCCTCTATCATCAATGCTACAAAAGCCGGACCAGAACCGGATAAACCAGTTACAGCATCCATTAAATATTCTGGTACTTCAATTACTGAACCGATAGCGGTAAAAATAGAGAGAGTAAGTGTTAATTGATGATCAGAAACAAGGTTATTAGGACTGACAGCAGTCATTCCTTCTGCCACAAGGGCGGGGGCATTAGGCATCACCCTCACAATGGGAAATTGCGGAAATCCTTGGGCTAATTTATCTAAGGAAACTCCGGCCAAAATCGAGAGAATTAAGGGTGTTTTCCGGTCGGGGTTTAAAGTTAAATTAGAGACTACGGAGGTGAAAATCTGGGGTTTAATAGCCAAAATGATGATGTCGGCATTGTCTAAAACTTCTTGGTTTTTTTCGGTGGCAATAACCGAATATTTTTCTTGCCAAAACTGATGACGATTAGCAGAAGGTTTACTGATAATAATTTGTGAGGGAGTATAAATATTTTCTTTAATCAAACGGGAAATAATCGCTTCGGCCATTACTCCACCACCGATAACACCTAATTTAAAAGACACTTAATTTCGATCTAAATTCTAGCTCAAGTTAAAAATATTGTAAGAGAAAAATGAATGTTTTCAGTATTTACTATTAACTGCTAATTGTTAATTATTTTATTGTGCTACTTTTGCGGATACCGAATTGGTGTCATCGTCCCAAAGGGATTCAGAAAAGGAACCGCCTAAACCGCCACCGCCTACAAGAGGTTCTCTAACTTGATAAGAGGTACCAGACACGGTACTGACTTTCACGTTTCTGGGGGTGAATAAAAAGATGCTTTCTCCGATTCTCTCTTGGTGACCGTCAATGGCGTAAGTACCACCAGCAACGAAATCCACTGCTCTTTGCGCCTCGTCTGGTTCCATTATATTTAAGTTTAATACCACACATCTTTGTTCTTTTAAGGTTTGAATTACTTGGGGTATTTCATCAAAAGAATGGGGTTCAATGACTACGACTTCATTCACAATGTTATTCACTCCTGGCATGCCGATAACGTTACTGGGTAAACTACTTCCGATACTATTGCTGTCCATATCCATATAAGAAGGTGAAGGTAACTCCATTTTGAGATGGGATTTATCACGGTGACGACGATAATAGGGGGTGGGAGATTGCACAAGAGTTTCGGGTTGTGATTCTATGACAGAATCAACAGTCTTTTCATCTTGGTGCAAATCTTGGGTGGCCATATTCTCGATTTCGTCCTCGTAATATTGGTAATCTTGTTGACCTCCACCAATGATATCTTTTAATTTGCCTAAAAAATTGCTCACTTGTTTAATTCCTCAACGACTCTAGTATAATAGTACAAACTTTGTGATTCTATACACAAATTTACGGAAACTTTATCTTTACTTTATAATTTTAGGTGCAAAAATAAAACTTATTTTGTCTAATTTACTTGAATTAATGTTCTAACTACCGAAGAATGTCTTGGAGGCTTTCAGTCGAAAATGGCGATCGCATTTTCAAATCACAACAGTGGAGTAGTGGTCTGTCAAGATAGTTTTGAGGGACTGGGAACGGATAATTTTGGATTTTGGATTTTAGATTTTGGAGAATCCTGCTATTCCCCATTTCAAAATTGCTAGACCAGTAGACTATTGAGGCAAATAATCGTTATGTGTTATGTGAAAAACTATGGGGCGCCATAATCAATCAGCAAAATCGCAACAAAAATTATTCTTTTTTTTAAGGCTTTTAAATTGGTACTCTCAAAGGCTAATTATAGCCAAAATAATAGCAATAATTTCTGTATTAAACTTAGGAGTTGTTTTTTTTGATTTAAGCTATATTCCCTTAAGAGATATATGGTTAAACGGCAAAATAACCCTCGGTAAATTTAAAATATCAAACTATGAATATGAAGGATTAACCCTCAAAATAATACCTAAATCTTGGCGAGAAAAAATTACTCAATATGATGCCATAAAAGGAATTGTACCTTATCGAGATACTCAACAATATTTGGAAGAAGTAAACAGATTAGAAAATAGCATTAATCAGCATGGGTTAAATAGTGAAGAAACTGAAGGAATTTTACACAATCTTGGGGAAATGAGTATCAATATGATTGTTGAAGATCCCTTTAAAATAGCTAATAAAAGCGGTACATTAGAGATAATTAAAAATAGAATGCGGGAACACATGGATTCCTATATTAAAAATCCAGAATCTTCATCAAAATTAGCCTTCACCTCTTTTTGGACAGTGGATAATTTGCGGAAAAATTTATCCCAACAATTAAACTTTTTTAATGAAGAAATTAGACCATTAATAAGAACTAATTATTATCGCCCCATCGGAGAAAATGGAGAATTTGTTGACTATTTTGGCATAATAGATTTTCCATTTATTATGATTATTTTTACGGACTATATGATTCGCTGTGCCGCCATTAGTATTCGCTATCAAGGTGTTAAATTTCAAGATGCTATTTTATGGCGTTGGTATGATTTAATTTTTCTTTTCCCTATTTTTAGATGGTTAAGAATTATTCCCGTAACTATACGTTTAGATGAAGCTCAATTACTAGATTCTCAGAGGATTAAAAAACAACTTAGTAAAGGTTTTGTGGCGAAAATTGCTGGAGATATAACCCAAGTAGTTATACTGAGAATCGTTAATCAAGTTCAAAAAACTATCGAAAAAGGAGAGATAGAAAAAGTTTTATTTAAAGAAGAAACAAAAGAATATATTGATTTAAGTGGTCGTGATGAAACAGCAGAAATTATCAAATTATTAATTAATTTAGTTGCCTATGAAATGTTACCAGAAATTCGTCCAGATGTAGAAAATTTACTTACCTATATCTTGGAAAAAACGATTATTGAATCTTCCATTTATCAAAACATAGAACATTTACTAGGCTTAAAAACCTTTCCTAAAAATATTAGTAGTAAGCTGGCTAGCCAATCATATGAAATCTTTTTAAACACCATTAATAATATGTTAAAAGAAGATCCTATTTTTGAGCAATATTTAGAAAAAATTATTGACAAATCTAGTAGAATTATGAGTCTGCGTCCCAATGCCAGATATGATATTCATAAAATGGAAGAATTATTAATAATTTTATTAGAAGAAGTAAAAGTTAATTATGTTCAACAATTATCTGACGAAGATGTAGATGTTTTAATGGACGAAATTAGGGCAATTAATAATTGATAATTAATAATATTAAAACAAAACAAATCATCAGATTTGTCAATAATATTTGAGAAGGTAGAGAAGATTCGATGATATTCTAAGGCAACAGTGAATCTTAAATGGTTGTAAAAAATATTAATAACTGCTAATTGTCAATATTGATACTGTCAAGAAAAGAAAATAGTTTTATTAATAATATTGTTCTACCTAGTGATGAAAATTGTCCCACTTCAAAGCTAGAAAAACTTAATTAATGTTAACATTGTGATGGGATTAATAGGAGTGACACCAATGGATTTTAGCCATATCCAATTTTGTACTGACAAAACTAAAATAGATTTAGTACAATTGTTAGAACTATATAAAAATACCGCTTTTTGGGCACAAGATCGTACTTTAGAAGATGTCGAAATTGCTATCGCAAATAGTAACCCCGTTGTTTCAGTTTGGGATAATCAACGGTTAATCGGTTGTGCCAGGGCAACTTCTGATGGTGTTTATCGTGCTACCATCTGGGATGTGGTCATTCACCCTAACTATCAAGGTTATGGTTTGGGCAGTAAATTAGTAGAAACTTTAATTAGTCATCCTCATCTCAATCGGGTGGAAAGAGTTTATTTAACGACTACTCACCAACAAAAGTTCTATCAGAAAATCGGTTTCACGGAAAATTCTACTACCACGATGGTTTTATATAATCGTTATCCCACTAGCAATGATTTAGTTAAAGAGTCCCAAGGGGAAGAAGTATCTGCCACCGTGTAGAATTATTGTTCTCATTGTCGGAATTTAACAACAATTTTCCCCCCATCATCTCTAACAAAGTTTCTCCTAACACTATTTTCATGCCACTGGATAATTGAGGCAGACTGTTTAACCGTTTCAATTCTTCGATGGGAAGTTTAATTAAGTCGATATTTTCACTAATAGTTAGATGTTGACAGGGGAAGTCAATATTAACAACGACTTTTTGAGTATCTTCTTGAGTGACAACGGTTAAAGTTATATCCCCCATTTCGCTATAATCAATCACGGCCTCTAACAGGGAAAAAAGGGTATTCGTTAACTTTTCTCTATCAACATTCACCATCACATTATCTTCTATCTGTTTCAACTTCAGCTTAAGGTTACTATTTGCCGCCTGTAAAGCCATTATTTCTTGTATATCTGCTAACAATTCCGATAAATTAACTTTTTGTATCTCTAAAGTTAGCCCACCTACTTCTAGTTTTGATACTTCTGTTAATTGATCAATAATCCCCATTAATTTCTTGGCGTATTTATAAGCCTCTTTAATAAACTCCTTTTCTTCTTCGTGACTTTCACATAAATCATTGATAATTAACTGATGTAATCCTATTAAACTACTAAGAGGTGAGCGAATTTCGTGGGTGATTCTACCGAGAAAACCAGACTTAAACCGATTATTTTGTAAGGATTCTTGATAAGCCAGTTTTGTTTTTGTTAATTCTTCTGCAAGGTTATTTATATCTGTCATATATCCTTTAATACTATCGTTAATCTCTCTGTCTCCGTGCAACAAAGTCGCAGAATATTGTCAACTGTCAATTGTCAATTACAAATCAATACCGTCAAGATGTTTGGCGACGGTTTGCACATCTTTGTCACCACGTCCAGAACAATTAATGATAACACGAGGACTACCCTCAATATTAGGACAAAGTTTATCAAGATAGGCAAAAGCGTGAGCAGTTTCTAAGGCGGGGATAATACCTTCCAACTTACACACCAACTGAAAAGCCTTTAAAGCTCCATCATCGGTGACACTATAATATTCAGCTCTACCTTCATCTTTCAGGTAACTATGTTCTGGTCCCACTCCAGGATAATCTAACCCCGCACTAATAGAATGGGCTTCAGTAACTTGTCCTTCTGTATCTTGAAGTAAATAACTCATCGCACCGTGTAAAACTCCCGGTTTTCCTTGGGTTAAGGTCGCTGCGTGTTTTCCTGATGTAATGCCGCTTCCTTCCGCTTCCACACCGATTAAGCGTACAGAGGGATCACCTACAAACTCATAAAATAAACCCATAGCATTTGAACCACCGCCCACACAGGCGAGTAAAATATCAGGTAAACCACCCCATTTTTCTAAACATTGGCTACGGGTTTCTTGACCGATGACCCCGTGAAAATCTCTCACCATCATCGGATAAGGATGAGGTCCTGCGACAGATCCTAAGATATAATGAGTGCTTTCTACATTCGTCACCCAATCTCTGATTGCTTCAGATGTAGCATCTTTGAGAGTACCAGTTCCAGCAGATACAGGTTGAACTTTTGCCCCTAAAAGACGCATTCTGAATACATTTAACTTTTGGCGTTCCATATCTTCTACGCCCATATATATTACACAATCTAAACCAAAACGAGCACATACTGTAGCGGTTGCGACACCGTGTTGTCCTGCTCCAGTTTCAGCAATAATTCTTTTTTTTCCCATGCGCACAGCTAGTAAAACTTGCCCTAAAGCGTTATTAATTTTATGAGCGCCAGTGTGGTTTAAGTCTTCTCGTTTAAGGTAAATTTTAGCACCTGTGCCGTCAGTATTAGCGTAATATTGAGTTAATCTTTCAGCAAAATAAAGAGGATTTGGTCTACCAACATAATCTTTAAGTAGTTGATTTAATTCTTGTTGAAAATCAGGGTCGTTTTTGTACTTGTTATAGGCATTCTCTAACTCGCTTAAGGCGGGCATCAAGGTTTCTGGTACATATTTACCGCCGTATTTACCAAAACGTCCGAAATTATCAGGTACTTGAGTAAAATTAGTCTTATTTTTAAGAGGAGTAACAGTCACAATTTTTACTTATAGTTTCATTAAAGTTGATTCTGTAACTATTCTACTGTGAGGTTTGATCATCCGTTAAGAAATTAGAGATAATCTTCTGTTTTTTCATTTTTTGATTCTCAGCATTCAATTAAACCTTCTGCCCTCTGGCTTACAACCTCCGATAATGATATTTTCCACAACCCTCTAAGTATTGACAGATGAGTACGGATTCAGATTCTCAGAAATGTAACAATCTGTTATAATTAGTGGTAGTGAAAACAACGAAAATTAACAAAATTACAAGGAGGAATAATCAATGGCCGGTTTCTTTGGTTTGTTTGGTAAAAAAAAGAATACTGTAGAAGATTCCTATTTCTTAAGTCCTGATGATGCGAAGACTTTTGGCGATATTGACTATATGCGTAAATCCAAAACTGTCAGAAGAACTTTTCCCAAAGTACAAGGTGGTAGCGGTGCAGAATTAATTAAAGAAGTTTCTTCTGAGAAAATGGCGGAGAAAAATCCCAATGAAATTCCCGCATATAAATCTTCTTCTTTTGCTTCCAGTAATTCTGAAGGCGAATCTGATTCTTCTTTCACTCCCAGTCAACAAAAGCGCAAGATTGACACTAGTATGGATATGTTTCGTAAAATGGCAAAACAAATTAAAAAATAATTTAGGTTTCGTTCTCTTAAACCAACCTTGTATCTTCTGGAGCGAAACATACTCTTTGAGGGGTATTTCCAGTTCCCGAACCTGAATGAAAATAATGGAGAATCATTGTGATAGGGGGATTTTTCTTTGCTACTTGAGTCAGCAAATGAATGTCCTCTCTCTAATTTCAGTTTGTCGGAACCTTTCGACAATTTCGACAATATTTCAGATTACTTTCCTGTTAGTTTAACTACCCCAACACCCCCAAAATATAACGCCAAAACTGCACCACCGAGAAGAGATTGAGTAAGTGGGTCAGTGGAAGGAGTTAATACTGCACCTAAAATTGCCGCCCCTAAAACCACGATACGCCATCCTGAAAGCATTTGTTGAGAGGAAACTAAGTTTAATGTGCCTAACAGCAATTGAATAACGGGTATTTGAAAGGCTAATCCGGTGGAAAACATCAATAATAATACAAATTTGAAATATTTATCGATGGACCATAACTGTTCGACTACATCACCACCATAGTTGATAAAAAAGTTTAAAGCCGCTGGGATTAATAGATAATAAGCAAAGGCTAAACCGACGAAAAAGAGAACACTGGATCCAAATACTACAGGTGCTAAGGTTTTTCTTTCTTTACGAGTCAATCCAGGTACAATAAACTGTACAATTTGATAGAGAATTACGGGAGCGGAAACTAAAATCCCCGTGTAGCCTGCAACTTGAATGGATACAAAGAAAAATTCTCCCGGTGCTAATTGTAAAAACTTCACGTCACCTGCAGGAATTTCTAACCATGCCACAATCTGCCTGACAAAAAAGAAACAAGAAACGGCACCGACAGCCATGGCAATTAGACTGACAAAAGTACGTTGACGTAATTCCTCCAAATGATCAAAAAAAGACATTTCCCCTTGATTTGGTATCTCATCCCAGTAGTCTTGATTTTTTTCTTGAGGTTTTGTTTCTAATTCCTGAGTCGCCATTGAGTAAATAGTAAATAGTGAATAGTGAATAGTTGACAGTTTACAATAAATACCCTAAATGTGGGATGGACATCGCCCACGTTAGCATCATTAATTAATCGTCTTCTCGTTTTCCCGTCCCCTCAAAAATAGGGTGGCAGGTTACAGCAACAATTGATTTTCTCTATCCATCATAGTTTATCAATGGCTAACCCACCCTACTATCTAATTATCAAAATTATCGATAATTGCTTGAGCAAATTCTGAACATTTCAAAGGAGTTTCAACAGGAGGTGTCATCATCCTTGCTAAATCGTAGGTAACTTGTCGAGAAGCGATCGCCTTACTGATGCCATTACGAATTAAATCCGCCGCCTCTTGCCATCCCATGTACTCTAACATCATAACACCAGAAAGAATCACAGATCCCGGATTAATACGATCAAGTCCTGCGTGTTTCGGTGCTGTCCCATGAGTCGCCTCAAAAATGGCACAACTATCCCCGATATTAGCACCTGGACCCATACCTAATCCACCAACAATTGCCGCCGCCGCATCAGATAAATAATCGCCGTTGAGGTTCATGGTTGCTAAAATAGAATATTCATCAGGACGAGTTTGAATTTGTTGGAATATACTATCAGCAATGCGATCGTTGACCATTATTTTGTCCTGCCATTTACCGTTACCGTGAGTATCCCAGATGGTATCTAAAACCCCTTTAACTTCCTCACAGATTACCGCTTGTTTTTCAGGGGTTAAGGCATCGTATCCGGGTTCGATTTTACGGGCATTATCTTCAATGGAAATGTTGGCATTTGCCTCCTTATTGCCTAAAATCCATGATTCTCTTTCGGTAATGCACATGTCCCGAAATTCTGAGGTAGCCACTTCATAACCCCAGTCGCGGAAAGCCCCTTCAGTATATTTCATGATATTACCTTTATGCACTAAAGTCACCATTTGCTTATGCTTGGGCAAACGTAAAGCATTTTGAATGGCACGACGTACTAAACGCTGCGAACCTTTTTTACTAATGGGTTTAATGCCAATACCGGCATCGAGGGGGATTTGTTTGTTTTTGTGTTCAGGAGTAGCGGGAATTAACTCTTCATTGAGAATTTTAATCAATTTTTGTGCAATTTCTGAGCCTTCTTTCCACTCAATACCTAAATAAATATCTTCGGTATTTTCGCGATAAACGATAATATCTAATTTTTCTGGGGTTTTGTGGGGGGATGGTGTACCTTGATAGTAACGACAGGGACGCACACAACAATAAAGATCGAAAATCTGTCTTAAAGCCACATTCAACGAACGAATACCACCACCTACAGGAGTAGTTAAAGGACCTTTAATAGCGATGCCATATTCTCTGATAGCCGTTAAAGTGTCTTCAGGCAAATATTGATAAGTGCCGTATTTTTCACAAGCCTCGTCTCCTGCATAAACCTTAAACCAGTTAATTTTCCTTTTACCGCCATAAGCCTTTTTTACTGCGGCGTTGATGACTTTCTCAGAAGCTGGCCAAATATCGACCCCTGTACCATCGCCACGAATGAAGGGAATAATGGGATCATCAGGTACAATAGGCAAACCATTTTTGAATTTAATCTTACTTCCAACTTCTGGCGGTGTCAATTTTGCAAACATATTAATTTTTTGGTTAGATTTTTTCTTCTTTAGAATAATATTATGATAAATAACAATGAACAGTGAACAGTGAACAGTAATAATTAGGTGTTGGTGAATCAAAGAATGAAATTATTAACTAATGCTCATTTTCCTGAAACGGTCTTTGTTGCTGAAAATGCTGTCGTTATGGGTGATGTTACTCTCAAAGAAGGGTCAAGTATTTGGTATTCTGCGGTAGTGAGAGCAGATGTAGAAAAAATCGAGATCGGGGCTTATACTAATGTTCAAGATGGTGCTGTTTTACACGGAGATCCGGGTCAAGTTACTATATTAGAAGATTATGTAACCATAGGACATCGAGCAGTAATTCACTCAGCACACATCAAAAAAGGTTGTTTAATCGGTATTGGTGCGATCGTGCTAAATGGTGTTACAGTGGAAGAAGGTTCAATTATTGGTGCTGGTTGTGTTGTAACTAAAGATGTTCCCCCTCGATCGTTAATGATCGGTATTCCTGCCCGTAAAATCAGAGATATTGGCGATGAAGAAGCGGAGGATTTAATTCAACATGCCCTTAAATATTATCGGTTAGCGTTATATCATCAAGGAAAAAGTAGTGATATAGGATTTGCCTAATAGACATCTTCAAAAATTTAGTTTGTTCATAAGAAAAAAGATTCAGATAACAAGAATAATGAGGTAAGCTAAGAGGTAATGCTTCTAAGAGAGTGTGTTTGATATGATTGATACTTCCAATTATTCTTTTTCGCAAAATCCAGAGGAAAACGAGACAGAATCCCAAGATTTAGAGAGGAGATATTATTTCTGGCGATGGTTTATTTATCTTTCTTTATTATTTTTGGGAGGAGGGTTAAGTTATGGTTGGTATTTTTTGACTCAAAAGTTAATTCCCCTCATGGAAAAACCTGTGAGTAATTATATTTCTCGTCCCGTAAAATTAGGTAAGATAGAAGCACTTTCTTTGACGAGAATTAGGTTGGGAGAAACTCGCATTGACACTATCGAAGGGGAAAATGATTCCCTGATAGCTGAAGGGATAGAAATTAGTTTTAACCCTTTACAGTTATTAGCAAAGAAGATTGATTTAGGAATTACAGTTGTTAATAGCGATGTTTATTTGCAACAGAATAATGATGATACTTGGATCAATTTAAACTTAAAAACTGGGGTAAAAAAAATATTATTTTGGTCTTTTAATGTCGATAATATTCAAGTTAAAAATAGTAATTTAATCATCAAAAAAAAATATCAGAGCGAAGATTCAATCCCTTTTTTTACCGAATTAGAAATTTCTTCTGCTAATATTTTATTCCAACAATATCAATCTTTATTTGAAGTTAAAGGCAACTTTATTCAAGGGGGAGATATTCAAGTTAGTGGTTTACATCGAATTAATGATAATCAATATTTATTAAGGATTAATAGTGAAGATTTAGCTGTTAATACTTTTAATAATTTAATCACTCTTCCCGTGGATATCAATTCAGGAAAAGTCAAGGGAAATGTGGCTTTACAATTTTCTAATGACATTTTAAAGGATATTCAAGGAGAAGTTAGCTTTAATCGGGTTAATGTTAATTTACCTGATCTACCTTATGAGTTGAAGGGGAGTCAAGGAAAACTTAAATTTAATAATCAAAAAATAAAGTTAGAAAATATTAACACTAATTTAGGTGTAATCAATACTCAAGTTAATGGATTTATCGACAAGAATTATCAGTTAAATATTCAGGCTAATACCACCGAGTCTGTTGAGATAAAAAATGTACTTTCTTCTTTTAAATTAGATTCTCATAATTTAATCACAAAGGGAAAAGTTGCAGGAAAAATTAATATTATCGGTGATATTCACAACCCGAAAATTGCGGCAGATATCGTTAATATGGGAGTGACAGAAGTTGATAAAATTCCTTTTGATGAAGTTACCGCCAGTTTAGAGATTTATAACCATCGATTAAATATCAATAATCTCAACTTACTACCGACATTAGGGGGAGAAATTTCCGCAACGGGAAAAATAAATTTATCAAAGCAAAAAGATGATAGTTTTACTATTCATTGGCAGGCAAAAAATATTGACGGGGAAAAGCTAGCCTCCCTTTATCAACAAGAATTACCTATTAATGTCGGTTTAATTTCTGGCAAATATAACTTATCGGGAAACTGGCAACGATTTGATCAAGCTAGGTTAACAGGTTTTTCTACGCTGGAGTTAGCAGGAGGAAAGGCTAGTATCGGTAATTTGGAGATTAATCATGACACATGGCGAGGAGATGTAAGATTATCTGGGGTAAAATTAAGGGAGTTACCGAGTATTGATTGCGAAAAAATTGGTTGTCATAACTCGTTATTAAATGGAGAATTTCAGGTATCAGGTAATAATAATCAGAAGATTGATGCAACTAACCTTGATTTATTGGGAAATTTCGAGTTTAATTTTGGTGGCGGAAAAGTTAATTTAGCCAACACAAAAGTTAGTCAAGGTAATTGGCAAACATTGATAACCGCAGATAATCTTCTTCTTTCCGAATTGCCATCGGTTAACTTAACTTCGTTGCCGATTCACGGAGAAAAAGTTAGTGCCAATTTGGACGTTAAGGGTAATTTAACTAATAATGATGAAATTAAAATTCGCGGAAAAGGAAAACTAGATTTACCCGGAGGAAGGATAAACATTGATAACTTTACTTTAGCCGAAGATAATTTTATCGCCGAGACAAATACCGTCAATTTTCCTCTCGATGCCATGGTAGATAATTTGCGGGGAGATGTTAGCGGGAAGTTAACCGCAAGAGGAAATATTGATCATCTCACTCCAGAAAATATTAACCTCGATGGCGACTTAGTTTTCAGCCAAGGAATTAGTTTGATTAATCAACCAATTTCGGCGAATTTTTCTTGGAATGGGAAAAACTTAAGGTTAAATAAAGCCAAAGCCTTTAATGATGGTCTTCAGGCAAAAGGAATTATTAATTATGATATAAAAACTGAGACAGTAAAAGATATTGACTTAGACATTATCGGCAAGGGAATCGATTTACGAGAATTATCGTTACCTTCTTCTCTCGACTTACTTAACTATCAGGGAAAAGTTGACTTTCAAGGCAATCTCCAAGGAGATTTTTCCCAACCACAATTAAAAGCTAATGTCACCGTTAATAATTTTCAACTGGTTAACCTAGCTTTTTCTCCCTTGCAAGGTAATTTAACTGCTTCTGTCAACAGAGGTTTAAACTTACAACTCAATTCAGCCAACAAAGCCGAAAAATTTGATTTACAATTGGATAAACAAAAACAACCGCAATTAATAGACTTACAAATTCAAGATACTAGAGTTCAGGCAATCAAAAATAATGAAACTTTAGCTATCAATGCCATTAATGTTCCCTTAGAGAAGGTAACAAAAACATGGTTAAGCTATCTTCCTACTGATGTCAAAAAAATTGGCGGTCATCTTTCGGGAGATGTAAACCTCAATTTGAGTAATTATGATTTTACGGCAGCGAATATCACTATCAAAAAACCAATCGTTAATAATTTACAAGGAGATTATCTCACCACCCGGCTTTCTGGGGAAAAAGGTGTTATTAAAATTGAAGGCGGAAAATTGAATCATCAAGGAAACGAATATCTTTTCGCCGGGGAATTACAACCTTTTAAAGAGAATCCCCAACTCAAGGGTAAAGTAGAAATCAAAGAAGGGGATATACAAAATCTTTTAAGTAGTTGGCAAATTTTCGAATTAGGGGATATATCGGCAGGATTCCAACCCCGTAAATATGGTAATGCTAAGGATTTATATGACGAAAAAACCATCTCTTCTCCTTCCTTAACTAATGGCGAGGAAAAAACTATCTCTTCTTCTTCCTTAACTAATGGCGAGGAAAAAACTATCTCTTCTTCTTCCTTAACTAATGGCGAGGAAAAAACTATCTCTTCTTCTTCCTTAACTAATGGCGAGGAAAAAACCATCTCTTCTCCTTCCTTAACTAATAGTCAGGAAAAAACCATCTCTTCTTCTTCCTTAACTAATGGCGAGGAAAAAACCATCTCTTCTCCTTCCTTAACTAATGGTCGAGGAAAAAACCATCTCTTCTTCTTCCTTAACTAATAGTCAGGAAAAAACCATCTCTTCTCCTTCCTTAACTAATAGTCAGGAAAAAACCATCTCTTCTCCTTCCTTAACTAATGGCGAGGAAAAAACCATCTCTTCTTCTTCCTTAACTAATGGCGAGGAAAAAACCATCTCTTCTCCTTCCTTAACTAATAGTCAGGAAAAAACCATCTCTTCTCCTTCCTTAACTAATGGCGAGGAAAAAACCATCTCTTCTCCTTCCTTAACTAATGGCGAGGAAAAAACCATCTCTTCTTCTTCCTTAACTAATGGCGAGGAAAAAACCATCTCTTCTCCTTCCTTAACTAATAGTCAGGAAAAAACCATCTCTTCTCCTTCCTTAACTAATAGTCAGGAAAAAACCATCTCTTCTCCTTCCTTAACTAATGGCGAGGAAAAAACCATCTCTTCTCCTTCCTTAACTAATGGCGAGGAAAAAACCATCTCTTCTCCTTCCTTAACTAATGGCGAGGAAAAAACCATCTCTTCTCCTTCCTTAACTAATGGCGAGGAAAAAACCATCTCTTCTTCTTCCTTAACTAATAGTCAGGAAAAAACTATCTCTTCTTCTTCCTTAACTAATGGCGAGGAAAAAACTATCTCTTCTCCTTCCTTAACTAATGGCGAGGAAAAAACCATCTCTTCTCCTTCCTTAACTAATAGTCAGGAAAAAACCATCTCTTCTCCTTCCTTAACTAATAGTCAGGAAAAAACCATCTCTTCTTCTTCCTTAACTAATAGTCAATCAAAACCTTTAGCTTCTATTCAAGGAGATGATGATTCTTTATTGGATACCTTAGCTTTTTTCCGCAACATTGATGCACAATTGAGGGAAAGAGAAGTTAATCGCCGGAATGCCAGTTTACCAGGTTTAGAATATTTGCAAGGAAAATTAAGGGGTAGTATCGATGTTAATGTTTCCCTTCAAGAAGGCATAAAAGCTGAGTTTGACTTTCGGGGAAATAATTGGCGGTGGGGAAAATATCACGGCGACTCCTTACAGGCTACAGGAAGTTATGATAGTGGTTTATTAACTTTATTGCCTGTCAAAATACAAAGTGATAATAGCATTTTGTCTTTAACGGGTACTTTTCAATCAGAAAGAATTTCTGGAGAGGTGAAGTTGTCTGATTTTTCTATTTCTCAACTTAAGCAGATAGCAAATTTACCTGACATTTTAGATATTGATGGAGTAATTAATGCCAATATTGCCATTAGTGGTACTGAAGAAAGACCTTTGGCAAAGGGGAATATTGAGGTTAATAACTCTAGTATTAATGGTACTAAAATTGATAAAACTGTAGCTAGCTTTGGCTTTAGAAACTCTAGACTTGATTTTTTAGCTAATAGTAATTTAATGAAAAATACCCAACCTTTAACTTTAATTGGTAGTTTACCTTTTCAATTATTTCCTAATTCTGTTTTACCTGATAATAACAATTTTCTTGTTAGTGTTAATTTAACGGAAGATGGTTTTGGCTTATTAGATATTATTAGTAATAATCAACTTAATTGGCTTGATGGAAAGGGAGATATTAATTTAGATGTTAAGGGAAAATATTATCAAGTTAGAAATCAAATCACTGATATTGATACCCAAGGAATTGCTATTTTCAAAAATGGAGTAGTTGGGGGCAAAATTCTCGCTGATAATCCTATTACTAATATTAATGGTCAAGTATTTTTTGATTTCGATCAATTAACTATTCCTAATTTAACGGGGAATTTTAGTGGCGGCAATATTACCATTGCTGGTGGTTTACCTTTAGTTAACAATCGTTTTTCTACTGATTCCTTAAATATTAGTATCGATGATTTAGCTTTGAATGTTAATAGTTTGTATCAAGGTAATGCCCGGGGTTTTATTCGCATTTCTAGTAGTGCGATCGCTCCTGAAATTGGTGGTAAAATTAAGTTATACAATGGAGAAATTAAAGTAGGCGAAAACGTAGATAATAATAATGATAATTTCAACAAAAAGACTTTATTCAATACAAATTTCAATGATTTACAACTAATTTTTGATCAAAATATTACTATCAATCAACCACCATTATTAAATTTAAAAGCAGAGGGAAGTCTTGATATAAATGGAGAATTAAGTAACTTAAAACCAGAAGGAATTATTAGATTAAAAGGTGGTACTTTAAATCTGTTTACCAGTCAATTAAAATTAGTAAAAAATTATAATAATATCGCTAAATTTACCCACGAAAATGGCTTTAATCCCTACCTAGACATAGAGTTAGAAGGTTCTGTTATAGAAACAATAAGATATCAAATCACAGACAATTACAACCCTAATGAAATTCGAGATATAAATAATTCATCTTTAAATAAGGCTCAACCCATTAGAATAAAAGCTAATGTAAAAGGTTGGAGTAATAGCCTAAATAATAATATACAATTCAGTAGTAGTCCTCAAAGAAATCAAACCGAAATTATTGCTCTTCTAGGAGGAGGATTTTTAAATAATTTTGGGGAAGGAGATAGTAATTTAGGACTAGCAAATTTGGCTAGTGCAGCCTTTTTAGGTAGTGTACAAGGTCAGTTACAAAAAGAGTTTGGATTTGATCAATTAAGACTATTTCCGACTCAAATACTTAATAGTGAAAATCGTACATCTAGTTTTGCTTTAGGTGCAGAATTAGGTTTAGATATAACAGATAATTTTTCTATTTCCATTACTAAAATCTTAACTAATGAACAAGCACCTCAATATAGCATAAGATATCGTCTTAATGATCAAACTATTTTAAGGGGTTCAAGTGACTTTGAACAAGACAGTCGAGGAGTAATAGAATTTGAACATCGTTTTTAGCAATTATAGCAGTGAGCAATATCTATATCTATATAGCAATGGTTTCAACATTTCAGAAAATAAAGCCTTTTAATTAATGAAAATCATCATCACAAAAATGAGAGAAAAATGAGAGAAAGTAAAGAAATGTAACAAAATCTCAAAGGAGGCCAAAAATAACACTGAAAATCAATCATTTTAAGCCTCAGAGATAATTTTTTACCATAACTTTTACTCATTGAAAGTAAAGAAATATTACAAAATCCCTCAATTCCGTTTTATGTTCCTTATACTGGGGATATGGAAACGCAGTTAGTTATTTTTACTGAAGTTTACAAGAACTTTATGTTGTTTCTACTGAAGTTTGCAAGAACTTTATATTGTTGTCGTTAAAATCTTTTAGGGAGTATCAAAAGCAATGCAAGTATCTGATCAAAAGAGTTGGCGCAGTGGTTATTTATTGGCTATGTCGAAAAGTTTTCTTATCTGGGCATTCACTTTGACCGTATGCTTTTTGGTAGTGGGTTTTCCCTTAGTGGTCATTATCATGACAGTGGGGGTATTAGCCGCAGTGGTTTTACAATCTATTCTCCCTGCTAGCGCTATTTTGTTAGTATCTAGTAGTATTTTGGGTATAACCACGGTTGTCATTATGTTTAGTTCTGTCTTATTAACTATCAAAGGTGTTCGACCCGATGAAGTAGAATGGTTAGGGTGGTTACATGATAAAGAAACTATGAAACAGAGTTCTGTTTATGCATCTTGTCCTCTGACCTGTGGTATTCATCGGGTCTGAAGTATCCGCACTCGAAAATATATATATATAATGAACTGAACACTGAACTGGCGTTTATCGTACCCGTTTCAGTGATTTTTTTTGCATTACCCCAACGATGGAGCTAACCGGACTCGAACCGGTGACCCCTGCAATGCCATTGCAGTGCTCTACCAACTGAGCTATAACCCCTTAAACAGTTTTTTTGTCCGCGGGTACAATTATAATAGGTTTTCACACAAAAATCAACAATTTTCTGATTCTGCTTCACAATCATTCAATTTAGCTATAAAGGCAGCTTCATAACGTCTACTGCTTGAACAATTTTGAAATTAGGGGTTGTGGTAGCAGGGGAGAAGGGCGGCTGACAAGGGTAGGTTTTTTACAAAGGTGATCGGTGAAGGTGAGACAAGGGAGGCAAGGAAGGAAAGTAGACAAGGAAGAGGAAAATCTCACAGCTCAAGAAGTATTGACAGCAAAAGATGATTCTGGAAATAAACCATTGAGCGAAATACCCTTACCGCAAAGTAAATCAGCAATAATTGTTAATAGTCCTTGTAGAAAACAAGAAATAGTTCGACTAGCTTTCGGTCGGACAGATAACTTTCCCTGTGGCTACCTCAAAATTAGCAATTAACCCTTGAGTTCCATGACGCTCATATTCAAATTCTATTGCCTCGGGTTTGTTAGGTTCCATGGGAAGAGTCGGATTAATTCTTTCTAATGCCTGAATACCTGTTTTTTCATCTGTACTCACCAGATGGACTCCTTGGGAGTGTAGTTCTTGGGCTTGATGATACAACTTACACACTGTTCTGACTTCTTGTCTAAATTCTTGTTCATCTTTCTCCATAGTCCTATGGTATCTTCACATAACCCTAACTCTTGGCTTATTCTTTTGTTGTTCAATCCTGATGCTGCCTTATTGATTTTAGCGATGAACTCGGTAGATATATACCGACATTTGACGGCAAATTTGAGCCAAACTTGAGTTTCTGCTGCTTCTGCTTCACTGTCATTAGCTGTTATTTAGTTACTCGGTCAAAATGCGATACCCTGCCTTTAAGTGTTTAGTTAAGCAATGTAAGCAACTACAAAATAAGATAGCGGAAAATACTGAGTCTTTTTTTTGACAAAGGGGCAATATATATATATAGATAAAAAAATAAACTAATTAAGGAAAAATATCTATTATGGCTGTCGAATTACAAAATTTTATTTGGAAAGAAAAACGTTTAGTTCAAGTACACACTAGATCATTTTATAATACTAGTGTATTACCCAAAATTCCTTAAACTTTGAAAAGAATAATGATAACTCTAATTCAAATCCGTAACCAAAACCAAAAATCTTTTAATCCTTGGCAACTTCTTCAACAATGGCTTGATGGTTTAGAAATAAAAGAGGAACAAACCGCACGACGCATTGTTAAATTGATTCCCGCTCAATGTCCTTTTGAACGTGAAATACAAATATTTGGTAAAGTCATTTTTCGCATTCCTGCTTTATGTAAATTCAATCCTTTATACGAGCAATTGGTAGGACTACGGTTCCGAGCACTTTGCTTTCTTGTTGACTCTTGTGGCGAAGATATTACACTTTAACCCCTGATATTTTCTTGCCAACTAATGGCGGAAACTAAATATCAGAAAACGGTTTGGAAGGTTCGGAGATAATTTGAGATATTTTGAGCTAAATTTAGTTAACCTACCAAGTCGTGACCAGAATTTACTTTAGCTGTGTAATGTCAGTTAATAAGAGAGAGAAGTAAATAAATGTTAAGAGATTACAGACGGCTAATCCCTAACCCACAACGATTAATCATTCTCCAGAGGAAAACCAAAACGAACTTTACTCCTGCCAAAATAACGCCCGAATTGTAACTCATAAACCTCATCTTCATCTTGAGTTTCTACCACTAAATCCGACCGAGGGTAACAGACACATAATAAGGCGTAACCCTTGCTTTGTAAATCCGGAGATAGACCCATGGCCTCTGGTTGGTAAATATCTCCTTTAATCACTCTGACAGCACAAGTTGTACAAGCACCATTACGACAGGAAAAAGGCGGTTCAACCTCCTGATTTTCTGCTGTTTTTAAAATATATTCGTTTTCCGGTACGATAACCGTTTCCGTAGTGTTATTTTGACGATTATGAATAGTTACTTGATAAGTTTTAACCATTATTAAACAATAATTACAGATTTTACCTTTATTATAAGGGGCGTAAGTATAAGTCCTCAAAAAGTTAGAAAAAGAATTATCCCTTAACACAAATAACTTGCTTAAGAGTTGCCACAATTTCCACCAAATCCTTTTGTTGATTCATCACTTCTTCAATGGATTTATAAGCACTCGGTATTTCGTCAATAACCCCCTGATCTTTTCGACACTCAACCCCTTCTGTTTGCATAATTAAATCATGGACATCAAAGCGTTTTTTTGCCTGAGTCCGAGACATTTTACGCCCCGCACCATGACTACAACTGCAAAAACTATCATGGTTACCTTTACCCTTAACAATAAAAGATTTTGCCCCCATAGAACCCGGAATAATACCGTAATCATTTTCGGTGGCTTTTACCGCCCCTTTACGGGTGACATAAACATCCTCACCAAAATGGGTTTCTTTCTCAGCATAATTATGATGACAATTTACTATCAATAAGGGTTTTGTCGCTTTTCCGCCGTTTAAATGTTTCTCCACAATGGCTTTAAAACGACTCATCATTACATCACGATTAAAACGAGCATAAGTCTGCGCCCACTGTAAATCGTGCCAATAAGCCTGAAATTCTTGTGTACCAGCGATAAAATAAGCTAAGTCTGGATCTGGTAATCTTAAATTGGCTAATTTGGCTAATTGTTTTCCTGTTTTGATATGACAATCTGCTAATTGATTCCCGATATGACGAGAGCCTGAATGTAACATTAACCACACTTGATCCTCTGTATCTAAGCATAACTCGATGAAATGATTACCGCCGCCCAGTGAACCGAGTTGCTTAATAGCTTTACCTTCCAGCCTTTGCACCCCTGAGTGTAAATCTTTAAAATCTTGCCACCCTTGCCAATTAGTAACCTTAGTTTCTACATCTTTATTTTCGTTAAAACCAACAGGAATATTTGCTTCAATTTCTGAGCGAATTTTTTTCAACTTTCCTTCTAACTGAGAACCGACAAAGGGTAACTTAACTGCACACATACCGCAACCTATATCAACACCCACAGCAGCAGGAATGATAGCGTCTTTAGTGGCAATAACTGAACCGACCAACGCCCCTTTTCCTAAGTGTACATCAGCCATGAGGGCAACGTGTTTATAAACAAAAGGTAAAGAAGCCACATTTTTTGCCATGTGAGTTTCCTCAAAGCCCAATTCATGATTTGCCCAAGATAATATGGGTTTAGGAGTGGAAAGGTTTAATTGTTCGTAAGGCATAACGGTTAAACAAGATTAACTATTCTTCTATCTTAATCAACTTTTTTCCTTAGCCTACTTTTGCTTTTTTTAAATTCTGTCGAACTTAGCCTGGATTATTCAGCAAACGCTAAAACCCTCATTATAAACTAACTTCAAAAAACAGACTGTTTTTTGAGGCGATGGATACCAAAGGCACAGCGAGGCTGCACGCTAGGATGTTTGTGGGACAGTGCTTTTGGAGATTTTCTTTGATCTTCATGAATAATCCAGGTTAGGTTATTTAAGTAATTTTAGCCGGTTAAGAATTTTTAAACTTCATTAATTATTCATTGTTCATTGCCATATAAGTTTATTTTCACATAAACCAAGCAGGGGTTAGAATTAAAAATCGATGCTAAAGAAAGATTTATTGTAATAAATTGAGGGGGGATCCTCGTGAGCGATAATGTAATGATCAAACAAAATGATTCTCGCCATGAATTAAGAGAGTTAGTCAGTTCTCAATTACAACTTTTGTTAGAACAAAATAACCTAGAAGGTGCAAAGGCTTTGTTAGTGCCAGTTCAACCCGTTGATATTGCCGAAGCCATCGAATATTTACCCCCTTCAATGCAGTTAATCGCTTTTCGGTTACTCAATAAAACAGAAGCCATCGATGTTTATGAGCATTTAGATTATAGTGTGCAACAGGCTTTAATTGAAGAATTTAAACGGCAAGAGGTGTTAGATATTGTCGATAAAATGTCCCCAGATGATCGGGTGCGTTTGTTTGATGAGTTACCCGCTTCAGTGGTTAGTCGTATTTTAGAACAATTAAGCCCCGAAGAACGCCAAGCTACCAATTTATTATTAGGTTACGAGGAAGATACCGCCGGTCGCATCATGACCCCGGAGTATATTTCCCTTAAACAGACTTTAACAGTAGAAGAAACACTCGATCGCATTCGTTCCCTGGCTAAAGCCTCCGAGTTAATTTATTATATGTATGTCACCGATGCTTCTCGTCATTTAGTGGGCATCGTTTCTCTACGGGATTTGGTGTTACATTCTCCTGCTCAGACTTTAGAAGAAATCATGACTAAAGATGTAGTTTATGTTAAAACTGACATGGATCAGGAGGAAGTCGCTAGATTAATTCAAAGATATGATTTTTTAGCCGTGCCAGTAGTTGATAAAGAATTACGATTAGTGGGTATTGTCACCGTCGATGATGTTATTGATATTTTAGAAAAAGAAGCCACAGAAGATATTTATGCTTTAGGGGCGGTACAATCTCAGGGAGATAATTATTTTCAAACCCATTTATTCACCGTGGCGAGAAGAAGGGTAACGTGGTTATTAGTTTTATTACTTACAAATACGGTAACGGGTAGCATTATTGGTGCCCAAGAAGATGTTCTCAGTAAAGTGACGGTGTTGGCAGCTTTTATTCCTTTATTAATTGGTACAGGGGGAAATATTGGTACTCAATCATCCACTGTGGTTATCAGGGGTTTAAGTACTGACGAAGTCAGCGATTTAGGTACAGTAAGGGTTATTTTTCGAGAGGCCCTGGCAGGATTATTATTGGGATTAATCTTAGGGGTTTTGGCAGGAATTTGGGCTTATTTTTTACCTCAAACTAATAACAATCCCATTGTGGCTGTGTCTGTGGGCGTCAGTTTAGTCGCTATTTCTGTATTGGCTTCGATTTCTGGGTCGGCTTTACCCTTTTTATTCCGTTCTTTAGGATTAGATCCCGCTTTAATGTCTGCACCCTTTATTACAACTGCTGTTGACGTTTTAGGGGTGTTGATTTATTTTTCCATCGCTCGTACAATGTTAGGCATTTAGGGGGAAGTGTGATGATTTTGGTTATTTTGCCTTGGTTAGAATTATTAGAGTATTTTACGATTACGATGACGGTGATAGGAGTGATTTTTTATGGCATTTCTGGGGAATATTTTCTCATTCTTTACTCTCTGCCTTTAGCTTTGTTACTGAATGCCATTAATCGTTTTCGTTTAGAAACCCGTACTAAAACTCGTATTGCCGCAGCACTTAACATTCAATTACGACGTTTTTCTGGGGATATTGAGGAAATTAACGCCAAAATTGCCAAATATCTTGAAAAAGACAAAAATTTTGCCCCCTTGCCCAAAATTTCTAGTAATGTACAAAAATCAGAGAATCAAATTATTGCTTCTGTACAACAAGATATAGAAAGTTTAAATAAATCTTTGACCAGCATTATTGAGTATATCCAAGAACATAAATTAGAAGCCAGAATTAAAAATTTAGAGCAACTTTATCAGTCTTCTCAATCTTCTCGCAAACCCGTTCATCCCCCCGTTAACAACATTAAATTACCCGATCGCAGTGTTTTAAATCAATCTCAAAATTATGATATCGAACCACCCCCCAAAATTGCTTGGAAATGTATTCATATTATCAATGCTCATAGTCAATCTGTCACGGATTTAGTCATTACCCATGACAGTAAGTATTTGCTGAGTGCTTCTTGGGATCAATATTTGAAAATTTGGTCATTAGATAGCGGTTATGAAATTGACGGGGTAAAGGCTTCAGATCAAGGGGTTTTAACCGTTAGTGCCAGTGACTTTAATTATCTCGATCACGGTATTGTTACCGGTAGCTTAGATCAAGACGTAAAAATTTGGTCATTGAAATCGGAAAAAAATTCTTTGCGTTTTATCCTTCAACATACTTTAACTGAACACACTGGCTCAATTCACGGTTTAGAAATAGCCTCCACTAAACAGATTATTGTCAGTGGCAGTTATGATCAAACCTTAAAACAATGGGATTTACAAAGCGGCCGTTTATTACAAAGTTGTTATGATAACACAGGTGCAATTAATGCCATCGCCATTCATGAAGACAGTGCATTTATCGCTAGTGGTGGTGGTGACGGGAAAATAACTATTTGGGAGTTAGGCGGAGAGAGAAAATTGGGCTTATTAGTTGGTAATGTCACTTCTTTAGAATCTATCACTATTAGTAAATCAGGAGAATATATTGCCGGGGGTTGCACCGATGGTTCGATCAAAATTTGGCATCTACCGAATACGATATTTAGTTTATTTTTAGAAATTGAGCCGACATTAGAATTACAAGGTCATCATGGGCAAGTAATGGATTTAATTTTCAATCCTGATGGACAATTGCTATATAGTGCCGGAGTTGATGGTTTAGTTAAAATTTGGCATCCTGCTACGGTAAAAGAATTAGGACATTTAAAAATTGGTGATGATAATCGTATTTTCTCTTTATCTTTAAGTAAAAACGGCGAAATTCTTGCGGCGGGGGGGGTTGACGGTACAATTAAAATTTGGCAACAAACCATGAATAATAATTAAAACTAAAATAAACTAAACTTGGGAAAGTTGGCGTAAATAACTGAGTAAATCGGCCATATCTTCTGGGGAGGATTGAAATTTAGGCATTGGTGGAGTTTTACCGCTAATTACCTGATTAATAATTTGTACTTCAGATTTACGTTTCGATACATCTTTCAAACTGGGTCCCACATTACCGTTACCATTAATACCATGACAACCGGCACAATTCACCTGAAAAATAGCGTTTCCCCTTTCAATGTCACCCTGAAAAGAGAACACTTCTTGTACATAAGGATCTTTTGTGGATATTAACCACCATGCTATTGTGCTGAAGATCACGATGATGATTACCATTAGAAGGCTTATTGTCGTCTTTTTGGCTCCGGGATAATTGAGATCTTTTTCTAATAACTCGTTATTCACTGACTTATTGTTAACTTTTAGTTTACTCAATTAACATTTTGCAACATTTCTTCTCATTAACGCCACCATAATTATATCGAGACCATTTAAAAAGTCCCTGCAGGTACTTTCGTTTTCAGATAATGCTTTATAATTGCCATCTTGTAATTTTTGTTTTATATTAGAGATAAAGGGTCTGTTTTCCATAGCTAGTGAGTCCATATCCGTTGGTTGCTTGGGAAAAGATAAACTATATCGAGCAACATTAGCTGAGGTAAAATTGCCTTTGAGTTACCTGCTAAATAGCACTTGCAATTATAATCAGTAATCGATCGCACAGGTCGGGAGGTACAAGATGGAAACGGCTCTTAAATCTGCGTCAGTTTTCCCCCAAATGGTGGAGTTGAGACGAACTTTCCACCGCTACCCGGAACTGGCTTTTGAAGAAAAAGAAACAGCGGCAACGATTATAAAAGAATTGCAACGGCTAGATATTCCTTTTGATTATGCAGGAGTAGGGAGTGGAGTCGTCGGCCGGATTGACAACGGTGGCAAAAAAGCCCCAACCATAGCTCTGAGAGCTGATATGGATGCCTTGCCCGGAAATGAAAATACAGGACTGTCTTTTGCTTCTCAAAATCCAGGCAAAATGCACGCCTGCGGTCATGATGGTCATATGGCAATGTTGCTGGGGGCAGCCGCTTTGCTCAAGGCCGAACCACCACCGGGAAATGTGAGATTAATTTTTCAACCGGCAGAAGAGCGAGGAGGAGGTGCCAAGGTCATCATCGCTTCTGGTGCTCTAGAAGGGGTAGATGCGATCTTCGGCGGTCATGTGACTCGTCACTATCATGTTGGGGAGATCATGGTAGCGAGCGGGACGATTACAGCTCACTCCGATGGCTTCACTATCAAAGTCAAAGGCAAAGGAGGACATGGTGCTCGACCTCATGAGGCCGTGGATGCAGTAGTGGTAAGCGGATTGTTAATTATGGCGGTTCAAACTTTGGTTTCCCGAGAAATTAACCCAGCTTATCCTTCCGTCATTACCATTGGCAAAGTAGAAGCAGGTAGTGCCGCCAATGTAATTGCAGAGGAGGCGACTTTGCAAGGCACCATCAGAACAACTAATCTTGCTGTCAGAGAACATATTATTGAAGGATTACGGAGAATTTCTAAAGCTGTCGGTGTCCTACACAATGCTGATGTCCAAATTGAGATTAGAACAGGATACCCTCCAGTAGTTAATACCCCGAGAGAAACTGAAATTGCTCGACAAGCAGTGCTTAAGATAATGGGCGAATCGGGACTAGCACTCATGGAACATCCCAGCATGGGAGGGGAGGATTTCGCTTACTATTTATTAGAGATTCCAGGCTGCTACGTAAGATTTGGTGCTTGCCGCCCAGGCTGTGAACAGATACCTCTTCACAGTCCTTCTTTTGACTTTGAGGAGTCAGCTTTGCAAGTTGGTGCAGCCTTCTTCGATCAAGTCGCTAGAGATGCCATCGCTGAGTATACCAACAGGGGGTGAGTCAAGATGAAATTTAACGGTTCCCCATACTCTACCTTGGGAATGGAAATAGAGCTACAATTCTTGGACCCAAAGACTTTAGACTTGGCAGACGGCATTTTGCCCCTGATGGCATCTTATCCCCAGCAACCTTTTGCCAAGCCAGAATATAATCAAGCTACTGTAGAAATCAATTCCCAAGTTTGCTCTAATATTGACGAGTTAGAGACGAACATGTTCTCGATACTAACCAATCTACAAGCTAGATGTGAAGAGCTGAACATACTTCTGTGTGGAGCAGGAACCCATCCTTTTTCTAAACGTTTAGTTCCCATTACTCCCGTGGAGAGATATCAGATACAGTACGAAAGGGCGGGCTGTCTATCTTATTGGTTTACTTTCGCCCAGCACGTCCATGTCGGCATGCCCTCAGGAGATGAAGCTGTGGCGGTCGCCAAAATGCTCAAACCTTATCTACCAATCGTTCTTGCTCTATCTGCCAATTCACCTTTCTGGCAAGGTTTCAATACTGGCTATGCGTCCTTTCGGCAGCGACTCTTAGCTAGCAGACAAACTTACGGCGTCCCTCCGGGCTTCCAAAACTGGCGGGATTTTGTTACTTTCTTTGATAGTGTTAAGCGGGCTGGAATTGTTGAGACTGTTCGCGACCTGCACTGGGATTTGCGACCCCAGCCCCATTGGGGAACTCTTGAAGTTAGAGTGATGGATACTCAGTCAACACTACAAGAGGCATTGATGCTAGCTGCTTTTATCCATAGTTTAATTGTTTATTTACAGCATTACCGAGGGGGAGAAGAAACCGGCTTTCTTTTAAAACCAGTTCATTGGTGGTTAGAAAAAGAGAATCACTTTCGAGCTTCTCACCTGGGTTTGGATGCAAACTATATTGAAAATGATCGGGGTAATATTAGGCCGATTAAACAAGTCATTGCGGATATCTTAGACTCCCTGAGAGCAACGGCGGCGGAACTTGGCGACACAAAATATCTGCAACTTGTTCGCGATCGTCTTCAAAAAACACCTAGCTATATCAGACAGCGTCAGGTTTGGCAAAAAACGGGTTCTCAACAAGCAGTGGTGGGTTTTTTGGTTAAACAACTGAAACAAGAACTGCGAGGTTCGTTATTATCTGAGGTAAGACCGGGAAAACTACAGACGGGAAAGTATCAGGACAAAGTTCCCCATTAGCCCCACCGATGAGAAGTTAAGAAAAGACTCCATAGTTACTAATTTTATGGACATTTATTCCATTTAACAAGCTTTATACGATTTAACTCGTAAAGGGTTAACTACAAACCTCACTATCGAATCCCTGTCAAAAACAGACTCTCCGACTACTTTTCTTCCTATGTTTAAATTGCCATTGACATCCGCAGAATAGACATAACCGTTACTGGCTTTGAATAAACCTCTTTTTACTCTTTTACCTACTGGTCTGCCAATTTTGAAATGAGGGATAAAACAATCCTCCAAAATCCAAAATCCAAAATTATCCGTTCCCAGTCCCTCAAAACTATCTTGACAGACCACTACGTAACTTTCTTGTTTCTTAATTGGTTCTAAATCTAAAAAACTACATTTACTCGTATAACTTTCTTCTATCACTATCACTTTGATTCCCACTAATTTCCCTTTGTATTTTAACTGTTGAATAAATTTTTCATGGGGAATACTGACAAAATTTTGGTTATTCTTTTTGCCTATTTTTATTGAAAAATTAAGTTAAGATTCTAATTAAGTATTTTTAGATGAAATTGGACTAAAAATTATGATTACTACAGAGATTAACAAAAGTCTAACTTTTGCTGAATTTTTAGAATATGATTTTGAAGAAGAAGGACGTTATGAATTAGTCAATGGCGAAATTGTGAAAGTACAACCAACAAGAAAACATGATAACATAGCAGATTTTATGGCGAAACAATTTGATCAAGAAATTGAGCGTGGTAACTTAAATTACCGAGTATCTGGCAGAATTTTATTAAGAACTTTTAATAAGCAAGGAAATGAACAAGGAAGATTTCCTGATATTAGCGTGGTAGATAAAATAAAATGGGATGCCAATCTTAGTGCTCAAAGTGTTTGCTATGAACCTTTAGAATTAGCTGTAGAAATAGTATCTAATAATTGGGAAGATGATTATATAGATAAGTTAGAAGAATATCAAAATTTAGGTATTAAAGAATATTGGATTGTCGATTATTTAGCATTAGGAAGTCGCAATTATTTGGGAAATCCTAAACTTCCTAGTACTTTAGTTTACATCTTAGATGAGAAAGGAATTTATCAATCTAAAATTTATCAAAATAATGAAACAATAATTTCTGCTACTTTCCCTAAATTAACATTAACTATGAATCAAATTTTAGAAGCTTAGAGTACGAATTAAAGAACAATCAACATCAGACTTTCTTTACCCAAAATGTCTCTACTTTGACACGAAGCGATCGCTTCGTTCGCCATTTCCTGATTGTCGGCTCTAGCTTGACTTCCACGAACCAAAATCTTTATATATATTGCCTAGTAAGCCTTGTAGTTTTTTTCTGCTTCTGACAAAACTGGGTACACTTTCTGAAACTATTGAGAGGCAAGGGTTTTAACTTAATAATTTCTTGTTCCTCATCATACCAAATAGGCCAAATTTTAGTCAAGAGTTAACATGGACACGCTCCAATACTGCTCGGTTAAGGCTAAAATTTATGTTGTGAGGCAAATTTAGAATTATTCCCTCCCTGACGAATTGCCCACATCCAATGCCTTTATAGGGGCGCCAGAGATTTTACTCTTTCTTGAAAAACAGCTTCTTAAAATATAGCGATCGCAATGGAAATTCCCTGTTGAATTCGTTGTAGGGATTCAGGGGAAATTGCGCCATAGGGACCCTGTTCGAGATAAACTTTGCGAATCGCTGAGATATTGTCACACAAGGCGAGAGAGTCTGTTAAAAGTCCACCTTCTCCCGCTTTTATCAAAATACGGGTTGGGGTTTCTCCACCGGTTAAATCGCTGGTAAAGGGAACAACCAAAACACTGCTAGAAAGCTGATTTCTGACATTGATAGAAACGACAATGGCGGGGCGTTTTTTGGTATCTCCTATGGTTTTAAGGGCGCGAATTAAATAAATCTCTCCTTGGCGGGGATAATTGTCATCTTCCATGTTAGAGTCCTTCAGAGTCTAAGATTTCTTCCATTTGGGTTTGAGCAAATTCTCCCCAGTCTTGGTCAAATTGCCGCTCAGTTGGTTTTTGGGTTTGGTAGAAGGCGCGTAACTGGTTTTCTATCTGCTGTCGGTGCCATAGTCGCAATCCTTCTTCGACAGCAGCAGAACGATTCCCTGTCAGTTGGTCAATATCTCGAAGCAATTTAGAATCGACGGTAATAGAGATTCTTTGTTTGGTGCTTGATTGGGTCATGAGTCAAGAAGTGAGGTAATATTATTTGTATGATGATTTATCGTATCACAATCATGTCACCTTGTCGCTCATGGTTCCCCTGGTTGCAGGGCAAACGCACGCAAAACTTAACATTAAAAAAAAACAGAAATACTGATCTTTTTATTTTTCTTCACTATCTTAAATGTCAAAACTTGATGCCCTCCCCCAACAAATGCTCCGTCCCTTTGCCCATGAGAAACTGACTAAACAGATACAATGGTGCACTCAAAAAGCCCAGACAGTTAAAGAAATTGCAGCGTGGGAAGAGAAACGAAATGAAAAGTCAAATTCAGTTGACTGGAGATTTACTACTGCTGATGCTCGTATTAAACTCAAGAAACTCTATCCCTCAATTCAAAGTTGACGGACTACTAGAGGACTAGAAAGAAACTTAATTGCTCATTGTCAATTACCGAGGAACCTGACCTGAAGCCGCTTGAGATATTAAGGGCATTTCTGGATATTTTCCCAGGGCTGATTGTACCATACCATAAACACTAGCGGCAAGAGTACCGATAAAAATGGTATTGTAAATGGTTTCAGTGATTAATGATCCCGCCATAGAGCCCAATAAAACATTGGAAATTAGACTAATTAAAATCAATAATATTTCCATGAGAATCGATTGCATCGTATTGAAACGGATAAAATGACTGATGTTCTGATTTCTGACTACGGTACTGAATAAAATAAAAAAGAGAATTAAACCACCAAAAGGAATTTGATTAATAATTGCTAAGGGGATTAAAGGAATTTCAATAAGGCTTAAAATGGGGAACTGTCGAAACAAAAAAACACCGAAATTTAGAGCAGTATAGAGGGGGAAAAAATAAACAAGGGTAGCAAATAATTTATCTTTCCAATCAGTTGTATTACGCCAATTCATATAATTAAATTTATCTAGTAATGAAACTTTACTTATTCGATATTAGCAAGACATAACCCCATCTGACATTCGTATAATTTTGTTTGATTGAATTCACTGTTACTTAAACAGTGATCACAACATCTCTGAAGTCTGTCCAGAACCTTTAAAATTCTGCCTCATCAGCTCCGCAAATCAAAAGACTCTTAAATAATTTGTTAACTCAACAATCCATTTATCTCTCACTAATATCCCCTTGGATACCCTTGAAATCACCACCAATTTCCGAATAATAACTTGAAGTGCGATCGCTCCTCATTTTAAAAAATTTTTCCCACACTCAATCTTATTTAAGAAGGTAGCCAATTTTTATCCAATAATTGTTCTAGGGAATAAGGGCAACTTGCAGGAAAAATTTGAGAGAAAAGACCTGTCTTTTGAGTGAAAATAAAAACAGCTTCTTGATAAATTTCTTCTTGATTCTCTAAAAGATGTTTTTTAAGATTTGCGGTCAATGCCCGATTTAGTTGAATTCTAAAAGTCGCTATCTCTCCTTGCCAGTGTCTATAATTATATTCATATTCTTCTGTCCAATACTGAAGTAATAAAAGATGAATAATGATCTGCCTTAAAAAACTCTCAACTCGATTTTTATCTCGTTTACTCAAATCCTCCAACTCCTCAATCAAATTTTCCAGATCCAACTCTGCTAGACGATTTTCCTTGAGCAGCTTAATCGTTTCAGTTAACCAGAGATGCCCATCTTTTTCATAGAGAGACTTTAATTGACTTTGAAGAGGATATGTTTTCATGGTTTTTATACCTTTCTCATGCTATTTAATATCTTGATTAATTGTTCCACCACTAATATCTCTAACAATCTCTTTAATATCCCCTGCAACATTAATATTATACTTTCCTGCGATCGCTCCTTGAGGATCTTCTTTTTTTATTATTTCTTCTGCTACTTTGAGAATTTCTGGATCTTTATCAACTTCTACATCAATTAACTCTTCTTCAACAAGTGCTTTAACCCATCGTAAGCATCCTTAACGCCTTTTTCCGCTGTATCCTTAGCAGCAAGCAGCAATCGGCACCAGCACCTAACGCAGCGAGAATAACAGAAATTGGTTCCATAGCTCACTCCAATAATTAAATTTATCTAGTAATGAAACTTTACTTATTCGATATTAGCAAGACGAAACCCCATCTGACATTCATATAATTTTGCTTGATTTGATTCACTGTTACCTAAGCAATGACCACAACCCAGTTTTCCTTGATGCCAACGAGGATTACCATTTTGATTTGCCCATAGACAATTTTGACAAATGATTTGGGTCGATAATATTTGTTCTTTTTGGAGAATTACTAGCATGATCTCCTCCCCTAATACCTGATGATGTTTTTTGTCTCGATATATATTTTAAGGTTTATTGAGGGTTTAATGGTTACTTTCGGTACAATTCTTAAAAAACAACTTATGATGCACTGTAATTTTCACTTTTGCTACAAAATAGAAAGGCAATAATTTATAACTATGTAATTGTTGTAATCATTGACAATCCTTCACATCACCTCCATCGCTCGTAATTATGGCAATCTGAAACGAAATAGGTTGTGTTAACAAACGCTATCGAAAATTGAAAAGGGGATGAGGAATAGGCAATAGGTCATAGTCGTGATATCTGCGACATTTTTTTTGTAACTAATTGATTTATTACGAATCATTTAGGATTGTTATGCTTGTCTCCATCTCCGAACTCACCTTAATTATTTCGCTTCCATCCAATTATTGCCCGTGTGAATATCCACGATTAAGGGAATTTTTAGGGTGATAATATTTTCCATTGTTTGTTTAATTTTAGTGGTTAATTCGGCAATTTCTGATGGAGGCAATTCAAAGACTAATTCATCGTGAACCTGTAACAATAATTTGGCCTGATAATTAGTTAGGATTTGATCTAGTTCTATCATCGCTAATTTAATAATATCCGCACTTGAGCCTTGAATTGGGGCATTAGCCGCCGCTCTTAATAGTTGTGCTGTGTAATTATTAAGTTTTAAACTAGATAAATCTATAGTATTAATATCTTTTCCTTTGAGATTATCTAATGCTCGATCATTAAAGTTAAAATAGCGTCTTCTGCCTAAAATTGTCGTGACATAACCATTAGCTAAGGCTTCTTTTTTCATGGTTTCTAAATAGTTAAAAACCTGAGCATATTTTTCTCTATAAATACTAATAAATTTTTGAGCTTCGACAACACTAACATTCGCTTCTTTAGCGAATTTTTGTGCCCCCATACCATAAATAACGCCAAAATTAATAGTTTTTCCTAAATTTCTTTCTTCCTTAGTTATATTATCTTTTTCTAATAATAATTGAGCTGTGACGGTATGAATATCTAAATTGTTTTGATAGGCAGAGATTAAAATGGGTTCATTACTCAAGTGGGCCAAAATTCTTAATTCTATTTGTGAATAATCTGCACTTAAAAATTGCCAGTTTTTTTGAGGAATAAAACCCTTTCTAATTTGTCGAGAAAATGCTGTACGAATAGGAATATTTTGCAAATTAGGATTCGAGGAAGAAAGTCGCCCTGTTGCCGTGACAGTTTGATTATAATTAGTATGAACTCTGTTAGTTTTAGGGTTAATTAATGTGGGGAAAGAATCGACATAGGTTGATTTTAATTTGGCAAGAATTCGATGCTGTAAAATATAGTCAATGATGGGGTGATCGCCTTTTAACTTTTCTAAGATCGCTTGATTAGTAGAATAGCCTGTTTTTGTTTTCTTTGATTTGCGTTTATCTAATCCTAATTTTTCAAATAATAACTCACTTAATTGTTTTGGTGATGCTAGATTAAATGAACCTACTTCTTGATAAGTTTTTTCCTCAATTTTAACTAATTCTTGGTTAATTTCTTGAGATAATTCTTGTAAATACTCTTGGTCAATTGTTACTCCTTCTTGTTCCATTTTTGCCAAGATTGGCTCTAATTTTAGTTCTAATTCAAACACAGATTTTAAATCAGGAAGTTCAGCTAATTCTTCGGTTAAAATCTTGGTTAATTTGAAAGTAGCCAAAGCATCTAAAGCACAATATGCACCTGCTTGTTCAATGCTTAAATCACTCATAGTTTCATTTTTACCTAAGTTTAAACTATCATAATCTTGAGCAATTATATCTAAGGAATATTGTTGACATAAACTGCTTAATTTATGGCTTTGTTCGGGTTGTAAAACATAACTAGCTAACATCGTATCAAAGATTACCCCTTGAAGATTAATGCCATGATTAAGTAGAATCAGGCGATCGAATTTAGCATTTTGTAAAGTTTTTGGATATTGACAATCTTCTAAAAAAGGCTGTATTTTTTCTTTAATTTCTTCTAAAGTTAACTGTTTTCCCTGAGAATGTTTAATGGGAATATAAGCCACATGATCAGCAGAATTCCCCCAACAACAGCCAATGCCGATTAAATTTGCTTGTTGAGTATTTAAGCCATCGGTTTCCGTATCCCATGCCGTTAATTTTGCTTGTTGAATAGTGGTAATTAATTCTTCTAATTTACTAAGAGTGTCGACAATAATAGTATTGGTTTGATGATTAACTTCTGGGGTAGAAAAACGAGAAAATAAAGATAATTGTTTTTCTTCTTTATCTTCTATCATGGTTAGTAAATTACCACCTAATTTTTCTTGAATACTATTAATTTGTTTGACAAAACTATTTAATTCCAGTTTTTTTAATAGGGGAATAATTGCCTGATTATCAAAACCGGTTAATTTAAAATCTTCTAAGGCTAAGTTTAAATCAATATCTGTAACTATTTGTGCTAAATATCGAGAATGTAATGCTTCTTTTTGTCCCTTAATTAACTTAGTTTTAACTGCCCCTTTAATATTTTCTAGGTTATCGTAAACATTGCCCAAATTATTATATTCAGCTAATAAATTACTGGCGATTTTTTCGCCGATACCCAACACCCCCGGAATGCTATCAGATTTATCTCCACATAAGGCTTTATAATCGACAATTTGACAAGGTTTTACTTTCATTTTCGCAAATACCGCCGCCTCGTCATAAATCTCATATTTACCCAAACTTCTTTCTAAATATAAAACGCTGACCTGTTTATCATCATTTACAAGTTGAAATAAATCTCGATCGCCACTTAAAATTTTAACTTGACAACCTTCTTTCATTCCTTGAGTTGCCAATGTACCGATAACGTCATCAGCTTCATATCCTGCCGCCGTGACAATTTTTACGTTTAAACTGGTGAGCAAATGCTGTAAATTAGTAATATCTTCAGTAAAATCCTCAGGGGTTTGTTGTCGATCGGCTTTATAATTAACATCGGCAGTGTGACGAAAAGTCGCTTGTCTCAAGTCAAAAGCGACGGCAATAAGTTGGGGTTGAAAATCACTGATAATCTGCAATAAAGAGTTGAGAAAACCAAAACAAACGCTAGTGGGAATACCTGTGGAAGTGTACAGAGGCCCTTTTTTGGCTTTAGCTAAGGCATAATAGGCACGATAAGCTAAAGAATGTCCATCAACAATTAAAAACAAGGGGTTGTCAGAATTAGTCATTTACTATCAAGCCAGTAGTGGGGTCGAAAATATATAGTTTATCCAAGTCTAATTCTATCTTGATGTGATCTCCTCTTTTTCCTGTCCATTGAATGGGTAACTGTAAATTAATGCTTATGTCAGAATCCACAATGCCAGCGATGACTAGGATTTCTTTGCCTAAAGGTTCGATAACTTCTACTTCGACTAAAATGGTATTGTCAGACTTTTCCTGATTGTTATTGATTACGGTGATAAATTCGGGGCGAATGCCCAAATCCCAACCTTGTCCATTATTTAAAGGGGTTTTTTGCGTAAATGAAGCGTTTAATGATAGAGATTGTTGCTCATTGATCCAAAATGCACCATCATCATAAGTTACGGGAATGATATTCATGGCTGGTGTGCCCAAAAATGTGGCCACCATCTTATTAGCAGGATGATTATAGATTTCTGCCGGGGTGCCGATTTGTTGTATTTTCCCTTGATCCAAGACTACGATCCGATCGCCTAAAGTCATGGCTTCCACTTGGTCATGGGTAACATAAATAGTAGTAATACCAACTTTACTGTGCAGTTTTTTTAATTCCGTGCGTGTTTGATCCCGTAATTGGGCATCTAAATTGGATAATGGTTCATCTAACAAAAATACTTTAGGTTGCCTGATAATCGCTCTACCTAATGCTACTCTTTGTTGTTGCCCCCCCGACAACTGTTTTGGTTTACGAGTTAATAAATGATCGATATCAAGAATTTGCGAGATAAACTCAACATTTTCTGTGATAACGGATTTTTTTTCCCCTCGCATTTTTAACCCAAAACTGAGGTTTTCCGCCACCGTCAGATGAGGATATAAAGCATAATTTTGAAAAACCATTGCTACATCCCGTTCTCTAGCAGGAATAGCATTCATTAAAACATCATCAAAAAGTAGATTTCCTTCGGTTACAGATTCAAGTCCAGCGATGGATCTTAGTATAGTGGATTTCCCACAACCAGAAGGCCCAACTAAAACCCAAAACTCTCCATCTGGTACCTGAAAAGTAATATCATGAACAACCTTAACCTTATTAAAAGAACGAGATATATTTTCGAGGGTTACTGTTGCCATACAAATAAAAAATAATTAACAATTAACAATAAGCAATTAACAATTCAGGAAAAAGAAATTTATTCTGAATTCCCAACCCTTTGTTTTAAAGACAATATTATTAATTGTCAATTGTCAATTGTCAATTAAAGTGTTACGGTTCAATGAGCGAACGTTTACCCCATCGAGGATCGGCGTTAGTCTGAATTAAGATATAACCAGCAACAGCCTTAATATCTTCATCAGTGTAGTTACGAATTTCCGGCCAAAGATCTGGGCGTTCGGTGCTTAAATGATATAAGGAAAGATCTTCTTCTCCGTCATAGGAAGTAGGGTTTTTAATATAATCCACTAAACCGAGTAAGTTATCTCTAGCGGGGATAGCATTAGCTAAAGATTCTTTACTTAAACTGACGTTAGGATTAGTTTTGGTTTTACCTTGAATGTGACATTGTGCACAATTATCAACAAAAAGTCTCGAACCAACTTGGGCTTCTTGATTAGATAGTGTAATTTTAGCACCTTCTTCATTTAAAGGCACAGTACGAATATTTTCATTTAAACTAAGGGCACTCGCTGCACCAGTGAAAGACTGCCATGCAAAAACGACCCCTACAAGTAACATTAAAAAAATTTTTTTGAACATAATTAGCAAACAAATATTGTCTCTGGAGTATTCTCTTTGAGTTTCAGATTATACCCTAATTATTTTCTCTTAAAATTGGTTCATCTTAGAGGAATTATTGTAACGTTTTGTTAATTTACCTCAGGTGTAAAGTAATCCAAGTTCTAGATATAGATTAATTAATAAGAAAGGGAGAAATTTTTCTTTAAATTATGGTTTTATTTCTTGAGAAAAGAGGCCGTTATATTTATTTATTCCTCTCAAAACTTTACAGCAATAATTATCTTAATAATATCAACCATTTTTGCTCTGTTAACTTTTGAAAAAGTTAACAGAGCAATTTATCAATTATTCGTTGATTATTGTTCATCTGAACAGCTAAACATGCAAAGATTTGAGTAGTTTCACTATAATTGAATACTGTGAGCATTGAGGCTGTTTATGAAAATTTTTAACCATAAATTGATCAACCTATTATTAATTATAACTATATTTAATTTAGGAGGGTGTAATCAA
>CAVVOP010000021.1:0-778106 GCA_963749915.1 uncultured cyanobacterium
CAGCAATTCCCCTTCAGTGTCCGTTATTATACCGGCTTACAATGCTGAAAAATTCATAGAAAAAACTCTAGGTTCTGTGACTAACCAAACCTATCAAGATCTAGAAATTATTGTTATTGATGATGGGTCTCAAGATCAGACGGCAGAAATTGTCAAAAAAATGGCAAAGCAAGACTCTCGAATTAGCCTATTACAGCAGATTAATTCTGGAGTTGCAGCAGCTCGCAATTTAGGCATTGAAAAAGCCCAAGGAGAATTTATTGCCCCCATTGATGCCGACGATCTTTGGTGTGTCGACAATTTGCAAAAACAAGTACAATGTCTCTTAAACTCAGATCCTTCCGTAGGACTTACTTATGCTTGGTCAGTAGATATTGATGAAAATGACATTCCTAGGGGAGAATTTCGTGCCTCTACCATCGAAGGAAAAGTCTATACGATACTTTTATTACATGATTTCATTGCCAATGCTAGTTCAACCTTAATTCGTCGCAGTGTTTTTGAAAAGGTTGGAGTTTATAGTTCTTATTTAAAATCCCAAGATGCACAAGGGGGAGAAGATTTGGAACTTTATCTGCGTATTGCTGAAGCTTATGAATTTCGGGTCATTCGTGAATTTCTTGTCGGTTATCGCAAACTATCTAATAGTATGTCTAGTAATTATGAAACCATGGCTAAATCTCGTTTGGTAATTTGGCAATCAGTTTTTGCTAATTATCCTAGGATCCCTAAAGTAATTTATCGGCTGTCCATGAGTAGTTTTTATATGTATTTAGCCCGTCAAAGTAGTCTATACGGAAGGCATCAAAAGACTCTTTTTTGGTTGTATAAAGCTTTAAAATCAGATTTGATTACGCCTTATTTAAGACTGGGATTATATACCTTATTTATCAAAAGCTGCTTTTATTTAATTGTTGAAAAAGCAACTGAAGAAAGAGGATTAGAAAGAAATTTTTTAAGCCAATTAGCATCAAAAAACCAATCTAGTGCTGCGTCTATTAAATTTGTTGACCTTAAAATATCTACTATTAATAAAAAAGGGATTAAAAGTTGGGCAGAAAAGATTTTAGCTCAACTAATACCTCTGATATTTGGTACGCCTAATCAGTGGAAACAATCGGAGGATATTATACTATGATTAACTCTGATAATTCCCTTCAAACTCCCTTGGTTTCAGTGATTATCCCCGCTTATAATGCTGAGGTATTTATTCAAAAAACCTTAAACTCTGTCCTCACTCAAACCTATGTTTTTTTTGAAATTGTAATTGTAGATGATGGTTCTCAAGATACAACAGCTGAAATTGTGGAAGAAACAGCTCAAAAAGATAGCCGTGTTAGTCTATTACAACAAAAAAATGCTGGCGTTGCTGCGGCCAGAAATTTAGGAATTAAAAAATCAAAAGGAGACTTAATTGCCCTCCTTGATGCAGACGATATTTGGTATCCTCAATATCTGGAAAAATCAGTGCAAATTTTACTTAACTCAGACCCCTCTGTTGGGGTTGCTTATGCTTGGTCAATTGATATTGATGAGGAAGATCATTTAAAAGGCGGATTCCATGTCTATGATTATGAAGGAGATGTTTTGCTTCGACTACTCCATCGTAATTTTGTTGGTAATGCCAGTGCCACAGTTATCCGCCGTCAGTGCTTTGATAAAGTGGGATATTACAACGAAAATTTAAGATCTCAAAATGCCCAAGGCTGTGAAGATTGGGACTTATATCTAAGAATCTCCGAATTCTATCAGTTTCGAGTCGTCCCAGAATTTTTAGTGGGTTATCGTCAGGTTTCAATTAGTATGTCTAGAAACTACGAGGTAATGGCTAAATCCCAGAAGTTAGTCTTAGAATATGCTCAAAAAAGACGTCCAGAAATCCCTGAATCAATTTGTAAATGGTCAATGAGTAATTTTTATGTTTATTTAGCTCACCAAAACACTTACTATCATCAATATAAGGAGGCTTTATCATGGCTTTATCAAGCTCTACTGTTAGACCCAACTATGGTATTAATACGTCATGACTTATATTTATTAGTGTTGCTCAATCTAGTTCAATTACTCATAACTCCTAGGAAAAGATTTAAAAATACTAAACAGCCTAATTTTAATCTACCATCTCCTAGGAGAGAAATCACCATAAAGGATATCAAGATTCTTGTTACAATCCACAAATGGCTACCTTCTAGGTTATATGAGAGAATTCGCTTAAAAAAAGTTATCTTTGGGTTATCCAGATCATACAATTATTGAAAGTCAATGTTAATTTTATCTACCTGATGTTACGCACTCATGTGTTAGGTTTTAGTTGTCAGGTTTTAGGTTTTCTGAAAATGATTGAAGTAAAAAGTTATCGAGATTTGAAAGTTTGGCAAAAATCAATAGACATCTCCAAAAATTTATGATTCTTTCATTATAAGCATTTGAAACCTTTTTACTCCTAGGGCGATCGCACAGTGCCACTTCGTGTGCCGCTTCGCGGCTCGCGCCGGAGGCAAGGCTTCGCCGACCTCTTCGAGATCGTCAAAAGTCCAGTTTTTACCCGTTCAGAGTATAAAGATTATGTAAAGTTTTGGCATTTTTAAAGATTATGTAAAATACAAAAAAAACCTAGTCATTTTCAAAAAAACTCTCTACACTCAGAAGGAAAGGGGATAGACAAACCTCAAACTGTTTGCCTTCAACGACTCAAACCTTTACCCGATAATTAAGAAATAATTTCTTGCTCAAAAAAAATTTGCTAGAATCGACTGTTAATTATCCAGTAAACCGAACCAATTTAACTCACTTATCCATTGATAACCATAATCTAATGCTTTGTCCAATCAAGGTTACAGATATTGAACTAAGCCATGCCCTCAAAGATATCGAAGGGTTGGAAGGCTACATGAAACTTCAAGCACTCGTAAGATTACACGGAGTTCCTATTGGCTATGTTCAAGCACCGATTACCAATGGCTACTGTACTGCAGAAGCACTCGGTAAACTTATTTTAGAACAGCATAATAGGAAGATTATCCAAACTTTACTGCAAAATGGCTTAGCTTCTCCTCCCAAACCAGAAGGTTTGCGTCTAGAGAATTTATTTGATGTCCCTCCTCCTGATATTCAGGGAGAATTACCATTAGTAACTGTAGCAGTTTGTACCAG
Organism: uncultured cyanobacterium; assembly: GCA_963749915.1. Lineage (GTDB taxonomy): Bacteria > Cyanobacteriota > Cyanobacteriia > Cyanobacteriales > Cyanobacteriaceae > Geminocystis. Next base: position 3,154 of record CAVVOP010000021.1, read on the forward strand.
AGATAGAGCATCAGATTTGGCCATTTGTCTAGAAGCACTAATCCATCTTGATTATCCAAAATTAGATATTTTGATAATAGATAATGCACCTACCAGTGAAGCCACTAAAGAATTAGTCAGTCAATATCCCCAAGTGCGCTACACTTGCGAACCGAGGCCAGGTTTAGATTGGGCAAGAAACCGAGCGATTATTGAGGCAAAAGGCGATATTATTGCCTACACAGACGATGATGTAGTGGTTGATTCCGGGTGGGTCAAGGCATTAGCGAAAGTCTTTGCCGAAAATCCCGAAGTGATGGCAGTGACAGGGTTAGTAGTGCCTTACGAATTGGAAACGGAAGCACAAGTATTGTTTGAACTTTATGGCGGTTTTGGCAGGGGATTTGAGCCAAAATGGTATCGGGTTGAAAAAGGGCAAAAAGTTCCTTGGCGATTGTTAGGTGCAGGACAATTTGGAACAGGAGCAAACATGGCTTATCGTCGCTGTGTTTTTGAGGAAATTGGCTATTTTGATCCCGCGTTAGATGTGGGGACCGTTACCAATGGGGGTGGGGACTTAGAAATGTTTTTCCGCGTTTTAAAGGAGGGAAAAACTCTCGTTTATGAACCTAAGGCAATGGTTCGCCATCGCCATCGCAGGGAATATGAAAAATTAAAAACCCAAATTACTAATAATGGGAGTCTCTACTCTTACTTTATTTGTGGCACGATGGCTTACCCCGATCAACTTTTTCCCTTCCTGCGGTTAGGAATTTGGTGGTTATTCTCTTGGAATCTTCGTCGCCTCTTAATCTCTTTTCTCCATCCGACTAACTTTCCTAGAGAATTAATTTGGGCAGAACTCAAGGGTGGATTTATCAGTTTAACTCGCTACCAACAAGCTTGTAGAAAGTCCCGTGAGATTGCCCAATCCTTTACAGAAGGGACAATTCCTCTCGAGCAAATTCGACCCCTTTTTTCTGAAACAAACCAGAAAGCAAAAGGGCAATCCCCGGGCAATCTAGCCATTGGTGTGCGAACGATTGAAATTACTCAACCCATAAAAGCGTTAACTGACGTGAACAATTATGCTCAAGTAAGAATCTTTCTAACTTGGAAAAATCAATCTTTAGGAAGCATAGATATCAGCAATAATTTTCAAATTATCGGTAGAAGTCGTTTAATTGAGGCAATTGTCAATGAGTTAAACCTAAAATTACTAGCCCTCGACGATAATTTTAACCCAGATACAGTTTGGGCCATCGCTCTTTCTTCCCTAAATAAGCAATATCGGACCACTCAATCCAGGAAAACTTCATCAGGATTATCCCCAGAAGTATCTGTTTCCCTTGTCCTGGCCACCTATGACCGGCCAGAGGATTTGCGAAACTGCTTAGACTGCTTGATGAAGCAGAATTCACCCCGAAAGGTTGAAATTATCGTCGTCGATAATAACCCGAAATCAGAACTAACCCCGCCAGTGGTAGCGGAATTTCCGGGAGTCGTGTTAGTGCAGGAACTCCGTCAAGGACTTGCTTATGCCCGCAATGCTGGCATTGTTGCCAGTACAGGTGAGATTATTGTGGCTACCGATGATGATGTGAGTATGTCACCAGACTGGCTCGAAAAACTGGTAGCCCCTTTTGCTCGCAACGATGTCATGATTGTTACGGGTCATGTTTTGCCCCTGGAGTTAGAAACTGAGTCTCAACAGTCCTTTGAAAATTATGGTGGCTTAGGGCGGGGTTTTGAGCCTTTTGAAGTCAATGGTGACTGGCTGGAGCTATTTCCCCATAAGCCTTCTCCCACTTGGGGCTTGGGAGCAACTGCTAACGCTGCTTTTCGAGCAACCATCTTCAGTCATCCTGGTATTGGTTTGATGGAAGAAGCGTTAGGTCCGGGAATGCCATCAGGTGTTGGGGAAGATACTTATGTCTTCTATAAAGTCCTAAAAATGGGTTATACCCTAGTTTATGAACCAAAGGCTTATGTTTGGCACAAGCATCGTCGAGACATAGCCGCCTTGAAAAAACAGCTTTACAACTACAGTAAAGGTCATGTGTCTTACAATTTAACCACTTGGTTGCAAGATCACGATTGGCGTGGATTGCTACAAGTTTTACTAGGTTTGCCTATGGCTCACTATTATCGAATTAAAGAGCGATTGCTAAGGAGAAGTGAATATCCTATTTCTCTAATCTTATTAGAAATTGCGGGTAATTTAGCCGGTCCTTGGTCTTTGTGGCAATCACGGCTACGGGTTAAGAGAGAAGGCCATAGTAGCCCCTATATTCCTGTTTCCCAACGTTCCCCAGAGCCTATTGTTAAGGAGGAGGAGACAGCAAAATTGGCCGTAAGTCCTTAAAACAATGATGCCTGATGATTTACCCTTAGATCCTTTTTTAGATCAGCTATGCGGAGGTTATACTTCAGAAGAAATTACTGAAATTAAGCAGTATCTAGTTGAGTGGGATGCTTCTACTTATATCAGCGTATCTCAAAATATTTTGGATCATGCTTTACGCAAACAAGTTGAACTTTTGAAATATCTCCGAAAGGCTCATAATTTCAACAAAAAGGGGGCAACTAGAGTACCAAAAACTGGATATCGCCGAGATGGATCAGCCGTATATAGAAAAGGCAATGAATATTTAATTGTCAGACCAGATAAATTTGGAACTGAGAAAATTGTTACTTATGGAGTGAATGATGACTAAAGCAACATTAAATCTTCAAAGATATCAACTAACGAGAAACTCGATTAGTTATTTATTAGAACAGTTAATTCTTGATTATCAAAAAACAAAACAAGAGAGACAAGAAATTGCTGTAAAATTTCCGGCTTCCGATGAAGAATTTACTGTTTTAGAAGAAATCGAACTGTTAACAGTAAATCTTCGAGGTTATGCCAGCCAAATTCAAGCTAGAGGATGGATTGACAATGAAAAAGAAACTATTGAAAGCTTACAATCCATGCAGATTTTAGCAATAGCTTCTATTGCTAAATTATACTTTGAAACCAAGGAGGAATATCCAAAAATTAAAGCTTATCTTCAAAAACTGGACTACTTACGACTGCTCATTCTGGAATGTCTGAGGAGCTTGCAAGATGATTAATCATAGTCCTCACTTCAGCTTCGCTCAGTAAAAGCATTCAATCATTAAAATCATCGTTAAGACTTCTTATCTTATGTCTTTATCATCTAATGTCAGAGAAAAACGACTAAAACCTCCCAAGTGGCGATTACCTTACTTGTATGATTTGCTGCGAGAATTAGTCTCGCGGGACATGAAGTTATTGTATAAGCGTTCTTTTTTAGGGATCGCTTGGACCCTGATCAATCCCCTGCTACAACTGGCTGTTTTCGCCTTTGTTTTTCAGACGGTCATCCCGGTTAATATTCCTGAGTATTCCTCCTATGTCTTTGCGGGGTTATTGGTGTGGAACTGGTTTCAAAATTCTCTATTTCAGGCAACAGGCGTGATTGTTAGTAGTCGTTGCTTGATTCGTCAGCCAGGTTTTCCAGTGGCGATTTTACCGATTGTTATTGTGACAACAGGATTAGTTCACTTTGTTCTGGCCTTACCTGTACTGATTGTTTTTTTACTCATCGATGGAATAAAGTTACAACCTGTGATTTTTTTCCTGCCTATCTTACAACTATTACAATTTGTCTTAACAGTTAGCTTATCTTACTTTCTGGCGGCAATGAATGTAACGTTTCGAGATACACAACATACCTTAGGAGTTTTGCTACAACTATTTTTCTATCTCACTCCAATTTTTTACGATCTGAAAAATATTCCCGAAGAATACTGGTATGTCTATGGTCTTAATCCGATGGTGCATATTGTAACTGCCTACCGAGCAATTTTGCTTTGGGGAATTCAACCGGATTGGTTAGCCCTTGCTATTATTGCTGCGATCACAGCCGGACTTTTGCCCATAGGTTATTCCCTGTTTAAGCGACAAAGTCTCCGCTTTGTGGAGGAACTCTGATGGAAAGTCTAAAATTACGGTCTTATCTTGGGATAGATGGAATGTTATAGATAGTCATACCAACCCAATTTGAAAATTTCGTAAAAAACCTACCTCTGTGAGCCTGTTCCGGGTGAGCAAAAAAATAGGTGGGATTCAGAAAATGCTTTAAGTAAAGTCTCATTATCTAAATTTGAAAACATGATAGAAGAAAATGAAAGAATTATCAAGATATTAATAAGTTCAATTAATAAATTAAAAGAAAAAGAATCTAGTTGAATCTTAACTCATTACTCATTACTCATTACTCATTACTTCAAAACCAAGTATATAATTCCCACCCAAAATTTCGTTCACCCGCCTGTTCCCCCCTCAAATTATGAATGTATCAGTAATTATTCCCGCCTACAATGCAGCCCAAACTTTAGAAGAGACCATCAAATCTCTGCAAGCCCAAACCTTGCCCCATTGGGAAGCCATTATCATTGATGATGGTTCAAGGGATGAAACAGCAGAAATCGCCAATAAATTAGCATTAGAAGACTCACGCCTTCGTGTTATTACTCAAGCTAATGGCGGGGTTTGTGCTGCCCGAAATCGAGGCATTGCAGAAGCAGATTTTGACTGGTTACTCTTCCTCGATGCTGATGATTGGATTGCTCCTCAATACCTAGAAAAAATGACTGGTGCGATCGCGGCTGATCCTAATCTGGATGCAGTTCACTGTGGTTGGACTCGCGTGGCTCTCGACGGGACTTCTATGGGGGAAAAATACGCTCCGAACGTAACGGATTTATTTCCCCAATTAGCACGTCATTGTCCCTTTGCTATCCACGCTTGTATCATTCGTAAAGCTTTAGTAAAAGCAGCAGGGGGATTCGATCTGTCTTTTCCTATTTGCGAAGACTGGGATCTCTGGCAGAGAATCGCTCGCACAGGGGTTCGTTTTGGAGCGTTACAAGAAGTCTTGGCATTTTATCGAATGCGTCCCAAATCTTTATCGAGGGATGCTCAGCAATTTTTTATAGATGCTATACGGGTGTTAGAACGGGGACATTCTGCCGATCCGAGAGTCCTCAATCCTGATCCTCACTATACTCAAGGACAACCTAAAGCAGAACTCCCATCCTTGAAATTCTCCCTCTCAAGTTGGTTAGCAGGTTTATTTTTGGGAGAGGGAAAAGATGCTAGACATCTACTGGATAAGCTTAAAAATGAGAAAGCACCTGATTTAGATCCCTATCTGATTGCTAACAATTTGTTTGAATCTATCCCTTTACCAAGCTGTCAATCTTTGGAACAGTGGTACACCCTCTGGCCAAAAGTTGAAGGGGTTCTTCAAGATTTTCTCACCGCTTTAGAAATTCAATCTCAAGGGTTTGGCTTATCTAGGCGAACCCTTAAAATTTTAGAGATTCTTATTTTAGAAAAAACTCAAATCCTTAATTTTCTCCAGATTGGTACAACCTATGGGGTTAGTGTAGAAATAACAGAACCTATCCTCGATATTTTCGCTCCCGAAAACAGCGATCGCCTTTACTGTCAAATCACCTTAGAAGAAACAGAGTTAGGCAGGTTAGAATTGCCTGTTATTGATGGAAAAGTGACAGCTTGGGTACTAAAAGATGCGATCGCGACTCAATTTTCCTGGCCAATCTTGGGTAAATTCTTTGAATATACTCTCTACACTCCTGAACAGGTAAAAGAACATAATAGTCTAGGTTGGACAGTCTTTTTACAACAAATTTGGGGTAAACCTGATTGGGAGGGAGGAGACTTTTATAATGCCAATTTTGCCGAAGCAGAGGTAACGGTAAAATCCTTAGACAATGCTAATCCTTTAATGATCGAAGTGAGTGGGGAGTTATTTGATATTGCTGTCAATGTGCCAGAAATAGATATTATTTTAACCGTTGGTGGTGTAGCAATTGGCACATTTTCTCTACCTGTTGAAAATAATTTAATTACAGCCCAATCTTTGCGAGTAGCTTTAACCATAGAAACTGGTTTAGAATTATGTCGAGTTTGTGTCCGAGAAGCCTTAATTGGTCAATCTTTAGAAGATGCTACTCCATTGCGATGGCGTTTAGCTAAATTGGTTCAACATCAAGCTTCCCAGGGATTAATTTACAGTCAATCGAGTTTAAGTACCAGTAATCTTTGGTGTGCCCAAAGTGTTATTTTAGGTCGTCAATGGGGAACAATTAATAGTACTATTTCCCGACGGGTAATGTTTCCCAAAACAACGGCTACTGAATTAATTAGAATGGCACAAGTTACCCAAACACCACTAATACAAATTCCCCCACCAGGAGAGTTTGTTAAACAGATAATTTATGCTCCTGATGTCATAGGGAATTACTCTAAATCTATTGTGCAAACGGCCGTTAGTGTCCCGGCCAATCTGCCCCAAAACTTTTACAATCGAGAACACTTTGAAACCCTCTTTTCAAGTAAAGCAGATCCTTGGAAATATACCAGTCCTTACGAACAAGTCAAATATGAACAAACTCTCTCCTTATTGCCGAAAAAGCGGATCGAAAAAGCCTTAGAATTAGCCTGTGCCGAAGGACATTTTACGGCTCAACTTGCTCCCCTCGTTGAGGATTTAATTGCGGCCGATATTTCTCAAGTTGCCCTGGAAAGAACGGCTCAACGTTGTGCAAAATTCAATCATATTAAATATCAACAAATTGATTTAGTCAAAGATCCTTTACCTGGTCAATTTGACTTGGTTGTATGTAGTGAAGTTCTCTACTATGTTGGCAGTTTGAAAAACCTGCAAGCTGTCAGCCAAAAAATTGCTGATGCTTTAGAACCTGGTGGCTATATTTTGATAGCACACGCCAATCAAATCATTGATGAACCAGACAAACCCGGTTTTGATTGGGGATTAGCTTTTGGGGCGAAGGTTATCGGTGAAACCTTTGCTAGTTTGCCATCCTTGCATTTAGCTAAGGCCATTCAAACCCCCCTCTATCGGGTGCAGTTATTCCGCCGCTATCCCAAAATTCGTCTCCCCTGGCAGCGATTTCAACCCCAGATTACTGTCTTAGAAGAACAACCGACTGCCCTACCTCCAGAAGTAGAAGCCCATGTCAAGTGGGAGGGAGGACAACCTTCCCAATGGGGTGAATTAGAAACCATTTTAACGGAAACATTACCCATCCTAATGTATCATCGAGTTGCCCCTAGTGGCTCAGAAAAAATGAGGACTTATCGAGTTACTCCCGAAGCTTTTGAGGAACAGTTGTGCTATCTCAAAGATGGGGGTTTTTATAGTGTTTCTTGGGAACAATGGCAATTAGCCCAATCTCAACGCCAGCCGTTACCGGGTCGAGGTGTTATGATTACTTTTGATGATGGTTATCTCGACTTTTTTGAATATGCCTGGCCACTACTGAAAAAATATGGTTTTACAGCCACCGTTTTTTTAGTAGCTGATCTAATTGGTAAATCTAACTGTTGGGATCAAGCTTTTGGAGAAGATATTCCCTTAATGGCATGGCCAGAAATTCAACAACTACAAGGAGAAGGGGTAGAATTTGGTTCCCATTCTGCTACTCATAAACCTTTAACTGCTGTTACTAATGAGGAGTTAGTACAGGAATTAACGCGATCGCGTACTATTTTAGAACGAGGTTTAGGAGTACCTATCAGAACCATTGCTTATCCCTATGGGGATTTTAACCCCATTGTGGAACACTTTGCAGGAGGGTGTGGCTATACTTTTGGCGTAACGTGTCGTTCTGGGTTGAGTCAATTTAGCCATCGCTTATTGGCTTTACCTCGCCTTGAAGTTATGGGAAATTATACCTTACCAGAATTTGTTAATTTACTAAGCCGTTAACTATTATGCAAGATGCAATTATCGTTCATCGTTTAGGAAAACGTTATGGCCGTTACCACACCCACAAACCTGTCACCATTATGGAAGCAGCTTTATCTGGGTTTCGAGGATTGAGATCCTTAGAAAAGTTTTGGGCGTTGCGAGAGATAAGTTTTACCGTCGCCCCTGGTCAAATGCTTGGTATTATTGGCCAAAATGGAGCGGGAAAATCTACCCTATTACAATTGCTTGGAGGTGTGGGAATGCCCGATGAAGGCAAGGTTAAAGTTGAGGGTAGGATTGGGGCATTACTTGATTTAGGGGCGGGTTTTTCCCCCGATTTAACAGGGCGAGAAAATGTCTTTATCAACGGGGTTGTCGCGGGGTTGACTCGTCGGAAAGTAACCAGGCGACTAGATGAGATTGTAGCTTTTGCTGAGTTAGAGGATTTTATTGATAATCCTGTGCGTACCTACAGTACAGGAATGATGATGCGGTTGGCTTTTGCAACGGCGATTCATACCGAGCCAGATATTATGCTAGTGGATGAATTTCTCTCCGTGGGAGATTTATCTTTTCAGGCAAAATGTTTAGAGCGAATTACTCAGTTAAAAGCCCAAGGTTGTGCTATTGTTTTAATTTCCCATAGCACTGACCAAGTACAGGAACTTTGCGATCGCGTTCTTTGGTTGCGTCATGGCCAAGTAATAGCTTATGGGGAACCAGAAGTGGTGGCGGGACAATATGTAAGTGAAATGCGCCAAGAGACTCAAAAACGCACTCCTATCCGTCCCCCCCAAATGACCAAAGGAGGAATTGAACTACGAGTTAATGAAAATCGCTTTGGTTCTTTAGAAGTGGAAATTATTGATGTTCAACTGTTGCCCACCAGTGAAATTAATAGTGGGGATGGGCTAACAGTTGAAATTGAATATTTGGCTTCAAAATCCATTGACGCACCAATTTTTAATGTTTCGATTACTCAGGAGGATGGCCAAGTTTGCTTGAATACGAATACCAAAAATCGAGGCTTATTGCTACCTATTATTAAAGATAAAGGTAAGATTAGAGTTTCTTTTGAACGTTTAGATTTACAAGGAGGAAACTATTTTGTTAATGTAGGCATTTATGAACTAAATTGGGCTTATGCCTACGATTTTCACTGGCACGTCTATCCCTTGGTGGTACAATCGTTCCTCTGTGGCACTGGTATTCTCAGTCCCCCTTGTCGTTGGGAGATTCCTAAGCCGTCCGTTGTTCATCTCAAACCACTAATGTAACTAATTATTTTGGGAGATCTGTGATGATTGATTTTAATAATGCGAAAGACAATCTTTTGAAAGCACTCAGAAATTTTAACAATGAGACATGGAATGACTTTTTAAATAACCCAATGATTCTCTGGGCCCCTCCTCTCAATAGTTCCCATCTCAAAAATTGTCACTTAATTGAAAGTCGTGAAAAAATGCTAGAGTATCTCCCTCACGGAGGTGTAGTTTGTGAGGTCGGCACCCAATATGGCAAATTTGCTGAAAAAATTCTTTCTATTACCTCTCCTCAAAAGTTCCACATTATCGATCTCAGTCTATCTTGGTTTAAACAGGAACTTAAAAATAACCCTGACAAGCAACTTTTGTCAGAAAAAATAGCAGACAATACCGTTAAACTTCATGAAGGAGATTCATCGACAATCCTAGCAGGATTTCCTGACAATTACTTTGATTGGATTTATATTGATGGAGATCATTCCTAGGAGAATTTCGTAAATATGGAATCAGCCAAAAAGTTTGCTCGATTTGAAGAATTGGATTTAATGAGAGGATTTGCTGCTTGTTGGATAGTAGGACTCCACTTTTGGTATGTTAATCTAATTCCTAAATTTTTAGGGTATAAAAATTTCTTTGATTACATTGAGCAATTTGGTCAGGCTTATAGTATAGCCAAATTTCTTCCCCTTCCTTTAACAACAGCGGGAAATCTTCTTTTTAATAGCTTGAATAGTTTTTTTATACTAGGCTATCAAGGGGTGCATATCTTCTTTGTTCTAAGCGGGTTTGGACTAACTTATTCCATGGTTTTAAAACCGGAAAAAAGCTGGCTAAATTTTACCCATAAAAAATTTATCAGAATTTATCCCACCTACTGGCTACTTTTAATTTTCTGTATTTTAATACCTTGGCTAAGATTTCAACTTTTTTTTGGATATCCTGACTTTAGTATTCCTTCAATGGCAAGAAGCTTTCTGCTATTAGATAAAGCTATTCCCTATTCCTGGTTCATGTTTCCTTTAATTCAATTCTATCTAGCATTTTTTCTACTATTCAGATTATTAAACAAATATTCAATGCGCCGTTTTTTAGTGGGTTCATTCTTGATAAAATTTATCTATACTTTGTCTATTTTAATGCTTAGTTATTATGTTTATCCTAATCTGTTAGGCGACGGAGCCTACCCTGGTTATATTGCAATTTCAAGATTGTTTGAGTTTTCCTTGGGTATGGTTTTTGCCAAAGTCTATGTAAATAATCCTCAACAATTAATCAATTACTTAACCAATATAAAAATAATTATTTTAGCCATTATTTGTGAATTTATAGGAATCTTGGGATCTTTTAAATTTACCAATGAAATAACCATTTTAAATTATCAAATACCTTTGGGCATTTCTGTTTACGATGCTCTGATTGGTTTTGGTATATTTGTAATTATTTTCAACGTTGTCAGACTAATAATTAAATTTTCTAATTTATTAAATACCTTCTTCAGCTTTGTCTCAAAATTGTCCTATGAGTTCTATTTAACTCAATTTATATCTTTGTTGATAATTACAAAACTCTTTTATCTGTTTATCCCCAAAGAATCTTCACTATTGACCTCTGGGAGATCAATTTTACTTTACATACTGGCCCTTAATATTAGTATATTTGTTTCGCTATTATTGCAAAATATAACCAATTTAATACTAAAAAAAAATTGTTTAATAGCAAGAGAAATTAGAAATAAATAATTCACCAAAATCTATGGTCAAAATCAACAATTCTCGAACTAAAACTTATCTCATCCTTATCATTCTGGTTATTGCCGCAATTCTGCGATTCAATCATATCACACAGCCGTTTGTTGATACCTTTTCTTGGCGACAGGCCAGTACGGCGATGATGGCCGATAACTTCTACCGCCGAAACTGGAATATTTTTTATCCAGAAATAAGTTGGGATGGTCCGGCTCCCAGTTACAACGGAAGGGAATTCCAAACAGTTAGTTATTTAGCAGCCCTAATCTACTTAGTTGTAGGTCAGCATGACTGGGTTGGTCGCAGTATAGCTGCGATATTCGGTATCTGGGGAATTTATGCCCTTTATCGACTTGTCCGACTTGTCTGGGATGAAGAACGTGCACTTGTTAGTGCTGCTGTGATGGCTCTACTACCAGGAAGTATTTTTACAGATCGCTCTTTCCTTCCTGATCCGGTAATGGTATCCCTAGTAACCACCAGTTGCTGGATGCTGGTAAGCTATTTACAAACTAATAGCTGGAAGTATTTAGTCCTGGCAGGCACTATCGGAACCTTGGGTTTTCTCACGAAAATTCCTGGTTTAATTATTGGCATTCCCATGCTATATGCCGTAGCAGCGATTCTTGGGTACAAGCAAGCTCTTCATCCCAAACGGCTTCTCCCAATACTTGTAACTGCTCTGCTGTCAATACCCACGGTCATCGCCTACTACCTCTGGGCTAGACATTTAGCCCTTACCTATCCCCCCTATCACTTCGCAGGAAGTAGCAATTGGCTTTGGAACAACGGACTTAATAATTGGTTTGAGCAAAAATACTATTTGCCAGAGTTCTTCGCAGAGCTAAGATGGTCCATGTGGACTTATCCGGTTATTGCATTGGTTGGGTTGGGTATTATATTTCCTCCTCCTCAAGAAAGACAGGAGCAAAAATCTTCCCCTAACAAACAGTTAACGACTGAGTTGGTCAAGCCACGGTGGTTATTTCATTGGTGGATATTTGCTTGTGCTATTTATTACCTGATCGGTGCCCGGCAACTGGTTAGCAATCCCTGGAATATACATCTGTTTAGCCCCGCTGCGGCTGCGCTAGCTGGTCATGCTCTTATCTCCATAGCTGCGTTTTTAGCTAAGTTTGTACGTAAGTTTGCACAACCATTTGTTCCACTTATTTTCATCCTCATCACCCTCTTAACAATTGGGAATTTTAGCTATAAAAATCTAAAATATATGTATGCACCATTCAAGGATGAAAGCTATAAACTTGGCTTAACATTAAGGGAAATTTCTCAACCGGGCGATTTAGTTGTGACTATGGCAAGTCAACTTGGTGACCCTAATGTTATTTACTATAGTCAGCGCAGAGGTTGGACGTTTCCCCCGGCAATTCCCACTATTGATTGGAGCAAGCTTCCAGAAAATGATCAGGATTCAATAGCAATGTTTGAACAATTGCGAAATAAGGGAGCCGATTGGCTTGCCATTGCTGATGAGCGAAAAAAAGATTTCTGGCAGTATCACCCCGTTCTAGTAGACTACATTAACAAAAACTGTGAATTAAAAAAGAAAACCTCCGCAGGCGTTATTTATCGAATTCTGAGTCCACAAGAACTGGAAAAGAAATTTTAACTAGATACTCTACCACTAGACCAAGCCCCTTTTAACACTCATTTTTAAAAGGACTCAACTGCTCCCATATCATAGCCTAAACCTTTAAAGAGAGAAGTACCATTAAAGTCTTGAGTTCCTGGATTAATACCAAAGAGTTGATTTAAGTTCAATCCCTTGTCAATCAGTTGTGATGTTGAACCTAGTGTATAGGCATTTAAGGTGTTCAGTAAATCAGGATTCCCAATGGTTGTTCCGCCTCCAGGATTAGTGAATAAAGGATCCACACTCAAGCCAACATTTTCCCAGCAACCTTTTCTTGTCCTGTTGCAGTACGCCAACTGTCAAGACTATTATATGTTGCTCCATTCCAGTTAATCTTGAAGGTTGTGCCTGAGGAATAGTAATCATTCCCTTGGAAAAGGAGATCTGTTGCTGTCTGAGAGATTGACTATCTACTACGGCAAACTGTTTTTAGTGTTAAAGATGTTATTCCGAATGTAGAATGCGAAGATTTAAAGTCTGAATTCCTCCATTCCAGATGAGTAAGGCCCGGGGAATGCCCAGTAGCCGCACTCATAAAAACGGTATTGTTATAGATTTCGGTATTGCTAACTTTTCCGTAAAAACTCTAATCCCTCCATAGCTGTTTTTTTTGCCATCATTCTGACTAATATTGTAGCGAACAATATTGTTAGTAAAATTCTGATTATTGACGATATGACAAAGCAGATAACCGGCTCCATCATTGTCGTGAGAGTAGTTATATTGCATGATGGAATTAGAGACGTTTCGATCGAGATCAAATCCTCCTCCATCGGCTTTCCCTCCAGTGTGGTTATTGTAAGACTCGTTGTACTGAATTGTAATTCCTTTGGAATCGTAAGCCCAAATCCCAACAGGTCCCTCTGGGGCATCACAGAGACTTCCATTATTATAGGCGACTGATCTTTCTATCGTTCCCCCATTGACACCACCGAGGACAATTCCATTACCAGTGGGATTGGGATCGCCAGCTACCCCTAAATTGTTGTAGGCTTTCACATGACCAATATAAACATTTTCATGGACGTTAGGGATTTGAGCGTAGGTAATTAAGCCTCCCTCACCATTATCATGGGTCAGGACGTCGGTAACCTTTACATTGCGAAAGCCACTTTGCTGATTCCATCCGCCGATGGCAATGCCGTAGCCTCGAAAACCACTAACATCTACATTCTTAATCGTAATGCCGTCGAGCTTGACGTTATTCGCCAAATCGTTGTAGGCGACGATCCCCTCCCCAGTATTGGTAGATATACCCGATCCAACGATCTTTAAATTGGAGATGTTATAGCCAGCAACATCGTAGATGAACATAGCATTACCAGTCCCCGCATTAATGGTGGCTGTCCCTCCTGTACCATAGGAACTAATGGTAATGGGTGCAGTGGGAGTACCGGCATCCTCTTGAGTAAAGCTGAGATTGCCACTATAACCGTAACCTCTTTGTAATAAAACCTGATCTCCTGGGTTGAGGTCTAAACTATTAATCTTGGATAGGGATTTCCAAGCACTTGTAGGCGAGGTTCCAGCATTTTCATCATTTCCTGTAGGACTGATATAGTAGGTCTTGGCCTCAGTGGTTCTCCCACTACTAACTGGTGCGACCATCTGAACCTGTGGGCTACTGGTATAGAGAGTAGGAGCCTGATAACTGCCGATAGCTAACATATCTGCTATTAATTAATCTAATATTTAGGATTTAAGACGATTTCCGAGCTCATTTTCTCAATGTTTATACTACTACTTAGCGTAATGGGCATTTAATTCTCCGACAGGCTGCAAGACTTTAACTGTTGAACACTCGGTTCTTGAATAGCAGAATTACTGGTTTGAGCTAGGTAAATTCCGGTGAGAATCACGACGAATCCTACCCAAGTTATGGGAGTAAGACTTTCAGCCAAAATACCCCAAGCTAATATAGCACTGATAATCGGTTCTAAGAGTAAAAACAGAGAGATAAAACCCGAAGAAAACTTATCCATACAATCTGCCAGAAGTCTTTGTCCCAAACCCTCAGAAATAATCCCTAATCCTATTACCCCTGACCAAGCTGTTAGGGAAGCAGGAAAGAACTGATTTTCCGTCAGCACAACGATGGGGATCAGGAATAAACTACCTAACACACAACGCCACAGTAGAATAGTCGTAGCCGAAAACCGATTTCTTAATTGTTCGACTACCAAGAAGTAAACCCCCAGAAAAGCCGCCGATAAAAGAGCATAAATATCTCCGATTAAATTACCGTCGGAATTATGTAGATCCTCCAAACCTAAGCCGATCGCCCCTGATAAGGCAATTGTCATTCCCAGGAGAAACTTGTTATCAAAGCGTTTACTTAAGAATAACCAGCCCCCTAAGCTGGTAAAGACAGGAGTAAGATTATTTAAGAGCATGGATTTAGCCACAGTGGTATATTCCAGGGATATTGCCCAAAGTCCCAAGGTGGTGATGGAAATAATCCCCACTGCCCACAGGAGAATCCACTGTCTTTTCGTGATTGGTTGTTTCTGTGCCTCTTCTGGAGGGGAAGAGAAGTGATGGCTAATTCCCTTACCCATGCCAAAAATTACGGCGAAGATAAACAAGCGATTAAATACTGTGGCATTTGCACCTAATTCCGTCTCACTGAAACGAATAAAGATCGGGGCAAAGGACACTGCCACTAAAGCCAGAGAAAGGTTAAAAAAGGCAATAACATTAGACTTGCCCTCAAACTGACGAGAAAGTTCAAGCTGGATCATTTTCTATGTTGATGATTTATCTAGTCCTTATTTCCCAATTTAGAACAAGTTAATTTCAGCAGTAAATTTTATTTACATATATTTACCAAATCTTTCCAAATCACTGATTCTCCCATGCCCTATCAGTTTCAACCGAGGATGGAACAGCTCGACCCCAACTTCTCTGGCTATAAGGCCATAAAAAAACATTGAACAGCCGCACTCCTAGTTGTTCCCTATATCCGAAGGTCTTCTGGTCATACAAACTTACCACCGCTTTGAGTCGATCAGCCAAGGCCATACAGCTGCGAAAACCCTGAGTTGTATAACATTGAATGTCAAGCTGATTGCACCGCCCCTGAGACACCTTAGCCACCTGAAATGGCTGAATGCTGCAAAAAATCGGTTTCTCGTATTGAAAACCTAGAGACTGAAACTCTCTCCCTGAGTAATGAGCAAAAAAATGATCATCCACTTGAATTCCATCCCCATGACGAGCCTCATGGATCAGTTCTGCCACTGTCAGAGAGCGATACTGAGGAGACTGGACCCAGACCACTGGAATCAACTTCTGCTCTCTCGCCTCCTGGCTAACCTGCTGCTGCACCCCATCAGGGACTCCACGAAAATCCAAAAAGACCACCTTATAGTTTTGTCTTTGGATCTCCCTCATAACCTGGCTGAGGGTGTCGGTAGAGGAGTGAAAGCGAATTTGCGGTTGGGACAGCCACGTGCCATTGGGGACTCCTCCGAGGGCTAATCCTGACCATAGCCATCCCCATAGAGTTGCCCCCAAAATTCCCAGAGCCCTTCCCTCTCTAGTTAGAGAGAAACTGCGAGGGCAATTTTCTTTAGCTCGTCGGCGATCTTTCTTATTCATTAACAATAACCCTAATCCAAACTTTTCTTTTTTCTCCTTCTCCCTTGTCCACTTTCCCCCCTTGTCTGCCTTGTCTCACCCCCATGATAACTTTTATGTAAAAAACCTACACTTGTGAGGGGGATTATACCAGCCGAGTTACTGAGTTGGCAAGGTCGTGAATTTGCTTGAGATAGTCAGCATGAGTAGGGGAATCTTCTGGGGAATAGTTGAGGTTTTTGAACAGCCCTGTCAGGCGGGTAAAGTAGTTGCGGGTGGCTTCTTTATCCGCCAATTGGTACTGTCGGTTGACCAAGTCACAAACTAACTCAAAGCCCTTTTTCTGTCGTTCTAAAGGTGTAGTAGCATCTACTTCGTCGAAGGCATCTTGTTGCAGGTAAACCATATCTAGGAAAAGGGATTTTTGGTAGGTGATAAAGTCTTCCAAGGTCACCCCTTCTTCCCCCGTCACCTGCATCATCTGGTAGATGCTGTCTCCCCGCTTGAGCAATTCGTTCATGGTGTGAACCCGATCTACCCAGCCGGGAGCGACGTTTTTCTCGAACCATTCTGAGAGTTGGTTGAGGTAACGCGACCAAGAAATGAGAATGTCCACAGCGGGATAGAATCGTTTGTAGGCCCTCTCGGCACTCAACCCCAGAAAAGTCTTGACAGTACTCAAAGTTGACTGGGTGACGGGTTCCTCAAAGTTGCCGCCCGCAGGAGAGACAGTGCCAATCATCGTCAAGCTGCCCGTGCTACCATCGTTGGTGCGGATGATGCCGGTGCGCTCGTAAACCCCTTTGACTGATGAATCCAAGTAGGCGGGAAAGGCTTCCTCCCCCGGAATTTCCTCCAACCGCCCCGAAGTTTCCCGCATCGCTTGTGCCCAGCGGGAAGTAGAGTCGGCAATCAGCAGCACGTTGTAGCCCATTTGACGATAGTACTCTCCCAAGGTTAGCCCAGTATAGATTGAGGCTTCTCGGGCTGCTACGGGCATGGAAGAGGTGTTGCAGATGATGATGGTCCGATCCATCAGGGAACCGCCGGTTTTGGGATCGGTAAGCTTGGGAAACTCGTTAATGGTCTCCACTACTTCCCCCGCCCTTTCACCACAGGCAACGACAAGAACAATATCCACATCGGAATGGCGGGAAATGAGATTTTGCAAGACTGTTTTGCCAGCACCAAAAGGTCCAGGAATGCAGCCCATACCTCCGCGAGCGATGGGGAGAAAGGTATCGATGATGCGCTGGGTCGTAATCATCGGCTCTTCGGGATAGAGGCGCTCGGACAATCGTTGCTCCAACAGGTATTGAGGCAGGGAACGGCGCACCGGCCACTGCTGGGTCAAAGTTAGGGAGCGATTTTTGCCACTGGCATCCTGAATGCGGGCAATGGGGGTGTCAATGGTAAAACTGCCTTGCTGAATCCAATCCACTGTCACCTCCCCTGGCTCATTGAAAGGAATCATGATCTTGTGGGTGAAGCGACCTTCTTGGACGGTGCCGAGAACATCCCCGGCTTTGAGCTTAGTCCCAATCTGAGCCGTGGGCACGAAAGACCATTTTTTTTCGCGGTCGAGGGGGAAAACGTAAGCACCCCGTGGCAGGAAATTGCCATAGCCTGCTGCCAGTTCTGCCAGGGGGTTTTGTAAGCCATCATAAACTTGAGTTAATAATCCCGGACCTAAAGTGACGGAAAGCAATTCTCCCGTCTGTTCGACGGGATCACCAATTCCCACGCCTTTGGTACTTTCAAACACCTGGGCATCGGCTTCGCGTCCCCGCACCCGCAGCACTTCAGCTTTCAGTTTTTCGGCACGTTCCCCACTTTTATGCTGGGGACAGATATAGACCACTTCATTCTTGACCAAGGGGCGGGCTTTGGAGTCTGCCATTTTAATGGTGACTAGATCTTCTTGGACGGCGACTACTTGAGCCAGATTTAATGTTTCTGCCATGGTTACGATTTTCCTGCAAATACGTCTGTGAATTTTTCGATTCCCGAATCAACCAGTTTCCTGAACCGCTTGACGGCAGCCTCTCCCTTGTAGCGAACCCAGCGATCAATCATACTCCAACGCATCAGATAAATAACCACTGCCTCAAAATCGAAGTAGTGTCTGGCCCCCACGCGATCGAGCATTTGCCAGTTGATTTCAAACTGCAAGCGTTCAAGACCAACTAAGTCATTGGCAGTCAGCAGGCTGTTAGCTGAGGACACCCAAGGAAAGATGGGTTCTAGGTGAAAGGCGGGTTCACTCCAGTGTCTTTCAAGGAAACTGACCCAATTTCCGACTCCCCAAATTTGTCCTCTGGGTGGTTCGTTCTCCCCCCGATGACGGCGGCGTAAGGCCGCTACGATAGTGCGGAGAGTGAGGCGGTGTTCCACCACTTCCCCCAGGGTAGGGTTGTCCACCTCCTCAAAGAAGTGTTTGGCTTCTTGAACAAACTGAGTATCAGTCTGTGCCATGGGCTGTTCTGACCAGGCAATCAGTTTGGCAATGCGGTTCAGGAGTTCTCGGTCCTCGGCCTCCAGCAGTTTCAAACGACTTTCCAGTTTGAGTCGGGAAATGGGAGTTTGCGATGCTTCAAAAAGCTTCCCTAAGGGAGGAAGGCTCGACATTAGAGTAATATATTTAGTCATGGTTTTCAAGAGGGGGTGAGGTTTTTAAGTGGGTTTCTGACCTCTGCTTCCTGTGTTCTTTATTTCACCACTCCTTCTAAAAGGGCACGGAAGCGGGGTTGTAGATGTTCGAGAATGGCGTCCGCTACGGCACGATCGCTCAAGTCTAAAGAGATTTCCCGATCCACCAGCTGGATTCTCAATCCTCCTTGGTTATCCTTAGCCACCCCGAAGCTGATTCCTTGGCGCAACATATCTTGGGACGTCAAGCGAACAAACTGAGTAAGGATGCCCTGTTCCAATTCTTCTGGGTTGCGGCTGAGTTCTGCCAAACCAGCCACCTTGCGAGGGAGCAATACTTCTACTTGTTCCGATTGGGCGACTTCCTCCCGGACCCCACCAGCGATTTCTAAGATCATCTTTTCCAGCAGTTCTTGCTTTTGTTGTTCCTCGCCCACTAAGCGCCGCACCTCTCCGGTGAACCGCTGGGCCAGTTGTGTCCTCAAAGCCAGCACCGTATCTCGGAAAGCTAATTCCAGTGCTTGGTGTCCAGCCCGCTGGAGGTTGTCTGCCTCTTTTCTCGCTTTACTGACAATCTGCTCGGCTTCTTCCTGAGCCTGTTTGACGGTCGCCTCAGCTTTGGCCTGGGCTTGGCTGACAATTTGCTCAGCCTGGGTGCGACCATTCTGCACCCCCTCGTCTCGCAGTCTGGCAATTAACTCTTCGACACCAGAGGCAACTTCAACGGGGGTATCTCGGCGGGATCGCCTGTTGTTAGCCATGATTCAATCCTCCTATATGTTATTTGGGTATGCCGCCAGCGGCGACGAGGGCAAAGACGAAGGCAAACACAGCAAAGCCTTCCACAATGGCGGCCGGAGCCAGAGAAAGTCCAAAAATTTCGGGTTTAGCTTTGGAGCCGGAAATAGCTGAAGCACAGCAGAGTCCCTGATAGATAGCTGCTAAGAGGAAAGCCACTCCTGACAAAACGCCAATCCCGAAGAGTCCACCTGCGTTTTCTGCCGTTACGGGGCGGTTGAGAATAAACATAATAACAATACCGTAAATGGACATGGAAGAAGGCAAGGCGGCTAGTCCTACATAACGACCATAACCGCTGTTGATCTCCATCATTGCTCCGATGGCGGCCTGTCCAGCGATGGTGCAACCAATAGAAGCTCCAATGGCACCGAGGGCGACGGGAGCATAAAGGCCGAGCCAGCCCAGAACTAATAAAAATGAGTTTTCGTTCACGAATCAGTCTCCTTTTTTGCAAAAGCTTGAAAGGGAGTTCCCTCTTCCGAGAGACTCCAGTTAAAGAACTCGATAAAATTTAGGCGCAGCCCGTGGACGAATCCGCTGATAATTCCCAGCAGGATGTTAATCCCGTGGCCGAGTAAGAGGATGAGAATAGCTATCAGCACTCCCAATCCTGGTACGGCTTGATGAGCCTGCTCTGCTAGTTGGTTAAACGTAATTGCCAAGGAAGCACTTGCCAGTCCCAAGGCAAACAGACGCAAATAGCTCATTATATCACCAAAGAGTTTGGAAATTCCCACCAGGGAACTGATGCCATCTAACAAGCGTAACAGGATGGATTTCAGTGAGTTGACAGGGCGATCGCTACTCAATAGAAGAATCGCCAGCAAGCCCCCAACTCCTAACCCCACCCCCAGGTGGAATAAGCCAACCACTCCACCACTGAGATACATGGACAGTCCCCCCAAAATAATGGCAATCCAGCCCAAGGGCTTGGCTTTGCTGCTAATGCCGACAGAACGATAGGCCACCACACCATTCGCCAAGATAATGTGCAGGCAGCCAACGGTAATGGAGAACTTCATCATCTCATTGTAATCATTGAGGTTTATTATGTTGAGGCGACCTAGCAGAGAGGTTGCTGGCGGCTCGACCCCGAAATAACTGCCCGCCAAGATGCCATACCCAAGGGCAAAAATGAGTCCGACGATGGCCAAGATGCGGAAGTGCCTACCGCCGGGACTTTTTCCCATGGGTTGCCAGAAATAAGCCACTACCCCTGCCAGCACCACTGCGTAGCCCGCATCACAGAGGATCATGGCAAAGAAGGTGGCAAAAGAGAAGAAGACGACAATTGAGGGATCCCAGTCCCGATATCCGGGAGTTTCGTAGAAGGTAACTAAGTCCTGTCCTCCAGTCAGGGTAAGTGGGTTTTCCATCAAGGTTGGTGGTTTCTCTGACGGATTCGGGGGTTCCGCCAAGAAAGCCAGCCCTTGTTGTTGGCTAAAGGCATCAAGGCGCTTGAGGTCTCGTTGGGGCAGCCATCCCTGAACTAAAAAGATGCCGTCTTGTTCGGCGGTTTGTTTCTGGGCATGGTTGAGGGCGTCTCGATCTTCAACACGGGCAAGGTTTTTGGACAGTAAGAAGATCCAGCGACTGAGGGACTCATGCTCTGCCTCAATTTGATCAAGTTCAATTTCTACCTGTTGGAGTTGATGCTTCAAATTCTGGGGTGAGATAGAACCAGCATGAGTCCGTTTTACCGTGAGAACATCGGTAGCCGGTTCCTTTTCAGCGATGATGGCAAAGTAAGTATTGCGCTGACTTTCATAAACAATTTGCCAGGGCAATTCCAGCTTGTGAAGTGCCTCACGAAATGAGGGGACTTTGGCAGAGGGAACTCGGTAGAACCAGAGTCGATAGCCTCCTAACTCGTCCAAGTTAGGTAGGGTAAAATCACCCCAAGGTGCGAGTTCATCCAGCCGCTGTGCTAAAGATAGTTTTCTGTCCTCCGCCTCCCGCTGCCTTTGCTGATTGGCCAGTGCCTCTGCTACTACGCAATCAAGAGCGAAGACTGACTCATCTGTTATTTGATGCCGCCGTCGAGGGACGTCCATGATATAACGCAGTGCCTTGCGAGCATCTTCCGCGGGTTCAGAAACGGCAAATTCAGCAGTCTTAGCGGGCGGTTGCAGGGAAATCAAGTGCAGGCACCCTAGTCTTTGTAAGCCATCGAGGACAGCCTGCTTGTCCTCTGGTATTCCAAATACCGTGACCTTGTTCAAGGGAATAATGCTCATGAAAAAACCTCCTGTTCCTTCTTGCGCTTGGCAATCTTGGAGTTTACCACTCCTGCTCTTTCCGCATCGGCGAGATAAATCTGGATCTTCTTGATATTTGCCTTGGTCTTAGGAATCAGCACCTTGTCGAATAAGTTGAATCGCTGTGTCACTGTCCGTTCCGCTTTATTGAGCAATTCTAAACGCTGTCTTGCCACCTGGGCCGCTATCTGTAATTCCAGAGCCGTTTTCAACAGTTCTACCAGTCTATCCACCCAGACGGGTTTTCCCAGCAAGGCGTAAGGTAGAACCTGAATTTTCACCTCCTTGACTTTAGGCAATCGAGTTCCCACGACGTTTTCTTTCACCAGCTCTACCTCGGTAACTTTAACGATATTCTCTAAGTTGACCAACTCGTTGGACATCATGGGGATTTCTTGGGCAATTCCCTGTTCCAGGGCTTCCAGTTTTTGTTGACATTCTGCTAGGATTTTCCTGACTTTGACTTGTTCAGCACTCAGTTGGCGGCGCTTCAAGTCTAAAGAAGGTAGTACATCCTGAAAGGTCTTGAACAAACCCTTCTGCTTAGTTAGGGAGGCTTTAGTTAGTGATAGTCTTGCCATGTTAGGAACTCAAAATTTGCAAATTCTTGGGATCAATAGTTTAGTCGCTTTTGCTGTTAGAGAGGATTTTGTTGCTACGCAACATTCTATTTTGATTCAGTATTTCTGGGGGATGAAATTCCTCTGTTCGGAAGAAAGTTGATCGTCGTATTTCCCTGCCATATTGCGGTCTCCTAGTTTTACTTTTTTGGGAGTTACATCTTCATAGGGAATCAAACTGAGGAAATGGGAAATGCAATTAAGACGGGCTCGTTTTTTATCATCTGCAGGAACGATGTACCAGGGTGCAAAATCCAGATCTGTAGCAATCAGCATGTCATCCCTTGCTCGGGAATAATCATACCAACGTTGGTACGACTCCACATCCATGGGACTCAACTTCCAGATTTTACGGGGGTCATCTATACGGTCTTTAAAACGCCGCTCCTGCACTTCCATGCTGGTATCCAGCCAATATTTAATCAGGACAATGCCTGAACTTACCATGGCACGTTCAAATAGAGGTACGTATTGTAGAAAACGGATATATTCTTCCTTCGTACAAAATTTCATAACTCTTTCTACTCCAGCACGGTTGTACCAACTGCGATCAAAGATCGTGATCTCACCGGCGGCAGGAAAATGTGGCATGTATCGTTGGGCATACATCTGGGTTTTTTCTCGCTCTGAAGGGGTGGGCAAGGCAACCACGCGGAAAACCCGGGGGCTTACTCTTTCAGTAATGCGCTTGATGACGCCTCCTTTTCCTGCTGCATCCCGCCCTTCAAAGACAACAACAATTTTGAGTCCTTTTTCTTTGACCCAATATTGTAATTTGACGAGCTCTCCCTGTAGCTTGTCCATGTTGGCATTATATTCCTTGTTTGATAAGCTTTTCCCGTCTTTTGCCATCTGTGGCACTCCCTATTTATTGTATTTGTTTATTTATTGAATGAGTTAATCCCTATTCTTCATGCAATCATTAAAAATACGAAAACCTACCATTGATTCTGAATTATCCCTGAGCTGTCTTTTCGAGCTTTATCTCCTTGGGGAAATACTTGTCGATGAGTGCTTGTTTCATCAATAACTCTTGGGGTTCAAAACACTCAGCTAAGGTTTTCCAGGCCAGATCGAGGGCTTTTTCCAGGGGGAGAGAAACATTAATGTCCATGAACCTCTTCTTAAACAGATCGCCGAACTTTAACAGCTTGCAATCGTAGTCAGATAGCTCAAATGCCATGGACTGTTTCTGCTCTGCATCCCTAGCACTGGAATAGAATCGAATCATGGCATTCATAATTTGTGAGTGATCTTCTCGCGTCACCTTGCCGATAACGTTCTGTTTGAGGCGGGAAAGGGAACCAAAGGGATCAATGAAACCGTCGTGGAGGTAGAATTGCCCTTCGGTAATGTAACCCGTATTGTCCGGCACGGGATGGGTCACGTCGTCCCCGGGCATAGTAGTTACAGTGAGGATAGTTACAGAACCACCTTGGGCATAGTCAGCGGCTTTTTCATAGCGGCGGGCAAGCTGAGAGTACAAATCCCCCGGATAGCCTCGGTTCGCTGGCACTTGATCCATGGCGATGCTGATTTCCTTGAGGGCGTCGGCAAAGGCAGTCATGTCTGTAAGCAGAACTAATACCCGCTTGCCCTCTTCCACCGCAAAGCGTTCCGCCACCGCCAGAGCCATATCGGGAACGAGGGTCCGTTCGACGATGGGGTCGGAGGCTTGGTTGACAAACATTACGGTACGGGAAAAAATTCCTGCGTCTTCAAAGGTTTTGCGGAAGAAATAGTAGTCATCGAAGATCAAACCCAGTCCCCCAAAAACGATCACATCCGCATCTGCCTGAATGCCGATGCGGGCAAGAAAGGCATTGAAGGGTTCGCCAGAAACTGAGAAGATGGGAATTTTCTGGCTTTCTACGAGGCAGTTGAAAACGTCGATCATAGGGACGTTAGTACGGATCATCTTAGAAGCCATCTGTCGGCGCATAGGATTGACTGAGGGGCCGCCAATAGGAACTTTGGGGTCCTGGGACAAGTCTGGTCCGCCATCTATGGGTTCTCCTGTCCCACGAAACACCCTTCCCAAGATATTGCCAGAGTAGCTGGCTTCCATTGGATAACCTAGAAAGCGCACAGATGAGTTGGTGGACACGCCTTTAGTCCCGCGGAATATCTGCAGAGCGACGGTATCCTCCTTAAGATTAATTACCTGAGCCAGATACAAGCCGCCATCATTGTTTTCGACCACGGCCAAGTCCCCAAAACGTGGACTTGTCTCCTGCTGATGGGCACTTTCGGGCACCTGAACCCGAATAATGTCCCCGACAATCTCCAGGATTTTGGAATAACTAATTAGAGTTTGTGCCATTACCTATCTGAACCTCAGACGATTTCATCTATATCGAGTTTATATTATACTGGTTCGTGGATGCGAGTCAACAAAACGACATTAATTTTTGTTAACTCGGAACTAGGATTTTCACGAATTCATTTCCTTCTGACTGACTTGAAAGTGCCAACTTTCATCTCTGATGGTGAAAATTTTTTTCATGGGGACTGCCTTGGACTTACTTAGAACTGAGTCTCAGACGACGTTTAATCACTTCTACCACGAGGTAAAATGCAACAGAAGTGCCGATGATGACAGCCCAGTCGTTGAGTCTAATGCCATCAGTGCTGAAGATTCGATTCATTACCGGCGCGTAGGTAAACAGTAATTGAGCCAACACCATCAAGACGACACCCAGAAGCAACCATGGGTTGGAGAAGACCCCCAATTTAAACATGGTGTAACGCTGGGAACGGCAGTTGAACAGCAGGAAAATTTGTCCGAAGACAATGGCGTTGGCGGTGGCAGTTTGGGCGGCGGCGAGGGAAGTATTCGGATCCGATATTTGCCACTCATAGATAGCAAAGGCGATGGCGTACAGCACGGCTCCGACGATCAAAATCCTCAAAACCATGGAACTTTGCAACAGGGGAGTTTTGGGCGGCCGGGGGGGGCGTGTCATGATACCCGGTTCTGCTACCTCGAAGGCGAGGGTCGTTCCTAGCAGGATTGCCGCTATAGTATTGATCCAGAGAATGTGCAGGGGAGTCACGGGCATACCGAGATTGAAGAAGGAGGAGATGACAATAATTAAGCCCAAAGTGGCATTGGTGGGCAGTAGCCAGATGATGCTTTTAATAATGTTGTCGTAAATTCTTCGTCCTTCTTCCACCGCCATGCGAATGGTGGCAAAGTTATCATCCAACAGCACCATGTCAGCCGCTTCTTTGGCCACTTCTGTTCCTGTGATTCCCATGGCAATGCCAATGTCCGCCTGTCGCAGTGCCGGGGCATCATTGACTCCGTCCCCTGTCATAGCCACAACATTACCATTGGCTTGTAGGGCCTTGACCAAGCGAAGTTTTTGTTCGGGAGCGACCCGGGCAAACACGGACACCCTTTCAGCCGCGTCAATGAGTTCTTGATCCGACATTTGAGCTATTTCTTGCCCACTCAGTGCCAGGGATTTGGCGGACGTGCCGTTCAGCCCCATCTCGCGGCCGATGGCGAGAGCTGTTCCTAGGTAATCCCCCGTGATCATCTTCACTCGAACTCCCGCCTTCTGACAGGTTCTCACTGCTTCTATCGCTTCTGGGCGAGGGGGATCGATCATCCCTTGCAACCCTACAAAGGTCAATCCAGTATCAATGTCATCGTGGGTAATCTTTGCCATCTCACGGGAAAATTCTACCCGAGCAAATGCCAGCACCCTCAAACCTCGGCTCGCCATCTCAGTTACGGATTTCTTGATTGCACCCCTATCTAAGGGGATAATGACTCCTGAGGCACTGTCCGCATCTTGGCAGCGAGGCAAAATCTGCTCCACTGAACCCTTGACATAGGCGATTAGCCGTTGATGTTCTCCTCGATCGTGCAGGGTGACCATGTACATATATTGGGACTCAAAGGGGATGGAATCAATTCTCGGGAAATCCTTTTCTAGGTCTTTTCTCCCTAAACTGGCTTTCCGGGCTGAGACAATCAAAGCGGCTTCGGTGGGATCCCCTTCCACACTGATGCCTTCTGCTGTTGAAACTAATCGAGAATCATTACACAGTAGCCCGGCTTTTAAGCATTCCATCAGAGCTTGATTGGACTGGGGAGTAGCTGGGGCTTCTCTTTGGGTAAACTGTCCCTCAAACCCGTAACCAATCCCAGAAATGTCAAACTTTTCCCCGCCGGCGGCAACTTCCTGTACTGTCATTTCGTTTTGGGTTAGGGTTCCCGTTTTATCGGTACAGATGACGGTAGTACTGCCCAAAGTTTCGACGGCAGGTAGCTTGCGAATAATGGCGTTGCGCTTTGCCATGCCAGACACGCCAATCGCCAGGGTAATAGTCACCACCACAGGCAATCCCTCGGGAACGGCTCCCACCGCTAGGGCCACCACCTCGAGAAAGGCTTCTTTCAAGGTTTCGCGAGTAACGATGTCACTGCGGACTAACCCCGCCACTAGGGTGAGTCCGGCGATGGCGAGGATTACCTTCATCAAGACAAGGCTGAACTGCTTGATTTTCCGGGTCAATGGAGTTTCCAGTGCCTCACTTGAGGCGATCATCTTATTGATTTCACCGATTTGAGTCCTATCTCCAGTGGCCACTACGATTCCCGTTCCTGTGCCGTAGGTCACTAGGGTAGAAGTGTGGGCAATATTACTCTGTTCTGCTAGGATTGTGTCCTCTGGCAAACGTTCGGCGGCATTTTTTTCTACAGGCATCGATTCCCCTGTCAAGGCAGATTCATCGATCTGGAGATCGCGGCTGATCACCAGACGCAAATCAGCAGGGACTTTATCTCCTGACTGAAGGGGGACAATATCCCCAGGCACTAACTCGGTGGCAGAAATCCTTTGCTTTTGCCCACCGCGAACTACTGTGGCTTCACTTTGTATCGTTTTCGCTAATGCCTCCATCGCCTGGGTTGCTTTGGCCTCTTGAATAAACCCGACAATGGCATTGAGCAGGACGACGGCGAAAATTACCCACATCTCCACCCACTCTTTCAGAATTCCGGTAATAACCCCTGCCGAGGTAAGGATATAAATCAGGGGCTGGTTAAACTGTTCTAGGAAGATGACCAGAGGCTTCTTCCCTTCTTTCCGGGTTAGGGTATTGAGTCCGTATTGGGTAAGACGATTTTGGACTTCTAGGGGATGCAATCCTCAATCAATCTGAGTTTCTAGCAGGTCTAATATTTGCTCCTTGGTAAGATGATGCCAGTGTTCAGTTTCCATCATTTGAAAATATTGGCTCTTCTAGAGTAGCTGTGGTTAAATAATGCAAAATAGTATCTAAAATGCTTTTATAACAAAGACTTTAGCAATTACAAAATCTATTTCTTTAAATTTGGTACTTTTTGTTTCCCCTAACACCTAATACCTAATACCTAATACCTTTTTCAGCTAATAATTTATCACACTCAGTCTAGAAGAGCCAAAATATTTTACTATTATTATTTCTGAGGATACTTTTCTGTGCTTTGTGCGATGACTATTATATGCTTCAAAACTTTTTGCAACAGAACCATAAACAAGACCTGATGTTGAAAAAAACTTCTCCCCTTTTTTCTTTAATATTCCTCTGTTTTCTCATGGTACTTCTGCTAGGACTATGGATAGCAGCAGCCAAAGCTGACAACCTTAGTTCTCTACAGTCAAGAGTGTCTCGACTTGAATCAGATAATTATCGACTTCGTTCTCGTCTCAATCGTCTGGAAAGTCAGCTGAAAAGGGGAAGTTTATCTAGTTCTTTAGATAATCAAGAACCAATCGGTTTACCGTCTTCTTCATCTGCCCCATCTATTGAAAAGCAAATGTTTGACCGATTAGCAACCCTTGTAATTGAACTAAAAGAGAGGGTCAAAGACTTAGAACTACGTGTAGATGCTTTAGAAAAATCCCCAGCCATTTAATCCATCGCGTTCCCAGAACCGCTCAGGAAATTTTGCGAATAAGCGTGTTGCGCCTCGATAATCATATCCTCCGGCGATCGCTTTCTGGGACTCTCCTAAGCATTGTAAATTGGTTAACTCTTGGGTGCATCTAACGGTTGGGGGAGGGTAACAACATATCTTGTGCCGGTATAGCCAGCAATGGCGATCGCAACTAAAGCAACACCTCCAATGACCAGAGTTTGAGGTTGTTTGACTATATTAAATATCTTCGTAGTCAAGCTGAATTCTGGGGAATGATGTTCTGATTCAGGAGGTTGTTGATTAGTCATTTTCGGCAAACTCAAATCAATAAAGGACAATCATCTATTAACACGGATTATGAAAGGGGAAAAACATCCAAGGAATAAAGATTAAAATTAACCAGAGTATTTGTTGCCAATTGAATTTAGGGGAATTAGGAGAATTATTTAATAAATTTTCAATTCTTTCCTCTAAACGACAATTAGTAAAAGGACATTCCAAATTAAACATTAATGGTTTACGCTCACTAATAACTGCCGTTGTTACTATCACTAATGCCTCTGCGATTAACAAATAATCTACTGTTTTAGCTGCAGTATTATCTGCTCTTAATTCTCTTAAAAGAAGTAAATTATTCCACAAATTTTCATTATTTGGTAGCCAAAAAGTTAATTGTTCCAAATAGGATAACCAGAAAAAAAAGAAGGAATCTTTATGGATTTCATGGGCTGATTCATGAGCAATTACGGCGTTTAAATGTTCTTCCGATAAAAGGTCAATTAATCCACTGCTTATGACCAATTGCAATCGCCAGAAACCCACTTGAGCGGCATAGGGAAAAGAAGTTTCTAAAATTTTAATCTTTTTACTGCCGATATTTTGCAAAGGATATTCTTTCACCAATCTAGATAATTTCCGAAGATGCCATATTATTTTAAGAAAACTAAATGCAGCAAAAATCAAAAACAATATTGATAAATAATAACTCCATTTACTAGCCTTTATTCCCCACATTTCCCCATGATAACCCATGAAAAAAACTGTAAAACAAGTCATTAATAAAAGTAAAGGAGGAAAACCAAATAAAAATAAAGATAAGCCCCATTTTTTTTCATATTTTATCCCTTTTAATTGACTGATTAAACGAAGACCATAGGCGATTAATAAAGCCGAAAAAATTAAGATAAAGTGCATTTTAGTTCTTTTCCCCTCTTTGTTGACGAATTTCACTCAAACGATCAGCGATAGCTTGAATTTGTTGTACACTAGCAGTATCCAAACTATCGGCAAAAGAAGCCACTACGTCAGGATTACTAACTGCCAAAAAACTGTTTAATTGTTCATAGGATTGAATAGCTTGTGCTTGTTCACGGGAAATAAGAGGATACCAGTAAAAAGCACGACTTTTCTTTACATATTTTAACCAACCCTTCTTTGTTAATCGTTGTAAAACCGTCATCACAGAAGCATAGGCTAATTCTCGTTCGGGATCTGCTAAAATTCTTTCATGAACATCTTTAGCACTAGCAGAACCTAAATCCCAAATAATTTCTAATACTTCTTGTTCTAAAAACCCTAAGGATAATTTTTCAGGTCGATATTTAGGTAAAAAAGACATGGATGGTATAAGATCTTAGTTTATTATTGTCTAATTTTATCAGTTCTTTCCACAATCAGAAATTCTTAATAAAAAAGGCAATGATTGTTCAGTAGCTTAAGCAGTTAACGACTATGGAGAAGATGGGTCAATTACTGTAATTCAGCCTCAGAAAATTAAAAGAGGGAGAAATCATTTTTTATATTTTGAAATCTAAATTTGATTTTGAGAAATAACTTGTTAATTTAAGAAAAATAGGAGTACATAAAAATGGGGTTTAAAACCTTAATGTTTTTGATAGTTATTATAATGATGAGCTTGTTTTTTGTTCAAAACTTAGAATCTATATCATTAGTATTTTTAGGATTTAAGTCCCTTAGTTTACCGTTATCGTTCTGGGTTATTTTGGCATTATTTGCGGGAATTTTCTCAAGCTTAATAATTCAACTTTTAAGCAACAATCCAACCCCAAAAACAAAATCTAATCAATCTTTTTCCTCCGACAATATACCCAATAATTTTCCCCCTTCAGCACCATATAATCCCCCACCGGTACCACCATCATTTGCAAATAAACCTAAAACTGAAAAAAAAGACTTTTCAAAACCCTCCATTTATACTAAAAATACTGTTCTCAACAATCAATTTGATGAGTCAGAAGGAGATTTTGATTTTGACGCTATACCAGAAAATATTAATGAGGATAAGCAAATTTTACAAAAAAAGAATCTGATAAATTCAGAAATCAATAATATTGATGTTAACCCCTTATCTGAACAAGAATCTATCCCGTCCACTGAAATAAAGTCAGAAAGGGAATTTACTCCTTCATTATCAGAAGACATAGAAGATATACCCTTAGAAACTATTTTAAAACCCCGTGAAGCCTCTATTTATTCCTATCAATCCAGAGAAAAAACAGAAATTAAGCCCAAATTATCTACCCCTCAAGGAAATAAACAAAAACAACCATCCCCCAATAATCCCAGTAAAAATGATCGAGGCGGAATATATGATGCCCCTTATCGAGTTATTGCCCCTGCCGATGATAATAACGAAGAAATTGATCGTGATTTCAATGATGATGACGAAGATTGGGATTTTTAAGACAAATTCCATTCTCTAAAATATTGATGCCACCGCAAGATAAAATATGAAGACAACAAAAAAGCACCAATGCCATTGACACTGATACTTTCCGAATGTTATGGAGCTGAGCAGAGTCGAACTGCTGTCCAAACTGGTTATTTACCTATCGCTCATTCACAGGCGTAGCCCCTTTAATCCTCAGGGCGGGAACCATCAATTGTCCCTAATGGTAGGATTTTCCAGTGTTTTCTTAACTCGGTGACGGACTAGAAACCTTCACAGAGAGCATCCGTTGAGGGTTGCCTATAATACTTAACGGAGTCATACCATAAGCGCTCGAACCGAAATTAGGTCTTAGGCAGCAACAGGTGCAGCTTTACGAGCAAAAGGAACGATGTTGTTCGCAGTTACATTTTTTTTGAGTCCGGTATTTCCGAGAGAAGACTCACTCTCGACCTGGATCACGGGTCAGCTTTCACCAACCTGTCGAAACCGTTACAGCCCCCTTCTACTATCATTATAACTCTTATTTTTATAACTAGCAAATCTAAGTTAAACGTAACGAAATATTAATAAACTCTAGGGAAAAAGTCGGCGATCGCCTTAAACTAAGAAAACAGTCATTATTTATTTAACCCCATTAAAATATAAAACTATGTTTCCTCTTAATCGCCCCCGTCGTTTGCGTCAGAATCCCCAACTACGACGCATGGTACAAGAAACAGTATTAACCCCTAGCGATTTAATTTATCCCTTATTTGCTGTGCCGGGCAATGCCATCGCCAAGGAAGTAAAATCCATGCCCGGAGTATATCAGTTATCGGTGGATAAAATTGTGGAAGAAGCCAAAGAAGTCTTTGATTTAGGCATTCCCGCTATTATTTTATTTGGGATTCCGACGGATAAAGACAATGACGCTACAGGAGCATGGCATGATTGTGGAATAGTCCAAAAAGCCGCTACCGCAGTCAAAAAATCCGTACCAGATTTAATTGTCATCGCCGATACTTGCCTTTGCGAATACACCCCTCATGGCCATTGTGGTTATTTAGAGGTAGGAGATTTAGCCGGACGAGTCTTAAATGATCCTACCCTAGAATTACTAAAAAAAACCGCCGTTTCTCAGGCCGAAGCTGGTGCTGATATTATTGCACCTTCTGGTATGATGGACGGTTTTGTTACTTCTATCCGACAGGCTTTAGACGAGGCTGGTTTTGAAAATACCCCGATTCTTTCCTATGCCGCTAAGTATGCCTCTGCTTATTATGGTCCCTTCCGAGATGCCGCCGAATCCGCGCCTAGTCATGGGGATCGCCGTACCTATCAAATGAATCCAGCAAACGCCCTTGAGGCCTTGAAAGAGGTAGAATTAGACATCGCCGAGGGTGCGGATATGTTGATGGTAAAACCGGCCTTATCCTATATGGACATAATCTGGCGTGTGAAAGAAAGAACCAATTTACCTGTAGCCGCCTATAACGTGTCGGGAGAATATTCTATGGTAAAAGCCGCCGCGCTTAACGGTTGGATAGATGAGAAAAAAGTAACTCTTGAAACCTTAACTAGCTTCAAACGTGCCGGGTCCGACTTAATTTTAACATATCATGCTAAAGACGCAGTGCGTTGGCTCAATGAAATAAGTTTTTAATCCCCCTCACGAAAAGTTTTTCAACAACCCCTAGTTATGAGTTGTTTTTTCCATTAAATTAAATTGAATTGAAAAAAAATTATGAAATTCAGATCAGAAATTTCCAAGTATTCTCGTATTTTTATCGGTTTAACTCTTTTTCTCTCACCCATAGCGATAATTTATCCCAACTTCCAAAATCAAGTACTAGCCCAAAATAATCGAATTAGTTTACTAAATCAAGGAAAAGGCACATTTTCTTTAGGTGGCAAAAAAAGAGATAATGTGACATCTGTATCAGTGATATTACAAAATGATCAAGCTCAAGTTAGCTTCTTTTTAGGTAACAACCAAATTATTCGCTTTGGCGGTACATTTACCCGACAAACCCCCCAACAAGTCAGAATTAATCTCACCAATTCAGGTACTGCTGATGCTGGAGGAAGTCTATTACTGGAATATCATAATAATAATGTTACTCAATTAAATGGTCAAGGTACTCTTGATGGTGAAAAATTTAATCTTCTTTTTAGAGGAGATAAAGCCAGTTCTCAAGCGGAAAAGAATAATAACCTAAATATTCAGCAAGAGGGAGAAGGCTTATTTAATCTACAATCAAGACAAGCAC
This sequence comes from uncultured cyanobacterium, assembly GCA_963749915.1. Taxonomy (GTDB): domain Bacteria; phylum Cyanobacteriota; class Cyanobacteriia; order Cyanobacteriales; family Cyanobacteriaceae; genus Geminocystis. The sequence continues at coordinate 36,373 of CAVVOP010000021.1, forward strand.
AGCATATTACTTTTGTGGTAGTGACAGTTGATAACCACCAAAAAGCTAGAGTTTCTTTAGGTTTAAAGAATGGTAATGTTATCAATTTTGAAGGCAAACCAGCTCAAAGAGATGCTTATAGTATTAGAATCAATGTTAATAACTCTGGTATGGCATCGGCTACGGGATTTTTTACTGTTGAATTAGCTGCCAATAATTCTATTAGTAATTTAATTGGACAAGGAAATATTGACGGACAAACTTTTTTAGCGAATTTTAGATAACTGAGATTACCTAGCCTCAAGTAACTTTTTTATATCCTGAGATCACAGTTGTTTACTATTTTCCGATACAAAAACGGCTAAAAATACGATCTAATATTGACTCAGTTACTTCTTCTCCTGTGATTTCTCCTAATGCTTGAATAGCAATGCGTAAATCGATAGTCCAAAAATCGAGAGGCAGTTGATTTTTGATGGTTTCTTCTACTTGAATTAAGGCTAATTTTGCCCGGGTTAAGGCGGCGGCTTGCCGTTGATTTATGGCGATGTCTAAATCTTGGGCGGCAGTTTCTCCCCTTTGAATTGTCTTGACGATGGCACTTTCTAAGGCTTCTATTCCCTCATTTATGGCTACAGCGGCGACTACCACCCGCTTGATTTCTGAGGGGTATTTAACAGTGTCGGCATTGGCTATATCGGTTTTATTAATGACTAAAATTAGGTTCAATTCTCGGATTTGTTGATAAATTTCTTGATCTTCTTGAGTCCATCCTGTGGTAGCATCGACAGTAAAGAGGATTAAATCAGCTTGTGATACCACTTTAAGCGATCGCTCTACACCAATTTTTTCGACAGTATCTTCGGTTTCTCTAATTCCTGCGGTGTCTAAAACTTGAATGGGGATACCTTGCACCACTAACTGAGATTCTACCACGTCCCTAGTGGTTCCAGGCAAGTTGGTGACAATAGCTCGATCGCTTTTACTCCAAGTATTCAAAAGGCTGGATTTACCGACATTCGGACGCCCCACAATGGCGACTTTGACGCCACTGCGCAATAATTCCCCTTGATCTTTGGTAGCTAAAATATATTTAACTCGACCTAAATTATTATCTAAATCCTGCTTAATTTGCACTTCATCGAGAGGGGGTAAATCCTCCTCAAAATCAATTCTCGCCTCAACTTCCGCTAAAATATCCAATAAGGAATGACGAATTTGGCGAATAGGTTGGGCTAATTTGCCTCGTAAACCAGCTAAGGCAATATAGGAGGCCTGAGAAGATTTTGCCCCCACAATTTCAGCGACACTTTCCGCCATCGTTAAGTCAATTCTACCGTTTAAAAAGGCTCTGAGGGTAAATTCTCCCGCACTGGCTAATCTTGCACCGGATTCTAAGCATAACTCTAAAACTTGTTGTACGGGAATAATGCCCCCGTGACAGTGAAATTCGATGACATCTTCACGGGTATAAGATCGAGGTGATAGCATTAATAATACTAAAACTTCATCAATGATTTGTGTTGTCTCAGGATTTCGAATATAACCGTAAAGGATTTGATGAGATTCCCATGACGGCTTACCTTGAGGCTTAAAAATTTTTTGGGTAATATCTAAAGCTGTGGCACCACTTAGCCTCACAATACCGATGCTACCCTGGTTTGGCACAACTGCCGAGGCGATCGCGACAATAGTTTCTTGTTGAATTATCTTTTTCACTATTTTATACTAAAAGCAAAAAGCAAAAGCTAATTACTTGGGCAAGTGCAATTTACCCCTATATTGTTAATTGTTAATTATTCATTTACTAACTAGCTTTGTTTGTTTAAGAATTTTTGTGCTTGACTGATGGCCAGTGTACCGATATTAAATACAGCCCAACCACCTGCGATCGCTAAAGGTAATACAACGATTAAAATTCTCCAATCAAAATCCATATTTAATACTCCTGTTTCTATAATTCTCTTCCATTAGAAAATGATAACATTTGTTGCAATCATTCAACAGGAGAAATAGTAATTTAGAGAAAAAATATTGTGTTACCAAAGTATTGTCAAACTTATAATTTTTAGTGAATAAAAAGTTATTGCTAGTTATTGCTGAAAGTCTCACAAAGACGCAAAAATGGAAAGGATAAACCGGGTGGTTATATCTTTGTTGCTGAACAAGAAAAAAATAATATTCTTGCGGATTATCTTTCTGCCTTCGCTCCGTCAGGAGCTTATTACTTAAATGCTATAATGTTACGATGCCATGAGAACACACTTGGGTTACCCAACAATTTAAGTTTGGATCATTAATGTTTTTTTGTACTTCAGATGCGATCGATTCTGCCCGAGTTTGATTATCACACAAAGCAAATACGGTGGAACCTGATCCTGACATCATAGCACCTAAAACATTTTTAGCCTTAAAGGCGTTAATTAAGGCTTGTACCTGGGGAAATTCGGCTAAAACGACTTTTTCCAAGTCATTATATAATAATGCTCCAATTTGCCGGGAATTTTTATTACTGATGGCCTTAACTAAATTCCCACTATGAACTTGATGAGTACGTTGATTAACACTGTGAGAATCGGAGATGTAAAGATGATTAAATTGCTCTCGGTAGCTATTATAAGCCCAAGAGGTAGAAATACTTAAATTGCTGTATTTTGCCAAAATAACCCAAATATCGCTTAAATCTGGTAGCGGTTCGATTTCTTCTCCCCTACCGGTGGCGATCGCCGTGCCTCCAGAAATACAAAAAGGTACATCCGAACCCAATAAAGCCCCAAAATCTCGTAATTCAGGTTGAGTTAAACCCAGCGACCACATTAAATTAATTCCAACTAACACTGCCGCGGCATTGGTTGAACCTCCTGCTAAACCCGCCGCCACAGGGATATTTTTCTCGATCATAATGTCAAAACCGCCAAAATTTTGGGCAGGTTTGGGAAATTGTTGTTGCATCAAATAAGCGGCTTTATAGGCTAAGTTGCTATTATCGAGGGGTACTTGCGGATTTTGACAAAAGAGGCGGATTTCATCGGTACCATTAGCCCTTAAATGAATTATATCCCCCAGATTAATGCTTTGCATAATCATCACTAATTGATGATAACCGTCGGGGCGATCACCTATGATTTCCAGGTGAAGATTAATTTTGGCAGGTGCAAATAGAGAGTAAGATTGCATAGAATTTAATAGTCAAAGCAACAATAACAATAATATATGAGTACAGATCAAAAACACCCATTAGGTCATATTGATCGGGAAATCATCAAAAAAATTTTTGTCGAAGGTAAAACTGATTATAATTTAGCGGAAGTCGCACGCCTGAAAATGCGTTATCAAAATTTTCCGGGGGCTAGAGATATTCAATATGATTTAGAATCCATTTTACAACAATGGGAATTAACGGAAGAAGAACTTTTTGCGGAAACAAGAATTTTACATAATAAGGGAAAAATATATCGTAAACATAAAGAAGATGAAAACGAAGATTGGATTTAAAATTCTGAAAAAATTTATCATATCCATCTAAACTAGAAGAGCCAAAATTATCACTTATTTTTTTATTTTTTCATTGCCAAAGTTAAACCATCTGCCATAGAAATCATACTTAGATCAATGCGATTGTCTTGGAATAATTGAGTGTTAAATTCCCTAATTTTTTGAGTTCTATTATCATTAACATTATTATCGGCTACTTTGCCATGCCAAAGTACATTATCAATGACAATTAAACCACCTTTTCTAAGTAATGGTAAGGATTTTTCATAATAATTATGATAGTTACTTTTATCCCCATCAATAAAGACAAAATCAAAGGTTTCTGTTTCTCCGTTAGTAATTAATTCTTCTAAAGTTTGTAAAGCTGGTTTAAGATATAAGGTAATTTTACGGGCGACTTGGGCTTTTTGCCAATAACGTTGTGCAATATCGGTAAAATCTTCCCGTATATCACAGGCGATAAGTTTTCCATCTTCTGGTAATGCTAAAGCCATGGCAGTAGAACTGTAGCCCATAAAGACACCGATTTCAAGAATCTTTTTTACCCCCATTAATTTAATTAATAATGCCAAAAATTGGGCTTGATCCGGTGAAATTTGCATTTTTCCTAGGGGGTGAGAGGAGGCTTCTTGCCGTAATTCCTGTAAGATTTTCGACTCTCTTAAAGATACTGATAACAAATATTCGTATAATTGAGGGGATAGGTCTAAATTTTTGATGGCCATTTTTAGACAATGGAGAATTAATAATTCGTTAAAGTATTAAGCTGTCGGGAAAAATTAACAATAAATCAACTATCCGCTATTCTATGGGCAGGATATCCTAACTGCTCGACAAATGTCAACTGTTAACTGTCAATGATTAATTACTAATTTATGTTTAATTTATCGGATAATTTCATTACCATAGCTATTACTTTAGTCGCTCTAATAATCATTATTTGGGGTTATAATCGAGCTAAACCTTTTGGCGAAATAGGCATTTTAGCATGGTTACAATCTCTAGCCTTAATGACTCCTTGGTTGGTTTTTTTTGGTTTATTAGCCACAGGTATATATATTAGTCTTATCGCTGTTATTTTACTTTTAGTTTTATCGGCAAGTATTTATATTTATATAGGTAATTTAATTAGAAAAAAAGCTGGGGATAATGCTAATAGGAATTTAGATGAGGTTAAAAAGCAATTAACCTTGAAGCTAAAAGAAAATGAACAAGAAGGAAACAAAGAGGAAAATGCATCATTAAATAATAAACCTAGCACTTTTAAAGAGAGTCAATTTCCTCTTAAAATAGAACAAATACAACCAAATTTTACTCCTCTTAATGAAGAAGATTTAAAGATTATTAAAACTATTTTCGGTATCGATACTTTTTTTATTACTGAAACGATTCCCTATCAGGAAGGAGTTATTTTAAAGGGGAATTTACGAGGAGAAGCCGATTATACTCACCAACATTTGACGGAAAAATTAACAGAAAAATTAGGAGATAAATACCGTTTATTTTTGGTAGAAACCCCCGAAGGAAAACCCGTTGTTATCATTTTACCTAGTACTAACGATCCTAAACCCTTAACCTTAGTACAGAAAAATTTAGCCCTAGTGTTATTTTTAGCCACTATTTTTACTACCATGGAAGCGATCGCCTTACTGTTAGGATTTGATTTAATTGGTAATTGGAATCGTTATCAAGAAGTTCTACCCTTATGTATCGGTTTATGGGTGATTTTATTCGCTCACGAAATGGGACATCAAATTATCGGTGCTAAAAATAACGTTAAAATTAGCTTACCTTTCTTCTTGCCTACCATCCAAATTGGAAGTTTTGGTGCTATTACTCGTTTTGAATCTATCATCCCTAACCGTTCTGTCTTATTTGATGTTTCTTTTGCCGGACCAGCCGCTGGATTTGCTGTCTCTTTAGTGATATTACTTTTGGGTTTATTGATGTCCAATGGTGAAAATGCTTTTGAAATTCCCACTAACTTTTTTCAGGGTTCAATATTAGTGGGTCTTTTAGCAAAATTATTTTTCAATTCTGCCTTACAAGGTGACACTGTGGGGGTAAATCCCTTAACGATTTTAGGTTGGTTAGGGTTAGTTATTACCGCCTTAAATCTCTTACCTGCAGGTCAATTAGATGGTGGTAGAATCATTCAAGCAATCTATGGTAGAAAAACCTGTCGCCGTTCTACTATTGGCACATTAGTCATTTTAGGTATTGTTAGCATCCTCAACCCTATTAATTCTTTACCCTTTTATTGGGCGATCGTAATTTTATTTTTACAAAGAGATTTAGAGCGTCCTAGCTTAAATGAAATAACTGAACCTGATGATACCAGAGCGGCTTGGGGATTAATATTAATTTTCTTATCCTTAACTACTTTAATCCCTATCACTCCGACTTTAGCTAGTCGTTTAGGTATCGGTTTTTAATGGATAATTAATAATTTAGAATTTATTTCCTAAGTTATTTTGTCCCCACCAAGAGATGTAGTAACTCATTGTTCGCTTATTTGAAAAAGTAAAAATTTGAAAAATAACTTCAAATGTTTAATAGATAAGGATTTTAGCCAAAAAAGTAGCAACGAAGTATAGAAGGTAGGGGAGATGATTTTTGTTAGCGATTTTGATACTATAACTTACTCTCAAAAATAAAAATTATCAGACTTGGGCTACACCACAAAAATCAGTTAGTGTAATCAATACTATAATAAAAGGAGATTGATTGACTCAACATGAAGTTTTTTTGTGGGCAGGAGAAATGTATTGGGATTTTCCTCCAATTTAATTATTTTTCCCTTTTTTATTATTGTCTAAAATACGCTAATCATTAATAATTTTTCGGCGGTGGGACGATTAGTACTGCGTTTAGGATTACCATCATAAAGACCTGCTAAACTTGATTGAGATTGATGTAATTCACGGCGAACTACAAATTCCATCAGGGTAAACACCCTCAAAGCAATGGTTAACAAAAACATCAATCCTCTAATTTTGTCTTCATCCCTGAAATAAATGGGTAAAGCGGATAAACGACCTTTTTTAAAGCGGTGAAACCCCTGTTCTGGTTGCCATTGTTCTTTGTAGGATTCTACTGCTTCTGTCAACGTTAATCTATCCTTCGAGGCATTTGTTACATATAAACGCCAACCTGCTAGTTTCTCCATTTCATTAATTTCTCCTTGACAACGTTGATAGCCGAGGGTCAAAGTAGTCTTGCGTACTCGGCGATAAGATGACGATTCAGAACGATTTCCAAATCCTTGATACACCTTGTCATAACTCATCTTTTTTTCGATTGAATATTCCATGTATTTTGAGATCCGATTGCTTTTTAGTATCTCTTCTACTTTCCTACATAATACTTGCTCCTCATTTCCAGGTCGCTGTGCTAAGGTAGCTAAAGCTTTTTCCCCTTTGAGTAAACGACTGTGTAAACCCTTAATTTGACGAGATGCTAAGGCATTTGATTTTACTACTAACCATCTTTCTTCCCACTAATGGCATTCCACAGGGATCTAATGTACCCAACATTTGACGATATTGTTGTAAATCTGGTCGTTTATCTTTACTGTAACCGAATTTTATCAAAGATGATTCTTGCTCTGTTTCTGATGTTTGATGATATACCGCAAAACTTGTAGTATCACTTCGGGCTTTTTGGGTTGGTAATTCATAAGCTTTGATTAAATGCTTCGATAGGGATGTTTCCATCGTAGGAATGCTTTGCTCACCACTAATTCCAATGGTTTTTAACAAGTCTCCGCAACGGTCATCTGTAGCATCTTTTTCGGCTATGTTCCATCCTGTTATGGCTGAAAGACTGTGATGATGGTCATTAACCCATTTTTCTAGACAACAAAGGCGATGGTCTGCTTCACTGATAATATACGTGAGTAATAATACAGCTAGTTGACCATAACTTAATCCTTTGCGATTACCATGAGGTGTCAATAAATTTTCATCGATGATTGCGGCAATATTCATTTGCGTTAGCCAATAGATAATTAATGGTAAATCATCTACTCGTTCTGACTGGATTTGTGGAATAATCTTTTGACTCCATGTTGCTTAATGCTTTATCCAGTCCAGATTTTAACCTTTTTTTGTCAGTTATCTGATTTTATTTAAGCGAACGATGAGTTGCTAGGTCTCAAGGTTTGTTTAAATTTTGGGTGTCTTTTCAGTTCTCTTACTGACGTGGTGTCCTGGATCTAGATTGAACAATCTCCTTTATCTGCAACAATGGAGAACTTCCGTTCTAAATCCACGAAAGTCTTATAGAAATATCAAGTTTTTCAAGTAGCTTGGGCGATCAATACGACACAGGAACGAGCTTCAACGGGATAGGTATCCCCCGTATGGGGGGATATCTCGCCCAATTCACAGAATGCCTCCGGCAGAGACAGTGCCGTGTTCACCACGCGATGCCAGCGTTCTCCCTCACCCAAGAGAGGCAGTTCAAACTCCAGTTCCTCCCAATAGGCATTGAGCATGACGTGCAGGTATTCCTTGGACTGGGGATGGCGCAGGGAAAAGGCGAGGCTGCAGGACTCATCACTCCAATCTGGCTGTCCTAACTTAACCCCGTGCCAGCTAAGGTGGGGTTTGCGACTGGCGTAGGAGACTTGGAGTCGAATTTCCTGGCGGAATACTTCTAATCCTTGAATGAAATCAATCAGCCGCCGCAAGAAGCACCACAAATCGAACTGTGCGTCAATCTGATCCCAGTCCAACCAAGTCAATTCGTTGTCCTGGCAGTAGGCATTGTTATTGCCCTGCTGAGTGCGCCGCACCTCGTCTCCCATCAGGAGCATCGGCGTTCCCTGAGACAGAAAGAGGATGGTCAAGAAGTTCTTAATTTGCCGTAGCCGCAAAGCTTCTATTTCGGCATTGTCCGTCTCGCCCTCCTCGCCGCAATTCCAGCTAAAGTTGTCATTAGCCCCATCCCGATTGTCCTCCCGATTAGCTTCGTTGTGCTTGCTGTTATAGGACACGAGATCGTTGAGGGTAAAACCGTCGTGACAGGTGATGAAGTTAATGCTGCGGTTGATATCCGTATCCTGCCGCCGGTAGATATCGGGACTGCCTAAAATTCTCGCTGCCAGCGTCCTGACCATTCCTGCGTCCCCCTTGACAAAGCGGCGCACGTCATCCCGAAAGGGACCGTTCCACTCGGCGAACCAGTCGGCATGCTCCACGAACCCTCCCACTGCGTAGAGTCCCGCCGCATCCCAGGCTTCGGCGATCAGTTTCGTCCCCGCCAGAACAGCATCCGATTCTATCGCCCAGAGGATGCTAAATGTCCTCGCTCCTTGTCGGTGGGAAAAGGGTTGCCCTTGAGCGTCTCGGTCCAAGACAGCTGCCAAATCGAAGCGGAAGCCATCAACGTGCATTTCTGAGACCCAATAGCGCAGGGAATCTAAAATCAGGCGCCCACCAATAGGGTGATTGCCTTTGAATGTATTACCGCAGCCACTGTAGTTGCTGTAAGCTGCCGGGTTGTCGGGTTCGAGAATGTAGTAAGTCGGGTTGTCCAGACCCCGAAACGAGAGGGTCGGCCCCTTTTCGTTCCCTTCTGCAGTGTGGTTGAAGACCACATCAAGGATGACTTCAATCCCCGCCCGATGCAGTGCCTTGACCAGATCTCGAAATTCGTTGAGGGGTCCTAGGGGGTCTTTATTGGAACTGTAATCCCGGTGGGGTGCAAAGAAGTTGGCGGTATTGTAGCCCCAGTAATTAATCAGCCCGTCCGGGGCTGATTCCGGGTCGAAATAGTGGACGGGGAGCAATTCAACGGCAGTAATCCCCAAATTTTTCAGGTAGGGAATTTTTTCCATCAGACCGGCAAAAGTCCCCCGCTTTTCGGGGGCGACTCCCGAATTGGAATGGCGGGTAAAGCCGCCGACGTGCATTTCGTAGATGACGCTGCTGGCGTAAGGGTGGTGCAAGGGGCGGTCTCCCTCCCAGTCGTAGGCACTCAGATCGACGACGATGCCACGCAAGGCTTGGGCACAGTTGTCTTTTCCTGGTTCCCGGGCGGCTTGGCGGTTGTAAATCGAGTAGCCGACGATCGCCTTTGCATAGGGATCGACAAGGACTTTACTAGGGTCGAAGCGTAGTCCTTTCTCTGGCAGTTCTGGCCCGTAGGCCCGGTAGGCGTAGACTTGCTCGGCCTGCGGCCCCTGAACAAAAACGTGCCAGTAATGGTAAGTGCGGTTCTGTTCAGGCGTAAGGCTAATGATCTGGGCTGGTTCGGGGTCGTTAGGTGCCGCAAACAGAAGCAGTTCGATTTTTTCGGCGTGTTGGGAAAAGAGCGAGAAGTTAATGCCATCGGAGAAGACAGTTGCACCGGGGGGATAGCTCTGGCCAGGTAAAACGGGAAAATTAAAATTCATCTTGGGGATCTCATGATTGATTTTTGGTTGATCTAGGGGCAGGAGGCAGGAGAGGATCGTCAATAGTTAATTTAAACTTGTCCCCGCCTACGCGGGTATGCACAACAGCTTACCTTCAGTTAAATGTCGATTTTTCCCGTTCCACCTGTGCCCTTTCCCAGAAGATTGTTTGTGCACTGCGTTCGGGTTCATCCTCTGCTGGATGACGCTGGACGTATTGACCGTCCGGCTGGAGTTCCCAAGCGTGGCGGTTGTCAGCTAGCAAGATATCCAGGATCTCTTTCAGTTTTGACTTGATCTCCGGATCAGCGATCGGGGTCACGGCTTCCACCCGCCGGTCTAAGTTGCGGGGCATCCAGTCGGCACTGCCGATGAATGATTCTGTCTGTCCGCCATTATGGAAGTAGAAAATGCGGGAGTGTTCCAAGTAAGCACCAACGATGCTGATGACGCGGATATTTTCGCTAATTCCCTCTATTCCAGGACACAGGCAACAACTGCCACGGATAATCAGGTCGATCTGGACTCCGGCTTGGGAGGCTTCATATAAAGTAGCAATGAGTTGGGGATCGACTAGGGAATTCATTTTTGCGATGATGCGGGCATCATCGCCGGTTTTTGCCCGCTCGATTTCTCGATAGATAAGTTCTCCCAGGCGCCGCCGCAAGTTGAAAGGGGCAACTAACAGTTGCCGTAAGGTAGGCTGCTGGGCACAGCCAGTCAGGCAATTGAACAGTTCCGTCAGGTCAGCTCCCAATTCTTCCCGACAGCTCAACAGCCCCAAGTCCGTGTACAGCTTCGCTGTCTTGGGATTGTAGTTGCCCGTGCCGATGTGGACGTAGCGGCGCAGGTCGCTACCTTCCTGGCGCACCACCAGCACGGTCTTGGTGTGGGTCTTCAAGCCCAGCACCCCATAGACGACGTGGACTCCTGCCGCTTCCAACTGTTGCGCCCAGGTGATGTTGCTGGCTTCATCAAAGCGAGCCTTCAACTCGACGAGGGCAACTACCTGTTTCCTGTTGGCCGCCGCCTCCATCAAGGCTTGGACAATGGGAGAGTCCCCGGAGGTGCGGTAGAGGGTCATTTTCATCGCCAGCACTTGGGGGTCTACTGCTGCCTGGGTGATGAAGAGTTGGACTGAGTCGTCAAAAGATTCGTAGGGATGGTGGACGAGTAAATCTCCTTGGCGGATGGCATAAAAGACAGTTCCCTCCTCTGGAATTTCCTGACTGTCCCTCTCTCTGGCTAGTGCCAAGACCGGCCGGAGGCGCGGGGGAACAACAGGTGTCCAGGGGTGATCTTTGAGAGCCGGCAAGGGCAAAGAGAGGAAGGACATCAAATCCCCCAAGTTCAGCAGTCCTGTCACTTCATAGACATCCGATTCTGAGAGTGCCAGCCCTCTGATTAAGGTCTCTTTCAGGAAGGGAGTGGCAGTGGCTTGCAATTCTAGCCGCACAGCAAATCCCTGGAAGTGGCGCTTGCTGATTTCTTGCTGGATTGCCAGTAGCAGGTCGTCAGCGGCATCCTCCCGAACGGGAAAGTCGGCATCCCGCGTCACTCGAAAACAGCAGGATTCCTCAACCGCCATCCCCGGAAACAGAGAAGCTAGATTCTGGGCAATGACAGCTTCGATCGCAATTCCCTTCCAGACGACTCCGGGTTCGCCCTTCTCAGGCAAGGGGATGAAACGGGACAGGATGTCCGGCACTTTGACTCGGGCGAAGTGCTTCTCCCCCGTCCTTGGGTTCTTGACCGCTACCGCCAGGTTCAAGCTCAGGTTTGCCATTGAAGGAAACGGGTGAGCGGGATCGACAGCTAGGGGGGTGAGGATGGGAAAGATGTGTTTCTGGAAGTGTTCTTGCAGGTAGCGTTCCTGTTCGGCATTTAAGTCAGCCCAGTCCAAAAGCCCCACGCCAACAGCAGCTAACTGGAGGCGAAGTTCTCCTTGGAAATGTTGGTGCTGCTGCACCACCAGGGGGCGGAGGCACTCCTCAATGGCAGTGAGTTGCTGCTGGGGGGTACGCCCATCGGGAGTCAATTGACTGACCTGAGCTTCCACCTGTTCCTTGAGGGTCGAGACCCGAATCATGAAAAACTCATCGAGGTTGGAACTGAAAATGGCGCTAAATTTCAACCGCTCTAGTAAGGGAGTGCGGGAGTCGAACGCCTCGTGCAGGACGCGGTAGTTAAACTCTAGCCAGTTCAGTTCCCGATTGAAGTAGTACTGCGAATCTCGCATATTTATTTGGGGGGGAGATTGTTTGATTTTAGCCATCGTTTCTTGGGGATTTTATAGTCCCGCCTACGCGGGGACAAGCTTTAGCTTGGGCTTTACGTTTTGCTTTCTGCTCCGTTCAGGGTCGAATTGCTTATGGGTTCGCTAATTTTCTAACCTCGCTTATAATCCCATCAGGATCGATCCCCTGGTGAGGATACTGCTCCCACAGCCCACCACAACCTTCTCGGTAAGTTCCCAGGTAGGCGTACTTAGGCGTTAAACCCCGTTCCAATAACCAGGAACCGAAGCGGCTCCCCAATCCCGTGCGGCGGTTGAAGGCCTCCACCACCAAAACGAAGGGGGACTGACCGATTTTTTCTATCATTTCCTCATCTACTACATTCAAGGTGGGTTTATTGATTAACCCCACGTCAATTCCCTCCTGCTTGAGCCGCTCCAATGCATCCAGGGCACGATAGAGGCTATCACCGAAGCTGACAATGTAGCCCGCCGTTCCCTCTCGGACAACTTCATCCTTGCCAGGAATAAAGGTGTAGCCCTCGCTGTAGAGGTCTTTGCCTGACTTATCGAGGAGGTTAGGAACTTTGGAACGAGTAGAAAAGATGAAGCGCAGTCCAGGATCGTTGAATACAGCTTCCACGCAGGCTTTCATCTGTCCTGCATCGGCTGGGAAGTAGAGACGAGTCTCGTAGCTGTCCTCTAGGCCGTTATCGGCAAACATATTATTCAAGCCGAAGTGGCAGGTATTGTCCGCCATGTCGTCAATGCCGGCGTGGGAGAAGTGGCAGAGGACATTGGAGAAGTTGAGCCGAGCCATGGTGATTTCAGAGATGCACATCTCTAAAAAGGCACTGAAAGTCCCGAAAATGCCCTGCTTGCCCTTCTTCATCCCAAAGCCCGCCGCCGCCGAAAAGTTAGCCCGTTCCATGATCCCCCCACTGATGAAGATTTCGGGATAGGCTTGGCGAATTTGTTGCAGCCCACAGGAACCTTCTAAGTCGCTATCTACACACAAGACCTTTTCCTGGCGTTCAGCTACGCTCAGCGAACTGAGGATGGAGACGACAGTGTCACCGAAGACATTACGGTTCGATCCCATCCGGCTACCAGAACCGAGATAGGTGTAGGGATTCTTCAGCTTGGGAATCCCTTTGAGGTAGGAGACTGCCTTGTCATGTCCCCGCTTTTCTAGGTAGGCAACGGCTAGGTCGAGGGAAATCACGTCGTGTCCATAGGTCGAGCCTTCCAGCCCTTCAATGCCAATGCACATCTTGCGCCGATTGATGACGGCCACCGGCCCGTCTGTCGCGACCGCTTGGCAGAGGCGGCGGTAGAGGTTGTCTAGATCTTCCCCTTCTCCCGCCAAGGTCGCCAGTCCCTGTCCCCCTAGGGTGCGGCTGAGGTCGTAGCCCGGTTGGTATTGGGAGGGGTGGCCGGCAATGGTCACGTCATTGTCGTCGATGACCAACTTGACGTTGAGACGGTGGGCGACGGCGAAGCGTGCGGCTTCCGCATCATCTCCTTCCTGCTGCGCCCCGTCGGAACCCAGACAGAAGACGATTTTGTCGGCATTGGCTTTGGCGACTCCATTGACGTAGGGCCAGAGGTGTCCCAGCCGTCCAGAACTGAACTCGATGCCAGGAGTTAGTCCCAGTTCCGGATGTCCCGGCAGTTTGGAATGAGCTTCCCGGTAGTGGAGGAGGGCTTCGACAGACAAGTGACCCCGCAACACTGCCATCAGGTATTGAGTAGCTACCCGGTGCCCTGCTTCGTCGAAGAAGATGGGGACGAATTTGTCGGGTGCACCCCGGAAGAAGGCATCGAGTATCATCACTTCGGGGACGGTGTCGTAGGGGCCTCCCGTGTGTCCGCCGACCCCTCTAGCGGCACCAGTGGCGGTAAAGAAGACGATCGCGTCCCGGCACAGTTGGATGTTGCTTTTGAGGGCCTCCTTCTGCTGTTGGGTCAATGCGGGCTGCACGGGGTCTAAGGCCAGGGGCTGATAGGTACTTAAGTCGAGTGGAAAAGTAGTTGTTGTTACAGTCATTTCAATTTTAGATTTTAGATTTTGGATTGCAGATCGTATGAATCTTGAGGAAGTTGGTGCCACCGGATTTGCCCATCGGCACACCTCCCATCACCAGAACCTTGTCACCGGTCGCCGCAAAATTTCGTTGGATTAAATCCGCTTCGATTTTGGGCAGCAAGTCCTCCAAAGTTTCTTTGGGAAATTGCATCAAGACCGGTCTGACTCCCCAGTTCAAGCTAAGACGGCGGTAAACTTTCGGGTCAGGAGTGTAGGCGACAATGGGTACTTGCGGACGCTCTTGGGAGGCGAGGTTAGCCGTGTAACCGGTTTCGGTAAAGGCGACAATGCACTGGAGATCTATCGTGTCATCGATCGCATGGAGTGCCTCACTAATAGCATCCGCATCGTCAATGCGGTTGGGTGGATAGTTGACAAACTGGGTGGCTGGCTCCACTTCGGTGGCAATGCGAGCCAGCATTTTAACCGATTCCAATGGGTAATCGCCCACAGCAGATTCGCCAGAGAGCATGACTGCATCAGTGCCATCTATAATCGCGTTGGCAACGTCACTGGCTTCTGCACGGGTAGGACGGGGATTATGGATCATGCTGTCCAGCATTTGGGTGGCCGTGATCACCGGGATGCCTTTTTGATTGCACAGTTTGATGATCTGCTTTTGAATCAACGGCACCTTTTCGGGACTCATTTCCACCCCTAGGTCACCCCGGGCCACCATGATGGCATCGCATTCATCGACGATCTCCTCTAGGTTAGCGATCGCCTGGGGTTTCTCCAGCTTTGCCAGTACGGGAATGTTCGCCCCTTTTTCCTTCAGCAACGCCTTCAGAGTTTGAATGTCCTCCGGTTTGCGAACGAAACTAAGGGAAATGAGATCAACCCCTTGCTCAATACCAAAATCTAGGTCACGCTTGTCCTTCTCGGTCATGGAAGGCAGGCGTAGATTTAACGTGGGGAAGTTGACCCCTTTGTGACTTTTGAGCAAGCCACCTTCGACGACTTGGCATTGAACTGCATTGCCATCGATTTTCCCTACCCGCAGTTCCAGCAGACCATCATCCAAGAGTACCTGGGTTCCAGGTTCGGCTTCTTCTGCCATGTAGGGATAGTCGATGCCAACGGTATTGGGTTGTCCCGTGTAATCGGCGATCGGCAGCAGTGTCAGGGATGTGTCTTCCTCAAGCATCACCCCCTCGGCAGGCAGATCCCCCACTCGGATTTTTGGTCCCTGCAAGTCTTGCAGCAACATTAACGGTAAATCCAATTCTTCAGAGGCGGATCGCAACCGTTTGATCCGTTCTGCGTGATCCTCATAGTTGCCGTGGGAAAAGTTCAGCCGAGCCACGTTCATTCCTGCCAGCAGCATCTTCCGCATCATATCGGGAGAATCGCTAGCAGGTCCGATCGTCGCTACAATCTTTGTACGGTGGATCAATAATGGTTTCATAGTAAGCCTTCCTTTTTAGCCATATACAGCATCAGATCGATAACCCTGAAAGAGTAGCTCCATTCGTTGTCATACCAAGACACCACTTTGAAGAAGTTGGAATTTAAACCAATTCCCGCTAGAGCATCAAAGATACTAGAACGGGGGTCGGTACGAAAATCCATGGAAACGATCGCGTCTTTTGCCGGATCGAATTCCTGATGATTCACTCCTACCACAAAAGTCCGCACTTTATCTGGGTCTTTAGTCGGAGCCGAAATCACAACTCGTTTTGCCCCGGCTGCCCGGTGATTTTCGGCTCCCTCATAGGTAGTAAACAGTCCAGTAGATTCGACGACATAATCAGCTCCCAGTTTGCCCCAAGGCAGTTCAGCTGGATTTCTGATCGCCAGACAGGGAACAAAATGCCCATTGATTTCAATTCCATTAATACCGATTTTGAGTGTCATAATGAATCTCCTATCAATTCTTTATAATACCGAAACTGGGCGGGTAAGATGCCCGCCCCACAAAGACCTTACTAGAAAGTGAGCTTCACATCGCCATTGGCTTGACTGTATTCTGGCACTTCTACTTTTACGGGTAAAGCTTTCCAGATGTTCTGGAGATAGTCCCGAATTGAACGATCACTGGAGAATTTGCCCATCCGCGCCACATTCAAGATCGACATCCGCGTCCAGTGGTCTTGATCTTGGTATGCCTGACTCACCCGATCCTGGCATTCCACATAGGACTGGTAATCGGCAAACAGCAGGTAATCATCGTGATAGAGCAGAGAATCTAGTAAGGGCTTGAACAGGTTGGGGTCGCCGTGGGAGAAGAACCCAGAGGAAAGGCGATCGATCACCAGTTTCAGTTCTGGGTTGCCGTTGTAGTAATCCCAGGGATTGTAGCCTGCCGCTTTCTTGGCAAGGACTTCTTCCGTCGTCAAACCAAACAGGAAGAAATTATCGGCTCCTACTGCATCCCGAATTTCAATATTTGCACCATCAAGAGTGCCGATCGTCAACGCCCCATTCATGGAGAACTTCATATTGCCTGTACCAGAGGCTTCTTTCCCCGCCGTAGAAATCTGCTCCGAGAGATCGGCAGCGGGATAGACGCGCTGGGCAAACTTGACGTTGTAATCCTTCAGGAATACCACTTTGAGCCGACCCCGCACATCTGGGTCATTATTGACCACATCGGCGATCGAATTGATCAACTTGATGATCAGCTTCGCCATGTAGTAACCAGGAGCCGCTTTACCGCCAAAGAGGAAGGTGCGCGGCGTAACATCTAGGTCGGGATTTGCCTTGATCCGGTTATACAGGGTGATGATGTAGAGGGCATTCAGGTGTTGTCGTTTGTACTCATGAATGCGTTTCGCCTGAATGTCAAACAGCGAGTCGGGGTCAATTTCAATGTGGTAGTTTGCCCGAATATAATCTGTCAGGTCTTGTTTCACCTCTTGTTTCACCTGGCGGAACTCGTTGCGGAAGTTCGCATCATGAATGAAGTTCTCCAGTTTTCGCAGTTCATCCAGATTTTTGATCCAGCTATCTCCAATTTTGCTTGTAATCAGGTTTGCCAGTCGGGGGTTGCTCAAGACCATGAAACGGCGAGGAGTAACGCCATTGGTAACGTTGGTGAACTTCCCTGGATACATCTCGTAGAAGTCGTGCAGGGTCGTCTTCTTCAACAAATCACTGTGGAGTTCGGCAACTCCGTTGACGGCGTAACTGCCCACACAGGCGAGGTTTGCCATGCGCACATAGCGATCGCCGCTTTCATCAATGATGGAGATCCGGCCAAGGCGATCGCCATCATCAGGAAACTTGATGCGGACTTCATCTAGGAAACGTCCATTAATTTCATAAATAATTTCCAGATGCCGGGGCAACAAACTGCCAAACATACCTAGGGGCCAGCGTTCTAGGGCCTCTGGTAACAGGGTGTGGTTGGTGTAGGCAAAGGTATTGGTGGTGATGTTCCAGGCCTTGTCCCATTCAAACCCATAGTCATCGAGTAAAAGCCGCATCAGTTCAGCCACGGCAATGGTGGGATGGGTGTCATTTAACTGAATCCCATAGTGTTCGTGGAATCGTTCCAGAGCCAGATTCTGCATCTTCATTATGCGAATCATGTCCTGCAAAGAACAAGAAACAAAGAAGTACTGTTGCTCCAGCCGCAGTTGTTTTCCCTGGTAGGACTCATCATTGGGGTAAAGAACTTTGGTGATGTTTTCGCAGGTACTCTTTTCGTGAACGGCTCCGAAATAATCACCTTGGTTAAATGCCTCAAAATCAAAGGACTCTGGTGCTTCCGCTTTCCACAGTCGCAGGGTGTTGGCGGTATTGGTCTGGAAACCCAGGATCGGGGTGTCGTAGGGAACTCCTTTCACCACCTTATAGGGAACCCAACGACTGCGATAGCGACCATGCTCATCAGTGTAAGTTTCAGTATGACCACCAAACTTCACCTCTAATTCTGCCTCTGGACGGGCAACTTCCCAGGGATTGCCATAACGCAACCACTTGTCTGTGATTTCGACCTGCCAACCGTCTTTGATTTCCTGGTCGAAAATGCCGTATTCGTAGCGGATACCATAACCGATCGCCGGGATTTCCAGGGTTGCCAGAGAGTCTATGTAGCAGGCGGCTAAGCGGCCTAAACCACCATTGCCTAATCCAGGTTCTTCTTCCTGTTCCAATAGAGTGGTCAGGTTCAGCCCCAATTCCTCAATGGCTTGTTTGACCACATCGTAGATTCCTAGGTTGATCAAGTTATTGCCCAAGTGAGGACCCATCAAAAACTCGGCAGACAGGTAAGCAACCATCCGGGGTGCCTTTTCCAAGTAGGTCTGGGTAGTATTCAGCCAGCGATTTAACAGGCGATCGCGCACGGTAAATGCCAGTGCCATGTAGTAGTCGTTCTTGGTCGATATCTTGGGAAACTTTGCCTGAATGTATAACAGATTGTCCAAAAATGCCCGCTTCAGGGTTTCGACATCAATCCCTGTGCGATCGTCTTCAATTTGAATATTATTAGGAACGGTACTGACCATAATTGAGTATTCTCCTGTTGGTTATTAATGAGTATTCTCCTGTTGGTTATTAAATAGATGGTTAGGGGAACTTTTAACTTCTGTAAGGGCTGAACATTGTTCAGCCCCTACTTCTGACTTCTGACTTCTGACTTCCGCTATAAGCCACCTCATTTTTCAAAGGCTGACCTCGCTCAAAATCGGTAATATTGGAGAGAGTGGTGTCGGCGATCGCCGCTAGGGCATTGCGGGTAAAAAATCCTTGGTGGGAGGTGATCACCACATTGGGAAAGGATTGCAGTAGTTGAAAGGTGTCATCCTGAATAATATTGTCAGAGTGATCTTCAAAGAAGAGATCGTCTTCCCGCTCGTACACATCAATGCCGAGGTAGCCAATTTTGCCCGACTTAATCCCCTCGATCACCGCACCTGTATCAATCAAACCACCCCGACTGGTGTTAATGAGCATAACACCCGACTTCATTTGCTCAATAGTCTTCCCATTGATTAAATGATGAGTTTCGGGTAACAAAGGACAATGGAGCGAGATGAGATCCGAGTTAGCTAAGAGTTCTGGCAGTGGAACATAATGAGCATTGCCAATCTCCGCAAACTGAGGGTTAGGGTAGGCATCGTAGCCGAGCAAGGAAGTACCAAACCCCTGCATGATTCGGGCGAACACCATGCCAATTTTGCCCGTACCGATGATGCCTACCGTACAGCCATAGAGATCAAATCCCAACAGACCTTCCAGGGAGAAGTTATCATCCCGAACACGGTTGTAGGCTTTGTACATTTTGCGGTTCAGGGTCAGCACCAAGGCAACGGCGTGTTCAGCAACGGCGTAGGGAGAATAGGCAGGCACCCGCACCACTTTGATCCCTAACTCCGCTGCCCGTTTCAAATCGACGGTGTTGAACCCAGCAGACCGCAGTGCCAGCAGACGAGTTCCCCGGGAGGCGAGAATATCCAGTGTTGCCGCATCCGCAATATCGTTGACAAACATACACACCGCTGGAAACTCCGTTGCCAGTAAGGCGGTGTTGGGGTTTAGTTGTACGTCAAAAAACGTCAGTTCGTGACGATAGTTGGCATTCGCCCCTTCAAAGGACTGGCGATCGTAGGTTTTGGTGCTAAAAAAAGCGACTTTCATAACGTAAGCTCCCAATGGACATAATGTTACTGAGTAGAAACCAAGAGGTTGGAGGGCTTGCCGCGATCGCCTTGCAAGTTGATGCCCCGCCGATTCGCTGCCAGATGACGCAGGATTTTGTAAACAGTTTCAATCTGGTCGGCTGCTCCCGCTTTTTCTGCCAGTGCGCTTAATTTCATTGGTTCAGAACCACTCTTGAGGATTGCTAGAACCCGTCGCTGTAAATCCAAAACCGAGGCAGCTGCTTTTTTCCCTGCTTCCACCCCTGGTTGGTGATAGGCGTTAACATTCACCAGAGAAGCATATAGCCCCACTGCCCGTTCATAGAGTGCGATCAAAGCTCCCACAGTGCGAGGATTGACCTGGGGAATGGTGACGGTGATGGAGTCCCGATGATTCTCATACAGTGCCTGTCGTGTTCCCTGCAAAAAGCCGGAGAGAAAATCCCCAGAAGTCGCTTCCGGCTCTACTTCGATCGATGCTCCCTCCCGGTCTTCCAGCACCTCAATAAACGTGGCAAAGAAGTTGGGAATCCCTTCCCTCAGTTGTTGCACGTAGGCGTGCTGGTCAGTGGAGCCTTTATTCCCGTAAACCGCAATTCCTTGATGCACTGTGTTACCATCGAGATCCTTTTCCTTACCAATGGACTCCATCACCAACTGTTGCAGGTAGCGAGAGAATAACAACAAACTGTCTTTGTAGGGTAGCATCACCATATCTTTTTCGCCTTTGCCATTCCCCCCCGCATACCAAGCAAGGGCTAACAGGGCTGCTGGATTATTTTTGATATCAGGCTCACGGGTTACCTCATCCATTTCCTTCGCACCGGCTAAGAGCGATCGGATGTCAATGCCTAGCAGGGACGCTGACAACAGCCCTACCGCAGACATTTCTGAGGTGCGTCCTCCCACCCAATCGTACATGGGAAACTCGGCTAACCAGCCTTCCATTCGCTCCAGTTCGTCCATTTTGCTACCTAGGACGGTTATGGCAACCGCGTGGGAGGGAAAATCTAAGCCCTGTTGTTCGTAGGCGTGCTTCACTTCCAGCATTCCATTGCGGGTTTCGGGGGTGCCACCAGATTTGCTGGCAATGATGATCAGAGTACTTTTGAGACGATCTTTAAGGCGGTTAAGCACACGATCGATCCCGGCAGGATCGGTGTTGTCGATGAAATGAATCCCCATGGTGGGAAAATCGGGAGCTAGTGCCTCGGCGACAAACTCTGGTCCTAGGGCAGAACCACCAATGCCGATGGAGAGAATATCGGTGAATTTTGTCGCTGACGGTGGGTGAATTGTCCCGTCGTGAACCTTTTGGGTAAAGGCTTCAATTTGTTCCAAGGTTTCCACGATTTCTTTTTTGAGCTGTACTGGAGCGAGGTCAGGGTCACGCAACCAGTAATGCCCCACCATGCGGTTTTCGTCGGGGTTGGCGATCGCACCTGCCTCTAGTGCCTCCATGTTCTTAAACGCCTTGGTAAACTTCGGCTTCAGGGTCTTAACCAGTTCGTCGTCAAACCGTATTCGGCTTATGTCCAGATACAAGTCCAAGCCTTCGTAGTAGTAGAGCCATTTTTCATAGCGTTGCCAGAGTTTCTTGGTATTCATACAAACCTCGTTAATTCGCAGTAAGTGTGCAAAAGGAAAAATTGATTCAATCTAAACTTGAATTTTTTATCCACCAGCAGATCTGACTTTTCACGGGATCTTTTTCTGCTCTCAGGCGATCGCCAAATTCCCCCTCTCCAAGCCAGACTCTTTCGTTGTCCATTATCATTAAGCAGAGATTATTGAGAATCAGCCTGGGAGGGAAACCCTTATTTGAACGGGTTTTCAGAAATGCCGTGAAAAGTCAGACCAGCAGATAAGGGGGCGATTGGGGGAAGGAATCATAGATTCAACGGGGGAACAATCTTGTGTGTTCTAGAATTTGAATTACTGAAACCCGATGTGGGAGATCGCCCCTAGATATTCGTAGTAGCTGATCTCTCCATCACCATCGCGATCAACTTGTTTCATAATGGTTTTGATTTGCTCGGTATTGAGAGGTAAGACCAAGCGATCGGTAATGTTAATCACCTCCTCAAGGGATAGCAGTCCATTCTGGTCGAGGTCTAGTTCGCGGAACTTTTTGAGAATGCCGAATATTGGTTCAGCTACAACCATAAATTCTTCAAAATCAACGTATCCGTCCTTGTCAGCATCTACAGCTTCAAACTTCTTTGTCAGACGTATCTTCTCCTTTGCCAGGGCGAAGTTGAGATATTCGTCGATCTCGATTGTGCCGTCTTGGTTTGAGTCAAGTTGCGTAAACATCTGGACGATGGAGGCCAACTTTTCCTCTGGGATTAGTGCCTTAACCTCTTCTGATATTTCAAATTTTAATTTGTCGTCATTCATCAGTTAATCTCTCAATCTCATTTGTTAGGATGGTTGTTTGTTACTTTTTCAGGTTTTACGGTAAGCAGAGTCAGGCAATAGGTTGCTTTGCCTTAAAGGCCGACATACCTGCGTATTTCGCACTTGTTCCTAATTCCTCCTCAATGCGGAGCAACTGGTTATATTTTGCCAGGCGCTCTCCTCGACAGGGCGCACCGGATTTAATTTGACCCACTCCCGTTGCTACCACTAAATCGGCGATGAAGTCATCCGGGGTTTCCCCAGAGCGGTGGCTAACCATACAGGTATAGTTGCCCGCTTTGGAATCACTGATGGCGTTGAGGGTTTCGGTGACAGAACCAATTTGGTTGACTTTGATCAGGGATGAGTTCCCTACCCCATCGGCGATCGCCTGTTTGATGATCTTGGGATTGGTCACAAAGGCGTCATCACCAACTAACTGGATGCGATCGCCTAATCGCTTGGTTAGCAATTGCCAACCACTCCAGTCTTTTTCCCCTAAACCATCTTCAAGGGAAATAATGGGAAATTGATTCACCCAAGATTCCCACAGGGCAATCATTTCAGCCGTTGTCTTGCAGATCTGATCGGATTTGAAGAACAGATAAGTTCCGTCATCTTGGTACAGTTCACTGACAGCGGGATCAAGGGCGATCGCCACTTCATCCCTTGGCTTTAGTCCAGCCGTTTCAATCCCCTGAAGAATTAGCTCGATCGCCTCTACGTTCGCTTTTAGGTTGGGGGCAAATCCGCCTTCATCGCCCACCCCTGTACTGTAACCCTGTTTTTTCAAAATGGATTTGAGGGCGTGGTACACCTCTGTCCCCATTCGCAGAGCCTCTGAAAAGGTAGAAGCACCTACTGGGGCAATCATAAACTCTTGAAAGTCCACACTGTTGTCGGCATGAACGCCACCGTTGAGAATATTGAAACAGGGGACTGGCAGTAGGTTGGTCTCTCCCTTACCCAGATAGCGGTAGAGGGGGAGACCTCGAGCTGTGGCGGCAGACCGGGCGATCGCCATCGAGACCCCTAAAATGGCATTGGCACCGAGGTTTGACTTATATTCAGTACCATCCAGTTCTAACATTTTGGTATCGATGGCGACCTGATCGGCGGCATCCATTCCCGTTAAAGCGGTGGCGATCGCCCCATTGACGTTGGCAACAGCTTTCAATACGCCTTTGCCGCCGTAGCGTGACCGATCCTCATCTCGCAATTCTAAGGCTTCTCGGCTTCCAGTGGATGCACCAGAAGGAACGGCAGCCCGCCCTTTGCTATCATCCTGTAATATCACATCAACTTCAATGGTTGGATTGCCGCGAGAATCAAGAATCTCTCTGGCATGAATGGTTTGAACAGTGGTCTTCATAATTCGCTCTATTGAATTTGCTAAAACAGTTAAGGAAACTTGAAACCAAGTGTCCTCGTCAATCAGATAACTACCGTTGGTTCTGTCATACTTGTCAGTTGGTGGATATGGGCCAACTCATCGGCGACCCTGATTAAATTCCTAAGCCCGACCTGGACCTGAGTGAACTGTAAGAAAGCTTTAAAAATAAGGGTTTAAGAGTGATAACTGACCAAATTTTCTCTCCCAAAAAGAATTAAGTTTAGTAAATAATTGCTTAAAATCAATTTTGATACATTTTACATCGATTATAAACACTACTCCCTGCTCGCCTGCTCCCTACTCCCTACCCTAACAAGTAACTTTATATCGAACTCAGGTGACCTAGGGATCTAGATTTTGAAGTAAGACAAACACTACCCTGTCATAAAAACTCCTCATCCGACATTATAAGACTCGATTATTAAGGACTTATAATCATTGAGTCAAGAAAAGGTTAAGAAGCTGAAATTTGCCGAAAATTTCTCTATCTCTCTTCATTTAGAAAGGAATATCATCATCGTCAAAATCCTCAACTTGAGGGCGGTTGACAATCTTAATATCAGGGGTTTTCGTTTCAATCAAGACAATTTCACCGTTAAGACTTTTCGCTAAATTTTCTGCTGCATTTTTGGCACTGAGATTCCTATTTTTTTGAATAGATGTCGGTGTTTCAAATGCAGAAACGGGAGGTTTATTATTGGGTTGTCTTAGGGGAATTACATTATTTATTGGTGGATTATTTTGGATATTATTAGAAGTAGGTTGGCGAGATTCACTAGGTTTTGTCTCGGAAATATTTTCCTTAGATTCTTCTTTATTTGACTACGTGATGTGCAACTAAAATTAAGCTGACACTAAAGTTTCAAACTGTAAGATATTTTCATTCTCACGATTGAGCCAGCAACAAACAGTATGTGCTAAAAGTTTGCGGTTTATTCTACTTGTTAAATGCCACATATCCCTTGCCCAAATTTTTTCCAGATTAAATCGCTCAACTAATTGTCCAATTACTGTCTCTATCAAACGACGTACTTTCATCAACATTTTTACCCACGACTGAGGACGAGTATCTTTCATATTGTTTCGCAATGCTGTTTCCAATTCAATGCCATTACGAATAAGTTCTTCCCCTAATTGCTCACTTATATACCCTTTATCACCAATGAGTAAACCTTTTATTCCTTTGACTAAATCCCATAATGCCTCACGTTCATCACCATTAGCTGGAGTCAAAGTTAGACCTGTGATGATTCCCTGACCACTAATAATTAAATGTCCATGAAAACCATAATAGGTCTCCTTTTTACCAGCACAATAGCCATAATTGGCTTCACTCACAAAACTACGACATCTTGGAGCTCTACTAAAACAACACAACGGAATGGGAATACCATCAATTATATGAAGATGATCTTGAAAACCATTCATTTGGCCAGCTAACTTTTGAAGTAATCTCAATTGTGTTTTATTGCCATCTACTAATGCTACCCATTTTTTTTCTTTCCCAATGTCACGGGAGATTGCTTCAGCAAACATTTCTGGTTCTGTCGCAAAAAATCTCAGCCGTCATATAGCATGATAAACTTGAGTAATAATACTCAGGAGTTCCATCTTCTTTATGAATCCCAAAGAACCTTTCAAATGGCGTCATTTCCAACAAGAGATTATTTGTAAGCGTTCAGGGGGGAACGAAAATATGGTAGTTTAGAGACATGGAAAAAGAGCAACTACTAAAAACGAATTTTTTCACCACAGAAGAATGGAATTCGACTCCTCAAGGAGTTAAAAATTTTGTAGTGCAACAAAAATTAAGAATTCAAGAACTGGAAAATGAACAACAAGAATTAAAGAAGATAGTAGAAAATCTGCAAGAAAAAGTTAATTGTAACTCGAAAAATTCGGGTATTCCACCATCGAGTGAAATAGTTAAACCAGAGAAGAAAAAGGCGAAGAAAAGAAAGAAAAGAAATAGAGGTGGGCAAATTGGGCATCACGGTTATAGTCGAGAATTATATCCAGAATCCCAATGTCAAAGTACCAAAAACCACTTACCAGAAACCTGTAAATGTTGTGGGGAAAAACTTTCAGGTACAGACTCCAATCCCTATCGACACCAAGTAGTGGAAATACCACCGACAGAACTAGAAATAGTAGAACATAGGTTACACCAATTGGAATGTAATCATTGTGGAGCAAAAACGAGAGCAAAATTACCTGAAAATGTCTCAGAGAATGGCTATGGTTCAACAGTAGTAGCCTTAGTGTCTTTGATGAGTGGGGTATATCGTCATTCTCACCGTATGATTGTGAGTGGGATGTCAGACTTTTTTGGGGTGAAAATGTCATTAGGAATGGTAAATCGCCTCAGAAATGAAGCCAGTGTAGCGTTGTCATCAGCTGTAGAATCAGCAAAAACTTATATTCAATCATTTGATGGCACAAGAGAAAAAGTTGTTCAGGTTGTGGCGAAGAGTCAGAGATGGAACTTTAAGTAGAAAGGAATTTCAATTGTTAGTATCACCAATTAGGAGTCGTGTTCAAGAACTATTGACAGAAACAGCCGCATTTGAGATTGGTTCAAGGGAAAAAACTCCTTGGGCGAAAACGGTGCGTACTTGCCGACAATTGTTGAAAAGTGTTTTAGAGTTTATCAAGGACAAGTAGAAGGAGTCAATAAGAAGGATGTAATCGGACAAAAAAACTTCGTTGAGTCTCTCTTTGGGATTGCTGTCTAAAAAATCAGATGTTTACAGGAGTATTATCTTTGTCTAAACTTTTTTGCGACAGAACCAGAGGCAAAGGCAACGTGAGTTGAAGAGGATGGGATTGCTCTTGGCTTAACTGGTAAGTATCAATTTTCATCACGAACACCAGCGCAAACTTGATATCTTTACTTTAAAGTAAATTTAACCAATTGTAAATAAATTAAAGTATTAAGGTATCAACAATCAGCAATTACACTATAAGATTATTTTAGATTTTGGATTTTGGATTGGTGATTTATTAATCTTGAATCCTAAGTAATAAAAGTGATTAATTAATTCTCTTCTGAGAAACAAAAATCAATTTAATCCAACGAAAAATTAAAAATTGAGGGTTTAATTGTCAGAATTTATCTTAACTAAATAAATAATCCTGCATCTACATTAAAAAACTCGCCTAATGATTTTGCTTGAGTTTTACTAATATTTCTTTTACCATTAACGACTTCGGACACCACACCTTTTGAGCCAATAATACCAACTAAATCACTTTGTTTAATGTTTTTTTGTTCCATCAAAAATAATAATAGAGAATGTGGCTCAGAAAATTGTCCACAATGATAATATTCCTGTTCAAATTTTCCGACTAAAATAATCAGTAATTCATAGAGTTCATTTTCTTCAGGAGTACGATCTTTTTTGTGCATTAATTCCTCAATTATTTTGAGTGCTTCTTCATTTTCTCTTTCTGTTTTAATTAATTTAGGTTGATATTTATCTAAGAGTTGTTTGTATTTATCAGGGTTAAAAGTAAGGGTCATTTTTCCATTGGTTTTTATCATAATCGGCGTGAGTCAGAATATATTTGAGATAAATTAACTGATGCTCATAATCAATACTAACAATTAGTCTATACTTGTTTCCTTTGATATTGAATACGGTAAAATTACCCACAGCTTCGGCGGAAGGAAAAACTGATTGAACTTCGATTAAATTACTCCAATTCGCTTTACTGGCAATTTTATACCAATTATCTAATACAGATCTACTAGAAGTATATTTTTGAGTAAACTCTCTGATTTTTCAATAACTGATAACATGCATTAATTAAGATACTGTTTCTGATGGCTTGGTTCTCATTTTGAAAGCTATTTAATTTTATTTTAACCGAATAAAGTAACATTTTTCCCTAAATTGCCATCAGTAATTTTCTCGTTCTAACGGATTTTGTGGGTAGGGGATTTTAGCAGTGATCGCCTACTGATACTGTTGGCGAACTTAACAAAAAGGCTAAAAGAAGAAATCCAGCTGTAAATTTTTCGTTGATGAGAGAATCAGATTTAGTTCGCGTTAATCTTCCGCGAACAATTAGCCGCTACTAAGCTTGGACGCATTTAATTTACATCCTTGGATTGGGCATAAAAAGAGATTGTGGGCTCGTAGCGCTTCGCTCCCACTCTTCAGTAGCGATCGCTCGCTCTCCCCATAGAAAGCACGTGGAATATTTGAACAATATAATTAGCGAAATAACTACGCTAACCTATTGTGAGGAAGGAGTATCCGTGATGCCAATGCGGTTCCATCAGGAGCTAAAGCAGCAAAGCGAGAAATGCGAGTCCCGGCGAGGGGAACTCCTGAGCTCCAAGCAAAGAGCCGCACCAGATTAATGGCCGTAGCTGTCGGAATATGTTGTCAATGAACTTTAGCTAAACCCAAATAACGAGCTTTCCGTAATCCAAAGGCTCTTACCCCCTGTGAGATGGTTCCTTCGATTCCGGCACGACGATTATAGCCTTTTTGCCACTCCTTAGTTTGTTGTTGCTCTCGCCTTCTCTGAAGTGCCGTTTGTTGTGCTTGGGGCAGAAGACGAAGGGTTCTGGGAAAACTGGTGGAACGAACACAATTTTTTCTCTGGCCACAAGCTAAACAATCTTGTTTGCCAAAACTGACCCTCAGACCCTCATTACCCCAACGGTCGATTCTCAGGTCTCCAGGTGGTGCTCTTTTTTCCTTGTGGACAAATCACTTGCTCTTTTTGCCAGTCCACCTTAAATTGAGACAGCTCATAAGCCTCCTCTGTTTGAGCTTGCCAAGAGGAATTGGGGCGTACTGGACCATCAAATTATGACCTTCGCTAGTATAATTAAAAATAGAGGATTAGTAGCGGTAGGGCATACCGTGAATGAAATTGCTTACGAAGGCGTACTGACGGGGATTAAGCAAGGTAACTTGGTCAATCTAGTTAAGTGCTGATGAGGTAAGAATCCCCCGACATAATCTTTGATTTGTCGGTGGGAGTGTCAACACTTAAAGATTTTAATATTTGGGCGAAGGTGAGACTTGGAAGAGGGGGAAGATTTTTCAACCAAAGAATAGGCTTTTCACTCCCTTGTCTACTTTCCCTCCTCTCTTGGTCAGCATTCCCTTGCGACTGTCGTCGTCGCGGGGTCTGACCGCTTGTCCTCCTTGTCTTGTCAACACCTAATTATAAAAAAACCTACCCTTGTAAGGCTAACCCTCCTCCTGCGCGGATGCCTTTCAACTCCTGCCTTCTTTAATTTTTAGCCTTGTTATTCAATTACTTACTATTGGGCATTTTGTCTTTCATAATTAGAAATATTTCCGAGGGTATAAGTAGGAGGTGTTACATTTGGTACGGTGCGATTTTCTGTGACTTGATAGTCTCCATAATTCCCTACCGCGTCAATTTTTACTTTTGAGTTACCAGAACTAGAATCCCATGCTTTAATCCACATAGAACCTCTAAAGTTTCCGTTAGTGTTCCCACCACCATTAACACTACCAGTGGCGGCGGGGGCATGAACAAAAGCTTTTACCGTACCAGTACCGTTAAAATGAGCTTGTAAGGTGGGACAATTTGTCCCCACCGTTAATGAACCACAACCATATTTTGTATTGTTGCCAGTAGTGTAAGTATTGCCATAAATTTGTAAATTTTTTGATGTATTACTAGCACTAGGGTTAATATCAGGATTACCACTTAGGTTAATATTACCTCTAACATAAAAAATAACTTTTGCGTTATCTGCAATAGTTACATTACTACCGCCACTAATATTTAAATTATCGATAAGGTAATGATAGTAGCCATTCGCATCAGGAGTATCTCCGGGGGTAGCAGGAACAGCAGGAACAGCAGGGGTTTTTATGCTACCATTCCCTTTATAAGTAGCGGGAATTGCTGGTGTACCAGGTGTCCCGGGTCGGGGGAATGTCATCCCGGCAACAGACCCTGTAACGGTATAGAGGTTTGATGTGGGTAACGGAGGTGTATCGGGGATTGGTTCTTTCGAGATAGAAATAGATTGAGTACTTGTATTGTAAAGGTTACTGTTATCCGGTGCACCTGTTATTTGTGCCAGAGTTTTACAGGTAGGAGAATAAATTTTTATATTTCCATTAACTTTATCATTTGCCCAATCATTACCCACTTCAGAAATCCATAGACCCGGTACCTGTTCCGCAGTAGAGAGAATGGTTCCACCACCACCCCCACTGGCCACATTAGCATCAAAGTCCACTTTTATTTGTGCTTTTGAAGCGTTGTTTGATCCTACCTGTCCTTGAATAGTTAGACTAGCTTTGCTATTAGCACCTGTCCCACGACTATAACTTACAAGTTTAAATTTTCCTTTATCAGGATTATTCGGATCTAATGCAACCCAAGTATTATTGGCATTAATAATATTAGATGGTACTTTGATTGCTCCACCTTGCAATTGGTCAATGATTTCCTGAGCCTTTTGAGATGTTAAAGATGTGCCAGCAGTGGTTCCAGAGCTAGGACTACAACTATAAGTAGCGGTGCTGGTGGTTCCTGATGTTCCCGCCGCCGTGTTTGCGGCATTATTTAATACTGTGTCTAGCTGAGTTGGTGCCGTGTTAGCGATAGTCGTCCATTCATTGTGGCTTGATACCATAGCTAAACGAGGCTCTTTAATAAATAAACTTTGCATTCTTGTCACCCCAGTTTCAGCAACAGCAATCGCTTGTTTAGTCATCTCATCAGACACTACGTTCGTTTTTAATTGATTTGCTTGAGCGATAGCTAAAGTGCCCGTGCCCAGACCCAATAAACCTATCGCTGTCCCAGTTATAAGGGTTGTACCCGCTTGATTCTGTTTCTTGATAGAGAGTAATCTATAGACAAAATTTGATTTTAGGGTGTTTTTTTGGTTATTGCTCTGGCGATTGTTGAATAACATGGTAGTGTCCTCTTTTTTAATAATAATTGCTTTGTTATAGTTGCTATATCTAGGATGCCTTTTCCAGAAGAAAAAACCAACCGCAGAATCACGGGATTATGTGCATTAGGTTTCTGTAAAGTTATCGGTATAAATACTTCCCCAGGGTTCTAAGTAAGGGGAAAAATATATGAGGATGATGAAGCGATCGCCATATAATAAATTGAAGGAATAGATTGGTTAGAAAAGTTAGATGAATTATCAAAAAATCTTGCCGCCTTTTTGGTTTCTCCTCTCGATTATTTTGATGGTAGGATCTAATTGGTTGCTACCCGTCAAACAGTTAATTACTCCGCCTTTTAATTATGGGGGGCTAGGGGCGATAGTCGTCGGTATTTTCATGGTTGTCTCTTGTGACCGAATATTTCGGCAAAAAGGGACGACCATCAAGCCTTTTGAAGAATCGAGTTCCCTAGTCCAAGAAGGGCTTTTTCATTATAGTCGAAACCCGATTTATTTGGGCATGGTCGTTTTTTTATTCGGGCTTTGGTTTTTCTTAGGGAGTCTAACCCCTGTGGCGGTAATTCCCTTGTTTATTTGGCTGATTCAGGAAAAGTTTATCAAAGAAGAGGAACAGATGCTCTCCGACAAATTTGGCGAGGAATATCAGCAATACGAAACCAAAGTAAGGCGCTGGATTTGAAACTTTCTTGAGTTAGCTGTAAACTGTCGAACTCGACCAAGGCATACTAAAGATCTGGACAATGGCTATAACCTATTTGTTTCGGGGTTGTACCCTAGCTAAAGAACTTTAATGGCTAGTGCTAATCCTTGGCAAACTTTAGTTAAGAAATCTAGATTTATGGTATCAATGGTGTCTTTTGCCTTATGGTAATTAGGGTTTCTCAGATTGGCGGTATCAGTTACCATAATAGCATTGTATCCGTGATCCCAAAAAGGTGCGTGATCACTTCGGCGTGTTTCCGGCAAAGCATTCCCTCTTAATATCATGGGTAACCACTCACAAGCTACATTGGCTTGTTTGATACTCTTACTAATCCTGACTAAATCCGGAATAGTTCTGGCATTGCCAATTAGAGCCAGAAAATTTCCGCGGGAGGGGTAAAAATATTTCAAGACCGGTGGGTAAGACTGAGATCCCCGTTGATTGTCGTAGTAGCCTAGCATTTCTAAGGATAACATGAGCCGAAGCTTCTGTTTTTCCTTACTAAGTAGATGGCTGTAGGCTTTGCTTCCCAGCAAGCCATATTCCTCTAAATCAAAAGCGACAAGGCGAACGGGAAGTCGAGGTGGTTCCTGAGTGAAAAATTTAGCTAATTCCAGTAATACTGAAACTCCAGTTGCGTTATCGTCAGCACCAGGAGAACCGGGAACCGTATCATAATGTGCGCCAATCAAAATAGGATAAGCATTCATTAAGCCTTGATCATCACAGAGATCCAAAATAAGATTTTCATAGATTTTCCCCTTCAGATTAAATGGATGAGTTCTGACCTCGCCGAATTTTGCTAACTCTTGACGTATGTACTCCTTGACATAGTAATGACCAGCACTACCTAGATAGGGATCTCTTTCCCTGACAATTTGACACAGATGCTGGTAGAGGCTATTTTTTATTTGTTGATTGATCTTTATCTGTTGCTTCATTCTATCACACAGTTGTAGTTAGCTTAGTTTTTGCCTTTTAACTTCTTCTCTTCATTATTGATGAACAAAAATCAAAAAAGACAAATTGATGATTTCAGGGTTCTCAGGTTAGAAAGAGTTAATAATTCATAATTTTGAATTGGAGCGAAACGACTTGATTTTATATAAAGAGAGCTGCTAATATTCAATCTTACCTCCCCCACTATCATCTTTGATTTAGTGGAGGTAGAATGTCAATAAACTGTATTTATTTCAAGGCAGAATAAAAAATTTAATTAGTTATGAATAATCATGATCCCCTTAACAGACATATTTACCAATAACTCCTTAGATACTAATAAAGTGGTAGAAATTAGAAACTTAGATTTTTATTATCGCAATAATTATATTGAAAAACAGACTCTTTTTGATATTAATTTAACCTTAAAAAAAGGAGAAGTGGTCATCATGAAAGGACCTTCTGGTTCAGGAAAAACTACTTTATTAACCTTAATGGGTGCCTTAAGAAGTGCTAGTTATGGTAGTTTGAAAGTATTTGGCCAGGAATTGGTAAAAGCTAATAATAATTTGTTAATTCAAACTAGAAGAAATATTGGTTATATTTTCCAAGCTCATAATTTATTAAAATCTCTCACAGCGAGACAAAATGTACAAATGTCCGTAGAGTTACACCCAGAATTTTCTCCTAGAGAAGCCAAACAAAAATCAATCGAAATGTTAACGGCGGTTGGGTTGGGTGACAGAATTGATTACTACCCTGACAATCTTTCTGGTGGACAAAAACAACGAGTTGCCATCGCTCGTGCCTTAGTTTCGCATCCCAAGTTAGTTTTAGCTGATGAACCCACCGCCGCCTTAGATAGTAAATCTGGTAGGGGTGTGGTGGAAATTATGCAAAAATTAGCCAAGGAGCAAGGTTGTACTATTCTTATTGTCACCCATGACGATCGCATTTTAGATGTAGCAGAACGTATCATTGAATTAGAAGACGGATTATTAGTTTAAGGATCTATTCCATGAGTACCTTTTTTCAACAGTGGAGAAATCGATTCATTTCCCTAGGCTTTTTCAGTAACATCCCCCTAAATAAATTCGGTTTTCCACCTAATAGAAGCAGGAAATTTATGACACAATAAGGATGTCAATAAAAGTTAAATACATAAGTCATTAAATCGCCCACGAGGAGGTAAAAATTATGTCTTTAGTTCGTTTCTATCCCTTATCAGATATTGATGGTTTGCATCGTCAAATGAATCGACTTTTTGACGAAATAACTTCTTGGGACAAAACTAGTAGTAATGTATTACAGCCGTCAGTAGAGCTGTTGGACAATAAAGATAGTTTAACTTTGAGAGTTTTAGTGCCGGGTATTGAGAAAAAAGATCTCGATATTAGTGTTACCAGTGAAGCAGTGAAAATTAGTGGCGAATACCGTCATCAAGAAGAACAGAAGGATAGTGGTTATTATCTTTCTGAATTTAATTATGGTAAATTTGAGCGTACTATCAATTTGCCTGTGGCTGTTCGCAATGAAGAAGTCATTGCTGACTATACTGATGGTATTTTAACCCTAACTTTGCCGAAAATTGAAGAAGCTAAAAATAAAGTATTTAAAGTTAGCTTGGAGGGGGATAATCAACCCACCTTGGATGCGAAAGCCGATCAGTAATCTTCGGTTTTTATCTGAATTTAACTAATAAATAATTGTAATTTGTGCCTGTCCTCGGTGGCAGGTTTTTTTATTATGGTTCTCTCAGACTGGTTGTGATCAATTAATTACTACTTTCAATACCTTCGTCAAAAAAAGATCATAAAAAGTACCAGTATTTCTCTCTTCCTTGTCTACTTTCCTTCCTTGTCCCCCAAGTCTCACCCTCACCAGAATCTAATTGTAAAAAACCTAACCTGATAAGCCCCTAACCCCTAATACCTAACCTAACTTTTCACGGCATCTTTTTCGGTTGACAGGTGTTAGGTGTTAGGGGTTGGGTGTTAGGATTAGGGATTGAGGATAAGCTTTAATAGTTGAACAGTCAAAAAAAACACTTAGAAACTGATGGGAATACAATCCTATAGAGACTTAAAGGTTTGGCAAACAGGCATGGATTTAGCAGAAGAATGCTACTTAGTTACTCGCAATTTCCCCAAAGAAGAACTTTACGGGTTAATTTCTCAGATTCGTCGAGCATCAGCCTCTATTCCCGCCAATGTCGCTGAGGGGCATGGTCGAAAAACCCGAAAAGAATATATACAGTTTTTATACATAGCACAAGGCTCTCTTAAAGAATTAGAAACTCATCTTTTATTGTCGAAAAGGGTAAAGTTAGGAGAGGGGAAAGTCATTGATTCTCTTTTAAATAGATGTGAATCCCTCGGAAGATTATTATCAGCATTGATTCGTGCCCTCGAAAACAAAAACTGAATTTTCCCTATCACCCAACCCCTAACACCCAAACCCTTTCTCAGGGAAAAGATACCGTGAAAAGTCAGAATACCTAACACCTTTTATTCAGTATCTATGTACTGGTGCAAGATGTGAGTAGGAGAGGGTTAATTGTTAATTGTTAATAACTAAAATGAAGCTCTACCATAAAGATAGGTTAAATATTTGAGGTGTTCGCTAATATCGTCAGTTAAAACATCCTCTTCATAGCGCCAACTCCAATTATCTTCAGTGGTACCCGGGGTGTTCATTTTCGAGTCTGAACCTAACCCTAACAGATCCTGCACAGGGAAAACAGCCAAATTGGCCACTGAGGATAATGCTAAACGAATTAAACTCCAGTGGATTCCTTCATTACAAATACCGCCGAGAAAATCTACTACTCTTTGTCTTTCACTAAAGGATCGTTTTTCGAACCATCCCACCGTTGTATCATTATCGTGAGTACCTGCATAAACAACACAGTTACGATCGGTGTAATTATAAGGTAAAAAACCATTAGCTCGATCAGAGTCGAAGGCAAAATGTAAAACTTTCATCCCGGGAAATTTATACTTATCTCGTAATTCTTCTACTTCTGGAGTAATAACGCCTAAATCCTCCGCCACAATGGGTAAAACGCCTAACTCTTGCTCAAGAATGGTAAAAAACTTATCGCCCGGTGCTTCTAGCCATTCCCCATTAATAGCAGTGGTTTCTCCCTCAGGCACAGCCCAATAAGCCTCAAAGCCTCGAAAATGGTCAATACGCATAATGTCAACATATTCTAACATTCCTTTAATGCGTTGCACCCACCATGCAAAATCGGTTTTTTCTAGCACCTCCCAATCATAAACAGGATTACCCCATAACTGACCAGTGGCACTAAAATAATCAGGTGGAACACCAGCCATTAAAGCCGCCGCACCCGTTTTGACATCTAAACAAAAAATCTCTTGATTTGCCCACACATCAACACTATCATGGGCGACGTAGATAGGAATATCTCCAAAAATTTTGACGTTTTTCTCGTTGGCATATTCTTTTAAGTTTCGCCATTGTTTAAAGAAGCTAAACTGTAAAAATTTATGATAGAACATTTCATGACCAAGTTTGATTTGCCATCGGGAAATCGCAGAAGGGTTACGTTTAGCAATAGATTCATCCCACTGAAACCAAGCACTACCTTGATGATAGTCTTTTAACGCCATGTAGAGAGAAAAATCTTCCAACCAGTAACTATAATCTTCGCAAAATTGAGCAAATTCTTGTTTATATTCGTCGTCGTCTCGTGCTTGGAATGCTTCAAAAGCTTTACGATATAGGGGATATTTTTCCTTAATGACTAAATCAAAGTTGACACGGGATTTTTTTTCTTTCTCAAAAACGGTTTTAACGGTTTCTAAATCTTCTTCTGTTAATAAATCATCACCATAAAGAATATCTGGGCTAATCATTAAGGGATTTCCGGCTAAAGCAGAATAGGCCAAATAAGGAGAATTTCCCGCACCAGTAGGCCCCAAAGGCAATATCTGCCAAACCTGTTGATCACCTTTTTCCAAAAAATCCACGAATCGATAAGCACCATTTCCTAAATCACCAATGCCATAAGCACTAGGTAAGGAGGTTGGATGTAGTAAAATACCACTCAGTCTGCGATCGAACATAAAAACAGCATCCCCTGAACTTTGATTAATCTTGTAGAGCTAACTAATCTTAGTTCAATCAGAGATCAGAAATTCATAATATTAAGAAACGTAACAGGTAATAGATAAATATTTGGATGTCCGTTATAACTGGTGAAAAAGAATCATAAGTTACAATGATCATATAGTCTTGAATCTCTATTATTAATTTATGACGACGAACTGTAATCCCAATGAATATACTGATGGGCAAATTTCTGCATGGTTAAGGGGTTTACTCACCGTTGCCTATGCCGATGGTCATTTTGATTCTGAAGAACAAGAATTGATTGCTAGTTTAACTCAAGATGAGCTTATCCCCCATACAGATTTGGGCAATTTGGACACAATTTCCCCTCAAGGGTTAGCAGAGGCTTTAGGGAATGATATTAACACCAGAGAAAATTTTTTGCGTACTGCTGTGATGATGGCCATTGCAGACGGGGTGTATAGTAAACAAGAGGCGGATATAGTCCACGAATTTCAGTCGGCTTTGGGGTTAGATTTAGAAGCCTTAAAATCCTTAGAAGCAACCCTTTGGCATCCCGAAGTAGGAACAACAGGAGAGGAAAAACATCCGGATTTGTTACAACCTGTTAAAAAATGGTTAGATGGTATGGATGTGAATGATCCCAGGGTAGCTCGTTTCTTGTGTAAAATGATACCCTCAGAATGCCCCTTTGAGCGGGACATAAAATTATTTGGGAAAAAAATTGTCCATATTCCCCCAATGTGTAAACTTAACCCCTTATATGATCAAATGGTAGGTTTAAGATTTCGCTCTCTTTCCTTTTTAGCGGATGACTGTAAAGAAGACGTTACACCCTACTTATAATCGATGGTTTACCCATAAGTCCATAAGTCTCTTAGGCCGCATTGGGAAGAAGTTGAGCTAGTATCTACATTTGCCAAGCCCATCATAACAAAATGTTTCTTTATCCTTATTGTAGAAATAGCTTTTGCGAATTGGTATTAAACATAATTTCCGATTAAAGTATGTTTTTATTTACATTTTAAGGGGTGAGATTAATTGATGGGCTTGACTTACTCCTTGCCATAACAATTCAGGATATTCCTCTAATTGATTATTAATCGAAATTTCCTCTAACTTATGAAGAATATTAGCTATTAATTTTCGCCCTTTACTGCCATAGGCAACCCCGGAAATTTGCGAAGGTATTAAGTTTAAAGATTGTATTTTTTCAACAGTATATTCATTCGTACCTCCAGCTAATTGAATAAATCCAGGTAGATTTAATTCCTTCATTTTTTGAGCATATTTTATGGTTAAATGGGTTGTACCTGCCCCAATATCTCCACTCATTGGTCTGCCATCTGTTTGCCAAATTAAAGGAATTTCAATAGGTTTTATATAATCATAAATTTGGGTTAAATATTCAGTTACATTTTCACTATAAGGGCAACTAATGGCGATTAATTTTAGTTTAAAAAGATGAAATTTTATGGTTTCCCAAACTTGCCTAAATTCTAAAAAATGTCCCTGTTGGGTGTGAATTTCGATGGCATTTATTGGTAAAATATCTAACCATTGTAAAACCCCTTCTATACTTATAATTTTTGATTCTGTTTGAATAATATTTATCGGGCAAATTGGCAAACATCTTCCGCAACCATAGCATAATTCTTCGATTACTCCTTGATGATGATGATTGAATTTTATCGCCTCCGCAGGGCAAATTTTTTCACAGGGGCGATCGCAATCCGTCGGGCAAAGGTTAGGATTAAAGTAGGCCTTCCGAAAATGTGGATCTTCTCCGTCATTAATGCTTACCATTAGAAAAGGCTTTTCATGGGGATTATAACCGAAATCTTGGGCTTGTTGTCGATAATTATGGGCGATTTTGATACCTTCTAAGGCACTATGAATCACAGCTTGGTCAGCGGCAACATCAAGACAGTCAGCCCCTGCTAAAGTATAAACTAAGGCAAGATTGCGAATAGAGGGTGAATGTTGATAACTAGCACCACAAATCAATTTAAACCAATTACCCTTTTGTAACGATGTTAGAGGAGAAAAATTAACCATCAAAAATAATTAACAGTGACAATTCTCACTATAGTCAAATCATTGGGTTTTGTAAATGTTCCAGTGGAAACCATTGTCAGCCTCCTAAACCTGGGGACTAAGGAGGCAAATGTGTAAGTAAGTCCAGATACTTTAACTTCTGAATCTTAATTGATTTTACTGCCTAATAAAAATAAACTAAAAAGTGTGCCGCTATTCCATAAACTGTGCACTGTTATTGATGCTAATAAACTGCGAGATCGAGTGTAAACTATTCCTAAAATAATGCCCAAAGTGGCTAAAGGTATAATTTCCGCTAAACTTAGATGTGCCACTGCAAAGATTACTCCACTAAGGACAATTGCACCCCAAACTGGGAGATAACGGGTGAGAGAAGGAAGCAAAAAACCACGAAACATGATTTCTTCAAAAATAGGTGCGGCAATGGAGGCGGTGATAAAAAAGATGGCTAAAGCGAATTTATCTTGAGATTCTAAGGCTAATAATAATAGGGGGTTACTGCCTCCTCTGCCTTGCCATAATTGTTGATTGAGAATCGACACCAAAAATACCGAAGGAATTGCCACCACATAGCCTCCAATCCCCCATAAATACCAATTTTTATTTGTTAACTTAAACCAGTCTTGGGGTAGCGGGAAAAAGGATTTCAAGGATAGGTATAATACCAATAACCCTCCTCCTGCCATGAAAAAATAACTGGCTAACACATATAACGCTTTTCCTTTGATGGTTAAACCAGCGGGGTTAAAACCACTCAAGCCGAAGAATATCGGTAATAAAACTTGACTGAGGAAGAAAAAACCGACAATAAATACTTGCCAAATAATTTCCCAGTCCCAAGGAGATTCCCATAATCGATTATAGTTAGTCGCTAAAATTGAGTTCTCTTTTTTGATAGCTAATTGAATAATTAAAAAGATAATTAACCCAAAACCTACTAGGCCTCCAACAACAGGAATTATGGTCAGGGTAAATAATCGGTAAACTGCTTTTTTTGCTAATATTTCTTGTTTTGATTGAACTTCTGATAACTTAACCTGATCATTTTGATTTTCGTATAATTGAGTTAAAGTGTTTAATTGAAACCAATTATCTAATTTTTGGGTAACAATTGCTTCTGCTTTACTGCCAATTTGTGGTTTTTTATTCCAAATGTCAGTTAATACTTTTTTAAATTCTTCATCAGAAATATTAGCCCAATACTTATTTGCTGTATTTAACTGATTCTCTTTAGCGGCTATAATTCCTATTTTGATATTAAGATCATTAATTAACTTTTGATTCTTTTGAATGTTTTGTTTTAACTGTTGTTTGGATCTATCCGATGCGATTACTTTTACACTTACACTGTCTAAAAGAGACTTATTTTTATTTTCTAAATTATGTAAAGAATCCTTCGTCAACTTTAAGGCTTTTTCGTACTGAGTTTGTGCTACAGTATAGGCATCATTACCAATTAAACCTTGGGCAATATTACCGACATTGCCACTATCGGAAATTAGAGGATTAGAAGATTGATTCAATGATGCGGCGTTGAGAATCAAATTAGTTTGATATAATTCCAGCTGAGCTTGAACTTGAGGTTCACCTAAACTTTGACTAAGGGCAAGAAAGACACTGTACATTGATATTACAGTGAGAATAGCTAACAGCGATCGCTTCCAGTTCATAAATATTTTTACCGAACAAAACCTTATTTTTACTCGCAAAACTATAGGGACTCG
Source organism: uncultured cyanobacterium (assembly GCA_963749915.1). GTDB lineage: Bacteria > Cyanobacteriota > Cyanobacteriia > Cyanobacteriales > Cyanobacteriaceae > Geminocystis. Next base: position 76,406 of record CAVVOP010000021.1, read on the forward strand.
AAGACAAGTCAAGCCCCTACAAGTTAATAGTTGATTGTTGATGGTTAATGGTTGATAGTCGAGTTCAATTATAGCAGGATCTTTTTTTCTTGTCAAATCCACTTTTTTATTAATTATTTTTAATCATTAATCCTCACAAATATTTCACAAATTACTCAGGTTTTAATCATTTTCTGAAGATAGAATATGGGAATCAATATATCACTATAATCGGTGGTGGTGCGATCCCTTGCAAGTTAGGACAAGCATTAAGAAGATTAGGGGCGGAAATCATCGAAAATCAATTTTATAGAAGAAGGCATCAAAATAATTAAGTAGGCAAAGGCAGAAAAAGTAGAAGTAATTAACGGGAAAAATTGGTTTTTGTCAACGGTGAAAAGTTAATTGCTGAGGAAATTTTAGTATCTATTGGACGTACTCCTAACATTAAATCTCTCAATTTAGAAAAAGCAAAAGTTAAGCATAATAATCAAGGAATTGAGGTTAATAATAAACTGCAAACTAGCAACAAAAAAATTTACGGTAGAAATAATCTTAAAGTAACCGCCACCACGCTGGTTTCTGGGCAGGAAGCCTAAACTGTAATCTCTGATTCAGTGTAGGTAGTTCACTCCCTAAATCTAAAATCAACTCATTGAAGTCTGTCGTTATAAAAAAAATATATCTAACTAATTAAAAAATATCAATAAAGATTGTTGCTTTTTCCAGATGTTAGCTGTGTCATAATCTTTTATAGAAATAAGTAAATGGTTTTTGATTAATTCATAGATTTTTATGTATAACAATGTCAACTCTGACTCTATTGCCGTAAGGAGGTTAAATGTCTAAATTTTCCCGTCGTCAATTTATTTTTACAGCTGGTATTTCAGCAAGTGCAGTTTTATTAAAAGGCTGTTTGGGTAATCCTCCTGAACCAGGGCGTGAAAATGCCGGTAGGTTCTTTGCCACTCCCACACAAATAAGTCCAGAAATGATGCCCGAAACCACGAAAGTTAAATTAGGTTATATCCCCATTGTGGAATCTGCAGCGATGATTATTGCTAAAGAAAAGGGCTTTTTTGCTAAGTATGGCATGACAGAAGTTGAGGTTTCTAAACAGGCTAACTGGGCTTCTGCGAAGGATAATGTAACCATTGGTTCTCAAGGTGGTGGTATTGATGGCGGACAATGGCAAATGCCTATGCCTCATTTGATTACTGAGGGGATTATCACCAATGGTAATAAGGTACCCATGTATGGGTTAACCGTTCGTCAAAATATCGCTTTAGCCGTTGATGAAGTCATGAAGGGTTATTCAGATTCAGAAAGAAGACAAATTGTCAATGAGCATATTGATCTTGTCGGTTTAAGTCCTGCCGCTGATAAACTGCCGAATCAGTTATCTGGGGGTATGAAGCAAAGGGTTGCCATCCCCCGTGCCTTAGCAATTCGTCCCAAATTATTGCTCTTAGATGAACCATTCGGGGCATTAGATGCCCTCACCAGAGGTAATTTACAGGAACAATTAATGCAAATTTGTACCCGTTATCAGATTACTGCTGTAATGGTGACTCATGATGTGGATGAAGCCGTATTTCTCTCCGATCGCATTGTGATGTTAACTAACGGACCAGGATCAAAAAGGCTAACAGTATTTGAAAACGTTTATCTAGCCATTGATTCAGTGTATCCAGGATGTTGCTTAATTAAATATCTCCCTTATCTGGTTTTCAGTTGGTTTTAACATTATTTTGACAGTGAAGAATTGGACTCAATTCGGTCGGAGGTAACTTCCTGAAATTGATCCACTCGGAAAATAAGATGAAAACGCTGTCCCAGAGTCCTGTAAAGAAAGTTCTCAACTTCACCAACCTGCTTCGGGGTAACAACTTGTCGAGAACTAACTGTTAAGATCACTGTTGCCGGTTTATTACTCCAGGGAAGACCACTCCAGTTCACCTCCATTTTGAGCAACTCTACTTGCTTTCCGACAGTGATGGTCTGGTTTTTAAGCAGGTCTTTAATAGTCGATTGAAGAGTCTTTTGCTTAAGCAAAATTGCTAGACTGATAAACAGAGGGATAATGAAGAGGATACTCATGAATAGACACCAGCGAAGTGCACTGCGCATTCTCAGAGGGTCAACGTAGTAGCCACCCCAGACAAAAACGAGCAGGCAGGCAAGGGTAATGCCTAACAGGTTAGTCCCGTAGAGAACCAATGCCCCGCCACTCGCCATCCAACCCCCCTGGGATAGGGTAATACCAACCACACAGAGGGGAGGCATTAAGGCAACGGCAACGGCTGTTCCCGCTAAAGCATCGCCGATGCGAGGTCGAATCTTGGCAAAGCCACTGATGGCACCAGCCGCAAGTGCCACGAAAAAGTCCGCAAGGTTCGGTTGAGTGCGGGCGAGGATTTCCGTCCCAAATTCAGAGGTTGGCAAGCCGAACACCCTACCGATCAACCAAGCAATACCAATGGACAGTAAAGTCCCTCCCCCCACAGTGGTTAGGCTTTGATTGAACAGCTCTGTGTCAGCCGTCAGAATGGCTAGTGCAAGTCCCCGCAGGGGAAGTATTAAGGGTGCGATAATCATAGCTCCAATAATGACGGCAGTGCTGTTCATCAGCAGACCGAGACTGGCAATAGTACAAGCACTTATGGTGAGCACGACGAAGTTGAGGTTGAACTGGGCATCTGAAGATAAGTATCGCTTTAGTTTTTCAATGGTTTTTGAAGGGGCTTTTGACATATCATAAGGACGTTTTTAAAAGGTTTTTCCACTAATTTTACAATTAATCCGTCGATTTTTCCTCTCCATTTCCTCCAACCATCAGGGTAAACGCATCTTAAAAGAGAGTAAGAGTAATTTCTTACCAAAATCTAATCAACATAATATTCATTGTCAAGTAAAAAGCGATCGCTGAAAGCGCCTGCTTCGCAGATCGCCAAAGGAAGAATAGAGGTTTCAGGTGTTATGAGAGTCACCCAACCAAGATGAATTCACTCTATATCTTCATAAATATCGCTTGGATATTATACTAGGAAAGGAATATAGGATTTCACAACAGTCGGCTAACTAACACGAATTTTCTTGTTGAAAACAAACGGCACAAATACCCCAACGTTTTAATTCTCCTTTTGGGCAATTTGTTCTACAACTAGGGCAAATTTCCCATGTAGTTGCTCTTTTTTTGATGATTTCTAACCATTTTTCTAAGGCTTCTTGAGGATTATCGACAGGAAGTAAATTAAAGGAAGATTTAGGGATAATGGTGCTGGGATGTTCTTTAGTATCATCTTCTCGATCTACTGATATAGGCCGATTTTGATACCATTTAACGGGAGAAAAATGTAAATCTTTAATGGGAGATTCTACACGACGATTTATTTTGACAATAAAAGAACGTCTTTGTAAATTTAAGTCCTGTGCCCATGCTGAACTAGATGTGGCAATAAATAAAACTTCATCTCGCAAAGAAACAGGACGGCTATGTTGTGCTACTCTGTGATTGACGACTTGATACCAAAATTTGGTTAATTCATGGTATCTTCTTTGTTTATCCCATTGTGGTTGTGAGAGAATTTGATTTAATAATTTGTCTATAGAATAAAGTGTCATTAATTTATGAGTCAATCAGTAGTGCCGGTGCATCCGCAAATTAAAAAAATTATTCAAAACCTTGATTTGGACTTGGGTTTAGAGTTGAATAGATATGAAAATAGTCATCTTCAAGAGTCTTTATTGATCGCTGATCCTATTGTAGAAGAATCTATCCTCTACCACGAAAAAGAATCTAACCCTCAAGACACCCATTCTTTTTTAGTTTATAATCCTGATGGGGTTGATTCAGAAGATCCAATACCTGTGGCTTCTCGTCTTATTAGCGATCCCTCATCCCTTTTAGATGTGATACTGAGCCCTTGGGGTATGATTGGAATTATTTTATTTTTTGGTGCAAATATTTTCATTTTCTTTAACCTAGATAGAGAAAGTCTGGTTAACAACAACCCTGAGAGTGAAACCTCAACAAATAAGATTGAAAATCAGAATCCAGACCATAACCTAAACTTATCTAACTTAGAACAAACTGAGGATAAAACCCCTAATATTGACATTCAACCCCCACCTTTACCCACACCATTACCAGAAATTAATAACTCTAATCCTATTAATAATTCCTCTGAAAATTCTTCCCTTTATCCTGACTTAAAAACTGCTTTATTTGCGGAAATTCAGAAAAATCAAGAAACGTTACCATCGCCTTCATCAAATAACACTCCAACACTTCCCTTCCCGGCAAATAATCCGCCCCTGGAAAATCCCCCTCGTCAAGTTCCCGTTAATCCCCCTAAGCCAAAAGTAGAGCAAAAATATTATCTATTAAGTAACTATCAAAATATGGATAATTTTAACCGTATTAAGAAAGTTGCACCCAACGCCCTGATTATGAATTTGAATCAAGAGATGAAAATTCAGTTAGGGATATTTAATACGGAAACGGAAGCTAAAAATCAGGCAAAAAAATTACAAAGTCGGGGAATTAAAATTTATGTTCAGCCTGTTAATAATTAGGAATTACGGAATGACATCGTTTAAGAGTGCGGAACTCGGGACTTGAACCCGAAAGTCCTTGCGAACACTAGAACCTGAATCTAGCGCGTCTACCAATTCCGCCAGTCCCGCATTGCTCACTTAGAAATTTTAGCGTATTTAATCACTATTTTGCACAATATTTATCATTGTGAACGAGTTGTTTTTCTTTGATGATAATTTCTGCTAAAGGTTGAAAAATAGAGAGCAGATTTTCCCGTGCGACGGCTAAACAGGGAAAACTTATATCACCATAATTTAGTCCTCTGGTTAAAGGAAAACAACCTTTTTGTCCTAGATGAACTAAACTTCCCCCAGCCCCCCGTAAGATAGGATAAGCTCCAGCAATATCCCAAATTTTGGGACTGGCTTCGATGGCCCCTAGTGTAGCACCGAAAGCGACTGACATTAGATCATAGCTAGTAACTCCCGTTATCCTAATTTTGCAAGGAAAATTGTGTTTTAATACATCTAAACTTCTATTGCACAACATAAAAACGTGATTAAAACTAGGGTCATCATAACTAGTATAAATAGGAGTATTATTGAGAAAAGAGCCTTTGGGACCTGTTAAACTGGTATTTTCGCAATAATAACCGTGATATGTCTGCTGAATTTGCGGAAAATGGATAAATCCGAATACTGCTACCCCCTGATAAAGCAAGCCCATAGAGATACCCCAAATAGGAATACCCCGAGTAAAATTAGTTGTGCCGTCAATGGGATCAATGACCCAGCACCAGTCAGTATGAGGTAGAATATGTTCTGTTTCTTCTGTCAAAACTCCGTGAGTGGGAAAACACTGCTTGATTGCTTTTCTTAATTCATGATCTGCCCATTTATCGGCCTCAGTTACTAGACTACCATCAGCTTTACGAGTTGGCTCTAGTTTGGCAAAATCTTCTAATAACTTTTCTCCGATACGGTGGGTTATTTGCCGACAAAAATTATATACTTCCTGCCAAAAATAAATCATCTTTTTTCCCTGTTTGGTTAATTTGACGGACGAAGCCTTCAGCTATCAGCTCAAAATCTATCCTTTCAAAGTATAATTGATATTTTCTAACCCGTTAAATCCTTTATTTATTAATGTGTCTGTCAACAATCCTAATCTATTAATTGCCGCCAGTGGCACGGGTGGCCATTTATTCCCTGCTTTAGCCACCGCTCAACAATTACCTGATTATAATATTTCATGGTTGGGGGTGCCTCACCGTCTCGAAACGTCTTTAGTTCCAGAATCTTATCCTCTGTTTACCGTTGATATTGATGGTTTTCAAACAGGTTTCGGGGTTAAAACTGTTTTTGTAATACCAAAGATAATTAAGGCGATCGCCAAAACCTACAAACTAATAAAGTCGAGGAAAATAGATATAATATTTACTACTGGAGGATATATTGCCGCCCCGGCCATTATTGGTGCAAAATTGGCTAAAATTCCCGTTATTTTACATGAATCGAACTATATTCCCGGAAAGGTAACTAAATTATTCGGCAGTTGGTGTGATCTTGTTGGCATTGGTTTTACCGGCACAAGTAAATATTTACCAAAGGCCAAAACCCAATGGGTAAGTACTCCCGTTAGGGACGAATTTTTATCGCCTCAACCGTTAGAATTTGGTATTCCTGATAATGTGCCTTTAATTGCCGCTGTAGGGGGTTCCCAAGGGGCAGTGGGGCTCAATAAATTAGTGAGGGCATCGGCACCCCATTTATTAGAGACGGGGGCCTATATTGTCCATTTAACAGGGACACAAGACGATGAAGTAGGCACATTGCACCATGATCATTACCTAGAAATGCCTTTTTATGATAACATGGCTGGGTTACTACAACGGGCGGATCTGGCCATAAGTCGGTCGGGTGCAGGTACATTGACAGAGTTAGCCATCACGAAAACTCCTTCTATATTAATACCCTATCCTTTTGCTGCCGAGGATCATCAGTTTTATAATGGGCAGGAATTTGTCAGTGTCGAGGCTTCCTTACTTTTCAGACAAGATCAATTAACTTCAGATTTACTCACAGAAACGGTGTTAAATTTATTAAATAATCCCGATAAATTAGCCAACATGGCAGAAAAAGCTAGTAATTTAGCCTTAAAAGATAGTGCTAAAATTTTGGCAAAAATAATCAAAAAAATTGCAACAATTAGTAATTAACAGCTAACTTATTTAGCTCTTCTCGATTGGTTGCGACAAAAAAGTACAATTAATGAATGGTACTTTTTACCGAATAACTCAAAATTAATTCTTTTTTCTTTACCTAAAACCCAAAACCTAAAACCTAAAACCTAAAAACTGAGATGTTTTTAACAAGGTGTAAGATCTCAATCCTAGTACTCTGACAACTTTGTTTTGAAGGATAAACAGAAGATTAAAAACTCAAACAAAAATCTTCTCTCCCAACTCCCACCGCCCTTCTCCCCTGCTACCACAACCCCTGATTTCAAAATTGTTCAAGCACTAGTCTTTTTGTCTCCTTTACCCCCTTTACCTCCGAACTTCCAGATATTATTTTTTATGGTATCTTGATAGGTGAATCTTTTTCCTATTTAATGATTTCCGATTATGTCAACGCCCGCTAAGCTTTACGAAGGTAAAGCCAAAATTATCTATAGTACGGGGAACGAGCAAGAATACTTAACTTATTTTAAAGATGATGCTACAGCATTTAATGCTCTCAAAAAAGGTACTATCCAAGGAAAAGGGGAAATAAATTGCACGGTTTCCTCGGTATTATTCAAAATATTGGGTAACAAGGGTATTGCAAACCATTTTTTAGCACAAAAATCGGAACGGGAAATGTTAGTGAAAGCTTTACAAATTATCCCGTTAGAAGTCGTTGTCAGAAATATTGCCGCCGGAAGTTTGTGCAGACAAACAGGTTTAGAAGAAGGGTTAAAGTTACCTTTTCCTTTGGTGGAATTTTACCTGAAAAATGATGACTTAGGGGATCCTCTTTTAACTAGCGATCGCCTGAAGATATTGAATATAGCAACTCCTGAGCAAATTGAAGAATTAAAAAATAAGGCTCTAAAAATTGACCAATATCTCATAGAATTTTTTGCCCGTTGTGAGATTATCTTAGTCGATTTTAAACTAGAATTTGGCTTAGACGTCAATGGAAATCTACTGTTAGCCGATGAAATTAGCCCTGATACCTGTCGTTTGTGGGATTCTTTGGAACAAAATACCGACAAAAGAGTCTTGGACAAAGATCGCTTTCGTCGAGATTTAGGTAAAGTTGAATCGGCATATCAGCAAGTACAAAAAAGAGTTTTAACTCAAATTGAAAAACTGGGGAATACCTAGTATATTTAAAAACAATTATTGCAATTAAATTTTGGTGTGTGGCAGTGAAAAACAAGAAAATTCAATATCATTCCTTTACAGCTAATGAAGGTAAATCGGCTCTGAGGTCGGCTTTTTTTGGTCAACAAGACAAAAAACAACCAATTATCCCTAAAATTGATCCCCCTAAACTTAAAAATAACCCTTCATGGCGGGAAATTTTGATTTTCACACTTTTATCAACTTTTAGTTTAACATTTCCTTCTAAGGCGATCGCATCATCAGATCCCATCATCGCTTCCATCCCCGTTGATGTGGTCTCGGTAACAGAAGAAAAATCCTCTGGAGAATCAGAAAATATTACCCACTCTAGTCCCATTGTTGAATCATCAAGGCAAGAAAAAAAAGAGGAATTATCCAAAAATTTAATTGCCCAAATAGAAACATCGCCATCTCAACCAACCCCAGAATCTCAACCAACCCCAGAATTTCAACCAACCCCAGAATCTCAACCAACCCCAGAATTTCAACCAACCCCAGAATCTCAACCAACCCCAGAATCTCAAACAACCCCAGAATCTCAAACAACCCCAGAATCTCAAACAACCCCAGAATTTCAACCAACCCCAGAATTTCAACCAACCCCAGAATTTCAACCAACCCCAGAATCTCAACCAACTCCAGAATCTCAAACAACCCCAGAATCTCAACCAACCCCAGAATCTCAACCAACTCCAGAATTTCAACCAACCCCAGAATCTCAAACAACCCCAGAATCTCAAACAACGACAGAAGAACAGAGAGTATTAGTATCTGAAGTATCTGTTGTAGGGGTAGAGGGAGAATTACAAGATCTAGTATTTAATGCCATTAGAACAAATCCCGGACGTACAACGACTCGATCGAGATTACAAGAAGATATTAACGCTATCTATGCTACAGGATATTTTAGTAACGTTAAAGTAACCCCTGAAGATACTCAGTATGGAGTAAAAATTACCTATGAAGTACAGCCTAATCCTGTATTAACAGAAATTCGCATTCAAACCCTTCCGGAAAAACCTGATGGAGAAGGTTCTCTTGTGCCACCGGAAGTCCTTGAAACAGCCTTTACAGATCAATACGGTAAGATTCTCAATCTTAGAGATTTACAAGAGGGAATTACCGAAATAAATAAATGGTACACCGACAATGGTTATGACTTAGCTCAAGTGGTAGGTGCACCCCAAATAAGTCCGACCGGTGTAGTCACTTTAATTATTGCACAAGGAGAATTAGAAGATATTAAAGTTAGATTTTTTAATAGTGAAGAAGAAGAAATTAAAAGCAGGACAAGAGATTTCATTGTCACCAGGGAAATGCAACTTAAACCCGGTGATGTCTTTAATCGGCGTACAGCACAACAAGATTTACAAAGAGTATTTGGTTTAGGAATTTTTGAAGATGTAAAACTGTCATTTAGTCCGGGACAAGATCCTTCGGGAGTTGTCATGAATGTTGATATTGTTCCTACCAATACAGGATCTTTAGCGGCAGGGGCGGGTATTAGTTCCACCAGTGGTTTATTCGGTACCGTTAGTTATCAAGAAAAAAATTTGGGAGGTAATAATCAAACCGTTGGGGTAGAATTTCAGTTAGGGGAAAGAGAATTATTGTTTGACCTCAGTTTTCAAGATCCTTGGATTGGGGGAGATCCTTATCGTACTTCCTATGGTGCTAACCTTTTTCGCAGGAGATCTATTTCTTTAGTTTATGATGGTACTGATACCGAAAGTATTCGTACCGAAAGAAATAACGATAGTCCCAGGGTAGTGCGTACAGGGGCAGGTTTATCTTTTTCTCGTCCTTTAGCCAAAGATCCTTTTTCTCCTGCTGATTGGGTGATTAGTGGAGGTTTAGTATATCAGCACATAGAAATACAAGATGCTGACGGAAATCTCTCACCTCGTTCAGGACAAGCCTTTGGCAGTCAAAAATTAGCCTATAACAACAGTGGTATTGATGATTTAATTACCCTTAGATTAAATGTTTCTCAAGACACCCGCGATAACAGTTTAATCCCCACCACTGGCAGTTTATTATTGTTAGGGATGGAGCAAACTTTACCCTTTACTTCCATTTTATATAACCGTCTTCGTGCCAATTATAGTTATTATTTACCCTTAAAACTACTCAATTTTGATTTTATGAAAGGTCCTCAAACTTTGGCTTTCAATTTTCAAGGGGGGACAGTTTTAGGGGATTTACCGCCCTATGAAGCCTTTGTTATTGGTGGTAGTAACTCTGTTCGCGGTTATGGAGAAGGAGATTTAGGTAACGGGCGATCGTTTTTTCAAGCTACGGCAGAATATCGTTTCCCCATAGTCTCCTTTTTGGGTGGTGCACTCTTTTTTGACTATGGTACTACTCTTGGTTCAGGAGGTGCGGTTATCGGTAAACCTGCGGAGGTAAGAGGCTTAAAGGGCGATGGTTTTGGTTACGGATTAGGGGTTCGAGTTCAATCCCCTGTAGGTCCTATTCGTATAGATTACGCCATTAATAATGAGGGTGATAGTCGTATTCATTTTGGCATCGGCCAGAAGTTTTAAGCATAACAGTCGATAACTGATAATTATGTTAACCATCGCACTACTAATGAGAATAATTTGCAATAATTTTCGAGATGAGATATATTATTAAATAAGTATTTGATAAAGATTATCAATAAGAATCGGTTACCGTGTATTCAGCAAGATCAAAGTAAATATCTTGCTGATACTTTTTTTAATTAGTTAGCAACAATTGAGAAATATGTTTAAAAATACTGATGTACTATGGTTAAGCACCAACCCTTATTTACTCCGTTTTAATTTACCTATCATTAAATATTTATCTAGTCACGTCAAAATTGGTCAATGGGAGTATCAGATCAACGAAGATGAAGGGACATCCACGGATCAAGCGATAGAGTTATTAGACGATTATTTAAGTTTAATCGAAAAACCAGTGCATTTAGTTGGTCATAGTACCTGCGGATTATTAGGTTTCTATTATGCTCAAAAATATCCAGAAAAAGTTAAATCGTTGACAATTTTAGGCGTAGGTGGTAATGCTGGTTGGGATTGGGTTAGCTATTACTATATTATGCGATCAAATCTTAAATGCAGTAAAGAAGTAATTTTAGCAAGATTAGCGAAAAATTTATTTGGTTATCATAACCAGTATTATCAAAAAGCCTTTATTAAACTATTAGAAAAAGCCTTATTATATTCTCTATCCCCTCATTCCCTTTATCAAAGATTTAATTTGTCTATAACCCCAATTGCTTCACCGTTAATGGTTTGCGGTAGTCAAAATGATCAAATAGTTTCTTGGGATGAGATCAAAAAATGGGAACCTTATTTAAAGCCTGAAGATTATTTATGGCAGTGTCCAGAAGGCGATCATTTTTTCCATTATTTTCAACCTAAATTATTATCAGAAAAAATAGTTGAATTTTGGGGTTTATTATCTAAAGACGAAGCTAAGATAAAAAGTATGCAAGATCTCAGTAATATGCGGAATGTGGGTTAAGCATAACAGTCGATGATTGACAGTTAATAGTTGTTTAGCTTTTTAATAATATGTTTGTAAACAAATCTGCTTTTGCATCCCACTTACATTTCTGGTTGTAAGCCGAACCAATACCCCTTACCGTAAATAGTGTGAATTAAAATAGGTTCATTTTCTTTCTCAATTTTACGCCGTAGTAACCGTACCATAGCTGCTACAACGTTACTACTAGGGGCTTCTTCTTCTGACCAAAGATATTCAAAAATCTCTTCTTGAGTTACTAATTGACGAATATTGCGACTGAAAAACTCCAATAATTTAACTTCTTTTTCTGATAATTTAATCAATCTGCCGTTACGATAAGCTAATTGATTCTCGATTTCGATTTCTAGGTCTGCAACCTGTAATTTACCGCTATTTACCTGATTTTGTGGTTCTATATTCCCCGATCGCCTTAGTAATGCCCGAACTCTGGCTAATAATTCCCTCAACTCAAAGGGTTTGATTAAATAATCGTCAGCACCAGCATCTAAGCCAATTACTCGATCATCCAGGGTATCTTTTGCTGTTAAAAATAATACAGGGGTTGTCGCTATAGATTGATCAAAATGTGATCGTAAAAATTGACAAATTTCTAAGCCAGTTTTATTCGGTAACATCCAATCAAGAATCAGTAAATGATAATTTTCTCTCAATGCTAAGGTTAAACCCTCTTCGCCATCATGGCATAATTGCACCTCATAACCTTCCTGAGTCAAAATCCTTGCCAAACTTTCCCCCAACTCTTTCTCGTCTTCCACCAATAAAATCTTCATTGACATGATCTACTCTTAACTGATAATTAATAAAGAACTGTAAAAATACTGATAATTATGTTAACCATCGCACTACCTAAAGGCGCACTTTTAAAGGAAAGCATCGAACTTTGTCAACAAATAGGCCTTGATTTTAGTTTATTTCTTTCTTCAAATAATCGTCAACTACAAATAGAAGATCCTCAAGGATTAGCCAAAGCCTTACTGGTTAGGGCACAAGATGTACCCGTATATGTAGAATATGGTCAAGCTCATTTAGGTTTTGTTGGTTATGATGTGTTAAGGGAAAAACAAGCCAGTGTTGCCAATATCGCCAATTTAGGTTTTGGTTATTGCCGAATGTCCGTAGCTGTGCCCGAAAACAGTTCTTATCGTAGTTCTGTTGATCTACCTGCCCATGGTATTGTTGCCTCTAAATTTGTAAACTGTGCTAAAGAATATTTTCGATCCCTGGATTTGCCCGTAGAAATTGTACCCCTTTATGGTTCGGTGGAATTGGGTCCGATTACGGGAATGTCAGAGGCGATCGTAGATTTAGTTTCAACGGGAAAAACCTTAAGAGAAAACGGCTTAATCGAAATCGACGTTTTATTTGAAAGTAGTGCCTATTTAGTAGCGAATCCCCTTACTTATCGCCTCAACACCCATAACCTTAACCACTGGGTAAAAAAAATAATTAGCAATTAATCTTAGAGTGGGTATTGCCTACATTCTCGTTATAAGTACGTAGGAAGGGAAAGACCACAACCAAAATAAACACCAATTATTCTATATAACCTGAGTTTTGGTTAACTTGAAGATCGAGTGTAATCTTCTTGTTAACATTAAACAGCCCCCAAGAGAGGGGGCCGGAAGTTAATAAGTAATAAGTAATGTGTTCATTATAACAAAAAAAACCCCACAGGACTTTCTGATTGGAGAATAATTTATGCAAGATATTCTTTACTTTTCAACTCAACTTTTACCAATGAATGAAGACTGGTTTCCTGAAAGGTAATACTAATAATTTATGGGATGATTTGTAGAGGTTAAATCTTAAATCTCCCAAATACCTCTACTTAGGGTCAATTATTTTTTCTTTTTAGGATCAACTACTTCTAACTCAGATAATCTAAAAGTAATCAGTTTATCCCAGTTGCCACCTTCAAATAAAACCGCCGCTTTACCATCAGTGACTCTTTGCACTAAACCTTCAAAACGATAGTAAATATCATTCGCATTATTAACCGTAACTATGGTGCCGGGTAAAATTATCATAATTATTTATGGGATTAACGTCATCAAGTTTTGTTCTTCCACCAATTTTAATCCATAGAAGTCTCATGAGAAAGAAATTGATACTTTATAATTGATCATGCTGTGACAAATATTTTTAACTTACCATTTAATGGATATCAATACCTTTTTAGATAAATTTGCCGGTGACTGGTTTTCTCAACGCACCACTTATAATATTTCCGAGGATGAAGTTGACAACAGCAAAGCCAATTTAACTATTCATCTTTTATCTCCTATGGAGTCACAAGTCACCCAATTGTGCCATCAGTATAACCTGAATTTAGATTTAAGTCTAGGAATAATCACTTCTAGTTGGGATAATTCTCCTGATTGGGGTAAGGCAAAACAAGTCGGAAGTAGTTTAATGCTCATTTTGAGAGACGACAATGACAACAATACGGGGAAAATTCTACGAGTTTTAAATGATAATAAAGGGTTAATCGGTAAATATGTTTTAGCGGAAGATGAATCTTTAACTCTAGTTATTGAAGAAAGTAATCAGTATATTGAAGAAAGAATTTGGTTTGCTAGTGATAATTTACGCTTACGCAACACCATTGTTAAAAAGGAGGGAAAAGTTAATCAAACCTGTTTTTATTCTGAAATCCGCAAAGTAGTCAACAATTGATAATGAATAATTAACAATGTCAAAGTAAATTACCTTAACTAAGTAATGTGTAATCAAATTTTAAATATAAACCCTTTAAATATAATGCTTAAAAAATTTTTTCCTTGGTGTTTTATAATTCTTTTAACTTGGAATATTTTTCCCGGTTTAGCATCTGCAAAAACTTCCCTAGTAAATCCATCGACATCAATTCAACCTTATTTAGAGCAAGTTAAAGCTAATATTACAGAATTTACTTTAGATAATAATATCAAATTTATTGTCTTAGAAAATAAAAATGCACCTATTATTTCCTTTGTTACTTATGTTGATGTGGGGGGAGCAAATGAGCCCGATGGTAAAACAGGAGTTGCCCATTTTTTAGAACACTTAGCCTTTAAAGGCACTTCAGAAATTGGTACTAATAACTATCAGAAAGAAAAGATTATTTTAGATCAATTAGATAAACTTTTTCAAGAAATAAAACAGGTAAAAAAAGAAGGTAATCAGGAAAAACTGGCAGAATTAGAAACTCAATTTCAAAAATTAAATGCACAAGCTAGTAAATTTGTCAACCAAAATGAATTTGGGCAAATTATTGAATTAGAGGGAGGAGTTGGCTTAAATGCGGCGACTTCTGCCGATGCGACAGTTTATTTCTATAACTTCCCTGCCAATAAATTAGAATTATGGATGTATTTAGAATCTGATCGTTTTTTAAATCCTGTGTTTAGGGAATTTTACACAGAAAAACAGGTAATTTTAGAGGAAAGAAAACTGCGCACGGAAAACTCTCCTATCGGTAAAATGGTAGAAGCCTTTTTAGATACTGCCTTCACTCAACATCCCTATAAACGTCCTGTAATTGGATATGAGACAGATATAATTAATCTTACCCGTAACGATGTGCAAAATTTCTTTGACAGTTATTACGGCGGCAGTAATATTACCATTGCCATTGTCGGTGACGTTAATCCCCAAGAGGTTAAAACGATGGCACAAAAATATTTTGGGCGTTTTCCTACTACTATGAAACCTGCTAATTTAACAATAAACGAACCCAAACAAACTCAAACCAAAGAAGTTACGGTGGAATATCCTTCTCAACCTGTTTACTTTGAGGGTTATCATATACCTGACTCGAATCATCCCGATTTTGTGGTTTACGACATGATTGGCTCAATTTTAAGTGATGGGCGCACTTCCCGACTCTATAAATCTCTGGTGGAAGAAAAACAAATTGCTTTAATGGCAGAGGGTTTTACTGGTTATCCGGGGGATAAATATCCCAATTTAATGCTATTTTACGCCATGTCTGCTCCTAAGCGTGACCTTGATGAGTTAGAAATCTCTTTACATTCAGAAATTGAGAAATTAAAAACTCAAGCTGTCACCCAAGATGAATTAGAAAGAGTGAAAACTCAAGCAAAAGCAGGTTTATTAAGAGGGGTTAATTCTAATGCGGGAATGGCGAAATTATTGGCAGAATATCAAGCAAAAACTGGAGATTGGCGTAGTTTATTTACCCGTTTAGATGCTATTTCCGCCGTTACCGCTGAAGATATTCAACGGGTAGCGAAGGAAACTTTTACCCCTGAAAATAAAACTATCGGCAAAATAAAAACAATTAACAATTAATGGGTATTTAAACTATTACCTATTGTCAAAGATAATTTTAAACAAAAATGATAAAATAATAGTTATTATTTTCTATTAATACTTTTTGAAAAATGGGACAACCCCTAATGACTTCTCACAATAAAAATAAAGTTTTCTTCTCCATGTTAATTTTATTTTTGTTTGTAATCATAACGACTTTAAAAGTTCAAGTTCAAGCCCAACATAATCAAAATCATGAGCAAAATAATCACCAAGAAAAAATGGAGGATAATCACAACCATAAAACCTTAGATATTTCTGCTAACGCGGCAATTCCTACTATTAAAATTGGGGTTTCTCCAGATAAGATGAAAGGGTGGAATTTAAAGATAAAAACTACTAATTTTGCCTTTAATCCTGAAAATGTTAATAAAGATAGTAATCCCAATGAAGGACACGCCCATCTTTATGTTAACGGGAAAAAAGTTACAAGAATTTATGGTGACTGGTATTATATCCCTGATTTACCAAAAGGCGAAAATGAGATCAAAGTTACCCTAAATACTAATCTTCATGAGGAATTAATTAATAATGCTAGTGTCATTGGCGATGCGGTCATTCTCAGTAATAAGTAATAAAATGAGACGAGCAATAATTTGCGGTTATTATGGTCAAGGAAATGCAGGAGATGAGGCTTTATTAGTATGCATTTTAGAAAGACTACCTAATAATTTTCTACCCATCGTTTTATCAGGAAATCCTAGTAAAACCAGTGAAGATTATAAAGTTATAAGCTATTCTCGTCTAGGAATTATTAAGCAAATTTTAAAATTAGGAAAAAAAGACTTATTGATCTGGGGAGGGGGAAGTTTAATCCAAGATGCCACCAGTATAAAAAGCCCTCTTTTTTACCTAGGTTTGACAATTTTAGCAAACTTAAAAGGTTTAAAAACTATCGCTTATGCCCAAGGAATTGGTCCTATAAAAACTCCTTTTATTCAATGGTTGACTAGACAAGTACTAAAAAAATGTCATGGTGTTAGTGTGAGAGATAAAGAATCAGCTAAACTATTAACAACATGGGGTGTAAAATATCTAATAGCCGCTGACCCGGTATGGGCATTATCCAGCAAAATAAAGGAGGATTTACAATTATTACCAAGTCCTAGAATTGCGGTTAATTTGCGATCCCATAGTAGTTTGACAGAGAAAAGAATAGGGGTAATAAGTCAAGGTTTAATCAACTTAAAAGAAGAAACAAAAGCGAATATCATATTAGTGCCTTTTCAAAAATCAAAAGATTTGAGTATCTGTGAAAAAGTGGCGGAAAAGTTGGGTGGCAATTGTCAAATTATTATGATAGAAAATCCCCAAGAATTAAAGGGGTTATTTAAAAAAGTTGAGATGATAATTGGAATGCGTTTACATAGCCTAATTATGGCAAAAAGTGAAAAGTGTAAGTGTTTTGCATTATCTTATGATCCTAAAGTTACTAATTTAATGACAGAAATCGCCATAGAAGGTTATGAATTAGAGAATTTGCCCAATAAGGTAAATCTAATCACGGAAAAATGGTTAAAAATTTATGAAAATGTCGCAAATTTACCCGATAATAAAACAGAATCATTAGCTGAAAGTGCTTCACAACATCAACAACTATTTGATTCACTTACTTAGCTTCTATAAATATATGGGTGTCTATTAACTAATAATGATATGAAAACTTTTTCTGTGCTTAATTTACCAGTTCATTTGAGCGATAATTATGAAGATTTACTAATCAATCGCGTTGAGAAAGAAGAATCTACCCACGTTATCACCATGAATTCAGAAATGGCAATGATGGCACAAAAAAACCTCGAGTTGGCTAACGTTATCAAAAAAGCTGATTTAGTCGTACCGGATGGTTCTGGTATTATATTTTATTTATGGCGTAGAGGGCAAAAACAACAACGAATCGCAGGGATAGAATTAGCGACTTCTTTGGTGGAAAAGTTAGGTAAGAGAGGGAAAGACTATCCTCTCTGTTTCTATGGTGGTGCACCCGGGGTTACGGAAAAAGCGGCTAAAGCATGGCGGGAAAGGGTGCCGGGTATCAATATCACCTATAATCACGGTTATATCTCCGACTCAGAATTAACGGCTTGGTGTGAGACTGTTCAACAAATACAACCGAAATTGATCTTAGTAGGTTTAGGTGTTCCAAGGCAAGAGTTATGGATTGCCAATTATCGTCACTTAGCACCGAGTGCAGTGTGGATTGGTGTCGGCGGTAGTTTTGACATTTGGGGAGGGGTGAAAGAAAGAGCTCCAGAATTTTTCTGTAATAATAATTTAGAATGGCTATATAGATTATATCAAGAACCTTATCGCTGGAAAAGAATGTTAGCCTTACCACGGTTTTTTCTCAGGGCAATTTTTTAACTGCCTTCTGCCTCCTGCCTCCTGCCTTTCAACTCCTGCCTTCTTTAAAGTAATGAACAATTAATGTAACTGCCGAGGTCATCAAATTTTAAGAAAAGACAACAACCTCGCATTTGAGAGCTTGGATCATAATAATAATAATTAAGCAATCAATCACAAATTCATGGGATTAGCAAACTTAGTCAAAAAACCTAAAGGTAATTATATTAGGCGCAAAAGGAATACTAGAAATCCTGTTAGCAGTGAACAGAAAAAAGTTTGGTTAACCGTAGGACAAAATGACCAACCAGTGTTTATTATGCTCTTAATTAGTCTTTTTCTTTTGGGGGCCATTGGCTTTCGTCTAGGATATCTACAAATAGTCGAGGGTGACAAGTACTCTGTTAAAGCTGAGAATAACCGCACTAAGATTATGCCTAAACCCCCTGTTAGGGGTAATTTATTTGATCGCAAAGGTAAAATTTTAGCAGCAACTCGACTATCACATTCCGCTTACCTGTGGCCTGTGGCCCAAAAAAAGGAGAATTGGCCCGAAGCAAAAGCGATG
Organism: uncultured cyanobacterium; assembly: GCA_963749915.1. GTDB lineage: Bacteria > Cyanobacteriota > Cyanobacteriia > Cyanobacteriales > Cyanobacteriaceae > Geminocystis. The sequence goes on from CAVVOP010000021.1 coordinate 95,075, forward strand.
TTAGCCATCATCCTTCGCCTGTCCGAAGAAAAATTACAAAATATTTTAGAAAAAGAAGGTTATGATTCTCCTACTCTTGTACGCATCGCCCGTAATTTAACCCCTCAACAAATCACCGCCATTGAAGAAAATCGTAATTTACTCTCAGAAGTGGAAGTGGATACCGATACCGTCAGATATTACCCCCATAATAAAATTGGTTCTCATGTTTTAGGTTATACCAGAGAAATTAACGCTGACGAATTAAAAGAGCGTCAAAAAGAAGGTTATCGCCTGGGAGATGTCATCGGTAAAATGGGTGTAGAGGCTGGTTTTGAATCGAAGTTGCGGGGAGAATGGGGTGGGATTCTCATGGAAAGAGATGGCACGGGAAAAGTTATCCGTAAACTGGGCATCAAACAAGCTAAAGCCGGAAATGATGTTACTCTTACCCTTGACCTAGAATTACAAAAAGCCGCCGAAAAAGCTCTTGGCGATCGCAAAGGTGCAGTAGTGGCAATTGATCCCCGTGATGGAGCTGTATTGGCCATGGTAAGCTATCCGGCCTTTGATCCTAATATTTTTTCAGGAAGAATTACAGAACAACTCTGGCAAGAAGTACAAGCAAAAGGCTATCCTTTAATTAACCGTGCCCTAATGGGTTTTCCTCCAGCTTCCACCTTTAAAATCGTCACCGCCACCGCCGGAATGGAATCAGGGAAGTTTTCCCCTAAAACCATTTTACCGACTTATGCCTATCTTCATGTAGGGGGTACAGCTTTTGGAGAATGGAATCGGGCAGGATTTGGACCCATGGGCTTTGTAAAAGCTTTGCAATGGAGTAGTAATACTTTTTTCGGGCAAATCGGTAACGGTGTGGGAGGAGAAACCCTGATAAAATGGGCTAGAAACTATGGTTTTGGCAGTAAGACGGGCATTGAAATCCCCGAAGAAACCCCCGGATTAATCGCCGATAATCAATGGAAAAAAGACCGATTTAACTGGGAATGGACAGTGGGCGACACCGTTAATATGTCCATAGGGCAAGGCTTTACCCTTGCGACTCCCCTACAACTAGCGGTCATGTTTGCTGTACCTGCCAATGGCGGTTATAAAGTTATCCCCCATCTCTATCAAGACAAAGCCACCTATCTCAAAAAACGTGAATCCCTCAATTTAAAACCCCAAACCGTTAGTACCATTCGAGAAGGATTACGAGCAGTCGTAAATGGAGGTACAGGTACTAGAGCCAGTATTCCAGGAGTCGCCGTAGCGGGGAAAAGTGGTACAGCCGAAGCACCTCCGGGAAAATCCCATACCTGGTTCGGTGGTTTTGCCCCCTATGAGAAGCCTGAAATCGTCGTAGTTGCTTTTGTTGAACATTCTGGTGGAGGGGGTGGTTCAACGGCTGGACCTATTGTCAGACAAGTTTTAGAGGCATATTTCAAATGATTGATAATTGATAATCATTAGACCTCTTGCACAAGTCGGGGAATCGGGAATCGGGAAATTTTTAATCCAGAAAATCGACTCCCTACTCCTTACCTCTTGCTTCCAATTCTGGAAGAGAAAAAGAAACAATGGAAATTTGTGTCAAGATAATGATTAAGCAATTATCAAGGGAAAAATGACACAAACAACAATGGCAAGTTATGGTTCATGGCGATCGCCTATTAGTTCTGATTTAATTGTATCTGATACCATTGGTTTAGGGGCAGTAAAATTTGACGGTGATAATATCTATTGGTTAGAAAGTCGCCCATCAGAAGGCGGTAGATCCGTGATCGTCAGTTTAAAAGAGGATAGTACAACGGAAGATATTACCCCCAAACCCTTCAATGTACGTAGTCGTGTCCATGAATATGGCGGTGGTGCATTTTTTGTTCATGAAAGCACAATTTATTTTACCAATTTTGCAGATCAACGGGTATATCTACAAAGAAAAGGAGAAACACCTCAACCCTTAACTGGTGAATCTTTCCTTCGTTATGCCGATTTTTCCTTCGATAAGCCTCGTCATCGTTTAATTTGTGTCGCCGAAGATCATAGTAATCCTCATACTGAACCGGAAAATAAGTTAGTTACTATTGATTTAAGCACAGGAGAAGTGAAAACTCTGGTAAGGGGTGCAGATTTTTACTCCTCTCCCCGTATTTCTCCCGATCACTCTCGATTGGCATGGTTAGCATGGCATCATCCGAATATGCCTTGGGATAGTACAGAATTATATTTAGCCCATATTAACCCTGATGGTAGTTTAACCCATATAGAATTAGTGGCAGGGGGTAAAAATGAGTCGGTTTGTCAGCCGGAATTTAGCCCCAATGGCACATTATATTTTAGTTGCGATCGCCGTAATTGGTGGAATATTTATCGCCGAGAAAACAACGGAGAAGTCAAGTCATTGTACGCCTTGGACGCGGAGTTTGGTTATCCTCACTGGGTTTTCGGGGAATCAGTTTATGGTTTTGCCGATGAGAATACTATCATTTGTACCTATACTCAAGACGGTATTTCTCATTTAGCCAGTTTACACACCCACAATAAAAGCCTAACAGATCTCAATATTTCCTTTACCAATATTGCTTATTTACAAGTAAACGGTGATAACACTTTGTTTATAGGAGGCTCACCTACTCAACCCACTGGGGTAATAACAATCAATATTGCCACTGGTGAAACTAAAATTCTGAAACAATCAAGTAACCTACATATAGATACAGGTTACTTAACTCAACCCCAACAAATCGAATTTCCCACCAGTAATGGTAAAACCGCTTTTGCATGGTATTATCCTCCGAAAAACAAGGATTTTTGTGCACCAGAAGGAGAATTACCACCTTTATTGGTCAAAAGTCATGGGGGGCCAACGGCGGCAACTAGTGCCAATTATAATTTAAGAATACAATACTGGACAAGTAGGGGTTTTGCTTTTGTGGACGTCAACTACGGTGGTAGCACTGGATACGGACGAGATTATCGCCAGAGGTTAAATAAAAATTGGGGAATTGTCGATGTAGAAGATTGTATTAATGTTGCTAAATATTTAGTGCAACAGGGTCAAGTTGACGGGGAAAAATTAGCTATTTCGGGCGGTAGTGCTGGAGGTTATACAACTTTAGCCGCCCTTACTTTTCATGATACTTTTAAAGCAGGGGCGAGTTATTATGGTGTCAGCGATTTAGAAGCCCTAGCCAAAGATACCCATAAATTTGAGTCTCGTTATTTAGATAATTTAATCGGCAAATATCCCGAAGAAAAAGCAATTTATCAACAGCGATCGCCTATTAATCACCTAGATAAATTATCATGTCCTCTGGCATTTTTTCAGGGATTAGAAGATAAGATTGTTCCTCCAAATCAAGCAGAAATGATGGTCAAAGCTCTTGAAAAAAAAGGAATTAAAACAATTTATATCACCTTTCCTGACGAACAACATGGATTTAGAAAAGCTGAAAATATTAAACGAGCTTTAGACAGTGAATTTGAATTTTATGCTCTTATTTTTAATTATCAAATAGCTGATAAAATAGTCGATTTACAAGGTTTTCCCAATCCAAAATCCAAAATCTAAAAGCGGTCGGACCCCGCGCCGCTGAAAGGCGCAAGCGGTGGAAGCCCGCGACGACGGAAGTCGCAAGGGAACGTCCACCAAGAGAGGGAATGCCGACCAAGAGATCCAAAATTAACCGAGAAATCTATTTTTGCAAGAGGTCTAATGTTGGTTTTTAAGATAATATTTTTGTTTATTATTTATTTCATAAATGCCGTTAATTCCTTCACTGTCTAGGTTTTTGTCTTCCGTGTCTAGGTTTTATCCACAAAATTGAGATAAAACTTAATATTTCTGTTGACAGTTCTGAAAAAAAGAGATATACTAACAACTATGAAGGATGAAAATTCCTTTTCGGGTGTGAGGAAATTAAATAGAACAACCTTTGGGGTCGAAACATGGCAAGACTCCCAGGGGTTTTTCTTTTTTAGGGCGAAATTTACCATGAGCAAGCAAAATCCATCTTTACCGACATCATTTGTAATTGTTACGGGCAGATTTATCTGGAAAAGTCTATGGCGGTTGATGATGTCTCAATTAGCACCTAGCGATGAGAAGGGAAGCTATAATCGTCCATCAAGTCAATTTCGTCACCAAATCAATCAAGAAAAAGACAGTATTTATACGGCAGAAAAGGGGCGCTATTGTTTATATGTGGGGATAAGTTGTCCTTGGGCTCATCGTACTTTAATGGTAAGGACATTGAAAGGCTTAGAGGATGTAATAGACTTTTATGTCGTTATTCCCGCAGTAAATGAGGGGGGGTGGGTAATGACAAACATCTCCGAAAATTGCCGAACTTTGCGCCAACTTTATGAATTATCCCAACCCAATTATAAGGGACGTTGCACGGTGCCAGTATTGTGGGATAAAAAAACGAAAACTATTGTTAATAATGAAAGTAGTGATATAATCACTCTCCTTAATAATGAGTTTAATAATTTTGCCAAAAATGCAGATTTAAACTTATATCCCGATGATCTGAAATGGAGAATCGATCAATGGAATGAGAAAATTTATCATCATATCAATAACGGTGTTTATCGTTGTGGTTTTGCTCAAACTCAAGTAGCTTATGAGGAGGCTTGTAAAGGATTATTTGCGACTTTAGATGAAATTGAGGTAATTTTGACTAATAATCTTTATTTATGTGGTGATAGACTAACTTTAGCAGACATTCGACTATTTACTACTTTAATCCGTTTTGATAAGGTTTATTATAGTTTATTCAAATGTAGCTTAAAAGCCCTGGCAGATTACCCTAATTTAAGTAGATATATTCAAGAAATTGACAACTTACCAGGCATAAAAGATACCTATAATTTAACGGTTATTAAACAAGATTATTATGGTAATTTATTCCCTCTTAATCCCAGTGGAATTATACCTTTATAAAATCTAGCTAATAGCTTTATGTTTGAAAATTGAACTCTTTTTCCATAGGGTTTTCAGGACTTTTTTGCATCACTGAGCTTCACAAGAGGATTTTTAACGCCTTCTTTCTTGTAATTTTTTATAGACATCTCTTAAGTTAACTTGGTGATAAGCTAAAGCTACTAAGGAATGATAAAATAAGTCGGCGATTTCTCCAGCAATTTCTTCTGGGTTATCGTCTTTACAAGCCATTACCACTTCTGCTGCTTCCTCCCCAATTTTTTTCAATATTTTATTATCTCCTCCTTCATATAAAATACAAGTGTAAGAACCTTCCACTGGATGCTCTTTCCGATCGCAAATTAACTTAAACAATTCCGATAAAGTGTCCGCAGGAGGTGGAGATTTAGAATGATCTATATGATGAAAACAACTTCTTTCGCCAGTATGACAAGCCACATCACCAATTTGCTCAATAGTCAATAACAAAGCATCACTATCACAATCGTAGCGAATAGTTTTTACTTTTTGAATATGCCCGGAAGTTGCACCTTTATGCCATAATTCTCGACGAGAGCGACTCCAATAATACGCCTCTCCAGTCTCTAAGGTTTTTTGTAATGATTCTCCATTCATCCATGCCATCATCAACACTGTGCCGTCTAGATAGTCTTGAGTAATAACTGGTACTAATCCTTGCTCATTGTAGCTAATTTTATCAACGGGGATTGATTGACTTAGAGGAATTGAAGGATTAATAGACATGGGCCAAGAATGATTTATGATTAACTAGAATTCAGTTTTCTATAATCATATCAGGACTAGGTGACAAAAATTTGGTTTTTCTGAATATTTAGGATTAGGAACAGAGAATAGTAGTTAGCCAGAAAATTTTATGACAATTAGACCCCGTAAACAGTTTGGACAACATTGGTTAAAAAGTGAAAATGCTCTCAATCAAATTATTATTGCCGCCGAACTTAAAAGGAGGGATCGTATTTTAGAAATAGGACCTGGATTAGGTGTTTTAACCGAGAGAATTTTTCCCTATGTTGACAAATTATTAGCGGTAGAAATAGATCGAGATTTATGTAAGAAGTTAGTATTTAAATACGGTAAAATAAGTAATTTTTTATTAATTGAAGGAGATTTTTTAGATCTAAATTTAAATAATATTTTACAAAAATTTAATACTTTTCAAAATTATAATAAAGTCGTTGCTAACATTCCTTATAATATCACAGGACCCATTATTGAGAAATTATTAGGTACCATTAGTAACCCGGCCGAAAAACCTTTAGAATCCATCGTTTTATTAATTCAAAAAGAAGTTGGCTATCGCCTTGTTGCCAGTCCAAATAATAAGGTATATGGTGCGTTGTCAGTCAAAGTGCAATATTTGGCAGACTGTGAAATTTTCTGTGATGTACCAGCAAAAGAATTTTATCCCCGCCCAAAAGTTGACTCAGTGGTAGTGAAAATAACGCCTAAAAAAATAGATAACCCAGCGGATAATCCTAAATTTTTAGACAGTCTGATCAAATTGGGATTTGCAAGTCGTAGAAAAATGCTAAAAAATAATTTAAAATCTATTATTGAACCAAAAAAATTAACGGATTTACTAACAAAATTAAAGATCAACGATCAAGCCCGTGCTGAAAATTTAAGTGTGTCAGAATGGATTAATTTAAGCAACGGTTTAAACCAAATGATTAAAGAATCTTAAATGAGCAATTTTGGGTACTTTTTGCCTCTTCTACAGTAGTTATGATAGTTAAGGAAAAGTCTTGATCTTATGACTATTTGGTATGTTACCTGAAAAGTTTCTTGCTATCATCAAAAAATATCCGGAAAATTTCCTGAGATCATAAATACAAGATTAAGTTCTCGAGCCTTGAGGAAGATTATGAGTACAACAATTGATCATGAGTCCAAGTTAACGTTCTTGGGACAACCTGCAGAGCAAGGCAGATGGTTCCTAATTCCTTTGGGGATGATAATTTTACTCTGCTTGGGAAGTGTGTATTCCTGGAGCATTTTTAGAACCCCCTTGGAAAATGAACTGGGAATTAGTGCGACTCAAAGTCTTTTGCCATATACCTTTGCTTTGGTTTTTTATGCGGCAACAATGCCCTTCGCTGGTTTTTACATTCCTCGGATTGGTACCCGTGTCACAACGGGGATCGGAGGTATTATCGTAGGCTTGGGCTACATTCTTTCCAGCTTTGCCACGGAGATCGGAAACCTAGTCTTCACCTACGGGGTTATTGCTGGCGCTGGAGTTGGTATGGCCTATGGTGTCCCCATGGTGGTCATATCGCGCTGGTTTCCTGACCAGAAAGGATTGGCTCTGGGATTGACGATCATTGGATTTGGGCTTTCGCCCCTGATCACCGCTCCTCTTGCCAACCAACTCATCAGTACCTACACGGTTCGACCCACCTTGCGTATTGCTGGTATCGCTTTTACAGTCATTATTCTAGCCCTGGCCCTGACTATGAAGTTACCGCCTAAGGGCTGGCATCCTCGGCCGAATGTCGCAACTTCTTCTACAGTGACCTCGGCCTCAGCCTACCCTAGGAACTTATTCAAGAGTCGATCTTTTTACGGGCTTTGGATTTGCTACGGCATTGGAACCCTAGTTGGTTTGAGCGCGATTGGTATTTCCAGTCCAGTTGGGGAGGAAATTATTGAGATCAATCCGACTGTGGCTGCTGGCAGTGTCTCCTTGTTTGCCCTGTTTAATGGAGTAAGTCGCCCGTTGTTCGGTTGGTTAAGCGATCGATTCAAGCCTCACCATATCGCCATTTTCTCCTATGTGCTGATCTTAATAGCCTGTGTATTAATGGTGAATGCTCGAACTGGCCAGATCGCCACCTATCTCATTGCCTTTTGCCTGTTTTGGTTCTGTCTTGGTGGTTGGTTGGCCATGGCCCCAACCATAACGCTGCGCTTCTTTAATCCTGACCAATATGCTCAAAACTATGGCATTGTCTTCACAGCCTATGGCGTTGGTGCTTTGATTGGAACGTTGGTGACGGGTCGCATTCGAGATTTATTTGGGTCATATAACTATGTGTTTTACCCGATGGCGTTTTTGGCGATTATTGGGATTTTTATAGCCTGTATGCTGCTTAAACGGGAAAGATCCACAGTAGACCCCGTTCTGGATGAGAACATAAATCAAGAATAGTGGATGATTAACATCAGTTAAGTACTGTAAATGTTAAACCATTTGCCACCTCATCTCTTGACCTGCCCATAAGGGAACGAGTCCAGATTCCAGAAAGGGAACTTCATCGGGTATACGCCAGGTTGTTTTGGTCAAAGTAATCTGTTCGGTATTGCGCGGGAGTTGATAAAAATCCGGTCCATAGAAACTGGCAAAAGCTTCAAGTTTATCAAGTAAATTAGCACTCTCAAAAGCTTCTGCGTATAACTCCATGGCATGCAGAGCGGAATAGCAACCCGCACAGCCACAGGAATTTTCTTTGCTATTGCGGGGATGGGGGGCGCTATCGGTGCCCAGAAAAAACTTGGGATTGCCAGATGTTGCTGCTTGCAAAAGTGCCAAGCGATGCTTCTCTCGTTTTAAAATTGGTAAACAATAAAAATGGGGGCGAATGCCACCTTGGAAGAGAATATTACGGCTAAATAGTAGATGTTGTGGCGTGATGGTGGCGGCGATCTTATTGGTTGCTAGGACAAACTGCACGGCATCGGAGGTGGTAATGTGTTCTAGTACCACCCGCAGCTGGGGAAATCGCTGCTTGAGGGGAATCAAATGTTTCTCTATAAAGACCTTCTCGCGGTCAAACACATCAACATCTCGGTCTGTCACTTCCCCGTGCAGTAATAAAGGTATGTCTACCTGCTGCATCATTTCCAAGACGTGATCGCATTTACTAATGTCACTTACACCGAAGTCTGAATTGGTGGTGGCACCGGCTGGATAGTACTTTACCCCTTTGACAAACTGGGATGCTTTAGCTGCGATAATTTCTTCGGGGCTGGTGTTATCGGTGAGATAGAGTGTCATCAGTGGCTCAAACTGTTTGTCAGTAGGAATTGCTGCGATAATGCGATCGCGATAGGCAGCAGCATCAGCTACTGAGCGTATTGGAGGCTTTAAATTCGGCATGATGATGGCGCGGGCAAACTGATGTACGGTATGTGGCAGAACTGCTTTGAGTGCCTCGCCGTCTCGTAGATGCAGATGCCAGTCGTCGGGTCGGGTTAGAGTAAGATTTTGCATTTTTCTATCATAAAGCACCTAGTGCTTGAACAATTTTGAAATTAGGGGTTGTGGTAGCAGGGGAGAAGGGCGGTGGGAGTTGGCAGAGAAGATTTTTTGTTTGAGTTTTTAATCTTCTGTTTATCCTTCAAAACAAAGTTGTCAGAGTAGTAGAAATAAATTGCCCCAACTATGCCGTTTTTGGCTACATTAACGATTACCTACAGCTTTTGCTGGCGGTGGGTCAATTCGGTTGACGAAGATGGCCATCGGCACCATGGGCAGCATTGGGAGTAAACAGATTAGCCACTGATTCCGGGTTAGCGGGGCTGTTTGAAATAGGGTATTCATCACCCCCCATTGGCTAAACAAAACCTGTAATACGATTGAAGCGATGATACCACCAATCAGGATTGGTGCATTGGTGATACATTTTGACTGACGACGCATATAGTTGAACAAACTAATCCCCAATTGACTGATACTCAGAAGGTAGATAATGCGAGCAGCAACAAGGGCTTGAATTGCCATCGTACGTGCTACGGCAATATCTCCCGTTGTTGATTCAGCCCATTCAAAAATACCGAAAATCAGAATCCAGTTAAACAGGGAAACTGCCAAAATTCGACGTAATAATTTTGGGGTGAGCAACGGTTCATTGGGGTTACGCGGCGGCTGTTGCATCGTTCCATTAGATTTTGGTTCAAAAGCAAGAGGAACCGTCATGGTTAGCGAGTTGATCATGTTGAGCCAGAGCACTTGTAAGGCAAGAATGGGCAAATCTCGTGCGAGAAAGGCACTAATCAAGATAGTCATGGATTCACCACCATTGACGGGTAAGAGAAAGGCGATCGCTTTGCGCAAGTTTTGATAGACGGTACGCCCTTCTTCAACCGCCGCTTCGATGGAGGCAAAGTTATCATCGGTGAGCAGCATATCCGCGGATTCCCGTGCGACTTCCGTTCCTCCTTTCCCCATCGCAATGCCGATGTCGGCTTGTTTGAGAGCGGGTGCATCATTCACGCCATCCCCCGTCATGGCGACAATTTCTCCCTTAGACTGAAGTGCTTCTACCAGTTGCAGCTTCTGGGCAGGAGCGACTCTGGCAAACACCGATCCCGCTTCAACCGCTTGAGCAATTTGGCGATCGTCCATTTGGGATAATTGTTGCCCTTCAAAACCTAAAACCTTTCCTGCTGTTTGAATGCCCATGCGTTGCGCGATCGCCTGTGCTGTAGCAATATGATCCCCGGTGATCATCTTCACCTGAATTCCGGCAGACTGACAGGCATGGACGGCGGCGATCGCCTCGGGTCGGGGCGGGTCAATCATCCCTTGCAATCCCAGAAAGACCAAACCCGTTTCGATATCCTCGTGTTCGACCGAATGCTGATGGGCGTGTACTTCCTTTTTGGCAAAGGCTAGCACCCGTAACCCTTGTTCTGCCATTTTTTCGACAACTTGCTCAATCTGTTCTGGGTGGAGGGTAATAGTAATAGTCTGTCCATTCCGATCTATCATCCGAGAGCAACGATTTATCAGTGCCTCCAATGCTCCTTTGATATAGATCGTACGGGGAGTTCCATCATGCAAGGTTGCCATATATTGGTACTGGGATTCAAAGGGAATTGCATCTAGTCGAGGTCTTGAGGCTAATAGCCCTGATTGACTCAGACCTGCTTTTGCGGCGGCTGTAATCAGCGCCCCTTCCGTCGGATCGCCAACAACCGCCCAACCTTCCCCCTCTTGTTTTAGTTGAGAATCATTACACAGTAACCCAGACACCAGACAGTCTTCTAAACCTGGCGGCAACCCATCCTGGAATGGCTCACTGGGGTTGCCATTGGTCGTCAGACTCAGTTCTCCTTTGGGACTATAGCCGCTACCGCTGACGGTATAGTATTGCCCCCCAGCGTAAATAGCTTGTACCGTCATTTGATTTTCCGTGAGCGTTCCCGTTTTGTCGGAACAAATGACCGTCGCGCTTCCCAAGGCCTCCACCGCCGGCAGCTTGCGAATAATGGCATGACGCTCGGCCATGCGGTTAACGCCAATGGCCAAGGTAATGGTGACCACTGCTGGCAGCCCTTCAGGAATGGCACTAACAGCTAGGGCAACAGCGGCTTCAAACATATAAAGCCAGGACTCTCCCTGCCCCAGCCCGATGGCGAAAGTTAGAGTTGCCAGGGTCAAAATTCCGTAGAGTAGGGTGCGGCTAAACTTGGCGAACTTACGGGTCAGCGGTGTACTGAGGCTGACTCGACTTTCCATGGACTGAGAAATCTGCCCAACTTCCGTGGCATTGGCGATGGCAACTACGATGCCCTTCCCCTGCCCAAAAGTGATGAAACTTCCTGCGAAGGCCATGTTGGTCCGTTCTGCTAGTGGGGTGTCCAGTGGTAAAGGTTCGACAGATTTATCGACGGGCACAGATTCCCCCGTCAGGGCAGACTCATCTACCTGCAAATTGCGAACCTTCAGCAGCCTCAGATCCGCTGGAACTTTATCTCCCGATGCCAGTAAGACTACATCTCCCACCACCAAATCCCGCGAGGGAATCCGTAGGGTTTGTCCCTCACGCAGCACGGTTGTTTCTGTCGTTACCGCTTTGGCAAGGGACGCGATCGCATTTTCCGCCTTAGCTTCCTGAACATAGCCAATAATGGCATTGATAAAAGTAACGCCCCAAATTACTGCTGAATTTGTCCATGAACCCAGGAGTGCCTTAACAGTCCCCGCAAGCAGCAGAATATAGAGAAGCGGCTGATGAAATTGCAAGAGAAATCTCAACCAGGCTGATTTTCCAGGCTTGAATTTTAGTTCATTCCAGCCATACTTTTCATAGCGACTGGCGACTTCTTCTGCGGTTAAGCCTACTTCTGCATCGCTACCACAATATTCTATGACTTCTCGATCGTCCAGGTCATAATAAGAGCGCAATTGTAATTGAATTGGTATCATGTTCTTCCATTCAATAGTTTTACGGTTACATTTTCGGGGTTAAAGACTGGCAGAATAAATGCCACAACGCCACCAGATGTGCCAGATACCAGGGACTATGCTAATTATTTAAGGCGATCGCCATAGCCTTAGATGGGACAGTATGATAAACCTGGGCTAAATATTGCATAACCGCCTGGGAATCATTATAGGATAAAGGAATATCACCCAATACATCAAGGATATTTTTATTTTCCGTTGGTGGCACAATTACCGCCAGAGAAGAATCTAAAGCTTCCTCATATTCCCAAAAATTATCGATGGTTAAAGGTGCGGCAGTTCTATTAGTATGGTGTTTACGCTTGGGAATTGACTTAATTTTACCCAACATTTCCGGCTGCAAAGTTTTACCCGATAGCTGCTGACTACGAGAAACCCGTAACGCTTCTAAAATTTGCTCTTTACTTCTACCCCTTAACTGAAATATGATAAAAGGGTCTTCACTAAAACGATCGGCTAATTGATAATAAACTGCACCAATATGTTTACAAGGGTTAGCCTTGTCAGGGCAAGTGCAACGAGATTTGACATCAGTTAAATTAAAGGGGAATAAACTTAAGCCATTTTTGATGAAAACTTGTTCTATTTCTGAAGGCATTTCTCCTACTAATAATTGTGCCGCCAAAATTGACTTTTCGGACATACTTATAATCACATATCCCCAATCTTCATCAGAAAAAGCATCTAACCCTAATGTCACTTTATAAGGCTTTTCTTCTGTGCCTTGGACTTCCGCCACTAACTGGGATTGTTTAAACTCGATATTTAAAACATTACCTTCTCTCGAATAATTCCGTGCTCTTTCTAATCTTTTTTTAAAACGGTAAGAATCTAGTAATTCTAGCCATTTGTCTACCCACCATTGTCTATTAATCATGTTATCCACTTTTTCCTAAAGTTATCAAAATTTTTGATACTTTTAATATTGTAATATTGCAAAGCGAAGTGCGAAAAGTGGGGTTCAACCTCTAACCTCGTAATCTGAATTTATACAGTTTGACGTGCGGGATGTGGGGTGAAAATTTTTTTTTCATGGGGACTGCCTTCTGCCCTACCCTCGACCACATTGATATTTTCCAAAACCCTCGCAGTATTGCCACAGGACTACCGTAACTTAGTAGTAAGTTGACGAGCTTTGTAAAAAGTCTCTAAACTATGGGTATCCCCCACAAAACGCCAATGCCAAGGCTCATAAATGATACCCTGTAAATTATCGGGGGTAAAAGATAACTCAAAACTGTATTTTGGCGCATTTTGACTTAACCATTTGTAAGCGGATGTCTTTTCAAAACTAGTATTTAAGTTAGTTGCAGGGGCGTTACCATCACCAATATCGATGGCATAACCTGTATGATGTTCACTATAACCCGGAGGTGCACTCACTTCTGCCCTTTTTGAGGTGGGTTGTTTTCGTTGTTCTTTTATCTGAAAAAAAAGGTATTCTTGATCTTTAATTGATCGAAACCCCGAAATCGGTGCTAGGATGACACCTTGTGCCCTTGCGTCTTTCTGCATTTGTAAAAATTTATCGGCGGCTTTTTGTCTTAATTTAATTCCTCCATCGCGGGTGACAGCTTTTAACTCCATTTGAGGGGCTTCCTCATAAACTAAATGTCCTAAAATATTATCGGGTATTTTTTCCTGGTTATTCGATTCTTCGGCAAATTTATCAGAAATAACGGAAGCAGTATTATTAACGGTTTCCGCAGGAGAAGGAACATTAACCTGTGGTGATTGGGGATTACGGCTAAACAAGAATAAAATCAATGCCAACAACCCCACGAGAGTGCCGATAACAGCAATATTAACCCTGCTTGTGGAGATCGAATTTGATTTAACAGTTTTGTTAGCTTCCCTTAAAGCGACTGGAATTTCATCCATAGACGTTACATTTCTTGACTTGATGTTAATTATTTTAGCCCTTTGTGGTGGATCAATCATCATCATTATTAGTTTCAGCGTATCTTCAGCTAAATTTCAGGTAAACTAGCTTTAATAAACGATAGACGATTAATAATAAGTTTAGATTAATTATTAAGAACTATTTAAGGACAAAATTAAAATGAGTTACGATATTGAAAAATCCGTTATTAGCAGATACGACAATGGGGCAAAAGAACATCAACCTAGTTTATGTTGTCCTACAGAATATGATCCTAAATTTTTGCAAATTATTCCCGATGAAATTATAGCAAAAGATTATGGTTGCGGTGATCCTACTTCATACGTTAACGAAGGAGAAATTGTGGTCGATTTAGGATCAGGGGTAGGAAAAAATTGTTATATTATGGCTCAGAAAGTCGGCAAAAATGGTCAAGTTATCGGTATTGATTTTAATGATAACATGCTCAATTTATCCCGTAAATATCAACAACAAATTGGTGATAAATTAGGTTATAGTAACACTAAATTTGTTAAGGGTAAAATTCAAGATTTAAAATTGCCTTTAGACAAGGTTGAATCCTTGTTAAAAAACAACCCTATTGATAGCTTACAACAATTACGCACCTTTGAAATAGAATGCGATCGCCTCCGTAAAGAAGAAACCCTCATCAAAGATGATTCCATTGATGTAGTGGTCTCTAATTGTGTTTTAAACTTAGTAAAACCTGAAGATAAAGAACAACTTTTTCGTGAAATTTATCGAGTGTTAAAATGGGGGGGGAAGGCCGTTATTTCTGATATAGTATGTGATCAAGATTTACCTCCAGAAATAATTAATGATCCCGAATTATGGAGTGGTTGTATAGCAGGAGCATTTAGGGAAGATTTATTTATTAAAATGTTTGAAAATGCCGAATTTAATGCCGTCGAAATAGTAGCCCGACAAAGCGAACCTTGGCAAGTCATTAAAGGTATCGAGTTTCGATCTTTAACCGTCAAAGCATATAAGGGAAAAAAAGGATAAAATTCACTTATGAAAACAAAAAAATCGCACTTTTGAACATTGATTATGAATCATTGAGGATTGCTATTTCACCCCATCAAGAGATAATAACAATATTAGTATTGTAAAAGTATTTAAACTAATGAACCAACAAACCCTCAAAGCTTATCTCGATTTAATTCAAGGACTTTTGAGTTGTCCCAGAGGAGAAGAATGGATACTGCTAAGACAGAATGAAGAATTGGTTAATCCTGAACTAGTAGAAGTGATGGAACAAGTCGCCAGTCATTTAGCCATAGAAGGTCAAATCAAAGCAGCTAAGTATTTGCACAACTGGGCAGGGAAACTGCATCATATTTTGACAGAGAATGTTCCCACTCCCAAAAATAATAACGATAAAACCAAAGCCTATCTGGAACTTATCGAAGCCTTACTCAGTTCTCCCAAAGGTTCTGAAGAGGAAATTTTGGCAGCCCATCAGGAGTTAATCGGTCCAGAATTAGTCAAGATCATGAAACAAGTCGCTAGTCAGATCGCAGCCGAAGGAGATCAAGAAAAAGCTAATTTGTTAAATAATTTGGCTACAGAGTTAAACAGCACTTGGCTTAAAAACCATGAATTTCAACCGACTCTAAAAAAAGAGGTGGCTGCCGATCCTTGGTTAGAGGAGAATTCTCCACCAACACATCCATCAGAAACAAAAACGGAAACAGAAACAAAAACAGAAATAGAAACCCAACCAACCGAAAATGAAATACCAGCGGTGGAAGAACCCGTAAGCCCATCTTCCGAACCGAAAACTTCGAGGGAGGTACAACTGGCAGAACAGCTGGAGAAGA
Source organism: uncultured cyanobacterium (assembly GCA_963749915.1). GTDB lineage: Bacteria > Cyanobacteriota > Cyanobacteriia > Cyanobacteriales > Cyanobacteriaceae > Geminocystis. The sequence goes on from CAVVOP010000021.1 coordinate 110,941, forward strand.
TCGCCGATTCTTTAGCCAAGTTAGAAACCACCTTAGCTTCGCGACTGCAAGTATCAAACCCTTTATGGTATATGGATATTCTCGAAAAAGCCGAGACGGCCAACTGGATCTTAACCACTGATGAAATAGAACATTTAATCGGTATTAAACCCCAATGTCATCACGAGGAGACTTCTTACCACAGAGGTAGCTGGATATTTATTAAAGCAGGAAAAATTGGCCCACAGACGGGCTGGCAAGTTAAGAAAGTTTCCGCCTAATCGGCTCAGGTACAAATAAATAATACATCTCTTTGTTTAACTCGTCGGTCTGGGGTGAACAATCTCTTTGTAATTACAATAATCACGTTTTGTTCTTTTAGAAGGGTCCTCAGGCTTTAGCTGTGCCGGGGTGCGATCGTTCAGAGTCAAGAACCTGAAAGGGTTATAAGACCTTATGGCGATCGCAAAAATATTAAGTGTTCCTCGATAATCTGTCAAATAAGCGAGAGAAGCTGGGCGGTCAGTCCTCAATCCATATCTCGCACTTCGGATTGTAGCTTTTAAGTTATTCCCCCAATACTGCGAGGGATTTGAATAATTATGTGTTGTGACAAGGATAGGGAAGAGGGGGAAGCTTTCGGGTGTAGGTTTTTAATATTTGGGCGAAGGTGAGACTTGGAAGATGGGGAAGATGGGGAAGAGGGGGAAGAAAAATCCCACACTCCTCATTTGATCAAGACTCCTCATTTGATCAAGTTTTTCAGCTTAACCGAATTGATAAGGGATAATAAAATTATTTTTGAGATTTTTTATACTTTGAGAATTCCTATGGTATAAGGGCCTCTAAAGATTTTAATGTGAATTAAAGTAACTAATTATTATTATATGTTAACTTTGTGATTTCCCCTAAGATTATTAATTTAAAATGAGAAAGAGTGAAAGACAATATTAACTATTTGAGGGATTATTTTCCTGGTAATAAAGGTAGATAAATGTGCAAAAAATGCTTAATACAATAATGTTAAAGTCTCCACCACAAACAGCTAACACAGCTAAAGCTCAATTTTCCTTCGGTCATTTAAATGTTAGCCCTCTACTTTTAAGTTATACATTATCAACTGTCAACTATCAACTGTTAAAACCATGTCCGTGAATACATTAAAAATTGATGGTATTGACGTAGCGGTAGAATCTGGTACATCAATATTAAAAGCCGCCCAAGAAGCGGGGATAAGGATTCCCACTCTCTGCCATTTTCAAGGGGTTTCCAATGTGGGAGCTTGTCGTATGTGTTTAGTGGAAATTAAAGGTAATTCTAATCTTGTATCGAGTTGCGTGACTGAGGCCCAAGAAGGGATGGAAGTTATTACTCGAACAGAGCAGTTACAAGAATATCGCAAAATGATTATAGAATTGCTTTTTGCTGAAGGTAATCATGTTTGTGCGGTATGTGTTGCTAACAATAATTGTCAACTGCAAGATATAGCAATTGAAGTGGGGATGGATCATACAAGGTTTAATTATCGTTACCCCCAAAGGGATGTTGATTTATCTCATCCGCAATTTGGCATTGATCATAATCGCTGTATCCTCTGTACTAGATGCGTTCGAGTCTGTGCTGAAATTGAATCTGCCCATGTTTGGAATGTGGCATTTCGAGGGGCAGCGGCGAAAATCATTAGTGGTTTGAATCAGCCTTGGGGAGAGGTATCCGCTTGTACTTCCTGCGGTAAATGTGTGGATGCTTGTCCTACGGGTAGTATTTTCCGTAAAGGTGATACCGTAGCGGAAACGGAAAAAGATCGTGATGAAATTGAATTTTTGAATAGAGCACGGGAGAAACATCAATGGACAAGATAAGATTTGCAACGGTGTGGTTGGCTGGTTGTTCGGGTTGTCATATGTCATTCCTGGATCTAGATGAGTTTTTATTCGATGTTGCCGAGGCGGTGGATGTAGTTTATAGTCCTGTTGCTAGTGACATCAAAGAGTATCCCGACAATGTTGATATCTGTCTCGTGGAAGGTGCCATCGCCAATGAGGAAAATTTAAAATTACTATTGAAAGTAAGACAACGCACTAAATTTTTAATTTCCTTCGGGGATTGTGCTGTAACTGCCAATGTGCCAGCTATGCGCAATATGTTAAACGGTACAGATCCAGTTTTAAAACGTTGCTATTTAGAGTTAAGCGATGATTCGGGACAAATACCAAAAGACTCCGACATTGTACCGGAATTATTGGAAAAAGTACAGCCCATTCATCACCTGATAGATGTGGATTTATTCTTGCCGGGTTGCCCTCCTTCCGCCCAAAGAATCAAAGATGCCATCGCACCTCTGTTAAAAGGAGAAAGACCAGTCATGGAAGGGCGAGAAATGATCAAATTTGGTTAACATCAAAGACCATGATTAGAAATAGAAATCAACCTGAATTATGATATGGAAAATTCCACAGAATATATTACAACTCTTATTTCCTTACATCGGGGTTTAAAGCGTCAAGGACCTGGGGATGATAACTTATCTCATCAAATACTGAATAGTTTAAATTTACCAGTTCAACCAAAAATAGCTGATCTAGGATGTGGAAGTGGAAGTGCATCCATATTACTAGCTCAGTTTTTTCATAGTCCAGTCATCGCCTTAGATATATCTGATTCCTTTCTGAAAGAGCTTACAAATCGAGCTAAAATATTGAACCTAGATCATTTGATTACTCCTATTCAAGGAGATATGGCAAAGTTAGGCTGGTTGCCTAATTCTTTTGATTTATTTTGGTCTGAAGGGGCAGTATATAATATAGGGTTTGAAAAGGCTTTACATCTTTGGCGACCATTTTTAAAGGAAGGTGGCAAGGCAGTCATTTCCGAGATTAGCTGGTTTGTTCAAGATATTCCCGACAAACTTTTTGAATATTGGCACTCGATATATCCGAAAATAGCTACGGAGGAACAAAATATCTCTTTTGCCGAAACTGCCAATTTTAAAGTTCTTAACACTTATCGATTGTCTAGTCATTCTTGGTGGAAAAATTACTATAATCCCTTAAAAATAAATATAGAAAAATTTAATTCGAACACTGATCCTATGAATCAATTAGTCATTAGTGAATTTGAGTCAGAAATGAATTTATTTAAAAAATATAGTGATTTCTATGGATATACTTTTTATGTTCTTCAAGCCTCTTAAAAACTGAATAAGAGCCTTGATCACTTACCATAATTAAGATATTTGTAAAAAAAATAAGGATTATTTTAAATACTAATAATAAGGAGATAAAAATGCTTTTAGCCCTAGAAAAAATTAATGTTTTAGAAGGACAAACTCTTGTTATTAATGATGTCAATTGGCAACAGTTTGAGGAAATTTTATTAGAATTAGGAGAACATCGCAATAGTAAAATCGCTTATTACGATCAAACTTTAGAAATTATGAGTCCATTACCAGAACACGAGAGCGATAAAGTTTTAATTACTAATATTTTAGAAATTTTATTAGAAGAACTTGATATAGAATTTTGGAGTTTGGGTTCCACTACTTTTAAAAGCGAATTATTGCAAAAAGGACTAGAACCCGATAACTGTTTTTACATTCAAAATGAAGCTAAAATTAGAGGTAAAAAAAGGATAGATTTAAGTATCGATCCTCCTCCTGATTTAGCCTTAGAAATTGACCTAACTTCTCGTACTTATCCTAATATTTATTTAGCTTTAGGAGTTCTTGAATTATGGCGTTTTGAACAGAACAATTTACAAATAAATATTTTGGACAATGGGCAATATATTCAACAAGAATTTAGTCCTATTTTTCCAAATATTCCCATTAAAAAATTAATTCCTGAATATCTTTATAAGTGTAAAATAGAAGGAAGAAATAAAACGTTAAAAGCCTTTAGAAATCTGATTAAAGAATATATAAAATAGGAGCTTTACAAACAAGAGTTTCTGAAGTTTTAAAATTGTTAGAATAGGTAAAAAAATATGTCAAAAACTATTATCATTGATCCCGTTACCCGCATCGAAGGACACGCTAAAATATCCATTTATTTAGACGACAATGGACAAGTAAATGATGCTCGTTTTCATGTGGTAGAATTTCGGGGTTTTGAAAAATTTTGTGAAGGAAGACCAATGTTTGAAATGGCGGGAATTACCGCCCGAATTTGTGGAATTTGTCCTGTCAGCCATTTACTCGCTTCTGCGAAAACTGGGGACAAAATTTTAGGAGTAAAAATTCCTCCCGCAGGAGAAAAGTTACGACGGTTAATGAATTTAGCACAATTAACTCAGTCTCACGCTCTTTCTTTTTTTCACCTTAGTAGCCCTGATTTTCTCTTGGGTTGGGACTCTAATCCTTCTACCCGTAACGTTTTTGGTTTGATGGCGGCTGATCCCGACTTAGCACGGGCAGGGATTCGTTTACGCGCTTTTGGACAAAATATCATTGAATTACTCGGAGCAAGAAAAATTCATGCGGCATGGGCAGTCCCCGGGGGAGTGCGATCGCCGCTTACTCCGGAAAATCGTCAATGGATTGAGGATAATCTGCCGGAAGCTAAGCAAACCACAGAATTAGCCTTAAATCTCTTTAAAAGGCTCTTAGATAGGGAATTAACCACGGAAATCAACGTATTTGGCAACTTTGATTCTTTGTTTATGAGTTTGGTTGCCCCGAATGGTAATTGGGAACATTATGGGGGACATTTGCGTTTCGTTGATAGTCAGGGTAACATCGTCGCTGATGGCTTGAGTGAAGATAATTACAACGACTTTTTGGGGGAAGCGGTAGAAAATTGGTCGTATCTCAAATTCCCCTACTATAGTCCTTTGGGCTATCCTGATGGTATTTATCGAGTTGGTCCTTTGGCACGCTTAAATGTCTGCGATCGCATCGGTACACCCCAAGCAGATCAAGAATTATGGGAATTTCGCCATCGGGCAGGAGGGCGTATAGCTACTTCTTCATTCTTCTATCATTACGCTCGACTAGTTGAAATTGTCGCTTGTTTAGAGGCGATCGAGAACTTGATAAACGATGCTGACATTTTGTCAACCAGAGTACGTGCGGAGGCAGGAATCAACTATTTAGAAGGCATTGGGGTAAGTGAAGCACCCAGAGGCACACTGTTTCACCACTACCAAGTGGATGACAATGGCTTAATCAAAAAGGTAAACCTAATTATTGCCACTGGACACAATAACCTTGCCATGAATAAAACCGTCACCCAAATCGCTAAACACTATATTAACAGTACGGACATTTCCGAAGCTATGTTAAACCGTGTAGAGGCGGGAATTAGAGCATTTGATCCCTGTTTGAGTTGTTCCACTCATGCCATCGGACAAATGCCATTACACATCGAATTAGTGGATTGTGAGGGGAAAATTATCAAGGAAATTTATAAAAATTAATTGACAAATAATCAGGTTTGTAGTGAACTCTTGAGGGCAAAAAAAGCCTCAAGCTTTTACTGCGAAACTTATATAGGAGTCAAAATTATGATCAAAGAAAACTTATATTTATGTATGGGTTCGGCCTGTCATCAACTGGGGGTTTATGAAGTTTTACCTAAGCTACAATCTTTGATTAAGAAACATAATCTTAACAGTAAAATTGAATTAAAGGGATCATTTTGTTTAGAAAGTTGTAGCTCAGGAATTGTGATGAAATTTAGGGATAAACACTTTGTTGGCATCAGTCCTCAGAATTTAGAAGATAAATTTGTGAAAGAAATATTACCCATGATTAAAAAATAAAAATAGATAATAAAAATTTAATAATTAAATATGTTGGAAAGTAGCCAAAATCATCTTTATCAATTATTATGGGAATATGACCCTAACGCCTTAATTGCCACAGATTCTGAATTAATAATTAAATTAGTAAATCCATCTTTTTGTCAACTATTTAAAATAGAAAATACTGAGATAATTGGTCAATTGGCCATCGATATATTAGGAAATATTGAGCATATAAAAGAGGCATGGGAAAAAAATCAGGTAATAAAAAATAGAGAGACAGAATATTTAAAACATAATATTATTGTTAAAGAATTTATTTTTCCTATTCAAGAAGAAAATTTTATTTTGTGCATTATGACGGATATAACCGCTGAAATACGGCAACAGAAAGAATTAAAAGAAATGCAGGAAGAAATGATCAATAAAGTGAATAAAGTTGTCCATAATCAAATGAAAGTTGCCCAAGAAATAGCAGGATTATTAGGAGAAACCACCGCAGAAACTAAAGTTACTTTATTTAAACTGTTAGAACTTTTTAACAAATAACTATTTAGTCTCTTATTTATTGTTAATTTTTTATTGTTTATGTAACTAAACTTATGATAGAAGATAATTTTTTCGATATTTATTATTATAGTTTAAATAAACAAAATGAAGAATTATGTGGTGATCAAGTAAAATTTACTAAAACGGAAACAAAAAGTACCATCGTACTTTCAGATGGCTTAGGAAGCGGTGTTAAAGCTAGTATTTTAGCCACTTTAACCACCGAAATACTAATTACGATGCTCGATGCAGATTTGCCCCTCAAAGAAGTCATCGAAACCATTGTTGGCACCTTACCCATTTGTCAAGTAAGAAATATTGCCTATGCAACTTTTACTATTATTAGCCTTGATCACATTACCAATAAATTTCATGTAATTAACTTTGATAATCCTCCTATTTTTCTTCTAAAAAGGGGGATTATTGTACCCTTGCAACATCAAACTGAACAAATATTAAACAAAAAAATTAACTCCTGTCAAGGCCTCTTAGAAAGAGGCGATTTTTTAGGGGCGGCGAGTGATGGAATTCTCTATGCCGGTTTAGGAAATACCATGAATTTTGGTTGGGGTTGGGAAAATATTGCTAAATTTATGGAAAATATTTTTCGCAATAAAGCCACTAATTCTCGTTATATTATTGAGCAAATTATTAATGAAACTAAAAAATTATACTGTGATCATATTGGCGACGATGCCACTTTTGTCGGGGTATATATTCGTAAACCTAAACCGTTGATGATTTTTACAGGACCTCCATTAGATGTTACCAGAGATGAAGAATATGCGGAACAATTATTGAGTTTTCCCGGCAGAAAAATTATTTGTGGAGGCACCACTGGTAATATTGTCGCCAATTATATGGGAGAAACCATCGAAATGGATATTATGACGATGAGTAAAGAATTGCCACCCATTGGTAAACTGAAAGAAATTGATTTAGTTACCGAGGGAATTTTAACTATTTCTAAAGCAAAAGAAGTATTAATTAAATGTAAATTTGATATTACTAGATTACCTACTATCAAAAATGGGGCGGTATTATTAGCTAGAGAAATTTTAGAAGCTGACTCAATTTATTTCTTAGTTGGACAACAAATTAATGAATTTTATCAAAATCCTTTGTTACCAAAAAATATATCTATTCGTCGTAGTTTAATAGAAGATTTAGTACAGCTTTTACGCAACCATCAAAAACAAATTATTCTTGAATATTGTTAAATAAATTTGGTCGTGAAACAAAAAATTGTTAGCCATTTAACCTTTTTACTTCAGAAGAGCCGCACCCTTCTTCATTTCTATCCTATCCTACCCCATCAGATAAACTAATCAGTCTTATTCGTCTTATATTATCATCCAAACCATAAAGTTCAGTGAGTATTTCATATTGATTTTAATTTTAGTTTTGCAATAGGTCTATTTAATCGATTTCAAAACAAAATCCCTGACTAAGTGCATTTCGGCGGGGATAATTTCATGGGCGATGTCAAATTCTTTGTATTCTACACAAACCCCTACACCTTCTAATTTTCGTTTTGCCTCTTGGGCGGTATGAATAGGGACAACAGGATCAAGTTTTCCATGACAAATTAACGTAGGGGGAAACGGATTTCTGTCAGGGGTGGGTTCAAAATGTAGGTAACCGCTCATGCTAACGACCCCAGCAACAGGTAACTGTAATCCTACATCTAAACTCATCGCTCCTCCCTGAGAAAATCCCCCAACGATGGTTTTCGATAAAGGTATTTCTGTTATATCTTCTAGGGATAACAACCATTGGTAAAACTGATCCAAACTGGCTTCTATTCCTTCATTCTGATTTTCTAAAGCGTACCACGCCCTGCCACCGGGGACTTGATAATGTGCAAAAGGAGCATTGGGAAACAAATATAAACAAGAGGGTAAATTTAACATGGAAGTAAGGGCGGTCAAATCATGATAATTAGCTCCCCAACCATGCAACAACACGAATGAAAATTCGGGTTTTTGCTCATTTTCGGGAGCAATGGAAATAACATCAAGATTCATAAAAAAAATAATAGTTAATATACAATGGATGGTTGTGTTGGCTGTGTATTAATTCTGGCGAGTAAGAGAGAATATTTGTAGAACATACAATTACTTATGCTACAACTAAATATAAAGCCTCACCAGTTAAACTAAAAGGACGAACTTCCGTTATTTTTACAGGGATAATTTTTCCCTTTAACTCTTGTATATTTCCCGAAAAAAAAGTTAATCTGTTACCGTCAGTTCTACCCATGACTTGGGTGTTATTTTTAGGGTTAACATCTTCTACTAATACTTTTTCTACTCGATTTAAGTATCTTTGAGATCTTTGTGCAGCTTTTATCGATACTAAATGATTTAACTGTTGAAGGCGATCGCCTTTTTCTTCTTCACTGAGTTGATTCTCCCACACTGCGGCTGGAGTATTTGGACGAGGGGAATAAGCCGCCGTATTTAGTTGATCAAAACCAATATCATTGACCAAGGTTAAAGTATTCTGGAATTGTGCTTCTGTTTCCCCTGGAAAACCAACAATAGCATCGGCACTAATGGACGCATGGGGCATATAATGACGAATTTTAGTGATAATATCCCGATAACGCTCATGGGTGTAACCCCGTTTCATGGCTTTGAGAATGTCATTATCCCCAGACTGGAAGGGGATATGGAAATGTTCGCACACTTTCGGTAACTCATGACAAGCCTTAATTAAACGTTCGGTAAAATAACGGGGGTGAGAGGTTGCAAAACGGATGCGCTCAATACCCTCCACGTCATGAATATAGTAAAGTAAATCTGTGAAAGTGTATAAGTTTCGCCCTGTTTCCGTCGTGCCGGGTAAATCACGGCCATAAGCATCAATATTTTGACCTAATAACGTTACCTCCTTATAACCTTGACGGGCAATGTCTTCAATTTCCGCTTTAATGGATTCAGGAGTCCGAGATTGTTCTACACCCCTAACATTCGGCACAACGCAATAACTACATCTTTCATTGCAACCATAAATAACATTTACCCATGCGGAAATCTCACTTTCACGACGAGGCTTAGTAATATCCTCATAAATATGTATAGGATCAGTTGCTACAATCTGGTTACCAGCAAAAACCTGTTCTAATAAACTATCTAAACGATTAGCATGTTGTGGTCCCATAACCAAGTCTAACTCAGGTACACGTCTTAATAATTTTTCTCCTTCCTGTTGGGCAACACATCCAGCAACCACTAAAGTCAAATCTGCTTCAATATGTTTCCGTTTTGCTTGTCTGCCCAGATAAGAATAAACTTTTTGCTCAGCATTATCTCGGATGGTACAGGTATTATACACAATAACGTTAGCATTATTTGGATCTTCAGTACATTCAAAACCCATATTTTCTAAAATACCCGCCATGCGCTCAGAATCTGCCTTATTCATCTGACAGCCAAAGGTAGTAATATTATAAAGACGTTTTTTCTCGGTCATAGTTTTAGATAAAAATAATCATCAAATTTTGCCTAACCTTTCTAGTATAAGTTAAGGGACAGTCTAATGAGTTTGAGGTTGGGAATTATATCAGGGAAAAAGGGTTATTTTTTTGATTACTTTTTTCATCTCAAAATATCAGTATCAGCAAATTTAGCTGGGGATATTTTGTCTTTTTTGACACGGAGTCGAGATATATTTTGCCAGTGGAGAATAAATACCAGAATATTCACATATATCTTTTTATTTACCAGTGGTGGATTAGAATAAAACTGAAGGTATAATGAAGTGTCATTTCAGTTATTCAATGTGCTATTTATGTGGAGAAAAAAAACCCAGTTTAATTTCTTTTTGGTAATTTTTAGCTTGATTGTTTTATTATTATGGGGGCAAAATATCTTAGCTAAGGAAACCCTACTCAATAACAATGATGTTACGTTTAGTCCCATAAAAGAACAAATCATTGCCCAACAAGACTTCGAGAAAGTAGAAATCAAAACCATTCCCATTAAAGCTAATCTTTATATGTTAGAAGGGGAAGGCGGAAATATAGGAGTTTCTGTCGGCAAAGATGGAGTTATAATCATTGACAGTCAATTTGCACCATTATCTGCAAAAATTAACTCTGCCATTGGTAAAATTAGTGATCAACCTATCCGTTATTTAGTCAATACCCATTATCACTTAGATCATACGGGAGGAAATGAAAACTTTGCCAATGGTGGCACCGTGATTATTGCCCATGATAACGTAATTAAACAAATGAAAGTACCCCATTCTTATAAGGTTTTGGGAATGGAAATACCTGCGTTCTCTAATAACGCTTTACCGAAAATTACCTTTAGTGATAGTGAGACTTTTAATCTTAATGATAATCAAATCAAGGCTTTTCATCTTCCCCTAGCCCATACCGATGGCGATATAGTAATTCATTTTAGCGATCAAAATGTCATCCATACAGGAGATTTATTCTTTAACGGTATATATCCCTTTGTTGATAATGGTGTAGGTGGTTCAGTACAAGGTATGATTGCGGCAATTGATCAAATTTTACCCTTATGCGATGACCAAACCTTAATTATTCCGGGTCATGGTAAATTATCTAATCGTCAAGAATTAATGGCTTTTCAGGAAATGCTTAAAACCGTTAATCAGAGAGTAAAAGAAGGTTTAGAGAAAAATATGACTTTAGATGATTTAATAAAAGCGAAAACTTTAGCAGACCTAGACGAAACTTGGGGTAAAGGATTTTTAAATTCTGACCAATTTTTAACTATTGCCTATGAAGGCTTGAAAAATAGCTAACAATAATTATTCTACACAAGTAAAAAAAATAGCCCCGGTTCCGGGGCTTGGAATTTAGATGATTGTTAACTTATCTTCAAATTTAGAGAGCGTTACCACGAGGTAATACTTCTTCAGGGAAGACGAATTTTTCATGGGGTTGATCTTGAGGCGCCATCCATGCGCGCAACCCTTCGTTTAAGAGGATGTTTTTGGTATAAAAAGTCTCAAACTCTGGATCTTCCGCCGCTCTTAATTCTTGAGAGACGAAGTCATAAGCACGGAGGTTAAAGGCTAAACCGACAATCCCAATGGAACTCATCCACAATCCAGTGACGGGTACAAACAACATAAAGAAGTGTAACCAACGTTTGTTGGAGAATGCAATTCCGAAGATTTGAGACCAGAAACGGTTTGCTGTCACCATAGAATAGGTTTCTTCAGCTTGGGTAGGTTCAAAGGCACGGAAAGTGTTTGCCTGTTCACCATCTTGGAATAAGGTATTTTCTACCGTTGCACCGTGAATAGCACAAAGCAATGCACCACCCAAAATTCCGGCAACACCCATCATGTGGAAGGGGTTGAGTGTCCAGTTATGAAATCCTTGTAAGAATAAGATAAAGCGGAAGATTCCTGCTACTCCAAAAGAAGGAGCAAAAAACCAGCTAGATTGTCCTAAAGGATACATTAAAAACACACTAACAAATACGGCTATAGGACCAGAGAAAGCGATAGCATTATAAGGACGAATCCCCACAAGACGAGAAATCTCAAATTGGCGTAACATGAAGCCGATTAAAGCAAAAGCTCCGTGTAAGGCTACGAAAGGCCATAAACCACCGATTTGAAACCAGCGAGTTAAACTTCCTTGAGCTTCAGGTCCCCACAAAAACAGTAAGGAATGTCCAAAAACGTCCGCGGGACTAGATACAGCCACAGTTAAGAAGTTAGCACCTTCTAAATAAGAACTGGCTAAACCGTGAGTGTACCAAGAGGTAACGAAGGTCGTACCAGTTAACCAGCCTCCTAATGCTAAATAAGCACAGGGAAACAGAAGAATACCAGACCAACCAACGAATACAAAGCGGTCTCTTTTGAGCCAGTCATCAAGGGCATCAAACCACCCTCTTTCTGCTGGTGCACGTCCGACTGCAATGGTCATAAAATAAACTCCAAATGAATATAATTACTAAAACGTTACTTTTAGGTTTTCTCTTGTCCTAATTTTAGGTTAAGACTATTTTCTGAGAAAAATTTACTTTTCTTAACGTTAACTTATACTAACATTTTATGGGAAAGTTGCAATGTTTAACAAGTAAATTGTTAAAAAATGCTTAAAAATATTAAAATTGATTAAGTTTATCTCCCTTTCTCGTAACTTAAAGTAATTAAAGTACAAACAAAAATTATGTTTACCATTGATTTGTTAGTTAGATACATTCCCGTTCCTTTATCCGTTGACAAAAAAGAAGAGTCTGAAGCCCAAGCTATGTACCAAAGTATCTTGGAAGCAATCAAAAGTAATGATGTGCAAGTTATCGAATTAACTTGCGATAAGCAGACCGATAAAAAAATCGCTGTTTTGAGTGATCAAGTTACTGGGGTTGTGATTTCTCAGAAAGATGGTGTCATGGCTGGAAGTAAAGTTCCGGGATTTTTTGCCACATTAACCGATAAATAAATTGATAATTAACCATTAACCATTGACAATTGACAGTTAACAACCATTAAACTTCTTTAATTAACTATTTATTGGAGATGTTTATTTTTCATTAACTATTAACTATTAACTATTAGCCATTAATTTTCTTGATTAACTCTAATTTTGCCGTCGTCGTCGAGGATTTAAATTTTGGTTGGAATCCTCAAACTAACGTCTTAAATACTTGCTGTCTTAAGGTGCCAAAAGGACAATTTTGGATGTTATTGGGGAATAATGGTTGTGGGAAATCAACTTTATTGAGATTGTTAGCAGGCTTACTTACTCCCGATAGCGGTACCACAAAAACTGACGCACCTTTAGGATTTGTGTTTCAAAACCCCGATCATCAATTAGTAATGCCCACTGTGGCCGCCGATATTGCCTTTGGGTTAGTCGAGGAAAAACTGAACCTATCCCAAGTAAAATTAAGAGTAGAAGAGGCCCTGACGGCAGTTAACCTAAGAGAGTTAGAACGTCGCCCTATTTATGCCCTTAGTGGTGGACAAAAACAACGTATTGCCATTGCAGGAGCGATCGCCCGTCATTGTCAGGTATTATTATTAGATGAACCAACGGCATTATTAGATCCAGATACTCAGATAGAGTTAGTCGCCTTAGTGCAAAAATTGGTAAAGGAAAGGGGAATAACGGCTTTATGGGTGACACATCGTTTAGAAGAGTTGAACTATGCTGACGGCTATTTTTTATTAAAACAAGGACAAGTGGTGAGTCAAGGAAATCCTCAACAATTATTTGAAAATTTGCGGTAATAAACACACCGAAAATCTTAAATTTTTGTTAAAATCTACCATTATGACATCATAAAAATCACCCTTAGTTAAATACGTATGCAAAGAAATGGTTTCTACTACTTCTCAAGCTATCTTGTTGGTAGATGGCTACAACATAATTGGGACATGGTACTGGCTAAAAAAAATCAGAGATAAAAACGGTTTAGAACACGCTAGGGACTCTTTAATTGAGAGTTTAGTTAACTATACAGGTTATAAAGAATTGAACGCAAAAATAGTCTTCGATGCTCATTACCAAAAAACTCCTAGCTACGAAGAAAAACATGGTAAAACCCTATCAGTTCACTATACATCTTATTCTGAAACGGCGGATACCTATATTGAAAAATTTTGTGCTTCTTTTCCTCGCCGTAATCCGCAAACTGAGACAAGAATCATTGTAGCCACTTCAGATCAGGCACAACGTCACACTGTTGTCGGATACGGAGCAGAATGGCTGTCAGCTCAAGGATTAGCTAAAGAAATTGATTCCACAAAAAACAAAGAAAAGCGAAATTTTCGCTCTCGTCAGAAATCTCACGGGCGCTTTCTATTTAATTCCCTTGATAGCAAAACCCAAAAGGCTTTGGTTCAGATGCGCTTTGGTAACTAACAATACTACTGGCAAATAACCAGTCAATGGAGTTGAATTATTTTCCTAAGACTGTTACCATGGTAAATGGTCTTAAGCGGACGTGGCGGAATTGGTAGACGCGCTAGATTTAGGTTCTAGTATCATTGATGTGAGAGTTCGAGTCTCTCCGTCCGCATATTGTAGGTTATTGATTTGGCCTCTCGGAAGATTATGAGGTTTTTTTCAAGAAGCCTTAAATAGTTGACCATGGAACAAGAAAAATTAGTAGGCATAAGGGTTTCGTGGTGTAGAAATAGTTTTGACTTCTGTCGCTTTTAACACTAATTGACGTTTATCTTTTCTTTCCTTGTGAGAAGAGGAATCAAGGAGAGGTAGAGTTTCGGTTTTCATTATTCCTTGTATTTCTAACCAACTATCAGCCGAAAAATTGCTTTTCGATTTTGGTAACTCGACGAGGATACCCACAGGATAAGCATCGACGGCACAACAAGTGAGCACAAAACGGGATAAGTAAATATAATTGTTCGGTAGTTGGTCCAAATGTACGACAAATCCTGTAATATTTGCTTTTTGTCCTGTATAGGTATCTGGTTCAGGATAAACATTAAGGACTCTTACCCATTCTATCAGCGATCGCTTTTCTGGGGATGTTTGGGTGAAAAAAGACTGAGTTTGTAGTGTCGTAGGGGGCAAGGAATCAACCACTCCTCTTTGTATAGCTGTTTGACTACTCAATACCATCGGTTTAGTTATTAAGCCTAAAACTGCGACGAAAGTTAATAAACTACTAGCCCATCCTTTTGGTAATAAATTAGAGTGTTGATTATTGGTAGCATTGTTTTGATTATAGTTTTTTTTACTATAGATAAATAATTGAATTATTTTGGCTATAAAGAATAGAAATAAAACTAAACTACTAATTAATACTAGGATAAAATAATTGGGATGTATTAATAAATTTAACTCTCCGGTAACCCAATATTTAAACAGTAATAACGACCATAAAAAAAATGCTACTATATCAAAAATGTTCAACCATAATTCCTTTTTTTTAAAATTATTCATTTGCTTGTATTACTTGGTATGTCTAAAAAAAATAACTATAGGATAAGGTGAAAATAAAAGTTAGTTGAGCGACGATGGCTGTCAAATAAATAATCATTCTGGGCTTAAAAATAGACAGCATTAAACCAATTGCTTTAATATCAATCATAGGACCAAAAACTAAAAAAGCCACTAAAGATCCTGTGGTAAAAGTAGAGGCAAAAGACAAAACAAAGAAAGAATCGACAGTGGAACAAATAGAAACTACGACGGCTAAAATCATCATTGCGAGAATAGAAGAAATGGTATCTTGTCCTAAATTCAAGATTATTTCCCTAGGGACAAAAACTTGAATAAAAGCGGCGATGGCACTACCTAAAATTAAAATGCCCCCTAATTCTCGTAACTCAATTTGTACATTATTAATAAATAAATCCCATTTTTGCCACCATGAAACTTTCATATTTTGATTATCAGCAGTTTTGAGCAAATCTTCATCCATTTTTATCGTTTTACCCTCTCCTCCCAAAATAAAACTTCCTGATTGCAATAAAGTATATTCTTTGACTTTTGTCTGTTTAGGAGCTAACTTTTCGGCTTCATTTGTTTGCATTAAAACCGTTAAACGCTTGGCTAATAAAGGTTTGAGAAGAGGACGAGGATCGGATTGAAAACTAAAAATACACCCCATAGTGATAGCAATGGCGAGGGAAAAAATAATTCTTAACCAGACGATGTGAGGTTGTCCTCGAAAAGCAACATAGGTTGACCATAAAACTACAGGATTAACCGCTGGTGCGGCTAAAAGGAATGAAATGGCGACGGAAGTGGGTAAACCTTTCAATAAAAATCTACGAGCTACAGGCACATTTCCACATTCACAAACGGGGAAAAAAAAGCCAAAAATACTGCCGATAATTGCACCGATAAAAGGATTTTTGGGAAGTTTAGTAATTAATACATTTTCATCGATAAAAAATATCAGGCTACTAGATAACAAGACCCCAATTAAAAGAAAAGGCATTGCTTCTACTAATAAACTGGTAAAGAGTGTAAAAGCACTATATATTTGATTCATAAAACTATAATAAACAATTAGCCATTAGCAATTAATTAGCTATTTACTGTCAACTGTCAATAGTTAACTAACATTATTTGCACATCATCGCCGATTTCAATTAAATTGGTACCGGTGGGAATAATGGCTAAAGCATTAATTTGTTGTAAATTAACTAAATTTCCTGAGTTGTGAGAACCTTTGGCAAGGTTAAACTGATAATGTCCTTTGATCCAGTTCGCATTACCCCAGAGATAAGTTTCTCTTGTACCTTGTGATCGCAAATGATTATGGGTGATAGCTTGAATCATAAGAGGATAATTATAATTTGTTCTGGCGGATAATTTTTCCATGGCTGTCTGTAAAAAGCGCCAACAAGTCACCATGGTGGAAACAGGATTTCCCGGAATGCCAAAATATAATTTATCTTCGCCAAAAGTCGCTACGGTTAAGGGTTTGCCTGGCTTCATTTTCACCCCTTTGACTTGAATTTCCCCCCCCAATTTTTCCAAGATTTGATCCACATAATCATAATCTCCCACAGATACCCCACCAGTAGAAATCACCCAGTCGGCTTTATTTAAGGCAGAAGTAATGGCATTTTCCAAGGCTACAGGATTATCGGGAGTAATACCTAAAGGCAAGGGAATTCCACCATTTTGTTGGATAAAACTAGCTAATAAATATTGATTAGAGTCTATGATTTTGCCTTTTTTCATAGGTTGATCTGGGGTAATTAACTCATCCCCAGTGGAAAGAATAGCAATAATGGGCGATCGCACCACAGGTACTTGTAAACATTGAGCAGTGGCTAAAATAGCCATTTCTGGGGGATTAATTTTACTACCCGCCGAGAGAAAACAGTCACCAGCCCGGTAAAAACAGCCCTTATAACGGACAAAATCATTTTTGAGGGGGGGACCCAAAATCGCAACTAGATCCCCTTCCTGCTTCGTATTCTCTTGAATGACAATGGTGTCAGCCCCTTGAGGTAAAATTGCCCCCGTAAAAATTCGGGAAGTTTCTCCCGCCGAAATGGCTTTTTGTGGAGGGTATCCGGCAGGAATTTCTTCTATTATCTTTAAGAACACCGGATGATCCTTACTTGCCATCGCCACATCTTGAAATTTAACGGCATAACCATCCATCGCCGAATTATCATCATCAGGAAAATCGAAAACAGAGGTAATATTTTCCGCTAAAATACGATTAGTAGCTTGATATAAGGGGACAAATTCCTTATCTGCTAGAGGCTTAACTAAATCGAGAATTATTTTTTCAACTTCCGTAACAGTGAACATGGTATTAAATAATTGATAATGAATGATTGATATTTGATATTGTGCCACAGACACCTTGCCTGTAATTGTTAATATGATTGATTGTCAATATCATTCATGGCTAATCGACAAAAATGTACTTACAAAATTATAATCCGTGAAACAAAATCAAAAACAGATACAAAAAGCAACTCTGAGTAACGGCATAACCCTGATAGTAATCGAAAATCTCACCACAGAAATCATTGCCGGAAGAATTTTTTGTCGTCACGCTGGGAGTTTATGGGAATCAACTAATCAAGCAGGGATTTTCAACCTCTTAGCCAGTGTCATGTCAAAGGGCACTCACAACCTGTCTTCCCTAGAAATCGCCGAAAAAGTAGAATCCATTGGTGCGGCATTAAGTACAGATACTTCTAATGATTATTTTTTAGTGAGTTTAAAAACCATTACGGCTGATTTTCTCGAAATTTTAGCCCTAGCGGCAGAAATTCTCCGTTTTCCGTCTTTTCCCGACCATGAAATTGAACTGGAAAAGGATATCATCTTAAAAAATATTTTATCTCAAAAAGAACAACCTTTTAATCTTGCTTTCAGTCAGCTTAGAGAAATGATTTACGGGCAACATCCTTACGGTTTTTCGGTATTAGGCACAGAAAAAACTGTGAGGGAGTTGACGGTAGATAATTTAAAACAGTGTCATCAAAAACATTTTAGTCCTGACAATTTAATTATTAGTCTAGCAGGAAAAATAAATCTGGCTGAAGCAATTCCAATGGTGGAAGAAATTTTTGGTGATTGGCAACCATCCAATATCAGAACCCCTCAAATTAACCCTTATCCCCTCTACCCTCAATCAAGCAATCGTAAAATTGAGCAAGCCACCCAACAGACTATTATCATGATGGGATACCTCGCACCAGAAATGAAAAACCCTGATTATCCTGTCATCAAATTATTGACTGCCTATCTAGGAAATGGACTTTCTAGCCGTTTATTTGTGGAATTGAGAGAAAAACGAGGATTAGCTTACGATGTTTCCGCTTTTTATCCCACTAGAATAGATAAATCTCAATTTGTGGTATATATGGGAACTGCTCCTAATAATACAGAAATGGGTCAAGAAGGATTATACAATGAAATAAAGCACTTAAGAGAAGAAAAACTAAGTAGAGAAGAGTTAGAAACGGCAAAAAGTAAATTATTAGGACAATATGCCTTAGGAAAACAAACAAACGCAGAATTTGCCCAGATTTTCGGTTGGTATGAAACCCTCGGTTTAGGCGTTGAATATGACACTATTTTCCCTGAAGAAATAACCAACGTCACCCTAAAAGATATACAAAGAGTCGCCAATGATTATTTTCAAGACGACTTTTTATGTACATCAATAGTGGGACAATAAATCAACAATTAACAGATTAATTACCGAGATTACTTAAAAAATCTTCAAGGGATACATTACAAATTCAAGAGTGAACTACCTACACTGAACTCAGAGATTACAGTTTAGGCTTCCTGGCCAGAAACCAGCGCAGTAGTGGATTTTTTCCGTCCTCCCTTACTCCGTCTTACAGTTTGGCGACAGGCTTTTTCCCCCGTTCCAGAGGTCTTTAATATTCGTAGTCCTTTCTTATCTTACACTTTTTAGCCTCCAAAAGCAACGGGAAAAGCTAATTTTAAAGCAGCGGTTAATAATAAATTGACTAGGGAGACTGGTAACAAGAATTTCCAACCTAAATCTAATAATTGATCAATTCTGACACGGGGTACAGTCCAACGCAATAAAATGGCAATGAAGATGAGGAAATAGGCTTTTAACAACATCATGCTGATACCTAGAGAAGCTGTAATAACTTGTAACCAAGAGGTATTTTTACTTACGCCTATCCAATCAGCAAGGTTATTTAAAGGAATTGGAAATTCCCAACCACCAAGATATAACACAGCGAAAACGAGGGCTGATAACACTAGATTAACATAAGAGCCTACATAAAATAGACCAAATTTCATGCCAGTATATTCCGTTTGATAACCTGCCACTAATTCTTCTTCTGCTTCGGGTAAGTCAAAGGGTAAGCGCTCACATTCCGCTAAGGCCGCTATCCAAAATACAAGAAATCCAACGGGTTGCCTCCAAATATTCCATCCTAAAATACCATAGCCTGATTGTTGATCAACTATATCTATAGTACTTAAACTATTAGACATCATGGCGACTGCCAACACAGATAAAGCAAGGGGTATTTCATAACTAATAGATTGTGCTGCCGCCCGTAATCCTCCCAATAAGGCATACTTATTATTAGAGGCATAGCCAGACATCAATAAACCGATGGGTGCAATGCTAGAAAGAGAAATCCAGAGGAAAATACCCACGTTTAAGTCAGTAATAACCAAATTTTGCCCAAAGGGTACAATTAAATAAGAAAGGAAAACGGGTATTACTACGATAGCAGGGCCTAGGGTAAATAAGACACTATCGGCTTTTGCTGGTATGACATCCTCCTTAAAAACTAATTTGATACCATCAGCTACGGGTTGAAGTACTCCAAGAGGCCCTGCATATTCAGGGCCGATTCTTTGTTGTGCGGCGGCGGAAATTTTTCTTTCCAACCACACACTAACTAATACTCCTACCGTAGCACCGATAATCATTAAACCCAAGGGTAAGGGTATCCAGAGGGTTTTCGCTAATTCTGGTGATACTCCAAAGTCCGTAAGGGAGGTGATAAAACTTCCTTGTAAATCAATTCCTGAATTCATTGTCAGTTATTTTATAGATCTCAATGTTATTTTAGGCTTTTTTTGGTAATAATTGACAATGGACAACAGAGAATGGAGAATTAATAATTGGCAATTATATAGATAAGATGTTTTTGCCAAAATCGATCCCAATTCTACAGGCAAGATGCCCATAGTAATCCTAAGTCCGTTGTGGTATTTGTTTCCCCTCCAACCCCTGACAAGGGTAAGTTTTTTACAAACTGTTGATGGCAATACAAGGAGGACAAGGAGGGAAAGTAGACGTGGACAAGGGAGGTGATATTCGGAAAATACCATATACTCAAGTCAATTATTTGATGTGATTTTGACTATAATCTAACAAGTAAAACTGATAATAAAAATGTCTATTTATCGATCGAACTTTTTTCCTCAAAATACCATCCTAAATAGTAAAATTTTTAGGAGCTTAAATAATCGTAAAATTTATTTATTTATCCTAGGATTAACCTTGAGCATTGGTGATATAAAACTTATTTTAGCCACTTCAATTTTTGCGGGGACAATGTTGTTTAGCTATCAAATAAAGAATGGATCATGGAGAAAATATAACCAATACTTAACTGAACTTTTAACAAGTCAAAATAAGCAACTAATTTTGTCCGTAACTACCGCAGGAACTTTAGCAATTACAAGTTATATCATCTTAAATATTTGGGCAGAAATAGATAATAAATGGCTAGCATTAGGTATTATTTTGCAAACCATGTTTTCAACGGCAGGCATAGGATTTATTAGTCATAAATTATGGGGAAAAAAACCTGCTGAAGATGAACAATATTTTTTATCTTTTGCTGAATTTATTAATCAATTAAATGCCGATTCACCTCTACAGCGTTTATGGAGTATCAATCAAATTATGGATTTATGGCATAATAATCAACTGACTTCTTCTCAAATTAATCAGGTCAAAGAATATTTTATTTTATTAAAGGATATTGAGATTGAATCGATAATAATAAATAAACTCAATAAAAGTTTGCAAAAGATATCTTCAACTTCTCTGCAACCTCTAAATTTTCCTCATAAAGTTAGTCAAAATTTAACAAGAAAAACTCATGTCATAATCAATAATTAAGAATCAATAATTAAGAGTCAGTCCTCATGAAAAAAATTTAGTGATTTTCGCCAAAATGTTACATTTTATTAAGATTACTGATTTTGGTAACAAAATATACAGAAAATAATTTAAGATGTAAGTGTATAGAGAGAAAATTAGGAGGAAAAAGATATGGATACTCAAAATCAAGCCCGTGCTTTAATGATGCGTCATCATAAAATGGTTAAAAATCGTCAACAATCAATGTTAGGTCGTACTGCTTCCGAAATCGGTATGGACATTAACCCTTCTGAATATTGGAATCCAACCCAAGGCAGACCTAACCCCAGTTTCCGTGTTAGTTATGATCGTAGTCATGCTTCTCTAAGCTAGTTTTAATATGTGTTGCTTGAGAATGGGAAGCTGGATAATTGACAGTTGACAATGGGTGGTTGACGGTGATTGTTTTTGTGGTTCTGGGTTGGGGATCTAAATTAATTGCTGGTTGTTAATTGCTAATTGTTAATTGTTGATTATTTCTTCGTACATTTTCAAATATTCGAGGGCAGATTTGTCCCAACTAAAATCTTGACTCATGGCCCGGGTTTGTAGTTTTTGCCATTCTTTTTTAAAACGAAAACCCTCATAGGCTCGAATCATACAAGTATATAAGTCTAAGGCCTCATAGCGATCGAAACTGTACCCAGTACCGGATTCGGCCGTGGGTTCAAAGAAAGAAACTGTATCCACTAAACCGCCAGTTTTACGCACAATGGGAATCGCACCATAACGCATTGCCAATAGTTGGCTGATGCCACAAGGCTCGAATCGGGAAGGCATTAAAAAGGCATCTATACCGCTATAAACTCGGCGAGAAATAGCCTCATTATGTAATAACTGTAGCGAAATTCGCCCCCGATGACGAGAAGACATTTCCCATAATTGTGTCTCATAAAAGCGATCGCCTGTACCAAGAATGATGAGTTGAGCATCGGTATAAGCTAAAACTCGATCAAGGGTTTGTAATACTAAATCAATCCCTTTTTGTTCCACTAAACGAGTAACCATCCCTACTAAAAAAGCATTGCGGTTGACTTCTAAACCAGATTCTTCCTGAAGTTTAACCTTATTCATTCGCCGTTTATCAATGGTTTCCGCCGTGAAATTTTGATGAATTAACTTATCCGTGGCAGGATCATATTTATCTGTATCGATACCATTAACAATTCCCCGCAATTTACCACTAATCCAAGACAATAAGCCATACAAATTTTCCCCGTATTCAGGTGTTTTAATTTGTGCGGCATAGGTCGGAGAAACGGTGTTAACTAAATTAGCAAATTGTAAAGCCGCCGACATCGTGTTGTCCCCCAGCATATACCAGGGACACCATGTCATCTGTTCTAATAAATTTCGTCCAGGTCCTTGATATGCTAAATTATGAATCGTAAATATAGTACTGATATCAGGAGATTGGTGCATCCAGACAGGAATCATCCCTGTATGCCAATCATGGCAGTGAATAATCTCTGGTTTCCAATAATTCCAGACAAATTCCGCAGCACCATTGGAGAAAAAGGTAAAACGCCAATATTCATCATCGCCACCATAGATGTTACGCCCTCCAAAACAAGGATGACCAAAAAGGTATAAAGGTACATCAGTCCCAGGTAATACTGTTTCATATACCGCAAACTTTTGAAACATGGCATCACCCCACCAAATTGGTTCACTGGGGACATCTAGCTTATCAGGTAAAAAGCCATAATAAGGCATAAAAATCCGTACATCATGACCCAATTTGCGTAAAATCTGAGGTAACGCACCCACAACATCCCCCATTCCCCCCACTTTAGCTACTGGTGCAGCCTCCGCTGCTACAAATAGAATTTGCATAGTGATTTAGTTTAAGTGTGTTTTCTAAAGACTAGGGTGATTGTGACATAATCTTAGTACTTATGCAAAATAAATTTTTCCGAGTCTTGTTATTACCTATTCCCTATTACCTATTCCCTAATTTCCGGCAGAAGTCCAACTACTTATTGATTGTTTGTAGGGTTATTGTAAAAATACTAGTTTATTACTAATTTTTCAGATACTTAGCTAAGTAAGATTTTTTAGATTGAGCGATTTTTTCTGGTGTGCCAATGGCGATTAATTCACCGCCTTTATCGCCACCTTCTAAGCCTAAATCGATAATCCAATCCCCACATTTTATTACATCTAAATTATGTTCAATAACGACGATGGAATTGCCTTTGTCTGCTAATTTTTGCAAGACATTTAATAAGTGGTGAACATCATAAAATGATAGTCCTGTCGTTGGTTCGTCTATTAAGTATATCGTTTTTCCGGTAGCACGGCGGGACAATTCCGTGGCCAGTTTCACCCGTTGTGCTTCTCCTCCTGATAATGTAGTCGCCGATTGCCCTAATTTGATATAAGTTAAACCCACGTCAACTAAGGTTTGTAGGCGATTCACCGCCCGGGGGATATTTTCAAATACTTGTAAGGCTTCCTCCACTGTCATGTCCAACACGTCGGCGACAGAATATCCTTTATACTTAACTTGTAAGGTTTCCCTGTTATACCTTGCACCCTTGCAGATTTCACATTGTACATAAACATCGGGTAAAAAATTCATGGAGATGATATTAACCCCTTGCCCTCCACAGGCTTCACATCTTCCTCCCTTAACGTTGAAAGAAAATCGCCCTGGTTTATAACCCCTTGCTTTGGCTTCGATGGTTTGAGTAAACATTTCCCGAATTATATCAAAAACCCCCGTATAGGTCGCAGGATTCGATCGAGGGGTGCGCCCAATGGGGGATTGATCGATGACAATAACTTTATCAACAGCTTCTATCCCCTCAAGAGATTCTAATTCTTTAGGGAAAGGTACGTTACGGTTAAGATGATGTTGTAGGGCAGGATATAACAATTCATTGACGAGGGTAGATTTTCCTGAACCTGAGACCCCAGTGACACAGACGAATTTACCTAAAGGTATCTCGACGTCAATGTTTTTCAAGTTATTACGGTGACAGTTTTTCAGAGTTAAAAATTTCCCGTTGCCTTTCCTTTTTGTTTCTGGTATCTCAATTTTTCTCCTACCTGATAAATAAGCCCCTGTTAAGGATTTGTCACATTGTAAAAGTTGCTGAAAATTCCCTTGAACGACGATTTCGCCCCCGTGTGTCCCTGCTTTAACCCCAATATCAACAATATAATCGGCGGTCTTGATTGTATCTTCATCATGTTCTACAATAATTAAAGTATTATCGAGATCCCGTAATTTTTTTAAGGTTTCCAATAGTCGATGGTTATCTCGTTGATGTAAACCGATACTAGGCTCGTCTAAAACATATAATACTCCAGTCAATCCTGATCCGATTTGAGTGGCTAATCTGATTCGTTGTGCTTCTCCTCCTGATAAAGTCATGGCAGTTCGATCTAAACTGAGATAGTCTAAACCGACATCAAGTAAAAATTTGAGACGTGCTTTGATTTCTCTTAATGCCAAGTCTGCGATAAGTGCTTGTTTGGGCGTTAACTGTATCCGGTTAATTCGGTTGGCACATTCTCCAATGGAGACGCTGGTTAAGTTATCGATATTGTATTGCCCTAATTTGACGGCAAGAGCTTCGGGTTTTAGCCGTTTTCCGTGACAAACTTCGCAGGGTTTATATTCCAAGTATTGCTCTAATTTTTGCTTGATAACCTCCGAGTTACTTTCTTGATAGGTTTTATCCAACATGGGAATCACGCCACGATAGTAACCATACTGGGTGTTTTGAATCTCCTTATCACCATATAACAAAATGTGCTTTTGTTGCTCTGTTAAAGTATGGTAGGGTTGGGTTAATTTAAACTTATATTCTTGAGAAACATATTCTAAAAGTGATTCATAGTAGGGGTTATCCTTTTCCGCCCAAGGTGCGATCGCTTTTATTACCATTGCAGTGGGATCCGGGACAATCAAATCAGGTGAAAATTGCCTTAAACTGCCCAACCCGTGACAATTTGGACAAGCACCATAGGGTGAGTTAAAAGAAAAAAGGCGGGGTGACAATTCCTCCATTACTGCCCCATGAGTAGGACAAGCAAATTTTTCCGAAAACACCATTTCTCGATGCTCTCCTCTTATGGGAGGGGGATCGAAGACGGGGGTATTTTCCCCTATAATCTCGACAATGGCGATACCGTCAGCAATTTTTAAACAAGTAGAGAGAGAGTCGGCTAACCTTTCTTGAAGATTGGCCTTGATAATAAGGCGATCAATTAAAACACTGATATGGTGATGTTGTTGACTTTTGAGCTGAATATTGTCCGCTAAATCTCGAATTTTCCCGTTAATCTTCGCCCTCACAAAGCCTTGGGATCTTAAACTGGATAATAGTTGATGATGATTACCTTTTTTTCCTCTAATAACGGGCGCTAATAAATGTATCTTGGTTTTTTCCGGTAACGATAAAACTCGATCGCACATCTCGTCAATGGTTTGCGGAGTGATAGAATGATCACATAGTGGACAATGGGGCGTTCCGGCCCTACCATAGAGTAATCGTAAATAATCGTAAATTTCGGTGACTGTACCTACCGTTGATCGAGGATTATGGGAAGTGGATTTTTGATCGATAGAGATAGCAGGAGATAACCCCTCAATACTATCCACGTCAGGCTTGTCTAATTGCCCTAAAAATTGTCTTGCATAGGAACTCAAAGACTCTACATATCTGCGTTGTCCTTCAGCGAAAATAGTATCGAAGGCAAGAGAGGATTTGCCACTACCAGAAACTCCAGTAAAGACAATTAATTTATTACGGGGTAAATCTAAATCAATATTTTTCAGATTGTGTTGTCTCGCACCACGAATACGAATCATGAATTTTCAGTAATTAGTAAGGAATAAGTTAAGAAAAAGAGTTTTATTCTAGCTCAAATTATATCTTTTTTCTATGCAAATCTAATACATAATAGTAGAGTGCAACTGGTTTATCAAAAGCTAAAAAATAATCAGGATCTTGGGGTGATAAATAAATAGCAGTAACCTGTTGTCCTTGAATATAATCTTTATTAATCAGATGATATTTTGTTGTGGTTTCTACTAAGTTTAAATAAATGCTATTCGGACGACGAAAAAATTGTCCAGTGACCTCGCTGGTGAGAAAATATGTATTGGAAAGTGTTTCTTGTTTCCTTCCTATTACTGTAGAAATTAGCTCATTTTCTCCCTCAAATTTGGTTATCTGTTCCGCAGAATTATCTTTACTAATTATAACATTTTTAATTTTTTTAGCCCCTAAATATGCCTGAGAGATCGATAATCCATTAAAAGCTCGATCAGGAATAATAACCTCTTCTTTGTTAATAACACTAGCAACAAAATTATCATTTTTAGGGGGTAAAATTATCGGTATGAATTGTACTTGAAAATTGATTTCTCTATCTATATATTCAGCATTACTATCAAAACCGGGAGTTTTAAATCTGGGCGATAACGGTGCAATTTGTTCTTTTAAGGTGTTGCCAACATTCCATCTACCTTCAAACCATGACGGAAAAATTAATTCTTCTCTGGGGGTTGGCAGAGAAAGTTGATGATCCCAATGGGGATATTCTGTTATTCTTTGATCTAAAGTCTCACTATTAACCTGAGAAATATTGAATAAAAAACTGCCCAATATTGTTATAATAAAAAGAATATTTTTAACAATAAAATAATTATCCATAAATATAAAAGCTCAAAAATATTTATAATAAATTTTCAAATTTTAAGGCTTATGGTGAAGGCTAAAGCCTTTTTATCCTTAACATATCAAGATTTTAACACCCGAAAGGGCTTCCCAAGAACTTAAACTAATTAGCTCCATTACTTACTATTTTATTATTAACTATAATTACATGGCACTAACACTAAATAACTTAATTTCAATGGCAGAAGATCAATTAACACAATATAGCACCGATGCCCTGAAAGTTGAAAAGTTGCGCCGTAAAATTGGGATCGCTTTAACTTTTAAAGAACAACAAAAATTAAAGGAAGAATTATTGGCGAACATGCCTCGAGGATTTTGGGCAAAAAAGTTGGAAAAAGAGCGTCAAACTTTTGCTTTACCTTTTTGGGGTATTGCCGGATTAGGTTTATTATTAGGCATTTCTTCTCAACAATATTTAGATTTCCTCGCCCCAGCGATCGCACTTCCTATTGCTATTAAAATTCAACAAATGGGATGGAAACTTCAAGCCCAAACTTTACTATTAAAAACTTTTGAAGACATCGAAAAAAGGTTAAAAAATGCCAATAATTCACCAGGGTAATCGTATTTTAATCGACTGGCTGAATAAACATAAATTGAAATGAAAGGAAAAAGAGGTTAGGGTATGATTTTATTGGGACCGGAGCTAAAATTTATTGATATTGATCAGCAATGACAGAAAAAGAAGTAATCGGCGTAGATTTAGGCGGAACTGCCATAAAATTAGGTAGATTCCTCGAAAATGGCACTTGTTTAGAATCCGTCACCATTCCTACTCCCCAACCTGCCATCCCCTCCGTTGTTATCGATGCGATCGCATCGATGGTGAATCAATTAAATGATCATAAAAAAGCTGTCGCCTTAGGCATTGGGACACCAGGGCCCACCGATGTGGAAAGCAGAATCGCTTTAGTAGCCATTAATTTAAGTGGTTGGCAGAATGTACCCCTAGCCGATGAATTAGAGCCAAAAACGGGGTTAAAAACTATTATCGCTAATGATGCTAACTGTGCAGGATTGGGGGAAGCATGGCTAGGAGCAGGGAAAAACTATCAAAATATGATACTACTAACTTTAGGCACAGGAGTAGGTGGTGCAATCATTCTCAATGGGAAACTATTTACGGGACGTTTAGGATCAGCAGGAGAACTTGGTTTAATCACCCTCAACCCCGATGGTCATAATTGCAATAGCGGTAATCAGGGATCTCTGGAACAATACGTATCCGCCACGGCAATTTATCGAGATACTGGAAAAAACCCCGCTGAACTGGGGCAATTAGCTCAAAATAATGACACTGAAGCCTTGAGATTTTGGCAAAATTATGGTATGCAATTAGGGGCGGGATTAGCCAGTCTAATTTATATTCTCACCCCAGAAGTGATCGTCATTGGCGGTGGTGTTAGTGCTAGTAGTAAATTTTTTCTACCTGCAACAGAAGCAGAAATTAATCGTAGAGTGTTGCTGAGTTCTCGTGCCGGCTTAAAATTGATGGTGGCAGAATTGGGCAATCAAGCAGGAATGGTGGGTGCAGCAAAATTGGCATGGCAAAATTGGAGGATTTAGGTCATTGGTGAGAAGTTAAGAAAATACAATTGCTGGTGAAGACAAAATTACGAATTACGAATTACGAATTACGAAGAAAAAATGCTTACCAATTCTGATTTCTGAATTCTCCCTCACTTATTACTTATTACTTATCCCTCGCAGCAACGTTTTCGGTACTAACCGAGCAGTGACCCCACCTCCCGCACGCCAAAATGTTTTCATTCTGAAGGCATTATTAAACCACGAAAATGTCTTTGCTAGTCATAACCAATCCGGTATTTAAAGTAGCAATTCGTACCGCCGCCTTCGAACCACTACCATCAATATCAAAGAATAATCCACCATTACTAGAATTGTAGAAGAAACGATGATCTGAAGTAGTCGCCGAGGATCCCAGTTTAAATTTACTTGTTGGTAATGTACCAGCTAATAAACCACTGCCAAAACCGCTACGAGAAACAAGAATAGTATCATTAGTTACATTAAAATCAGTAATGCGATCGATTCTTTCACTACTAGAATTAAAGCGGAAAAAATCATTACCAGCACCGCCAGTAAGAGTATCATTACCGGCACCGCCAGCAAGAGTATCATTACCATTCCCACCGATGAGGGTATCATTACCAGAGGAGCCTAGCAGGCTATCATTGCTGGCACCGCCATTGATCAAATCATCTCCAGCAAGTGCGACAAGAGTATCATTAAAGGGTGTACCGTTCAAAGTATCGGAGCTTGAAGTACCAAATTTAAATGGTGATGGTTTAGATAGTGACAATTCAAATGCTCCAATATCGACAATCTTTGAGCCATTCCCGTCGCCATCTTGTGGCCTCAACTGACCCCGTTGATCAGCTGCCGGAGCCCCATTGTTAACTCCTGCATCGATAGCCTTACTGCCAGATTGCAAAGGATGCACCAGAGTTCCATTAACCTCCTTAATGGCTCCCAGATTAGGATTGGCAACCAGAATACCGGGAAGCAGCTTGGGACCATCAGGAAACTGAAGATTTCCACCGCCGTTCTTTATTGGACGGTTGGTTTGTTGGTTCTTATTGAAAGATACCCCCGTATCAGTGGAAGTGTTGTTGGCAAAAATAGTGTTGCGCACAGTGGTCAAATTGTTACTGCCCTGGGCAAGTGCACCTGAAAATTTAGCACTATTATTCGCAATGGTTACGTTTGTTAGCTTCAGGGGACTGTAGGTAGTGAGGGCACCCCCAAAGTTGTTCGGTGCACTATTATTCGAGAACGTACTATTGGTAATTATGGAATTGGTATTAAAGACCCAGAGTCCGCCACCCTGACTATTCGCCACGTTATTCACAAAGCTGCTATTGCTAATCTTCAAACTACCCGCTGCATTTAAAGAATTGCGAACATGGTTGATTGCTCCACCGTTGCCTTTGTTGCCTCCCCCTGTGAGGGCAGCGACTTGGTTATTCCGAAAGATAGTATTTTCGATGGTAACCTTATCCTCCGGATCTGCGAAGAGATAGGCTGCCCCACCTTCGCCTTCTGCCCGATTACCTTCAAACTTGCTATTGCGGATGATCAGATTATCATTGAGCCTATCGATGTAAAGTGCCCCCCCATGACCTCGTAAAAAGTCTCTGGGTTTACCCTTAGCAAAGAATGCGGCAGTGGTGTCATTATTGAGGAAGCGCGAACCTTCGATGGTTACTTTCCCGTTAATAACATTGATGGCAGCACCGTTAATTCCTTTATTACCAATAAAATCGCTATTTTGTATCACTAAAGCACTACCGCTCGGGGCAAAGCCCACGAAAGCAATGCCGCCAGCCCCTCGCTCATTATTGCCACTGGTGGCTTTGTTATTCTCAAAGCGACTATCAATAACCGTAACCCCTCCAGAGCGAGAATTAGTCCAGATGGAAGCCCCTCCATTGGTCGCAACATTGTTCCTAAAAGTCACGTTTTTGACCGTCAGACTACCGAGATCTTCTGTTTGAATAGCACCACCTCGATCCTTGGAAAAGCCATTCACTAGGGTCAGATTCCGAATCGTGAGGTCGGTCTGAAAATCTACGTTGGAAAGGGCATGAAAAATACGTGACTTGTTGTTTCCGCTGACCTTGAGATTCGCTGCGTTAGCTCCATCGATAATCAAGTTTTTCCCCGCTGCGATGGTTATCTCTCCGCTGGTCAGGGTAATGGTTTTATTTGCCAAATTTGCAGCAAAGATAATCAGATCCCCCGATTGTGCTTTATCAATAACATCTCGCAGAGATCCCGTCCCACTGTTGTTAGTGTTCGTAACAACCTTTGATGACACGGTCGCAGCATTAATGGCTGCAAAAGAGGTCACATTTCCACCGAGAGCATCAGATCCGAACATGAAGTTATCAATATTGGGCAGACGGCGGCTTCCCAGGTTTTGGCGGATATTGTCGTCATCCCTAGCAAAGACATTATTACTTCCATCGGTAGATCCTAGAGAATAAAGTCCCTCATTTTCATCGATAGTTATTGGGATGCTTCGACTATTGGCACTCAAGTTTTGTCCGTTGATCTCAGAGACCGAAAAATCCCTGACATCCACCATTTTACCACCTAGTATGTTACAGTCATAACAAATACCTGTGCCTGAATTTATTTTGATGAAGGTACTGTAATTGTAAGGGTCAACCATTGTAGTTTTTGTCATGTCTTTTGTATTTATCAATATTTCTTCTCCTATTAATAAATCTTGATAGTGGGTCGGTTGTTTCATTTTCGTCCTTCCTTTTAAAACTTGTGTTTTACCATTTGCAAATCCGATCACTTCTGAAAATATAAGAAACTGATTGGACGAGCCCATAAATTCTATTCAATCAAACCTCAAAAGTCAATCTTCAGCTGATCGCCAGGGTAATCGCAGTTATTTTGGGCAAAATGTACTTGACAAAAGTTTACTTGATAAAAGTTCCCAGAGTGAGAGTCAATGCTCCTCGGAAGCGTGCCAAAAAGGTTACTGTGAGGGAAATTCAAAATTCAAAATTCAGAACAAAAATTTGGGCTAATTTATTTCCTTCTGCCTCCTGCCTTACCCTCGACCACATTGATATTTTCCAAAATCCTCGCAGTATTGGAGTGAGAGTAATTGTTAACAAAATCTGACTTCTACTAGGATAAGCACCATTCATCTACAATCCTTAATGCTTTTTCATGAGTCAAATTATTCCGATTCTTCCGCTAAATTCAAAGTTAATAAACCTTTGGGGGGATTAATCTCAATGATGCCTTTTTCCAGGTTAATGACTGGCACAATATCTTTCACGAAAGGAATTAAAACGGCAACAGCTTTGTGTTTTTTGATCTTAAATTTTTTCCTCTTGGATATTCGACTCACTTTATTCAAATCGGGAAGAATGTCTGGTTGTAATTCTGGCTGATGATGTAAAGTTACTTCCAAAATATCATTACCAGCACTAAAAACCTCCGTGATGATGCCAATATTTTCCCCTGTTTGTTGGTCATATACTTGTAAATTAATTAAGTCCCCAACGTGATACTCTTCTTTTTCTAAGTGCGGGCGATCGCTTTTTTCGATTAATAACCGACTACCGTACAAACTTTCGGCTTGAGTACGATCGTTAATACCAGCTAACTTAATAATAAAAATATTTTTGCCCGGAATTTGTTTCCCCCTCACTAATTCAACACATTGGGGTGACTGATGAGGTTGAATTTGTAACCATCGGTTGCCAGATTTTTCAAAACGTTCGGGAAAATCAGAGTCAGTTTTTACTTTCAACTCTCCCCGTAATCCTTGTGCTGCAACAATTGTACCAATTTCAATTAAATCTTGAATCTCCAAATTATTTTGCTCTCCCTTAAAGTAAAACCTCAACAAAAAATTACTTCTATTATTTTATCTTAAGTTTTGGCGAAGTTAGGAATCGGACAATCCTTACACTGTCGAGCTAAAACACTTATCTCAATTTCAGCCATAGCTCGAATTGCCCATTGCTAATTTTTTAATGATTTCTTAACCAAAAATAGACCTAAAGCTGGGACAATATACCCTTAGTACTTTATATGATTATCTTATGTTAGAGCCCAGTGATGTTATTGATTTGTTTTTTAATCACCTCAAAACTCATCACTTTTCTGCCGGAGAGGTAATTTTCAGGGCGGCAGAAAAAGGAGATAAAATGTTTGCTTTGATGAAGGGTGAAGTAGAATTATGGCTAAATGATCAAGTGGTTGAGACAATTCATGAACATGATGTTTTTGGTGAAGGGGCTTTAGTACAATTAGATCACAGTAGAGTTACCACTGCCATTGCCAAAACTGACTGTCAATTAGCGGAATTAAACAAAGAAAGATTTTTATTTTTACTACAAGAAACTCCTTTATTTGCCCTTGAAATTGTCAGAAGTTTATCCACCCGTTTACGAAAAGTAAAACATAAAAACTCAATTTAAGCCATGAAAATCTTAGTTCTTAATGCCGGTTCAAGTAGCCAAAAAAGTTGTTTATATGACATTAATTCCCTCGAAAATTTAACTAATCCCCCCCAACCTCTCTGGGAGGCAACCATCGATTGGACGGTGAATAGTAATTATGGACTACTAAAAGTAGAAGCCAATGAAGAAAAGATAACCGTTGAATTACCGGCTGATAGTCGTATAACTGGCATTAAGACTATGGTTGAAACCATGATAACGGGCAAGACGAGGGTTTTAGATCAATTAACAGATATAAATGTAGTTGGTCATAGAGTAGTACATGGCGGAAATAAATATTCAGAGGCCACCTTAATTACTAGGGAAGTCAAGGAAACCATTAAACAATTAATACCCCTTGCACCTAATCATAATCCTGCCCATTTAGAAGGAATTAATAGTATAGAAGGTATTTTAGGAGATATTCCACAATTAGCCGTTTTTGATACGGCTTTTCATGCTACTATTCCTGATTATGGCAAAATATATCCTATTCCTTACGAATGGTATCAAAAAGATATACAGCGTTATGGTTTTCACGGCATTTCCCATGAATATGTGTCCCAACGCACGGCAGAAATTCTCAATCAACCTTTAGATAGTTTAAAGTTGATTACCTGTCATTTAGGCAATGGTTGTTCCATAACTGCGATTAAAGAAGGAAAAAGTATTAATACCAGTATGGGGTTTACCCCCCTTGAAGGGGTGATGATGGGTAGTCGTAGCGGTTCCATCGACCCTGCCATTTTAATCCATTTAATGAGAGAATATAACTATAATGCCGATCAATTAAACGAAATGCTCAACAAAAAGTCAGGCTTACTGGGTATTTCCGGCATTTCTGCGGATTTACGCACAGTTTTAACTGCCATGAATGAAGGAGAAAAACTAGCTAAATTAGCTGTGGATATTTATCTTCATCGTCTCCAAGAGGTAATTAGTAGTATGTTACCCTCTCTCGGAGGATTATCGGCTTTAGTTTTTACCGCAGGAGTTGGCGAAAATTCCGCTTTTATTAGAGAACAAATTTGTGACAAATTCAGTTTTTTAGGCTTAAAGTTGGATAACGAGAAAAATAATCAACCCTGTCGAGATACCAATATCGCCGCCGATGATTCTTTAGTAAAAGTATTAGTAGTACATACTCAAGAAGATTGGGCGATCGCCAAACAATGTCTTAAGATAATGTAACAGGTAAAATGCGCATTATCTATTTAAAATATGGTTTTTATTTTGACGAATGATGACGGTATCAATGCAAAAGGGATAAAAGCCTTAAAACAAGCGGTAAAAGGGGATAAATTTATAGTGGCGCCTTGTGAACAATTGTCTGGTTGTGGTCATCAAATTACGGCGAGAAAACCTATCACTGTCACGGAAAAAACTCCTCAAAAATATGCCGTTGACGGGACCCCTGCTGATTGTGTTCGTATTGCTTTAGCCTCACTTTGTCCTCATGGTACCTATGTTTTATCAGGCATAAATGCTGGGGGTAATTTAGGAGTAGATATATATATTTCTGGTACCGTTGCCGCCGTGAGGGAAGCCGCTATTTTAGGGATTCCTGCCATTGCCATTTCCCACGTGATTAAATCACCTTTAAAAATTGATTGGAATTTTGCCACTAAATTAACCGAAAAAGTGTTGAATATATTATTAGAACTCTTGCAAAAATAAAATGAATATGATTATCCTAATTGTAATGGGCGATCGCCCAACACCGATGTTGATGTTTGTTTTTCCGGTAGTATTGCTATTAGTTTAATTAGTTTAAATTGTGGGATTAATATTAATACTCATAACTAGATTTTATTTTTATTATTTTGGTGACAACTTCTGATAAATAATGATAAAAAATACGGCAGCTAAACCCATTACTATGAACTTTTTTAAAATAGATTATTATATCCTAACCTAAATTATGAATATCGAAGGTAATTTAACCAATACTCAGACAAGAAAAGATGATCATATTAAAATTTGTTTAGATGAAAAAGTACAATTTAATCAAGTAAGAAATGGCCTAGAAAAATATACTTTTACTCATTGTTGTTTACCCGAATTAGATTATAATGAAACTGATATTTCTACTAACTTTCTCGGCAAAAAATTAGACTCTCCCTTGTTAATTTCTTCCATGACAGGAGGTACAGAAAACGCTCAATTTATCAATATACGTCTGGCCGTTATCGCCCAAAAATACAGTTTAGCTATGGGCATCGGTTCAGGTCGTGTGATTATCGAAAAACCAGAAGTAGCAAAAACTTTTCAAGTGCGATCGTTTGCTCCTGATATATTATTATTAGCAAATATTGGGGCGGTACAATTAAATTATGGTTATACATGGCGAGAATGCTTAAAATTAGTCGAAATATTGTCGGCAGATGCATTAATTCTTCATCTCAACCCCCTCCAAGAATGTATCCAACCCGAGGGAGATTCCAACTTTAAAGATTTATTAGCAAAAATTGCTGTTTTATGTGCAAAAATGCCTGTGCCTATTATCGTGAAAGAAGTAGGTAACGGGATTTCAGCGACCATGGCAGAAAAATTAATCAATATCGGCGTAAAAGCTGTGGACGTAGCCGGTGCTGGTGGTACATCATGGGCAATGGTAGAAAGCGAGAGAAGCGACAATAAATTAAAACGGGAATTGGGAAAAACTTTTGCTAATTGGGGGATTCCTACCGCCGACTGTGTAATAGACATCGCTAAAAAATACCCCGATATACCCTTAATCGCTTCCGGTGGCATTCGTAACGGTTTAGAGGTGGCAAAATTGTTGGCGTTGGGTGCCGATGTTGTTGGTTTAGCTTATCCTTTCTTAAAAGCGGCAATGACATCTATGGAGGCATTAGAGGAATTGGTAGAGTTATTAAACGCCGAAATCAAAACCGTGTTATTTTGCACGGGTAATAAGGATATAAAAAGTTTACAAAAATCTGACAATTTTACTTTGTAGAATAGGTTGGGTAGAGATTGAAAACTAATAGTTTACAACTCAATTTTCTATAGTTTACATTTTAAAAATCTTATTAATTAAGCTGTTCAATCAGTATTTTTTAAAAGAAAGCCTTATAAATTCATTTACACAAATTATTATGTTATTTAAAAAATATAATATCTTGTTTAGCTTAATTTTTACTCATATAAACTTAACATCTATATTAACTCAAAATCAGAGAATCAATAACTTTAATCAACTTAACAACTATTTTATAAAATTAGGTTTAAGTACAGCTAGTAATATTTGTAAAAAATATACTAGATCAAATTTAAGACAAACATGTAATAGCGTAGTTAATCAATCTAGCTATTTAGATTTTAATGCTGTTTTTCTATGTGAAAATATTTTTTTTATTTCGACCAACACTATTAACTGTTTAGACAGTATCAGTAATAAAAGCTATACAGACTCAGAATTATTAAAATGTGGTAATAGCACCAACAAGTTTAAAATTTATACCTGTTTAAAAAATAGTGGAAAAACTGTTAATCAAAATCAACTAAATTACGAATATGAAAATAAAATAGCCTTTAAGAATGCTCAAAATATTTGCAATTCTTTTACCAATTCTTCTACAAAAACATATTGTAATAAAATTATTAATAATAGCTATTTCTTAGATGTTGATGCCGTTAGTTTGTGTCGCACAAAATTTAGCATATCTCCTAAAATTTTAAATTGTTTCCAAATTATCACTAATAAAACTTATACCTTTAGTAATCTTTTTGAGTGTAATCAACAATTAGGAGAAGCCAAAATATTAAGCTGTTTATCTACCAACGGTTATTTGCTAAAAAATGAATAGTGGGAGAAACTTAATAGTTGTTGGGTCACAGATAGTAATTAATCAATATTTTGGTTCAATCTCAAGTTATACTGAAATAAACAATAGAATTAAGTTTTATTAAAATTAGTTAAAATTCATGAAAGAAGCCATCAGAGAGATTTTACAACCAGTAGCTGATATATTCTCAGGTTTCAATACCCCTGAACCAATTGTTCATTGGGGACATCCTTTTTTTATGGGGATTGTGATATTTGCCATGGGTAGTTTTGTGGGGATCACTGGCTGGCGTAGTCGCATTTCCGAAGATACAGAAGTTAAACAAGCCAATAAATTAGATCACCGTAAATTAGCACCATTTTTGTTCCTGTTCATTACTTTAGGTTATAGTGGTGGTGTATTATCTTTAATTATGCAAGGACAACCTATTTTTGAAAGTCCGCATTTTTGGACTGGCTCAACAGTTATCGGTTTGTTAGGTTTAAACGGGTTAATCTCTGTGACGGGTTTCGGGGGCAATAAAGAAGGTTTACGCACTGCTCACGCTTATCTAGGTAGTATAGCCTTGGTTATCATGGTTGTTCATGCTATTTTAGGCTTAAAACTAGGACTATCAATTTAGGTTAATTGACCATGGCAAAGACAAAGACATTTAGTTTATTTTCACAAAACTGATTGCTATATAAGAAGGAGTGACAGTATCAGGGAAAATAAAAATATATCAGTTGCAGGTATAAAAATGCAATGGCATCAGATCTCAGCTGCCGATGCGGCCAACTATCTTAGGGCAGATTTAGTCACGGGACTGTCAGCCGTGCAAGTCTCTCAGCGACAGAAGTATTACGGATTTAATGAACTCAAGGGGAAAACAGGGAAAAGTCCTTTTATTCGTTTCTTAATGGAATTTGACCAACCCTTGATTTATATTCTTCTAGTAGCAGGGGTTGCGGCACTATTACTTCAGGATTGGGTGGATGCGGGGGTAATCTTTGGGGTGATATTGATTAATACAGTGATTGGCTTTGTCCAGGAGTCAAAAGCCGAAAATGCCATCGCGACCCTAGTACAATCGGTCACAGCGGAGGCAACGGTGATTCGAGATGGACAAAAAGTGCGGCTTAATTCCCGCGAACTGGTTCCTGGGGATCTGGTGTTGTTGACATCAGGTGATAAAGTGCCTGCGGACATGCGGTTGGTCAGCGTCCGGAATTTGCAAGTTAGTGAAGCGGCGTTGACCGGTGAATCCGTTCCTGTGCAAAAAGTAACTGAACCACTAGCTACTGAAACCGTCCTCGCCGATCGCACCAACATGGTGTATGCTGGCAGCTTAGTTACCTTTGGGCAGGCAAGGGGAATAGTAGTTGCGATCGCCAACCAAACCGAAACGGGAAAGATTTCGCAATTGATGGAGCAAAGCAATGGACTAGAAACACCCCTTACCCGAAAGATTGAACAATTTAGTAGGACGCTACTATACGTCATTTTAGGCTTGGCAGGGTTTTTGTTTGCAGTGGTGATCGGTCAACAAGGAAGTTGGGCTGAAGGGTTTAAGGCAGCCGTTGCATTGACAGTCAGTGCCATTCCTGAAGGACTACCCGCCGTGGTGACGGTGACACTGGCCATTGGAGTCAATCGCATGGCACAACGACACGCCATTATCCGCAAACTTCCGGCAGTGGAAACCCTCGGCAGTACCACCGTGATTTGTTCTGACAAAACAGGTACTCTCACGGAAAATCAGATGACCGTTCAGGCCATTCACGCGGGGGGTGTTTCCTACATAGTCAGCGGTGTGGGCTACCATCCTCAGGGAGCAATTTTAGTCAACGAACAGCCGGTGGAGATGATTCAAACCCTGACGCTGTCTGAGTGTTTGCGGTGTGGTTTATTATGCAATGATTCCCATCTTCAGGAACAGGATGGTAAACTGACTGTGGTTGGCAATCCCACGGAAGGAGCTCTAATTATCTCGGCACAAAAGGCAGGATTGATATTACAAGCCCTAGAACAGGAACAGCCGCGACTGGATACGATTCCCTTTGAGTCGCAGTTCCAGTATATGGCCACTCTGCACAGTTCGCCAGAGAGCTGTAACACAATTTATCTCAAGGGTTCGGTAGAAGCAATTCTGAAGCGATGCCATCGCCAACTTGATGCTGATGGACAACCCATAGATTTGAATCGAGAGCAAATTGAGCAGGTCATCCACGAGATGGCAACTCAGGGATTGCGAGTACTGGCATTTGCGAGAAAAAATATTGCAACCAATCGGCAACATATCGACCACGGGGATATCGATGCTGATCTAATCTTTCTTGGACTTCAGGGCATGATTGACCCACCTAGATCTGAAGCCATCGCCGCGGTGCGGGCCTGTCAGGCGGCGGGAATTCAAGTCAAGATGATTACGGGGGACCATGCACTGACGGCTCGTGCCATCGCCCATCAAATAGGCCTCAGCCGGGATGAAAATGCACTTGTATTCACTGGAAAACAACTAGCAGAAATGACGGATCAGGATCTGGGGAATGCGGTTGAAGTTAGCTCCGTGTTTGCACGGGTTGCCCCGGAACAAAAGCTACGACTGGTGGAAGCTTTGCAGTCAAAGGGTGAAATCGTCGCCATGACCGGAGATGGAGTCAATGATGCCCCCGCTCTGAAGCAGGCCGATATTGGGGTGGCCATGGGCATTAGCGGCACCGAAGTTGCTAAAGAAGCGGCGGATATGGTCTTAACCAATGATAATTTTGCTTCCATTGAGGCGGCCGTAGAGGAGGGACGTACTGTTTATCGCAATTTGTTGAAAACTATTGGGTTTATTCTGCCTGTCAACGGTGGCGAAGCAATGACGATCTTGATAGGTATCCTGGCCGCCGGAACCCTGCCCATTTTGCCTGTGCAGATTCTTTGGGTAAATATGGTGAGTTCCGTTGCTCTTAGTGCTACACTCGCATTTGAACCAAAATCCAGAGACACCATGCAGCGATCCCCTCGCCATCCCCATGAACCACTGTTAACAAGAAAACTGCTGTGGCGTATCCTGATTATTGCGACCTTCAATCTGGTGGCGGTTTTTGGCATGTTTGAATGGGCTGTGCAAGCCACAGGTAACATTAATCTGGCTCGCACAATAGCAGTTCACACCATAGTTTCCGCCGAAACCTTTTATCTGCTCAGCATTAGCCAGTTTATTCCCTCTTTGTTCACTTATTTTCACGATTGCCTTCGGGCACTCCCAAAGGGCAAACCCCCTCAGGAAATGAACTATATACCTGGGATCGGCGTGTTTTGCGTTTTTATTTTTCAAATTTTCTTTAGTCAAGTGCCGAGCATCAATCCACTGTTTGAGACTCAACCCCTCAGTCCCACACAAGCCCTGATCTGCATCAGTGCAGGTATTCCGGTCATTGTCCCTGCTTTATTGCTAAAGCGGTTTGCCCCCCTTGCTTAAAGTTGAGTGTTATGCGATGTGACGATCGCCCATATTTTAAGAAGCTCGACCAAAATCATATCCAAATATAGTTATTTCAATTAAGATTGAAATAACTATATCTATTCAGTTCAGACATGCCGCAATACTGCTCGGTTAAGCTCAAAAACGCCCAAAATGGGACAATTTAGAATTTAGAATTTAGAATTTAGAATTTAGAATCAATTTTTAGCCTTAGTATTTTTAATAATTGCATGAATAATAGAAATTAATTCATTAGATTCATTCAGTAAAGAAAGCAATCTTTGTTCTAAGTTTTTTTCAGTAGCAATTAAGATTTTTAACCAATAATTAGTCTCTCTAGCTTCCGATCGAGAAATAGTCCTTTAGGGGTGACAACAAGCTTAAATATCAGAAAAAATAGTACTTTCAAGGCACCTACAAGAATTTTTTTAATACATTATACTTCAAAGCTTATTGAGAATGTAGATATACCAATATGCTTTCTGTAATCAAAAAAAGTGCACCGGTGGCTCACTTTTCTGAAAAAATCGATATTTGTAGTTAGAGAAAATAGCGATTATAATGATGTTATTAAATGAATTTGTCACACATTTTCACAAATATCTAACTCCTACTCAATTTCAAACTTTATCTATTCTAGTAGGATTGTTAAATCAATATAGACAAGTAAAAATAGAGAAATTAGCTGAATTTTTTCCCTTACCAATTCTTTTTGAAAGTCGAAGAAAACATATTCAAAGATTCTTAACTTTAATCAGTCTAAGTATTCCCCTTATTTGGTTTCCACTCATTCAACTGATTATTACTCAACAATTTCCCCAAGACTCATCTTTAATTATTGTTCTGGATAGAACACAATGGCAAGACAAAAATATATTTATGATTAGCGTCCTAATTTTGCATAATCATGCTTTCCCAATTTATTGGAATATTTTAGAGAAAAAAGGTGCGAGCAATTTAAAAGAACAAAAAGCTTTAATAAAACCGGTATTAAAACTATTAAGACAACACCATATTATCCTCATTGGCGACCGAGAATTTCATAGCGTTGAATTAGCTAGTTAGCTAAAAAAAGAGAAAAAAAAGAGAAAGCAAAAAATAGATTTTGCGTTTAGACAAAAAAAAGATACCTTAGGATATAATCTAGAAGGAACAAAGGCAAATACAGCCAGATTAACTAGGATTATTTTATTAATAGCAATTGCTTACACGAATAAGGCCTTAAAAGGGGAAATTCTCAAGAAAAAAGCTAAGCAAAAATATATTGCCCGTCCCGAAGAAAAAAGAAGAAAAACAAGAAGACATAGTGAGTTTTGGCTAGGGCTATATGGTGAATTATGGTGCAATAATTTTGAATTATATCTAGAAGAAATCAACCAAATAATGCTGTTAAATAGTCATTTTATGAATAAAATCAGGCTTACTTTCGGCATTTTGTGCTTCCTCAACATTAGCCCCGATGACTGTTCCAGAGCGTATTAATTGTTTACTCAAATCATATCCTGTTCCACCATTTTCTCTCAAAAACTTACAAAGATTAACTATTCTTATGCTAAAATTTAGAGTTCTTTCTTGTATATCTTTTTTAGCCATTTTTAAGAAAATACAACATAAATTTTAGCCTTAACCGAGCAGTATTGGTATGGTTGCCTTCTGGACAAAGAGTAAGAGCAAATAAGTGGAGAGAATTTGAGAGAATATTTTCCACAGGAAAGAGAGAAAAAAGATATATAAGAGAAATAATTTACGGCAAGAAAAGAGAAATAAGATATTGGCAGGTAACGAGTAACAAAGAAACATTACCAGAAAATTCAACTTAGTATATAATGAGCAAAATACCGGGAATAAAATATAAAGAAATAGGAAATTTATATGGGTTAAGAAATTGGGTAGAGTTAAGGATTAAAGCAAAGTAAAAATGAATTAGGATGGGCTGATTTTCGAGTAACAGAGTATAGTAGAATTGAAAAGTGGTGGTCAATAGTAATGAGTGTGTACTTAATGGTAAGTTTACAATCAGAACAATTAAATAATTAAATGAATCAAAGGAAGAAAGAGTAGAAAGAGAAAAAAATTTATAAGAAGAAATGAAAAAACATCCGTGGTGGGATGAGGGAAAAGGCTGGAAAAATATCCTCAATAAATTAAGGCTATTTCTGCAACCATTGTCTTGTTTTAACTTGCTAAAGCCTTGGTTATTAATGTTTTTTAAACCTAAGATAGTTCGCTCGTTTTGGCGATTATTTTCCCAAATAAATCAATTCATAAATTCTATGTTGGAGAAGTTTTTTTCCTATATTTTTTGTTTCTCTTTTACCTAAAGTTCCAGAAGAGCGTTATAACCCACATTCCGCACGTCAAACTGTATAAATTCAGATTACGAGGTTAGAGGTTGAACAGTGATTGACTACGACAAGAAATACTCGGTGATTAGTTCTCTAGCTTATAAAGAGAACTCAGATAAATTAGTAGAAAAATGAGCAACGTTTAAGGGATAATTAAATTCAGTTTTTAATTTAATTTTGGAAATGATACTTTCAGAAGATATACAAGTTCAAACCATTAATCATTTAGGATTAATTGCTGGAGTTATAGATGAAATTGGCATTGAAGAAATTATTAATGATGCCCTCGGTATTGACGAGAGGGAAATCGTGACAGCAGGTCAAATAGTCAAAGCAATTATTCTGAACGGATTAGGATTTATTTCTCGACCTCTTTATCTATTTCCACAGTTTTTTAAAGACAAAGCCACAGAACATTTAATCGGAAAAGGAATACTACCTGAGCATTTGAACGATGATAGAATTGGAAGAATAATGGATAAACTTTATGAAAAAGGATTATCTCCATTATTTTTAATTATTGCTTTAGCCACAGTAAAAAAATATAATATCAACATAGATTTTTCTCATTTAGATTCAACTTCTTTTGCAGTAGAGGGGAAATATAATCAAGAAAAAATCACCAAAAACTTGGTGAAAGAAAATGCAGAATTAGAGTTAATTAATCAAATTCCAATTAAGATAATTAAAGGTTATTCTCGTGACCATAGACCAGATTTAAAACAATTTATTTTGGATTTAATTGTGAGTAGTGATGGTGATATTCCACTATTTTTAAGAGTAGCAGATGGCAATGAAAATGATAGAGCAGTTTTCGGCAAAATAGCGAAAGAATACAAATCAATGATCGATTTTGAGACGATGATAGTAGGTGATAGTGCCTTATATACAGAAAATAACCTGAAATTAATGAGTGGAATAGAATGGTTATCGAGAGTTCCACTATCAATAAAAGAGGCAAAAAATTTAGTTTCAGAACTATCAGAATCTGATTTGACTCCAAGTAGTTTAGAGGGATATTTATGGTATGAAGTAAGGAATAATTATGCAGAAATTGAGCAGAGATGGTTAATAGTAGAAAGTGAAAAAAGAAAGGCATCAGATTTAGAAAAACTAACTAAAAAAATAGAGAAAGAAAAAGAAAAAACCGAAGAAATATTAAAGAAATTGATGAAAGAAGAATTTAGCTCATCAGAGGGAGCTTATGAAACAGTTTTGAGACTAAATAAGACTTTAAAATATCATCAAATAACCGATCTAAAAATGACAGAAAGTGAGTTAAATAATCACAAGAAAAAATCGAAAAAGAAAGAAGAAAAATCGGGAAAAACTTATCAAGTTACGGCTATTTTGAAATCAGATTTAACGAAAATAAACGAATCAAAAAAAAGAGCAGGAAGATTTGTGTTAGCTACAAATAGATTGGATAAAAGTAAATT
This sequence comes from uncultured cyanobacterium, assembly GCA_963749915.1. Lineage (GTDB taxonomy): Bacteria > Cyanobacteriota > Cyanobacteriia > Cyanobacteriales > Cyanobacteriaceae > Geminocystis. Next base: position 155,048 of record CAVVOP010000021.1, read on the forward strand.
TAATTCTGATGAAATTTTAATTAAGTATAAAGAGCAACAAGCCGCAGAAAGAGGTTTTAGTTTTCTGAAAGATCCATTATTTTTTGCCGATAGTGTGTTTTTAAAAACCCCAAAAAGAATCGAAACAATGGCAATGTTGATGGGGTTATGTCTGTTAGTCTATTCTTTGGGGCAAAGAGAAGTGCGTCGCTTATTAAAGGAGAGAAAAACGGGGATAAAAAATCAGCTGGGAAAACTAACGGAACGTCCAACGTTAAGATGGATATTTCAATGTTTTCAGGGGATTCATTTAGTAATAAATCAAGGAATAAAACAGATAGTAAATCTAACAAATGAACGAAAACTAATTTTAAGTTTTTTCCCAATTTCTTGTCATAATTATTATATTTTATCTGGATAACTTATGGGATTTAAGAGTCTAAATATTCTCAATTATAATACCATAAATAAAGAAGAGAAAACTGATAGATTTGCTCTGTTTATTTATTCTCATTAAAGGTGAAGTTATTGACAATGAGATTTTAATTTGAGCAAAGTTCGCAAGTACAAAACGCGAATAAAGAAGATATTGAGTATTATTACTTATATTTTGTCCAAAATAAGTTGCTTGGTTTTAATACTTTTATCATCTTACAAAGTGACGTGCGGAATGTGGGTTCCACTACCCCGAAGGGTAGCGACCTTTATGCTTTATGTATCATGGTGCCGAATGAAGACTTTGCTGAACTAATCCGCAGTGGAACTCCAGTAGATTTAGATGAGGAAGATTTACAAGTTCTTAATCGCTCAGATTTCCCTAAATATTAATAAAACCAAACTAAAAGTCATAACAAAAATAGTTACAAGTCAGATACAAGTAATCCAAGAATGGGGGTTTCTACACAACCCCTCGAAAAGGTATATTCCAGTGACCATGAGTCTTTTGTTGACTAGAAGGTATAAGTCTAGAAACTTTATGGGATAAAGTTTTCAGCCTATGCTCCCGTTGGAGCGAGACCATAAAAGTCTCAGATTTTGGGATGATTGCGTTTCCCAAAAGTGCGATCGCACTCTTCGGCTGAAAAGCGCATTATTTCGTTACTTTCTTCTCTACTGAGACTACCAGCTTATCTGAAATGTACCGTTTCGGGGCGTAGTGCAAAAAACCCCATAATCATCCACCACAGAATTATTAATCTCTACCCTCTGCTGTAGATTGACATCAATGGTAAGTAAAGTCAGCTTAATCCTTCCTGATACTTCCTGAATGCTATCTGAGATCGCCATAGGTTTATTAACCTTCTGAAGATTACTATCACTCTTCTGGAACTTTAGGTAAAAGAGAAACAAAAACTATAGGAAAAAAACTTCTCCAACATAGAATTTATGAGTTGATTTATTTGGGAAAATAATCGCCAAAACGAGCGAACTATCTTCGGTTTAAAAAACATTAATAACCAAGGCTTTAGCAAGTTAAAACAAGACAATGGTTGCAGAAATAGCCTTAATTTGTTTAGGATATTTTTCCAGCCTTTTCCCTCATCCCACCACGGATGTTTTTTCATTTCTTCTTGTAAATTTTTTTCTCTTTCTACTCTTTCTTCCTTTGATTCATTTAATTGTTCTGATTGTAAACTTACCATTAAGTATACACTCATTACTATTGACCACCATTTTTCAATTCTACTATATTCTGTTACTCGAAAATCAGCCCATTCTAATTCATTTTTACTTTGCTTTAATCCGTACTCTACCCAATTTCTTAAACCATATAAATTTCCTATTTCTTTATATTTTATTCCCGGTATTTTGCTCATTATATACCAAGTTGAATTTTCTGGTAATGTTTCTTTGTTACTCGTTACCTGCCAATATCTTATTTCTCTTTTCTTGCCGTAAATTATTTCTCTTATATATCTTTTTTCTCTCTTTCCTGTGGAAAATATTCTCTCAAATTCTCTCCACTTATTTGCTCTTACTCTTTGTGCAGAAGGCAACCAGACCCCATGGTTACTTCTTATTGCCAATAGGAAGTTGAGTTTTTCTTTATTTAATATACTCACAAAATTTTCTTCACTTTCCCCATATTCACGCTTCTGCTAATACTAACTTAATTTTAAACCCTTTTTCTTGTAATTTTTTGATAATTTCTCCTCCTATTTTTGGCTTACTTTTGTATTGATCTCCTTTTTTTAATCTCTCTTTTGGTTTATACACTTCTTGGAGCAAAGGTAATGTCATTCCTCGAACTAATCCATAAGCTGTTACTGTTACTATTCCATTTTCTACTTTGCCTAAATTTCCAATATATTGCCTTGTGACATAATCGGTTTTATTTCCTTTCTTTCTATCTCCTGTTTCATCTATTATTACGATAATTTCTTCTCCATTTATTACTTGTAAAATTAACTCTAATCTTCTATTTTTTAGCTCTTCCACTGACCAAGGTGAATTCGGTTAAAAAGTGATTTAATCCCTCGGCATTTTCTAATCCTAATACCTTGGCGATTGCTGGTAAACTTTTTCTTTTTATATCTGATATTAGTCCCAAATGAAGATACTTAAAACACTCAAATGTCCTCACTTCGGGAAATAAATCTCGATAGATTTCGCAGTATTGATCAATGAATTTGATTGTTTTGTGAGCTGGACGTGGCTTAACCATAACTCACCTCCCGATTTCAAGCTTTTTTCTTAATTATAACTAACCCAGAGTCCTAAAAAAGCGTTAGATTACTTCATTTGTAAAAAAGCATTACACGACGATGCTTTTGGCGAAATCGGTTCAATGATTGTTGCCTCAAGTTTGCCGCTAGTAACCGTTTGTTTTTGAAGTAGGGCGATCGCCGCGTCAAGCGGGTGACTTTTTATGTCCAATTTTAACGGGTCATTTATATTTGGAGATATTGTGATTTTTGTGTTGCCTATTCCTTGTTTCTCTATTTCCTTTTTAATCTGATCGGCAAGAGATTTTTCTACCTTCAAAGAACCAGTTAGCCATATCGAAGCTGTTTCGTGTTCTTTTTTCAATTTTTTAAGCCACTCAATTCCAGATAACACCTCTGGTGATGAGGTTTTTTGATTTGGCGGATTAAATTCAATTGGTACATCTTGATTAACGTACAGGCATATGCTTGGCAATTGCGAGTTCGACCACACTTTCCAAACTATCCCAATCCCAGTCAACAATAGTGCTGTAATTGCAATCAAAACAAGTCTAAATAAACTTGTTTTTTTTCTCACAGGTTTGCTTGAAGGATGGTTTTTACGTCCTTGTTTTTCTAGTAATCGATGCTCTGGTAATTGAGGTCTTAGTGTAATCACCAATGGCTCTAGCACTCTAAACTTATTGTCTGGCTCAGATGTAACTTCTACCAAATCAATCCCATGGGAAATACTGAGCTTATCCTCATGCCAAAACTCCCAATACTTCTCTTGTAGATATCGATGTGCTTGATCGAGATGACTTTCTCCAATTTTATACTGAATTTCCTGCGAATTTTTGCGAAAAACGAGTCCCTCCACCCAATAAATTTCTCTCCCAAATGGATCTTTTAATACTTCATTTCCATGCTCTCCTATGTCCTTCCTTCTGGCTTTAACCGAACGAAAAACAATCGTCAAGTTGCCAACTTCAGATCCCTTTACCTCACGAATAACTATTCGCCCACTTTCAGTAAAATCTTCTTCTGTAACTTTAGCGAGCAAACTGCGAATTTTAGCTTCAGAAATAAAATCAGGTGCGACCACAGGTTTGTAGTCAATTGACTGATTTCGGCTAATGAGAAAAGTCCAAGCTTGAATTGTCATAATACCTATTACCTAGATTTTAAAGAGGGTATTTTAGCAAGGTCAGAGTCAGGAAAGTTAGCATTGAATTGGTTCTGAATTTCCCGACACTTACTCAGAATTTGTTCTAAGGCATCTTCACTAGGTGAAGTATTACTTGCTTTTTGCTTGCTGTTTTTCTTGTTATTTGTCAATAGACGAAACCCAAAATAAACAATAGCAATAATCAGTCCTAATCCTTGAGCTAGAGTGAGAAGAATACAAAGTCCAATGACAAACCCATCTAATACTGTGAGTTTGAAAGGCTTTTGTTTCGAGCCACCAGTTTGATTTCGTAGCTTATCCGTCAAAGCAAAAGCTAGGGGAAACTCTACATTCATTGGATGTGGATTGACTGCAAGCTTCTTCATTTGTCCATCGGATTGTAGGCTTGCAAAACCCTTACCTAGAGAACTGACAGGAATCAAACGTACCGGGCAGCCGACTTTCCTCCTATTCTCAACTACGTCGTCAAACTCACGAACAGTATTCAGCAAGCGTTTTTTTACATCTGCTAGAGAGTAGCTACCTTCAAGTAAGTCCCACTTGCTAATGATGAAATGAACGGCAGTATATTGATTGCAATTATCCACCATTTGCATGAGGTTCGGTAGGTCTTCATGTAGCCATCTTAAAACAACCTTATTAGTTAAGTCGGGATTCTGCATAAAAGAAAGTAGCTTTTGACCGTCTAAGATTGCTAAAACTGCATCAGCTTCTTTAATGTAGGTTGCCAAACTATCGTAACCGCCGTAAGTTCCTTCATCGTCTGATACATCTGTAATTAGACCTCCTTTATAATCAACATAGGTGATTTTACAGGCTGGAATTTTAGATGTTCCTGAGTTGTTCACATAGGCAGTTAATACCCATTCAGAAATATTTCTAGTGCCTAAAGGCCATTCTTCTCCTGTGGTCAAATCTGCATAGATCTTATTCAAAGTCATTCTTTTAGTATGGTCTTGAACATCTAGGGAAAAGCCAAATCTCCCTTGGGTTGAAAATACCTTGAAAAGACTAGCCAAGAAGATGGTTTTACCGGAGTCCAGATGGTCCCAGAGTAATAATACTGTAGTTATTCATTGTACCTCTACGAGATTTATTGATATAGGGCTAAACCAATTTCGACTCTGGAAAACGATCATTTAACTCCTGCTCAAAATCGTAAAAAACGTTGATTGCGTGTATTAGAGCAGATTGTTCGTCTTGAACGGATTTGAGAGTAGTTTCTTTCTTTTTTCGAGATGCTTTACCTACTTTTTCATTAATTCCTTTTATTCCTCCTTTTAACAGAGAATTAACCATAGAAGTTCCTTTAAAAAAGAATCTAGCTTCTTTGATTCCATCAACTTCCCCACCGAACTCCAACAGCAATCCAAGCCCCTCTAATCCGACACCTAAAATATCTAGACCACCAAGTAAAGCACCAACTACAGTATTGCCATTCTCTATCTTCTGAATTTGTTGTTCCAGTTTTTTTTCTTGTGCTTGTTTTTCATTATGCAATTGTTGTAGTTTATCTGGTAAAACACAGGACATAGGCACTTCAAGTAAAAAGGGAATTGGAACCTTCCCAGGATTCTTTTTCATACTTCCATCTGGTTGCAGAGTCGCAAATTCCAAACCGATAGCACTAACTGGAACAATTCGGACAATAGAACCTGCTTCACCTCGATTTTTGATTAATTCTGCAAAAGCAGGGATAGTGAGAAGTTTTTCAAGTATCTGAGCTAGGGTAAACTTCCGATCCAGAACATCCCACTTAGTAATAACAAAGTGAACTGGAACTGTAAGGTTCTGCATCCGTTTGAGAATACTGGCTAAATCCGTGTTTAAAAAGACATCGGCTCGTAGTTGATCACTGCCATTCAGCCAAGCATATATTTTGTGCCCATCTAGTAATCCTAAAATCGTATCAGCTTGCTGTATGACTTTTTCTAAATCCGGATCTTTTTCTGCATCAGTTAGACGACCTCCAGCGTAGTCAAAATAAGTAAATTGACAAGCATTGTACTTATCAAGATCTTCTGTCTGAACTTGACAAGTAAACGTCCATTCGGAAATATCTTTTGTTCCAGGGGGCCAAGTATCTCCAGTCAGTATCTGTGTATAGGTCGAGTTTAGTAATTTTCGGTTCTGTGGATCTTCAATATCAAGCTTAAAACTAGAGTTTTTCTGAGTTGATAATGCCTTAAATATACTAGCTAGGAATACAGTTTTTCCTGCGCCTGATGCTCCTAATGTCATAACTTTGAAGTTCTTCATGGTACGGTTCCTCTATTGCTTCTATTTGAAATGCTACGGGTTAGCTTGTTTGTTTTCCTTCTGCCTTGTTTTCAGAAACAGTCGATTCACTTTTGCTAGACTGGGCTAAACCGGCCGCACCAGCGATCGCTGTCCCAGCTAACCCCATTCCGGACGACCATTTGGCAGCATCGACACTATCTGTGACTAAGACAGTTACACCAATGATTCCGCCAATCATGGCGATAAAGATAGGGGTTAACGAGTAAATGAATTCAGGAGTGATAAGTTTCATATTTGGTAATCCTTTAGGTTAGGTTTGAGAGACTAGTTAACTAAGACTAGTTAGGGATGACTGGGCAAGCCTTGTGAGAATAAGCTTTGGGTTCTGTAGCTTTGTTGTCTCCTATATTGTTGATTGATCATTGGCTCAGGAGATTGCTTTTCTCGAAACACCAGGCGCGATGCCAGCGGAACTGACTTATTTCAAAGCAGTCGCTAAATCCGGCGTGAATCGCCATCTGACAGAGTTCTGAAGCCATTTCCGGAAAGTCGTTATTTCTGATGTGGTCACAAATGGCGTCTAGCTCTTCTGGCTGCATGGATTTCCATCTGTCAACTGAATTACCCCCGCACCTTTGTATTTTGGGCCATCTCCAGGGTGAGTATTGCCCAAATCTTTTCGGCCGTTGTAGGCTGAACCATCAGCTAGTTCTTTCAACCATTTCAAGCCACCGCTTTCATGGGCAGTCTGGCTAAGGAAATGACGCATCCTGGCCGGGGTGTTAATTTGGAAACGATTCAAACAGTCTTTGAGGTCTTTGAGTTGATGGGGTTGGATGGCACGACCGTATATAGCCTCTGCCTGAGCCTTGGAAATCAATTCCCCACCTCCAGGCAATTCCTACAGTTAAGAGTGCGAGGGTTAGTATTTCTCCTTTTTTCCTTTCCACCCCTACAGGCTAATTTCACCTGCGTTCGTCTTGAATAATTACCTCTGGCTTAGTTTCGGGGGGGACATCTGTTTTTGGCGGTTGATCTGGCAACGGGTTGACAATTGATGCGGTATCCCTTACGAGGTTGATCTCAAAGCATGGGCTTAGAGACGCAAATTCAGCGATTTTCTTAAATGATTCCTGATTTTCGTCGTTCAGAAATCCATTCGTTTTTAACCAATAGCACTGCTCGATCAAAACGAGTTGGGCATTTCGGTGGCTGTTTTCGTTGTCGAGCCGCTGGCGCTCCAGTCTCCCCGTGGCGAAGTCCTTACAGAATTGGCTAAGATTACCGCCGAATGGCACTGATATGCCAAGCGCCACTCCGTATTGATTGTTGTTCGAGCTGTTCAATAGATATGGCTCATTAAGAGTTGCTCTGTCATTGCCAGTCCCGACAAAACCGCCTATACTGAAGCTCGGAGAAGGACAGTCAACAGTAGTATCAATCTTGTAGTTATTATTGAGATTAGGAATTGCAGGATTTATATTAAGCCCGGCGGCCCTGCCATAGGTATAGGACTGAGCCATGCCAGGTGCAGCTGACCCTAAGCATAGGGTGAGAGGTAGGCACATATGCAAGGTGAAGCGTCCTAATGATGATCGCTTGCGGGAAACGGTACGAGATTTAGACATGGTTATGAGTGGGTTAAGTGACATGGGATTAAGCGAAATTGGGTAGGTAAACTCTAACTCTGCTCTGTGAGGAAAATTAGAGTTTAAGATGTTTGCCACAACTAAAGAAAAATGGTATAAACTCCGCTGGCATCACGCAAAGAGCTTATGCGGAGCTTAAGTATTGGTTTTAGGTATCGGTTTTAGGGAGCCGAGTAAGTATGGGTACATTAACGTATTTACCGTTATTGCAATCGGCTTGGAATCCGGGTGGCACCGTGTGGGTTGTTCCATCGTCCAGATGAAGAATCTTATTCTTCTGGAAATCGGTTTCTGTCTTTAATACTTGGGGACATGGTGGGAATTTCTTGGAAGACATTTTGTCTAGCTCCTATATGCGTTGTATTGTTTCATCTTTTTGAACATCAAGTTCGACTTCTTTGAACCTGATATATTTAGTAAAACCTACTGCTAACTGAGTTCAAACCTGAGATTTACTGACTTGTTTCTAACTTGTGACTCCTTTTGTTCTGACTTTTACTTTGGTTATGACTTTGATGCTGTAGAATTTAGACAGTTGTGATGAGGTGCTTATGCCCAGATCCCTCAAAGTTAAAAGTAATTGCCTTGACAAAGTCAAACTGGCCCTCAGACGTAATGGCTTTCCCAGCCAACGCTCTTTGGCGGAGGAGGTAGGATATGCTCTAGCCACAGTCAGTAATTTCCTAACTGGTAAACCTGTTGACTATACAACTTTTACAGAACTCTGTCACAGATTGGCTCTGGAGTGGAAAGAAATCGCCGATCTAAATTTTGAGGTTTCATCCCCCACTAGAGATAAAAAGGCTGAATCCTCTGATTGGACAGATGCCAACCAGAACAAGTCTCCTTGCTACCCTAGTGGTTCAGTCCCGCTAGATTCTCCTTTTTATCTAGAACGCCCTTCTATTGAGGAAGAAATTTGTCAAGAAATCACGAAACCAGCATCCTTAGTACGGATTAAAGCACCGAGGGAAATGGGCAAGACTTCACTGCTGTTGAGGATTCTGGACTATGCTCAACACCAGGGCTACCGAACTGTCAGCCTGAACCTGGAACAAGTTGACCAGTCTATCTTGAAAGATTCGGATAAATTTTTACGCTGGCTGTGTACCAACATTGCCCACCAGCTTCAACTACAAGCGAGGCTAGACGAGTATTGGGATGAAGATCTGGGGAGCAAAATTAGCTCCACTCTCTACCTCCAAGGCTATCTACTAGAGCAAATTGATACTCCCCTCGTCTTGGCGTTAGATGAGGTGAACCAGATTTTCGAGCATTCCCCAGTGGCGAAGGATTTTTTACCTCTGTTGCGTTCTTGGTACGAAGAAGGGAAAAGACTGGACATCTGGAAAAAGCTCCGCCTGATTGTGGTTCACTCGACGGAAATTTACGTTCCCCTTCAGTTAAATCAGTCACCCTTCAATGTGGGACTGCCAGTTCAGTTAAACCACTTCAGTCTGGATGAGGTAGAGCAATTAGCCCAACGCTACGAAATCGAATGGGTAGATGCCTCCGAAGCCAGACAACTAATGGATCTCGTTGGAGGACATCCCGCACTGGTGCATACAGCACTCTATCACCTGAGTCATGGGGAGATAAATCTGTCGCAACTGCTGGAAACTGCCCCTACAACTACAGGAATTTATTCTCATCACTTGCAGCGCCATAGGGTAACTTTAGAAAAAGAACCGGAATTAGCCAGTGCCCTTCATACTGTCATGAATGCCACTGAGCCAGTGGAATTAGAACTGAACGCTGCTTATAAGTTAAATAGTATGGGGCTAATTAAACAGTTAGGGAATAAAGCGATCACAGGTTGTGAGTTGTATCGTCAGTATTTTAAGAACCCTTAAGTACAATTTTAGTTTTGAATTACAAAAGTTAATAAAGTAAGTGCTACTGATCTTGTAGAATCAGATTCTATCTGGGATTAAAAGTTGAGCAGTCTAGAGCTGATTAAAAATAAGGAAATGAAGCGATCGCAGGTTGTGAATTGTATCGGCAGTTTGACCTAAAAGAATAACTAACTAGAGTGGGGTTTTGAGATTGACGTGATTAAAAAGCCACGATTAAAAAATAGCTTCCGTTTTGAACAACTCGATTCAGAAGGTATCTTTTTACTGTCTGAAAAAGGAACAACATTCCTAAGCAATCCTTTGTTGCAAAAGTTGATCCCCTTGATTGATGGCAAGCTCACTGAGTCAGAAATTGTTGACCAACTCCGCCAGGAATTTCCAGAGGCTTATATTTTTTATGCTCTTATGGAGCTGGAGCAAAATGGGTTTATCGTTGAGAACGAGCAAGTTTTAGACCCGAACTTCGCTTTATTTTGCGAGTCTTTGTCTGTTGATGCCAAAGATGCTTGTAAGCAATTGCAATCTACTCGAGTTGGACTTAGAGCTTTGGGGTCTTTATCCTGCGAGAATTTGAAAGAAAGTTTAGGGCGATCGCAGAATCCAGGTTGCTGATAGTGGAGAGGGAGAGATTGAAGTTATTTTAACGGACGACTATTTGCGAGGAGAATTAGAAGCAATTAATCGGGCTAATCTCGAAAAATCTCGGTCGTGGATGTTGGTTAAACCCGTCGGGACTTCCCTTTGGCTCACGATCTTCAATCCCGAGAAAACTGGATGTTGGGAATGTTTAGCACAGCGATTGCGAAACAATAGACCCTCAGAAAGATTTATCCAGCGACGCAGAGATAGCGTTTCCCCTTTAACGCCACCCCAGGTTGATCTACCGACAACTCAACAAACGGCTGTGGCAATGGCGACCAATGAAATTCTCAAATGGATTCTCCTAGGAACAAATAAACGACTGGAAGGGGTAATTGTAACCTATGACACCCTATCTCTAGCAATTCAAAATCACGTCCTCATCAAACGTCCTCAATGTTCCTATTGTGGATACCTCAAACCTCAGCACGCCCCCCTTGAGGCATTCGCTGTGCGACCTCGCCCTTTACCAGTCATTCTCGGCAGCCGTCAGAAAAGGTTTACCAGCGATGGCGGACATCGTTGTATTTCCCCCGAGGAAACCCTAAAACGCTATCAATACCATATCAGTCCCCTATCGGGCGTTGTGCGTTCTTTGGAAAAGCTGCCTGACGATTGTAAAGGTCTGGCTCATATCTATACGGCCAAGCATCATTGGGCCTGCATGTTTGACGATTTAGATAATTTGCAAAAAAATATTGGCGGGAGAAGTTCTGGCAAAGGCAGAACGGAGTTTCAAGGCCAAGCCAGTGCTTTTTGTGAAGCGATCGAGCGCTACTCCGGTATTTTTCAAGGCGATGAAGTGAAGATCGAGAGTAGCTACCACCAGCTCGGCGATCGGGCAATTCATCCCAATGCTTGCATGCACTTCAGTGAGGCTCAATATGACAATCGAGAGCCATGGAATGCCCAACATGCCGATCTGTTTCAGAAAGTCCCGGATCCTTTTGATCAAGCCAGAGAAATTGAGTGGACTCCACTTTGGTCTTTAACCCAGCAAGAGTTTAAATATTTACCCACAGCCTATTGTTTTTTTGGCTATCCCAAGCCAGTCAATCCTGACTGTTGGGCGAATACCAATGGCTGTGCTGCAGGGAACACTCTGGAAGAGGCAATTTTACACGGTTTTTTGGAATTGGTGGAGCGAGATAGCGTGGCCTTGTGGTGGTACAATCGCCTTCAAAAGCCGAGAGTCGATTTAGAGAGCTTTGACGAAACTTATTTTCAAGCCATAACCAACTATTATCAGTCCATTGGGCGAGAACTTTGGGTGATCGATCTAACTGCGGATCTTAATATTCCGACGTTTGCCGCCATTTCTCGGCGGCGAGATCGCCAGGTAGAAGATATTATTTTCGGGTTTGGCGCTCATTTGGACTCCAAGTTAGCCATACAAAGAGCACTAACAGAAATCAGTCAAGTGCTTCCAGCAGTTTTTAGTGCGAATCCTGACGGTACGACTCGATATGCGATTTCGGCTGGATCTCATGTATTACAATGGTGGAAAACGGCAACATTAGAAAACCACCCTTACTTAGTCCCAGATCTCCGCGTTCCCCCTAAATGTAACTCTGACTATGGGAGTGTCTGGCATGAGGATTTCTTAGAAGATATAAAATACTGTCAGCAACTGGTGGAAGAAAAGGGCATGGAAATGCTCGTTCTCGACCAAACGCGCCCCGATATCGGTCTAAATGTCGTTAAAGTCGTCGTGCCAGGTTTACGACATTTCTGGAAGCGGTGGGGTGCGGGACGGCTTTATAATGTTCCCGTCCAAATGGGTTGGCTTGAGAAACCCTTGACGGAGGAAGAAATGAACCCAATTCCGCTGTGGATGTAATAATTAGGGCGAGGTCGCTTCGCTCGTCCCCCAAGCACGGCGTATTGGGTTGAAATTAAAGACAAGGGCGATATTGATTCAACCAATGAACTTGCCCTAAGCAATCCTCTGATTGAGTCTATAAAATTGAACGGAACTCAAATTTTTAAAGCGAAACCAAATATATCATTGACGATATATATTTTTTATGTTAGGTTTACATCATGAGTTGGATAGTAGAATTTCACCCATCATTCAAAGAAGAGTTCAAGATGTTTTCAGAAAACGTCCAAGATGCTCTTTTAGAAGACTTGGAAGTTCTCGAAGAATTTGGACCACATCTTGGTCGTCCGGCAGTTGATACACTTAAAAACTCTAAGCATAGTAATATGAAAGAGCTTAGATTCAATGCTGATGATGGAGTATGGAGAATGGCTTTTGCCTTCAATCCAGAAAGGAAAGCTATCTTATTAGTTGCAGGAGATAAATCAGGAACAAGTAGTCAAAGGTTTTATAAACAGCTTATCAAAAAGGCTGACCAGCGGTTTGAAGACCACTTGCAAAGATTAAAGGAGAACAAATAATGAGCAAAGGACCATTATTACAAGATGTTTGGGACGCACTACCTGAAGAGAGAAAAGCGAAAATTAAGGCTCGTGCCAAGACAAAGATACAAACGTATAGAAACTTAGAAGCTATCAGAAAAGCTGCCGGATTAACGCAAGCCAAAATCGCACAAGAATTAGATATGCCTCAAGGGAATGTTTCTCGCTTGGAAAAAAACTCTGATATGCTTTTGTCAACGCTTCAACGATATATAGAAGCCGCTGGTGGCAAATTAAATCTAACAGTAGAATTACCGGGCAAACCCCCTATCCCTCTTTCAGGTTTGGGAGACTTAATTGAGAATGGTGATGGGGTAAAGCATCCCCATTTATAAGTTTGCTAACTTGATTCAGAGAAATCACCTTATGAACTCATTCCACTAATCATTTTAGAAATTTCCCATGCTAAACGGCTATAAAATCATTGATGCAGACTCCCATGTTTACGAACCTCATTCTCTGTGGACAACCTATCTTGAACCTGCATTTCGCCATTTGGCTCCCACTCGGGATCTAAAAATTCAAGGGGAATCGGTGATGAACAAATCTTCCCAAATGCTTATTGATGAGGGCGTTAAGCAGGTTAAGCGATCGCACCCTCTCTCTTTTGTCCAAGAATTTAACTCGGAATCTCAAGTGCAAGCGATGTACCGGATGGGAGTCGATATTGCCTTTGTTTATCCGACCTACCTCTCATGGATTACCGGTGTCGATGCTATGCCTGCCCCACAAGTCGGGGCTTATATCCGGGCCTACAATAGTTGGCTGTACGACTTTTGCAGCTATAACCCAGCCATCTTAAAAGGGGTCGGGGTCGTTAATCTACACGCCCCCGAAGAAATGATTCCCGAATTGCGACGCATTGCAAGTTTTGGCTGGAAAGCTGTTTATTTACGCCCCAATCCCGTCAAGGGAAGGTTGCTCAACGATCCGGCTTACGAACTGTTTTGGACAGAATGCGAGAAACTTGATATCGCTGTCAGTCTCCACGAGACAACCCACAGCCGAGTTCCCAGTGCAGGAGCCGATCGCTTTTCCTCTCGTTTTGCCCTCCACGCCTGTTCTCACCCCATGGAACAGATGATGGCATTACTGGCACTCATTGAAGGGGGAGTTTTGGAAAGACATCCTCAACTCAGGGTAGGATTTCTAGAGTCGGGGTGCGGTTGGTTGCCTTACTGGTTGTGGAGACTCGATCGCGAGTACGAAGACTTACAGTGGGAGGTGGGTGATCGTGTCAAGATGAAACCGTCAGATTATTTTCGCCGCCAGTGCTTTATTGCTGTGGAACCATCGGAAACTTATCTTCCCAAACTGTTAGAGGAACTCGGTGCAGATAATCTTATCTTTGGTTCCGATTATCCCCACATGGATCATAAACCAAATGTTGTTGACGATATGGTGGCACTGGAAGAAGAATTATCTAAACCAGTTCTCCAGAAAATCCTCTGGGATAATCCCAAGAGATTCTATGGTTTGGAATAACTTGTATTTTACCATTTGCATCAACGCCCCCTGAACTCTGAACCCTGAACTCCAAACTATTGTAATAGTTCTTAATATAGTTCCGATTTCTAACTGATAGACTAAATATTATTATAGAAAATATAAATTTAGGAGTAAATTAAATGCAATGAAGCATGGTAACGAAAGCTTTTAAATTGAAGGTGGATTAATTGATGCCCCGTTGTTCCCCGAAGTGTTATTTCATGGGGAGAATGGACGTAGTGGGGTCATTCCCCGTGACCTCAAACCCAAGTCTGGCGAGCTACTTCCAAAGCCAACTCGCAAGTTTTGTCGGCTGTTTGAGAAAGGCGAGCAGCCATGTGCGGAAGGTTTGATCAAGCTAGGACTGAGCATGGAAACTGAAACAACCCAGGATTCTAACGATAATCAAAATACTGAGATCCCAGCAGGTTATACTTACTTGGGACAGTTCATTGATCATGACATCACACTAGACCGCAAAACTGAGCTCACAGTGAACGGAAATGTCGAGCCAGGTTGTATAGAAAACTTCCGTACTCCGAGTCTTGACCTAGACAGTCTCTACGGGAACGGGCCAGGTTGCGAAAACCAAAGTACTATACAACGATGACAAGAGAACCTTCAAATTGGCAAGACCAGCCCTGTTGAAAAGTACATTTAGGTAAAGGTGATCTTAGCACCCAAACGATTTGCCACGTCAAGGTGATGGTGCTGACTCTGGGAATCCAGAATATTATGTTGCGATTATTGGTGACCATCGCAATGACGAAAATCTTGCCGTTGCGCAGACGCATCTGGCTTTTCTAAAATTTCACAATGCTCTCGCTGATGCTAAGATCCTGACGAAATCTTTCGAGGAACTTCGTCGTGAAGTGACTCTGCACTATCAGGCTATTATTTTGACTGACTTCCTACCTAAAATTCTGGATCAGGAAGTTCTTAATGATGTCTTGCAAAACGGACGAAAGTTCTATACTGATGACAAAAAAGATTGTATGCCAATCGAATTCTCAGTTGCAGCCCATCGGCTGGGACACAGTATGGTACGACCCAGCTATCAATGGAATAGGATACATAATGAAGCCACTTTGAAAGAACTCTTCGAGTTTTCTGGAGGAAGTGGTTCCAGAGGTCCAGAAGATAAACCGTTTGCGGATCGCGACACGTTACCATCAGATTGGATTATCAACTGGAAACTATTCTATGACCTCAGTGAAGTAGGTAAAGACTGTGATGAACAGTTGAATTACGCCCGTAAGCTAGACACTAACATAGCAGTGCAATTGAAAAAATTACCAGAATTCCAAAAGATGGCCGAGAAAGTCCCAGCTCCTCTCCTCTCATTGGCAACTCGTAATCTACTACGAGGTCGACTTGTCTCTTTACCGAGTGGGCAGGAAGTCGCCGCAGCAGTGGGAGAAACTGCTTTAACCCCAGAGGAAATTCTGAAGAAACGTGACAGAAGATCAAGCCAAAATTCTAAAAGACAAAGACCATGATTTCGATGAAGTCACACCATTGTGGTACTACATTTTGCGAGAAGCTATGGTACAAGCCAACGGTAATCATTTGGGGAAAGTGGGTAGCCGCATCGTAGCTGAAACTTTTGTAGGCTTGATTGAAAACAGTCCTATCAATGTTAGGAGTGAACGGCCAGCCCTATCTTTTTCCATGCGTGAGTTGCTAATGGAACTCCCGTATAAAGATATCAATCCATTAGGTTGCTAAAAGATTTTTGTGCTCTATAATTAAGCACATTGGATTGAAACATCATTCATACTCAGACTGACAAGAATTAAATTTTTCAAGGAGAATCTACGATGTTTGATTTTTACCGTACTCTTCCTCCAAGGGAACTAATGAACCATTCCACCTGGGGCGTATTTAAAAATTTTGGCGTTCAATATTCCAAACTCATGGCTTGGACATGGTTGAACATAGATTTGGAGAACCAACAAGATGAGCAAAAATTGAGAAAAGGGTTCGTTCGCCTCCTTCAAAAGCAAGCCACGAATGCACAGGCTTATAGTAAGTGTCAGACTCCACCAGATGTACTAGATAAGGCAAAGGAAGCTTCTAAGAATATTAAACAGTTGCTCCTTGGTAAAAAAATAGAAACATCTGATATAGAAACATCTGATGAAAAAATCATCGAGCTAGCACAAATCGATCTAACCTTGTCAGAGGTTCTTCGAAAGTACACTGAACAACCTCTTATGACATCCTCCGATGGGGACGAGCATGTACACAAAATGTTTGATGAAATGTTTAATGTGCAAGTAATTACCGATTCATTTGTTGGTAGCATTATTTATGCACCAGGCAAGGATTCAACCAGTGAAGATAAAGATAAGTATATCATAGAACTTGCTGCTCCACCTCGTCCTGTATCCAGTGAAGATCCTTTTGCTTTGGTGTCAAATCAAGTGTTAGAAACCTGGATTAATACACCCGATGACAAGCCCATCAAGTATGCAGGGCCTCCTTCTGCTTATATTCCGTGGTCGGCAAGCTGAATACGATCGCCAGACTCTCTTGAAGAGAATCGCTTTCTGACTTTAGAGATACGTGCATCATCGCCTCTCAAATTTGAGAAATGTATCAGGTTAAGATGTCTCGAAATATTGAAAAACCTTTCGGATATTATTCAATGCCCGAAAGGTTATTTTTATCTATAATTTTGTAAGCATCTCTTGAGAAATTTAATCTACAATAGATGATGAGTTTGTGAAGCAGGATAGCAAACGCAAATGGGATAGTAGGATGAGTACGATCTTTGATTATCAAATTGTCACAAAAATTTACGAAAGCCCCAACTCCTTAGTTTATCGGGCTCTACCCTGTACTGATGAGCGTTCCGTAATTCTTAAAGTTCTCAAGAAAGATTATCCAAACCCGTCAGAGCTGACACGCTACAAACAAGAATACGAAATTACTCGCTCTCTCAAACTCGAAGGCGCGATCTCGGCTTCCGATCTATTTCCTTACGAAAATAGCCTCGCAATCGTTCTGGAAGATTTTGGGGCTCAATCTTTAGATATTTGGCTCAAATCTCGGGTTTTTACAATTTTAGAATTCTTGCAAATTGCCATACAAATTGCAGAAGCATTGGCTGGAATTCATGGGGCGAATATTATTCACAAAGATATTAATCCTTCGAACATTCTTTTTAATCCCAAAACTAGACAAGTAAAAATTATTGATTTTGGCATTTCTAGCATTTTTACGAAAGAAGCGCCTGTTCTGAAAAATCCCGATATTTTAGAAGGAACATTGGCCTATATGTCCCCAGAACAGACGGGAAGAATGAATCGTTCGCTTGACTATAGGACGGATTTTTATTCCTTGGGGGCAACGTTTTATACCATCTTGACCGAGCGACTGGTTTTTGAGGCTCGCGATGCGCTAGAGCTAGTTCACTGTCATATCGCCCGCGAACCCACCCCTCCCCATGAAATTAACCCCTCTATCCCAGAAATCCTCTCTCGCATCGTGATGAAACTGCTTGCGAAAACAGCCGAGGAACGTTATCAAAGTGCCTTGGGTTTAAAGGTAGATTTAGAAGAATGCTTCGCACAGCTACAACAAACTGGAAAGATCTTAGAATTTCCGCTCGCTTGCCACGATTTGACCGAGCAATTTCAAATTCCGCAGAAACTTTACGGGCGAGAACCAGAGATTGAGGTTTTGCTTTCATCCTTCCAAAGAATTGTCGAGCCAGAAAACCAAGAACAGCCTCATGAGGGAGACAAAACAACGGGAGTTGATGCCCATCGAAAACGAGCTGAAGTCGCCCTTGTCGGCGGCTATTCCGGTATTGGTAAAACTTCCCTCATTCGGGAACTCTACAAGCCTATCACCCAACAGCACGGCTACTTTATTGCGGGTAAATTCGACCAGTTTCAGCGCAATATTCCCTATTCGGCGGTCGTTGCAGCCTTCCAATCCCTCGCACGACAATTGCTTTCTGAAAGCCCGGCCCGGCTGGCTCAATGGCGCGAAAAATTGATCGCTTCTTTTGGCTCGAACGGTCAAGTCATCATTGATGTTATTCCCGAGATTCAGCAAATCGTCGGGCCTCAGCCTCCCGTGCCGCCCATGGAACCCTCAGAGGCAAAAAACCGATTTAATCGTGTTTTCCAGAATTTTGTCCGAGTTTTTTGTCAGCGATCGCACCCTCTAGTCATTTTTCTAGACGATTTGCAATGGGCAGATTCGGCGAGCTTGCAGCTAATCGAACTAATAATGACAGACAGCCAAATGGAGCATCTGCTTTTGCTCGGTGCCTATCGGGACAATGAGGTCAATCCCCATCATCCTGCCATGCTGTGGGTGGAGCGATTGAAAGAGCAGAATCAGATCGTTAACAGCATTATCCTCAAACCGCTTGAGCTTGAAGAAGTCGCTCAACTCCTTGCAGATGCATTCTATAGCGATCGAGAAACCGTGCAAGCTTTAGCCAATTTAGTTTTGCAAAAGACTTCAGGGAATCCCTTCTTTATTAATGAATTTTTGAGAACGATCTACCAAACAAATCTATTAACTCTCGATCGGAACCTTAGGTGTTGGCAGTGGGACGTAGATCGGATTCGAGCTGCAGACATTACAGATAATGTAGTGGACTTAATGCTAGGCAAGCTCAAAAAACTGATGCAGAAGACACAGATCGTACTTCGTCTAGCGGCCTGTGTTGGCAACCGCTTCGATCTCGGCACGCTCTCTATTATTTACGAAAAGCCTGCTGTTGAAGTTTTCAAAGAGCTTTTGCCTGCAATTCAGATGGGTTTCGTTCAGCCGACATCAGAGCTGGAAACGACCTCGGAAGATCCCATTGAATCTGACCTAGTCATTCAGGATTATGTATTTCGACACGATCGTATTCAACAGGCTGCTTACGCACTCATCGATCCCGATCAAAGGAAGGCAATTCACTTGCAAATTGGCAGATTATTAGTTACCAGTCTTGGGGAAAGCGAGCGAGAAGAGCAAATATTTACCTTGGTCGATCATCTCAATAAAGGAATAGACCTAGTCTCCGAAATAGACGAAAAAATAAAGCTAGTGGAGCTGAACTTGTATGCTGCGAAGAAGGCTAAAGAAGCAGTAGCCTACATGGCGGCTAGAGAATATTTAACTGTGGTGAGCAACGAATTCCCGGGAGAGATTTGGGAAGATCGCTACGACATGGCAATCGATCTTTACAGAGAACTTGCCGAAGTTGAATATCTTAACGGTGACTTCGAGAAATCCCAATCTCTAATTTCAATGTCTCTCGATCGAGTGCAAACGGATCTCGATAGCATAAGGTTTTACTTATTGAAAATCACGGTAAATGTTATGTTAGGACGCTACGTAGAAGCTCTTGCAGTGGGTCGAACTGCTTTGAAAATGCTAGGAACTGACTTACCCGATCAAGACCTTTCCTCAGCATTCGAGACGGAACTTGTCAAGTGTAGAGAGGCTTTAGGCGATCGAGAAATCGACACTTTATACGATAATCCTGAAATGAGTTCTCCGAGAAAAGAAGCAGAGTTTGAACTCTTATATAGGATGCTTCCTACTGCTTGGTCTACAGACCCAAAGTTAATAAATGTTGTAATCAGTAAAATAGCGAATATCAATATTGAATACGGACATACACCATTCTCTCCATTAGCCTATGTTTTCTTTGGTATAATCAACAATCACGCTCTTGGCGAATATCATGTGGGTTCCCAATATAGCTCCCTTGCTTTGAGATTATCTGATAAGTATGGAAATTTACAGTCTAAGGGAGTTGTGTTGTCTTATAGCGCGAATATGATAATGCTTTGGCTTCGACATATCAAGGATTCTGAGAAGGTTAACAACGAAGGCTTTAATTTTTGTTTGGAAGCTGGAGATATAGAATTTGCTGGATACTCATCTGTCTATAACCTATATAATTTAATTTATCAGGGGAAAAACTTGGAAATTCTTCTGAAAGAGGTGTCTCTCGGCCTGCAATTTAGTCAAAAGATCCAAAATCAATGGACTATTGATTGTCTGCTTGCTGCTAGGATTATCATCAAAAATTTGCTTGGTGAAACCCCCAATAAGCACAGTTTCAATCTTGAAGAAGTTACTGAAGAGAATTTTATAGAAGCTTGCGGCAGCGAAAGAACCCCAGCAGCACTTTGTTTTTATCAGATATTTAAAGCCCAAGTGCTTTACTTGTACGAACAACCCGCTCCATTAGCCTTATTAGAAGAATCAGCTAAATTATTTGGCTACATTCCAGCAACGATATCAATTGCCAAGCATAATTTTTATTATTCGCTAACCCTGATTGCCCATTATCCAGAATCATCACTAGCAGAACAACAAGAATACAGGCAACAATTAGAAACCAATCAAAAACAGATGAAAACGTGGGCAGATAACTGCGAGGCCAACTTCTTGCACAAATATCTCCTCGTCGCCGCAGAAATGGCTCGTATTTCTGACCAATGGACAGAAGCAATGGAACTCTACGATCGCGCCATTGAGTCCGGCAAAGAACACGAATTCATCCAAAACGAAGCATTAGGCAACGAACTAGCCGCCAAATTCTGGCTGGCACGAGGGAAAGAAGACTTTGCCAAACTCTATATGAGAAAAGCACGTCAAGGCTATCAGCTCTGGGGCGCAAAACGTAAAGTCGAAGACTTAGAAGAAAGGTATCCACAATGGTTTACCTCGCAATCCTACGAGTCTGACGACGTAACCACAACTTCCACGGGACGAACTGCCAAGTCCTTAGACATTGAAACCGTTATTAAAGCCTCAGAAACCCTATCCAAAGAAATTGTCTTAAAAAACTTACTCGCCAAGTTGATGAAAATCGCCATTGAAAATGCAGGCGCACAAAAAGGTTTCTTGATTTTAGAGAAAGAAGAAAATTGGTTCATTGAAGCCGAAGGCAATGTCGATGAGAGTAAGACAAAATTATTACAATCCATTCCGATTGAAACTAAAGAAACAACAGAACCCCCTTTACTTTGCTCAGCCATTGTCAATTATGTTGCTCGCGCTAAAAAGAACATTATTTTAGACGATGCTTGCCATGAAGGAGACTTTACCAACGACCCTTATATCCTCTCAACCCAAGCCAAATCCATCCTCTGCATCCCCTTAGTACACCAAAGTCACGTTAGCGGCATTCTCTACCTCGAAAATAACCTCAGCACCAACGCTTTTACCAGCGATCGCCTTGAACTCCTCAACATCCTTTCCAGTCAGGCGGCGATTTTGATCGAAAACTCCCGCCTCTACCAGACTCTAGAGCAAAAAGTCGAAGAACGCACCCTAGAACTCTCCCAAACCCTGGATATTCTCAAAGCCACCCAAGCCGAACTGCTCTTTGAAAACGAGCTACTCAGAAGTACCGAAGAACCCTCCACCTTTGACTATCAAGTAGGTGGGAGCTTGCCCATGGATGCCCCCACTTATGTAGTGCGCTCCGCAGACCGCTACCTCTACAAAGCCTTGAAGCGCGGGGAGTTTGGCTACGTCCTCAATCCCCGCCAAATGGGTAAATCCAGCCTGATGGTACGCATGATGTATCACCTCCAGCACGAGGGAGTAAGCTGTGCGGCGATTGATATGACTCGCATTGGCAGTGAAAACGTTACTCCTGACCAATGGTACAAGGGATTGGCATTCGAGCTATGGCGAAGTTTTGGTTTGCTAGGGAAGGTCAATCTCAAAGCTTGGTGGCAAGAGCGAGAAGATATTTCGACCGTTCAGCGGTTGAGTCAATTTATCGAAGAAGTGCTGCTGGTTGAAGTCGGCGGAGAAGATGGCACTCCCTCAAAACAACTGGTAATTCTTATCGATGAAATTGATAGCGTCTTGGGTTTAGATTTCCCGATTAATGACTTTTTTGCCCTGATTCGCTCCTGCTACAACCAGCGCAGTCTCAATCCCGAGTATCGGCGTTTAACCTTTGCTTTCTTTGGTGTCGCCACCCCCTCGGATTTAATTACCGACAACCAGACCACCCCTTTTAACATCGGTCAGGCTATTCAACTAGAGGGCTTTAAAGAGCATGAAGCCCAACCTTTACTGCAAGGATTAGCAGAGAAAGTGAGCAACCCGCAAACGGTGCTCAAAGAAGTCTTGGCCTGGACGAGTGGCCAGCCTTTTCTTACCCAAAAGCTCTGTAAGCTGATCCGCACTGCCTCTTCTCCTATTCCCCAGGGCGATGAAGCCGACTGGATTGAGAATTTAGTCCAAACTCAGATAATCAAAAATTGGGAATCCCAGGATGAGCCAGAACATTTGCGAACCATCCGAGATCGCCTCCTCAGAAGCCAACAATCTGTTGAGCTACTAGAACTCTACCGACAAATCTTACATCAGGGAGAAGTTGTCGCCACCGACAGTCCAGAAGAAAAGGAATTGCTCTTATCGGGGCTGGTGGTCAAGCAACAGGGGTCTCCCAAAGTCCATAACCGCATTTATGAATTAATCTTCGACCGCAGTTGGGTTGAGCAGCACATCTAAGGGCAACGGGAGTCAGAAACAAGTCAGTCAATCTCAAGCTTGAACTCAGTTACAAGTCAGAAACAAGTTAGTCAATCTCAAGTTTGAACTCAGTTACCAGTAGGTTTTACTGAATATATCAGGTTCAAACAAGTAGAACTTGATGTTCAACAAATTCAAACTTGGAGACCTTTTTCTGATGAACAGAACTAGATTGAATCAGCTATCTCAGAAGCTATCTGACTTGCAAGCAGCTTGTCAAGGAAAATTTTCTCTGGATAGTGAAACTGAAGCGGTATTTCAAGAGTTAGCAGCAGAAATTGCCAGCCATCATCAGCATCATGTTTGTGAACAAGATAATCAATTGCTGTATCTGGAAATTTTGCGCTACTTCCATCAGATTCATACTTTCCTTGATAATCAGCTTTCCTCGGGTGAATTGCCAAAGATGGCTGAGGAATTATTGGAGATTGTCTCCTGTCAGGAATTTGAAAAGATCGCCCAATATTTTGTCTAATCAGGATTTGTTAATTGTTACTTCAAATCAGCTTCAAACAAGTCCAATCTGAGGTTCAACCAAACTCAATCACAGGAGAAATCAAATGCAATTAATCGAGAAATCTCACCCACAAGCTGAATTAAAGACCGTTAACTCACCCAGTAAACTGCCCCGGCGTAAGTTATCTGCCCAATGGAAAGTTGTTGAAGGAAAACTTCGTTGTTTTTGGGTAGCTGAAAATACATCTAATACATTTAATACATCTAATCACAATCACTAAGGAGAGAAGACCATGGAACTTTGTTATCGCGGAGTGAGCTACGGTTATGAACCACCAGTTGTGGCAACAACAGTTGGGGAAGTTGGCGGCAAGTATCGGGGTCTAAATTGGCAATTACGTAACTTGAAGAACCCACCAGTGCTGCGGTCGACAGATAACCTGACTTATCGGGGTGTTAAGTATAATAAGCCTGGCACAATTACCGCAAGAACAATTGAGCCTGAGACGACACTGACTATATCTACTGAACAAAAAGCTTGCTTGTAAATTATAAATTGATTTTATTGGGGGAGTATCTAAGATCCCACATTCCGCACGTCAAACTGTATAAATTCAGATTACGAGGTTAGAGGTTGAACAGTGATTGACTACGACAAGAAATACTCGGTGATTAGTTCTCTAGCTTATAAAGAGAACTCAGATAAATTAGTAGAAAAATGAGCAACGTTTAAGGGATAATTAAATTCAGTTTTTAATTTAATTTTGGAAATGATACTTTCAGAAGATATACAAGTTCAAACCATTAATCATTTAGGATTAATTGCTGGAGTTATAGATGAAATTGGCATTGAAGAAATTATTAATGATGCCCTCGGTATTGACGAGAGGGAAATCGTGACAGCAGGTCAAATAGTCAAAGCAATTATTCTGAACGGATTAGGATTTATTTCTCGACCTCTTTATCTATTTCCACAGTTTTTTAAAGACAAAGCCACAGAACATTTAATCGGAAAAGGAATACTACCTGAGCATTTGAACGATGATAGAATTGGAAGAATAATGGATAAACTTTATGAAAAAGGATTATCTTCATTATTTTTAATTATTGCTTTAGCCACAGTAAAAAAATATAATATCAACATAGATTTTTCTCATTTAGATTCAACTTCTTTTGCGGTAGAGGGGAAATATAGTCAGGAAAAAATCACCAAAAATTTGGTCAAAGAAAATGCAGAATTAGAGTTAATTAATCAAATTCCAATTAAGATAATTAAAGGTTATTCCCGTGACCATAGACCAGATTTAAAACAATTTATTTTGGATTTAATTGTGAGTGGTGATGGTGATATTCCACTATTTTTAAGAGTAGCAGATGGTAATGAAAATGATAGAGCAGTTTTCGGCAAAATAGCGAAAGAATACAAATCAATGATAGATTTTGAGACGATGATAGTGGGTGATAGTGCCTTATATACAGAAAATAACCTGAAATTAATGAGTGGAATAGAATGGTTATCGAGAGTTCCACTATCAATAAAAGAGGCAAAAAATTTAGTTTCAGAACTATCAGAATCTGATTTGACTCCAAGTAGTTTAGAAGGATATTCATGGTGTGAAGTAAGGAATAATTATGCAGAAATTGAGCAAAGATGGTTAATAGTAGAAAGTGAAAAAAGAAAAGTATCAGAGCTAGAAAAACTAAGGGAAAAAATAGAGAAAGAAAAAGAAAAAACCGAAGAAATATTAAAGAAATTGATGAAAGAAGAATTTAGCTCATCAGAGGGAGCTTATGAAACAGTTGTGAGACTAAATAAGACTTTAAAATATCATCACATAACCGAGCTAAAAATGACAGAAAGTGAGTTAAATAATCACAAGAAAAAATCGAAAAAGAAAGAAGAAAAATCGGGAAAAACTTATCAAGTTACGGCTATTTTGAAATCAGATTTAACGAAAATAAACGAATCAAAAAAAAGAGCAGGAAGATTTGTGTTAGCTACAAATAGATTGGATAAAAGTAAATTTAATTCTGATGAAATTTTAATTAAGTATAAAGAGCAACAAGCCGCAGAAAGAGGTTTTAGTTTTCTGAAAGAGCCATTATTTTTTGCCGATAGTGTGTTTTTAAAAACCCCAAAAAGAATCGAAACAATGGCAATGTGTTTTTGGGGTTATGTCTGTTAGTCTATTCTTTGGGGCAAAGAGAAGTGCGTCGCTTATTAGAGGAGAGAAAAACGGGGATAAAAAATCAGCTGGGAAAACTAACGGAACGTCCAACGTTAAGATGGATATTTCAATGTTTTCAGGGGATTCATTTAGTAATAAATCAAGGAATAAAACAGATAGTAAATCTAACAAATGAACGAAAACTAATTTTAAGTTTTTTCCCGATTTCTTGTCATAATTATTATATTTTATCTGGATAACTTATGGGATTTAAGAGTCTAAACATTCTCAATTATAATACCATAAATAAAGAAGAGAAAACTGATAGATTTGCTCTGTTTATTTATTCTCATTAAAGGTGAAGTTATTGACAATGAGATTTTAATTTGAGCAAAGTTCGCGAGTACAAAACGCGAATAAAGAAGATATTGAGTATTATTACTTATATTTTGTCCAAAATAAGTTGCTTGGTTTTAATACTTTTATCATCTTACAAAGTGAAGTACGGAATGTGGGTTTTATCCCAGCCGAGGAAGGTTAATTATTCCCCGTAATCCTCATCTACGGTTAGGTACACGCAGTAGAGCAGAATGGTTTTTATTGATGGTGTTGGTAGCGATCACGAAGTGGCAGGCTACGCCTGATCGCCGTCATCTCCATTAATATTAACAGTGCTGGAGGAATTATTAGGGGATTTAATCAAGCCTTGGGACTACCTTCAGGAGCAGTTGAAGCGGCTAGCGAAGATACCTCTAGATACTTACTCACTGCCCATATTAGGGGACGTAATGCCATCACGGAAATGCCCGTTGACGCATCCTATGAAGTAATCGAACCCTTGACTGCCAGTGATTTGTTAGTCAAAGACTCTTCAGGAATGATTTATCGAGTAGGACAATCTCAAGAATGCCAGATTATTGCCAGCCAAATTCGGGTTGAACGAGTTAAACCTATCACAACTAAAGTAACCAATCTTATTTTAGATGATGAGGATATTTATACCGCCTTGAGTCAATTCAACATTCTCAATTCTCGAACAGCGAATACCGATGTTGAGCCAATGCAAAGCCCAAAGCGAATTGATTTGTCTGGAACGCTTACTATCTTTGATGCAGAGGATTTAACTTTACCTTCTCATCTAGACAGATTTGATACTATCACCCTACAACCAGGGAGCGATATTGCTTATGCTCGATTAGTTTCAGCCAATCCTCAAGAAGTCATGCAGCTTCTGGGAGATTACTATGCCTCTGGAAATTTGATTGTGAGGACGATCGTCTTGAATAGTGAATAATTACTGGGCTAATTTATAATTCATTGAGAGGATTATTATGGAAGTAGAAACCTAATCTTATATTTAATAATAAAAACTGGAGAAATTTTATGAATAATGAGCAAATTCTTTTAGAAACATGGCATAGTTTAACACCTGATAAACAACAAGAAGTAATTGATTTTTTACAATTTTTAAAACAGAAATATCCACCGAAAAATGAATTATTAAATAGAGAGAAAAAAGAGAGATTAGAAAAACTTCAAAAATTACAAAGTATTCGGGATAAAATCGTAGCCAGCGGAGAGCCTTTATTAACTGCTGATGAAATAGAAAAAGAAGTTTTAGAAAGACGTGGAGGAGTTCAGTACGATTAATTATGACTATTTCTTTTATTGACTCAGGAGTATTAATTGCCGCAGCTAGAGGAGAAGGAATAATAGCGGAAAAAGCTTTAGATATTTTGAAAAATCCTGATTTAGAATTTGCCTCTAGTTTCTATGTCCAAATGGAAGTTTTACCTAAAGCTATTTTCTATCAAAATGATAATGAAGTTAAATTTTATCAAACCTTTTTTAGTTTAGTTTCTCATTGGGCTAATGATGAGGAAAAAGTTAAACAAATTGCTTATGAACAAGCAAGTCAGTTTGGTTTAAGTGCTATGGATGCTCTACATATTGCGGCGGCAATTTCTGTTAATGCTGATGACTTTATTACGACAGAAAAACTCAATAAACCAATTCATCGTACTAAAAGTATTAAATTAATCTCTATTTATCCTGAATAAAAAATAATTGAAGAATTCATAATTTATAATTCATAATTTAACCCATGTTTTCTCGGAAAGAAAAGCCATTACCACAACCTGTTTTTGCAGCAATCCCTCAATCCAAAATTAACGATAACGTTCGATCGTCAACTGAAGGTATTTTCTTAGGGGAAGATTGCTATTGGAATCCTACCGCTCTCCCTAACGGTCATGTAGTCGCCATTGGTGCCAGTGGAAGTGGTAAAACCCAGACTTTGAGCGATCGCTGTTACTTCTACCCTCAAAAAATCTCTGCAATTAGGCCCCAATCAAGAAGGTCTAATGCTCGACATCTTAGAACTATGTTATGCTAACCGAGGCATAACTCAGTCAGAGGTTAATACCCACATTCCGCATGTTCTTTTAGAAAACAATCATATTTTAATGATTTTTACGCAACTTTACTATAGGTAATACATATATTTATTGTCACTATGCGGGCAGCTTCGCTGTGCCTTTGGCATCGCCATATACAGATTTTTACAGTATTTATATTTGTTTAATCTCAATTTCGTTGTTTTATTACTTGGGGAATATTTTGTAAACAAGGCGTTAAGGTATTACATGACATAGTGCAAATTGACGTGCGGAATGTGGGGTATAAGAGAGTCTCTGGCTGCATCTCAGAGTTGAATAACATCATCAGCATAAATAAATGGTCGGGTGAGCGAAAAAATGGTTGGGAAAGATGAAAGCAGCAGACAAGGTCAAGTTTTGTTGTGTTGTCAATACTCTGTTAATATATCTAAAATATCAGCGATCGCATTATCATTATAAAATAGACGATCACATTTATTCTGTTAAACATTCTAAGAAAGAATTAACACCTAACAATTTGATGCTATATAATTGCATTGCTCTTCTTAATTCTTCATCAGCACGTAAATCATCATCTCCAGATACAATAATATTTGCTTCTCCATCAATAGCTGTAGATAAAATAGGTAAGTCTTTAGGATCTCGGCAATGAGGAGGAATCGTTTTGGTTTCAACCCAGATTGAGCGACTTCTTAACTGTTTTTCTAGTCGTAAAGCTTGATTGATGTCAATATATTTTTTGAGTCTAGGTCGATTCCAAACTTCATGAAATTCATCGAAAAGAACTTGACTGATAATTAGTTGAAATTTGTTCTTATTAAATGCTTCTAGTATTGGTAGTGTAACTCGTCCTTTTAGCAAAATACGAATCCAAATATTCGTATCAATGACTACTCGTAATGTCATGTTTATTTAAGTTTTGATTGACGTACAGCTTGAATTTCTTGCATAATATCATTATCGGTAACTTCATCTACTGGATCTTGATTATAGAGTTCTGTAATTAAAGCTTTTAAATCTGACTGTAGCTCTACTTCAATTAAAGCTTTGGCTATTTTTGTACGCTCACTGGGCTGTAATTGTTGAATGACAGAAATGAGTTGTTCTAGGGTTATAGGTATTGTTATCATAGATTTCATGTCTCTTAGTTTAATAAAAACAGTCTGTAATCTCATTATATCAAGTATGATGAGGATCTTGGTTATACGAAACTAGACGTTAAGTTCAATAGGCGGTAATTGTTGGGTTAAGGAACGAAACCCAACCTACAAGATCAGCGATCGCTGAGAATTGTGATGAGGATACTACGATAATTATTCCTTTTGCAAACAGGTTGCCCACCAGTATTAGATATTGGTTGGAGGATTTGATGAACATTGGAGTAACTATTTGTGCTGTGGCGAATAATAATCCTTGTAAAGATATTTTCCTAGAAATGCTGGAGTTAGATTTACCCAAGGATAAGCAGATTCGGGAAATAATGAAGGATGAAGCCCAGAGGTTGGGTTTGGAGATAGGCGATCGTGCAGCGCCAGGCTTCGCCTGATCGCAAATTAGCTGAGTTACAATCTTACGTTGGTAAGAATCCTATGCTTGCAAGGAAGGCTATTCAGAATGAATATCTGGGACTAAACAAACAAAATCCTCAGCATACGAACTATGTGGTGATTATGCCGATAATTATTGCTATTTTGATGGGTTTTGGCATCGTTAGATTTATCGGTCTGGGAACAGGGAATAAGTCACTTTATATCTATGGTTTCAATTCGTTTTTTTTAATGTTTTTCTGATGGTTTCTCGTGATATTTTTTCCACATATTGGAGTTCAATCATTTTATCCGCCAGCATTTGAAGTGTCCATTTTGCTCGTCCCGTTGGTGTTTCACTACAAGCGATTGCAATCAGATATGCTTCCTTTTCCCCATCGATAATTTTGGCACGGCGATGTTCTTGCTTTTTTCGAGTTAATGCTGATTCAATTCCTGACTCGACAAATCTTTGTCGTACTCTCTCAATGGTGGCTTGAGCAACATTTAAGGCTTCACTAATTTTCGAGTCAGTCCAACCACCTTCTTGTTGATTGATGTCTGCCAAAAGTAGTATTCTGGCATGGTTCATTTTGTAAGCTGCTATTTTTCCTTTCTTGGTTAGCTGCTCGAGTTCAGTTCTTTCGGAGTCTGTTAGATCTACAATATATTTTTTCTTCGGCATTTTTTTGTCTGAAGTTGGATAACTTCTTCCAGATTAGCTCTTTTTTTACCCCTCAAAGCCCAATTTCCTAAAACTCCGTTGATAGTTTACAGTTAGTTATTGGGTAAGATTTGAAATATTGACTTATTTATATTTATTATTTTTCAAAAATAAATGACCAAAATATTAGTAGTAGATGATTTACAGTCAGAATTGGATCTAATTACCGAATATCTTACTTCCGCTGGTTATACGGTGACAACGGCAATCAATGGTAAAGAAGCCTTGACTAAAGTCTCAGAAAATATTCCCGATGTGATCGTTACTGATTGGATGATGCCAGAAATGGGCGGATTAGACTTGTGCCGTAAACTTAAAAAAAATCCAGAGACAGCAAATATTCCCGTTGTTGCTTGTACGGCTAAAGATCGAGATGTTGATCGTGCTTGGGCAACTAAACAAGGGGTTAAAGGCTATGTAGTTAAACCCTGTACCAAAGAAGAGATTGTTAACGCTGTCAAACAAGCGATGGAGTAGTATAATTTATGTCCACCACATCTTCTTCTCTATCGAGATTACAAGAATTACTCCCAGAGTTATTTCAAACAACTAATTTACTGGGAAAACTCTATCTCCGTTGTCAAATAACTTCGGTAATAACAGCCTTAATTCCTATGGAATACGTTCAGGAATCTTTATTAGTTCCCAGAGAAGAAATTACACCCATCCCCGAAATGTCGAGTTTTTTTATGGGTTTAATGAATTCCCGTGATCATGTTTTCTTTGCCCTTGACTTACCTCAACTTCTAGGTTGTTCACCTTTATCACCATACTCAAGAGACTATCACACTATTGTCATTAATATTTCCCCATTTTTAGATCAATCATTAACTTCAGAAGGGGAAATTTTCTTAGGTTTCGCTGTTAATCAAATTCAAGGTATTACTAGGATTATATCCGATGAAATGCGATCGCCTCAAGAGAATTTCTCCTCCAGTTTAACTCCCTATTTACAAGGATGGGTAATGGATAAGGAACAGCAATTACCCGTACTAGATCTAGCGACCATTATAAAGCAAACTCTTTAAGTGAGGTGAGGAAAATAAAATAAAATTTGCAGACATAGACAAATACTATCAATTCAATCATTAGTAATTCCATTAATAAAAAGAATGACTACTCAATCAGAAAAATTCGTCGAAATAAGTAAAAAAGTAGGAGCAGTAATTTCTCCCAAAAAAAAGCGTAAACCATCATTTATAGTCCCTTTGCTTCTTGTTGGCACGACAGTGTTGCCTCCCCTCCTACTGCCAGTTATCAGTTATTCAGAAATAGCAAGTGCTCAAACTACCAAGCAAAGCACCCCCAATGAAAACAAGCAAATTAAAATTGGAATATTAGCAAAACGAGGAGATGACAAAGCATCGGAACAATGGCAAGCAACGGCAGATTACTTAAGTAAAGAAATCCCCGGTTATACTTTTCAAATTGTGCCACTGGATTTTCAGCAAATTTATCAAGCCGTTGAAGAAGGAAGCATTGATTTTGTCATCCCCAACTCAGGAATGTATATCGATTTTGAAGGTCTTTATGACACTAATCGTATTGCTACCCTCAAAAACCGAAGGCTAGGAAAACCATATACTGTTTTTGGGGGGGTTATTTTTCGCAAAAAAGATCGAGAAGATATTAAAGTTATCCAAGATCTCAAAGGTAAAACAGTGATGGCGGTAGATGAAACATCATTAGGAGGATGGCAAACCCAGTGGGGAGAATTGAAAAAGGCTGGAATAGATCCATACCGAGATTTTAAAGAACTGAGCTTTGGTGGTACCCATGATGATGTAGTTTATGCAGTGCGAGATGGTAAAATCGATGTGGGAGCAGTGCGTACTGATACTCTTGAAAGAATGGCAGAAGAGGGAAAAATTAATCTTGATGATTTTGTAATTATTAATCAAAAAACTGAGTTACAAAAAGAATTTCCCTTCTTGCTGAGTACAGATCTCTACCCAGAATGGCCTTTTGGGGCAACCAAAAATACTCCTAATCAATTGTCCGAACTGGTGGCTTCTGCTTTATTAAGAATGCCAAAAGAGAGCGAAGCCGCAAAAAAAGCAAAATCTGAAGGATGGACTGTACCTTTAAATTATCGTTCTGTAGATGATCTTTTCCTCGATCTTCAAATTGGTCGTTACGAATATTTGAGAAAATTTGCTTTGGGAGAATTTATCCAAAAATATTGGTACTGGTTTTCTGGTGGCTTTATTATTTTGACTATTTCAGTCGCATCTATCATCATCTATCAGCAAAAACGGACTGAAACTGCCCTTAAAGAAAGTGCTAAACAACAACAAATGGCTATTAATCAACAAAAAGAGGTAGAAACTACTTTAAAAACGATTGCCCAAGAGCAACAAAAACAGAAAGAAACTCTCGAAAGGGAAATTTATCAACTTATCGAGGAGTTACAGGGTGCGGTGGATGGAGATTTAACCGTCAGAGCCAGTTTAACTTCCATGGAAATGAGTACTGTGGCTGATTTATTTAATGCCATCATTGATAGTCTTGGTGATATTGCTGTTCAAGTAAAGCAGTCTAGCAGTGAGGTTAGTTCTTCCTTGGGAGAAAATGAACAATCAATTCAACTTTTAGCAAAACAAGCGATTCAGGAAGCGGAAAACACTCGCAAAACCTTAGATTCCATCGAAGAAATGTCTCTTTCTATTGAGGGCGTTGCCGCTAATGCTAATCAAGCCGCCAACTTAGCCGATGACGCTTACAAAGAAACCCAAGAAGGCACAAATGCCATGGATGAAACTGTAACCAGTATTCTCAACACGCGCACAACAGTGGGAGAGACAGCGAAAAAAATAAAACGATTAGGGGAATCTTCCCAAAAGATTTCTCAGGTTGTCTCACTCATCGAAGAAATTGCCTTAAAAACGAATTTATTGGCTATTAATGCCAGTGTGGAAGCTAGTCGTGCAGGGGAACAAGGACAAGGTTTTACGGTGGTAGCAGAGCAGGTAGGAGCTTTAGCCGAACAATCCGCTGCGGCAACCAAAGAAATAGCTCAAATTGTGGCGGCAATTCAGGCAGAAACCCAAGAAGTAGCCCAAGCGATGGAATTAGGAACTTCTCAGGTGGTTGACACCACTCGCTTGGTAGAATCCACTAAAAAACGTTTAGGTCAAGTATTAGAACGCTCTCGCAGTATCAATGAGCTAATGAAAACAATTTCTGAATCTACCGTTTCTCAGGCTGATACATCTCGTGTTGTCAGAGAACTGATGCAGCAAATTGCTCAACAGTCTGAGGCACGATTAAGTTCTTCTGAAAAAATTGCCAAATCTATGCAAGCTACAGCCGAAGTTGCCAAACAAATGGAGTCAACCGTGGAACAGTTTAAAGTTAGTTAACTATTAACTTGCACTTTTAATAAAATTTGCTGATGAGGGAAGGAGACAGGAGATAGAGAATTTACTTAAATGTCTTTGAAACTGAATAAATTAATCCTCTTTAAATGATAAAAAACAATGGATCAACAACAAATTCGATTTAATTTTCTCGATGAAGCACAAGACTGTCTCCATCGAGTTGAATCTGTCCTCCTTGAGTTAAGTTCAACGATTGCTGAACCTGAAAAACTAGATTTAGCACTGAGGGCAACTCATTCCGTTAAAGGTGGTGCTGGGATGATGGGATTTTTTCCTCTTAGTAATGTGGCTCACCGTTTAGAAGACTTTTTCAAAATCCTACGGCTTCGACACCATTCCACTCAAATTAGTACAGAAGTAGAAAGTTTATTGTTACTAGGAGTGGACTCTATGGGCAATATCATAGAATTACATCGTCAGGGTAAAGATGTTGAGGATACTTGGTTAAAAGATCATGTTGATCCTATTTTTGAACAGTTAGGTCAACTTTTAGGGAAACTACGAGCTGGGGATGAAAATTTACTTTTTAATCAAACTGAGGGAGCAAATGCTGAGTTATTAATGTTTGAGGAAGGAGTTGAACCCATTTTAGATGAGTTTGAAGCTCAATTAAGTGATATATCTTCTGAACAATTATCCTCTGCTTTGATGATGACCGCAGAAAAACTACTGGTTTTTGGTCGAATGGCGGATTTAGAACCTTTTGTGCAATTATGTGAATCGATTCAGCAACAAGCTATGATTGCAACGACGCAAAACATCAATTCTTTGATTGAAGAAGCTTTAACTGTTTGGCGACGTTCCCAAGCTTTGGTAATGCGTGGTAGTCTTGATAAACTACCGTCAGAGTTGAAAAGAAATCGTTTATCAAGTCCGATTAGTGATGGTTTGGGAGTGGATAATCTTAACCTTGATAGGCAAAATAATGATCTTTTGTCTTTAGCCAATGCTTTAGATGATAATCTCAATTTGGATTTGTTCTCTAATGAGGATTTTGATTTTGAAGATCAATTCTCGGAGTCTGATTTTGATTTATTATCAGGGGAAAATATCGACATTGAGAACTTAGAGGAGTTACAAAATGCTTTTGCACAAATTTCTGCTCCTGAACCTGAAAAACCTTTAATTTCTACCCCAAAAATTGCTCAAATTCCCTCAAAAACAGGGCAAATGGTACGGATTCCCGTAGAACAGTTAACTCAATTTAATACTTTGTTTGGGAAGCTGATTTTAGAACGTAATCGACTTAATTTGCGTTTGGAGCAATTGCGTAATGTCGCTCAACTCATGCAACGGCGGATGAGTCAATTAGAGCAATCTAACACCCAATTAAAAAACTGGTATGATCGCACTTCTACGCAGGATTCTTTTGCTGTTACAGAGCAAACTATGGTTCAAATTCCTCTCTCTAGCACTATTGTTAATGGTGCAAAATCTTCAATTTCCCCAGAAAAAACTGCACAAGATAATGGAACTTCGACACAATTTGATACTTTAGAAATGGATAGTTATAGCGACTTACATTTAATTTCTCAAGAACAAATTGAAACCATTGTTCAGCTCAAGGAAGTAAGTACCGATATTGATTTAGGTTTAGAAGATCTCAATCAAGCAGTACGAGAATTGAATCATACTATGCGATCGCTGCAAAAAAAAGCCACCAGTATTCAAATGCGTCCTTTCGGGGATTTAGTCAAAAGTTTTCCTCGCCTTATCAGAGATTTAAGCATACAGTTCAATAAAAAAGTTAATCTCAAAATTGAAGGAGAAACAACTTTATTCGATCGTAGTTTAATCGAAACCCTTAATGCACCGTTAATGCACCTTATCCGCAACGCCTTTGATCATGGCATCGAAGATTCTGAAA
This sequence comes from uncultured cyanobacterium, assembly GCA_963749915.1. Lineage (GTDB taxonomy): Bacteria > Cyanobacteriota > Cyanobacteriia > Cyanobacteriales > Cyanobacteriaceae > Geminocystis. The sequence continues at coordinate 190,204 of CAVVOP010000021.1, forward strand.
CTCGTAAAAATGCAGGAAAACCCTCCGAAGGAACAATTACCCTTAGTGCGATTAATCGAGGTACTCAAACTATTATCACTGTTAAAGACGACGGCAAAGGTATTTCTGTAGAGAAAATAGGTGATCGATTAAAACAAATGGGTATTACTTCCACCGAAATTGAGCAAATGTCCGAATCCCAAATCATCGACTATATTTTTCAGCCCGGATTTACTACCTCAGAAGAAGTTACCGAACTGTCAGGAAGAGGAGTTGGCATGGACGTAGTTCGCACTAATATCCAAGAAATTAGAGGAAATGTTCAAGCTCAAAGCAAAGTGGGACAAGGATCAACCTTTACCATGACAGTTCCTTCCAATTTATCCATTTTACGGGTCATGATCGTACAAGCCAAAGGAATGGTATTTGCTGTGCCTGTAAACACTGTCCGAAAAATTTTACACTTAAAACTAGAAGAAAACTCCACTCCTCAAGATTTAAAACAATTTACCTGGCGAGATCAAACAATTCCCGTCATATATCTAGAAAACATTTTTACCTTTAACCGCCCTTCACAACCCTTTGAAATGTCGGGTAATCCCATTATTAATCAACCCACAATCCTAGTGGTAGGAGATCAAGATAATGTCGGTGGAATTCACATTGATCAATTTTGGGGTGAACAAGAAGTCACCATTCGTCCCATTAATACTCATTTGCCTCTCCCTTTAGGGTTCATAAGTTCTCTAATTCTGGGAGATGGTCGAGTATTACCCTTGATCGAGCCTGTTCAAATTCTGCAAGAATCTCTCAAACAAAATGAGCAAACGAACAAAGATGATATTATCCCCGTCAAGACAAACCAAGATCTTCCCTTTGCCTCAGAAAAAATTAAGACAATCCTGATTATCGATGACTCCATTAACGTCCGCAATTATTTAGCCACAACCCTCGAAAAAGCAGGTTATAGAGTCGAACAAGCTAAAGATGGACGAGAAGGGGTGAACAAACTTTTTGGAGGTTTAACGGTAGAAGCGGCTATCTGTGATATTGAGATGCCTCGTCTTGATGGTTATGGTGTTTTAGAAGAAGTTAAAGGAAAACCTGAATTTCAATCCCTACCAATTATTATGCTCAGTTCTCGTAGTAATGAGAAACATCAAAAATTAGCTTTCAATTTAGGGGCATCTGCTTATTTTTCCAAACCTTATAATGAACAAGAATTAATTGGTAAAATTGGCGATTTAACTAGATAAAAATAATTAATATTTAGGCTAATTATGGAGCAGTTTTTATTAAATCTATGATACAAAATTGACCAATAATATATACATGAATATTTATTATATATAGATATCCACTATTAAAAAAAATAAACAATTTAATTATCAATATTAGGTATAAAAATATGATTCGTGAATTTGATTCCTTAAATTTTCTTCAACATGGATTTGATACTGGGAAAACTGCACATCTTCACATAAAAGCTAATTCAGTTGACTGGGATATTTATTTAGTTAATGGTAAATTGCAATATGCCCAACATTCCTTACAGTCTTTAGAAACAATTCAATATTATTTAATGCGTTTAGCACCTCATGGGGGAGTGAAAATAACCTCAAATCAAGTTACAAATAACATAAATAATTTCCCACTATTGCAAGTCGTAAATCGATTATTTTCTAGCAATAATATTAACTCTAATGAAAGGATGATGTTGGTCAAGGAATTAAGCCAAGACGCTTTAGAGTCTTTCCTTTGTTTAAAAAGTGGAGATTATAAATGGAGTCAAACCGATGAGACTCAAGCCCTAAAAATAAAAACGACGGTGGGAGAAAACGTTTTTGAACCTACTTCCATCATAAAATCTTTACAAATTCGCCGACAACAATGGCAAAAACTTTCTCCTTTAATAACTTCCCTTCACCAACGCCCTGTATTCACTAATATTTCTCTATTGCGAGAAAAAGTCCCTAATGGTAATCTTTCTCCAGCTATTTTGATGCAGTTAATAAAATTAATTAAAGGTTTAAGCATTCGTCAGTTAAGCCTTTTATTAAAGCAGGATGATTTAAAACTAGCGGAGTTATTATTGCCCTATGTACAGCACAATATAGTAAAAGTACATCCTGCTAAAGCTCCTTATGATCAATTACCCACAATTTCTTCACTATTAGTTAAAGAATCGAAAAATGTTGTACCTTTAGAATCAACATTGTCAAATAAAACAAATGTAACCGTTAATCAAAGCAATACTTCTGTTTCACCATCTTCTTTAAATAATTCTCAAGCTGATTATTCATTTTCGACTCCATCACAATCTTTAATTTCTCAACAAGACGATCATAAAAAACATAAAATTATTTGTATTGATGATAGTCCTACCATGCTCAGCACTATTAAAGATTATTTAGATAGTGATCAATATGAAGTATTAACAGTAGAAAATCCCATGCAATCTCTTTCTTATCTTTTTGACAGTAAGCCAGATTTAATTTTGATGGATTTATCTATGCCCGGGATTAATGGTAATCGACTTTCTAAAATACTTAAAAGTAGTTCAGTGTTTAAAAATGTTCCTATTGTCATCGTGAGCGGCAATACAGAAATTTTAACACAAGAAACAATAGAGGAAATCGGAGCAAAGGATTTTTTAGCAAAACCATTTACAAAAAATGATTTATTAGCCATCGTCAATCGGCATTTGCAACCTGCGGTTACCCCCTAGATAGGTATTGTATCATGGAACTTTTCATATTCAATATGTCTATGACCATTGGGTTCAGTCTGAATTACGTCCACAAAGCGATGATTCCATTTGATGTCAGATGTATAGTAAATATGACGGGCATAAATTGTTTGGGAAAGGGTGGCATCCAATCCCGTTAAGCTAATAAAAAGTTGATATTCTCCCGTTAAAAAACTATCTTCATCGACAGAAAATAAATAGCTATTCTCGTCAATAGAGTGCATTACTACCCATGTTAACCTGAGTTCGATGTAACAATAAAGCTGAAAATAAGATATCTCAAGTATTTCGGCTTTTATGCTGATTTTGAACAACAAATGAGCATAACAAATCACAGCTAAAACAATCATTTTTAGCCTAATTTTATTTATTTTTATCTGGATAAAAAAATTAAATTACTAATGCAGATAATGAATTTATCTCGTTTTTTTCTAATTGTAATTTTGGTTTTTTATCTTGCCATGTATAAGCTATTAATCCCGCAATTGCATTCACTAAAAAATTAATTGGGCTTCGATGACGAGAATGAACTATTTGTGATATATTTTGCAATTGGTCATTCACTGTTTCAATTAATGACCTTTTTCTTAACATTAACTTTTCCCATAATTCTAATAATTTATTATTCATCTTTTTTTTGAATGGCGTTATTAATTTAATATTTTTTAGCCATAATTGTTGAAATAAATCTTGAGAAATATACCCTTTATCCCCAAATAATCTTCCCCATAAATTTTTAGTTAAATAAGGAACTGTTTTTCGATCGTCAACATTTCCTGCTGTTATTTTAAAAGCTAATATTTCACCTTGATCATTAATAACTAAAGGTCGTTTAAAGTCGAAATTCCAATCAATAGAGCTTTTCCCCCAATGCCCTAAATTAGCAAAAACTTTATTTCGTTTTGGTTTTGCTCTTTTATTATGGCAAACAGGGATGCCCATAGTATCAATAAATGAAATACCATTACATTGTCCTTTACGAGTATTGAGATAAAAAATTAAAGGAATTAAAGCCGATGACATTAGTTCAACAAAACGATTATAACTGACTAAATTGGGAAAATCTGGATAATGATACTGAAGAATAAGATCTTGATAATAATGTTTAAAATCACGATAACGAGAATGATAAAAATAAACAACAATGGTCATAATTTCACTCAAAGATAATTGACTATTTTTGATTCTTTTTCTCTCAGAAGAATCAAGAAGTTGACTCAGAAAATGTGGCTCAAAAATCAAACAAAAATCATCAATTTCATAAAAAAGTTTATCTAATTCCATGATTTTTTTAAGTTTAGCTAAAAATAACATAATTATTATGAAATTAGAAACAGATTAAAAGAGTAATTAGAAATAAAACTTAAATTTTCTTAACAAAAATTAACTGATTTTTGGGTCACCCACGGGGATTATGTTAAGAATTGTAAAGTGACAAAAAATAGAGAAAGGTAAAAAACCAATATCTACTAAGGCTTTAAGGCTATTTTTTTATATCGAACTCAGGTACAGATTCGGGATTTAACCAGGACTGTGACCCCAAAAGTGAAACAGAACAGTCTCTTTTGTTTCACTTTTTTTCGGCTGGTTGCCAACTATTTTTGTGTTTAAATTAAGAAAGGAGAGGAAAGAGGGCATTGAATAGGAACTGGGATGGAGGACTAACAATAGCAACTATTACTTTGACTTTATTTACTGCTCTTTTAGGAGTTGAGGGTATTTCTGCTGATGAAAATTTAAGAAAAGCATTAATAGGTATATCTAGCGGAATAGTATTAGCGATTCAATCTATGGGAAATGCTTTCCCAGTGAAACAGCGAGCAGGAGGATATCAATTAATTCAAGGTCAGGCTTATGCTTTAAAGAGCAAATTAAAATATCTTCAAGAAGATTCTGAAATCGTAGAAAAACTTCCTCAGATGCAAGAAGAGTTTTATAAATTGCTTGCAGAAGCCGATAAACTTGAATTATAAGAAATACTTAACACTTACAGATATTGCCTAACACTGCGTTGGAGCCGACTTTTTAGAAGTGACCTGTAAAAGTTAAAGATTGACTGAGGCGGCTCAACTAGACCGTTGAGTAGCAAATGAACAGAAAACAACGCTAAGCCTGAAACTCAATCATAGTAAAAATTTTGACTGAGTATATATTTACTAACTAATTGATCAGGGAATCGAGAAATCTGAATAAGATTTTGAAGTCTGAAACCCTACTAAATTCGTTAACTTGGCTTGGCTAAAAGTCCTTAACGTTGTTTCTTACGCAGTTGCTACTCAAACCCCGTTAATCACAACCAGATTTTTCTTGGTCTTGCTATAAGTTTTTTTAATATTTTTTTAGAAGTTTTTTGTATCAAACAATACCAAACATTATGGCGATCGCATTAAATCCGAACTTTTCCATCTACTGAATTTATTCATAAAAAAAGGTGGGTAATACCCACCCTAAGTTATCGGAAAATGATTAAGTTTTAGGCAAAGACAAAGTTAGCGTCGGTAATTGTGGTATTTAATAACTGAGCAATTTCTTGTCCATCAACGGAGATAATCACGTTACTTCCTTGTTTTTGGTAATTCCAATCACTGCCCTTATTGGCTAAACTTAAGTCGGTATTAGCAAAACCAATCACATCCCCTTGACTTGCGTTAAAGTCACTGATTTTATTGCTCATAGCAGGAAGTGCGTCAATATCGGTAATTAACCAGAATTGATCAGCACCCATACCACCAGTAATATTATTACCGCCTTCACCTGAACCTGCAAAGATAATATCATCACCAGATCCTAAAATTACACGGTTGTTAGTACCAACAAAAACGATGTCATCTCCGCTACCAGTATCGATGCGATTACCTTCACCCATTACAGAAACGTCAACAGTATCGTCACCACTACCAGTGAATAAATTTTGTGCATCACCTGCAAATTGACTATCTTCAGGGAACGCACTATCAAAGGTATCATCGTTAGGTGAACCAAAAACAGTTTCAGGTAATTCAGGTTCAACAATATCACCTTCTAAGTTTAAACCAATGACGACAGGATCGTGATCAGAAACTCGATAAGGAATTGTACCATCGAATAAATCGGGGTTACGTTCAAAGTCGAGGTTATAATCAAAAGCATCTGCTTCATCTGAGTTGATATGCCATTCAGCAACACCAGTAACTTGATCTGCTAAACTACCACTAGCTAAAGCATGATCTAATGCTCCAATTTGTCCATCAAAGGTGAAAGAATAGGGATTGTCGATACTGCTTAGTAAATTTTCATAACCTGCGTTTTCGAGGTATTTTACGGGATCTTCTTGCATATAAGCGTTTAAATCACCGATAATCAAGAAATCCTCGTCATTGCTGTTAGTAGGATCAGTATCTAACCACGCATCTAAGGCGGTTGCGGCATCTACACGACGTTGATTCCAGAATCCTTGTCCGTCAAGTTGATCAAAATTCGGATCGCTGGTATCTTGTAAACCAGAACTACCTTTCGATTTAAAATGATTGATTACAACAGTAAGTTTTTCGCCTGATTCTTGCTCCATAAAAGTAGTCGCAATGGGTACTCGGCTAGTGCCTTCTCCTTCAAATACGGGGGCTAAATCTTCTAACCCTAAATCCTCTAAATCGGCATCGGTTAGAGTAGCAACTACGGTATCAGGGGCAATATTAACGGTGATAGTTTTATAGATGAAACCAACTTTGATGGCATCGCTGCCCACAAAATCAGTGCCGGGGTTGACATAAGCATAAGTGCCTTCTCCTACCACTGTGTTTAATTCATTAACAATAGTAGCGATCGCACTTTTACCAGTAGTACTATCACCAGAGGCAACGGTAGCAAAACCATTATTTTCGATTTCGATTAAGCCGATAATATCGCCGTCAACATCAGTTAAGGTAGTAATTAATTTTTCTAATTGGCGATCGAACTCGTCCTGATTATTTCCTCCTCTCGGTTCCAGGTTATTTGGTCCACTGCCACCGCTCATGTTATCATCAAGGGTGGTAAAGAAGTTAAGTACATTAAAACTAACTACTTTTAAATCTCCCTCAACTTCCGGAGTTTCAGGGCGTTGAGTTACCTGATTAAATTCAGGGGTTTCCGTGGGCATAATTCGGTAGTATTCATCACCAGAACCGCCACTACCGCGACTAAACCGCACATTACCAGTTAAGTTAGAGACAGTATCACCCATACGGATAAAATTATCACTGCTTAATTCAGGGTCAGGGTAGATAATGGGGTTAGGGTTTTGAATGGTTAAACCATCATCTAACATGATACGGCGACTAGCAATATCCTCTAAATGGGCTTGATAACCTGCGGTATCAGGGGCGTTATTATTGGTAAATTGTTCTAAACGTCCACCTTGAGATAGTTGCATTTCCCCAAAGCGATCGAGGTTGAACATTTCGGTTACAGTTAGAGTATCAGGGAAACTAATTAACATCCCTTCGTATTGCTCTAAATCGGCGATTAAAAAACCATTAGCATTAGCAATAGTGTTAGGGGAAGGTAAAGTTACTTCAGTGGAAGTGATAGAGTTACCATTACTGATGATTTGTACATCGGTAACTTGTATTTGGGTTTCCCCGAAAAACTCAATCACGCTACCAGTTACTCTGACTAAATCCCCTACATTTACATCTACAATTAAGGAAGACTCAAACACAAATAAACCGTCGGAGGTGCTAGGGTTATTATCTCCTTCGGCATCTTGGATATAAAATCCTCGTAAGTTACGGGTGTTGTCAGCATCTCCATCTTGGAAGTCACCAGTAACAATACCTTCAGTAATTACAATTGGTCCTACAAGGGGAGATTCGTAACCATCGCCTTGAATTTCATAGATTTTGGCTTCAATCGGTGCAGGAGGCATTCCGTCATCGGGGGCAGTTAAGTTAGTTACACCAACGTTATTTAAGCCAAATTCGTCACGACTACCACCACCACTAACATCATCGCTAAACCATTGGAAATAGAAGAAGTCATCAGGGTTAAGGTTTAAACCTGAGATGGTAGTGATTTTATTTACCGATTGCCAACCGTTACCATCAGCAACTTCAGGGGTGGTAAAGTCTAACTCAGTTACGGGAGTAAAAGTTACACCATCGAGAGAATAAGCTAAATTGAAGGAATTACCACGAGCTTGATCATTTAAGTAGCTAATATCATAACTGATAGTTACCTCGTTAACGGTTTCGTCACCAGTATTTTGCAATTTGAGTAAGATTTCACCGGGGGTAAGGTCACTTCCAGCCGGTTGCACACCGAAAATATAATCTTCATTGCCAAGATTAAAGGCATAAACGCCACCACTGCTAACACCTCCAGTCGATACGCCTCTGGCAAAATCGCCAGTAATGCCACTACCACCAAAGTCTAAATTACCATCGGATAAGCCTTTAATTGCCCAAATGTCGGAGTCTAACTGTCCTTCGCTAGGATTAGGATTAAAACCTGTACCTGTGAAGGTATCAAAGTTTTCCTCGAAGGTAAATTCAAGCTCAAAGTTTTCTTGACGGGGGTTATAACTTTCGGTATCGATAATTAAGGGAGTAGTAAAAGCATTAGCTACGTCTTCCCAACGCACGAATTTAAAGTTAGTAGCGTTATTTTCTAACTCATCTTCGTTTATTACCATATTTTGGGGTTCATTTGCTCCATCTTGCACAAATAAGCCACCAAACGGGAAATTACTACCTAAAGGTACATTTATCACCTCTAAGCCATCGGTTTCGTTAGCTTGGTCAATATTTAAGCTATGATTATCACCGATAATAAAACTACCCAGATAATCATTATTGCCGTCACGGGTGTAAACTGCATAAGAACTATCACCTTGACTAGATGCGATTAAATAGCCTTTACCGTCACCGGCGTAATAAATAGTTAATCCTTCTAAATCTGGCACTAATTCAGGGGAATCTACAGGGCGAACGATCGTTACTTCATTACTACCAGTAGGTTCAGCATCAAACTTAACAATTCCTAACTCATCTTCTACTGCTAAGTAAACTATACCTTGTTCTTGGTCAACTACGATCGCTTCTGATTGATAATCTTCTGCCTCTTTGCCTTCTTCAACGGGTAATTCAATGATTCGTACAACTTCAGCAAAAATCAAAGGTGCGTCAGCAGGACTACTGGTGGTAAGTTTTAATTGGGCGATTTGATTACCTTCTGCTTGAGTGACGAAAACGTAATATGAGCCGTCAATAGGGCTAACATAATTGGCTAAACCGTAGGCAGTTGCCTCACCATCATCAACCCCAAAAATGCTAAAGTTGGGATCATCTAATTCGGGAGTGTCAAATTTAGATAATTCACGAGTTTCAGAATCAATACCAAAAATTGCTAAGGTATCATTTTCCCTGTCAGAGGCAATCGCTAAGTCAACGGTAGCGTTAACACCAGCAATCATGGTTTGAATGGGGAAATTGTAGATTAAATCGACGTTATTGTCACGAATATCGCCAAATTCTGCCCCTTCTCCTAAGACATCGGCAGGGGTGATAGTTTGTAAGGTTTCCCCAGTTAAGGAAAATACCGCTAAACCACCATCTTTGAGGGTAGTAATTACGAGGCTATCATCGGCATTATCAGGATCAATCCAGATAGCAGGATCATCAGAATCACCGAATAACTCTGCATTGCCCGATTCTTGATCAATTGTATAAGGAGTTTCCACAATGGGCAAGACAGCAGGGATATTTTCTAATTCTAAAGCAAGGGCGATAACTTGGGTAGTTTGATCAGAACTGAAGTTATTGTCGCTAACAACAATTAAAGATTGTCTGCCATCGGGTAAGATTTCCCCTAAAGTCATTCCTTCGAGATTATCAGGAATTATGCCCAAATCTGCGGTAAAATCAATCAATAATTCCTTACTGACAAAAGGATCAATATCATAACGGGTATTTTCATCCAGCAATAAACTATCAAAATTTTTGACATCTAAAGCCCCTTGAGTTTGCACTTGGTATAATTTAATAGTGTTGCCTACTCCTACCGCAAACGATCGCTCCATCGCTAATAGAGTACCATTATTATCAAGGGCGATTAATTCCACTAAACCATTATCCGCAAATTGAGTACTAGGAATAGGCGGATTAGGAATTGCTTCCACCTCATAGACATATTCACCCACAACCTCACCAGTGGTTAAGTCATATTTGAGAATGCGGGAATAACTGGTATTATCAACAGATGTACCTGTACCATCTTGTTTTAAGGCTTGTTCTACGGCAGTATAGAGATAACGCCCATCAGGGGTAATAGTGTTACTTTCAAAGGCTAAGTTATTACGAATACCCGTGTTTTCAGTGCTAGGTAAGAATTTATCAGGAATAGTTAACCCGTCAATTTCTGCACCAGCTAAACCAAATTGTTTGACAAAAGGATTAATTAAGGTGCTACTGGCACTACCTTCAGAGGTAATGTAAAGGGTGTTATTCGCAGTTAAAGCGATGCCCTCGGTATCAACACTAAGAGCTGGAAAAGGATTACCGTTACTATCAAGTAAAGTGGTGACATCGGTAAAATTAACATCACCCTCATCTAAATTACCGTCAGTTAAGTCAATCTCAAGGGTATAAAAACGGGCAGGATTGATTTGAGAGCGATCGTCTGAGATACTGTAATAAAGGTTATTATCACTATCGTAGGTAATGCCTGATAAACCGCCTACTTGGGTTTCATTGAAAAGATAACCAGTGGGAAAAGCTACAACGCCTAAAGATTCAACCCCAGTAACTTGAATCCGATTTTGACTGAGATTAAGGTTATTCTCCTTAAAGGTAACATCAAGATAGACTAAACGATGATCGGAACTTAAAAACTTCTCAGGGAAATCTTCAGTAGGCAAATCTGGGTTATAATCACCGATCAGGCGATCGAAAATGTCACCGGTTAAAGGATCCTTAGGAGAAGCCCAAAATATACCACTATCTTTAATTTCGATATTTTGGGAAGGTAACACATAATCGATTCTTAAGTTACCCGGACTGTTATCATTAAAATCACCCGTATCAAAGGCAGGATTACCTACATGAGTTAAATTAGCCAAGCCTTGACGATTTGTGGCATCAATTCCCCCCTCGCTACTAGGTGCAGAATCTGGGCTACCTTGAATATAAGGATTATCTAACAATTGCATGATAGCCGGTGGTGTACTATCTCCGTCATAGGGATCAGCATTTTGATCACCCATAATGACAAAAGCCTTACCTAACCCTAAACTGCCAAAATTACCGTTATCGTCATAGATATAGTCACCTTTAGCAGGGTTAACATAGTCTGCCCAAAACCGAATTTCATCACTATTACGTTTACCATTGCGATCTTCTGCACCATCAAACACGGGAGGGGTAGGATGAGAAGCTAATACATGGATAATCTCACCATTAACGTTAATAGGTACATCCCAATGACTTTTAGATGATAAACGTACAACTTCTAATTCTTCCTCAGAAAACCAGTCATTAGGTTCAGATGTGTTAGGATTATCTGGCAATTGAGCATTAGGCATATCTTTCCATAAGAAATTTTGAAAAGTACGCACGTCTTCAGTGACGATAGGATATTTAGAAAATAATACCATTGCATATTGTCCGGGAAAGTTACCGAAACCAAAGGCATCGTTACCTCCGCCAATTGTGCCATTATTATCCAAGTCAAAACCTGAAGGAATACCAGTATTACTTGGTGCTAGATAGATATAAGGAAAGTCGATCGGCTCTATATTTTCAGTTTGCACTACATTTAAGTAGTTTTGTAAGAATAATTGAGGTAGTTGTAGAGGATCGCTAACGGTATAATCATAATCAAATTCATTAACTAACAAAATATCAGGGTTAGTGCGTTGGATAATCTCGGCAACGTTTTTGAGTTGTTGCTGACTTCCCCCTTGTAAATCCTCTAATAATTTGCCTTCTGTACTACGATTCATTGCCCCGTTAAAGGTAGCAATTCTTAACTGACTTGTATCGCTCATAAATACTCTGATTTTACTAAAGACAATTTATTGGTCTAGCTCTGAGAGTAACGGTTCAAGGTTTTTTCTGAGTTAAGAACAGTTCATGATTTAGTTAAAATTTTAAAGTATTTAATTTTTGGTGTTTACCTTATCTTACAAAAATATATGTTCTGGGTTGAGCATTATTGTGAAAATGATAAAAGGCATTACCACCACTAACAGAAGGATTTAAGACATAAAAAGCTAAACCTTCCTCTTGAAAAGTTCGATAATTAACTAAAATACTGCTTCTTTCACCTGCATTAGCATAAAGATGAGTACTGTGTTGAGCTGTGTTGTGAAAACGGTACATGCCATTAATTCATCATTATTGCCTGTACCTACGGCAAAAGCAAATCCTTAATGTCTAATTCATTTGATTCTGATAAATATCCAGCGATCGTTCTATCTTGGCTTAGTTGTCCTAAGTTCGTTCTTTCAATCATCAGTTAAATCATTATTTTATTTAATTATTGGTTAGACAACAAATAATGGTATTTTAACGAATTTTAGCTTTTTTCGGCAAAATATAAAAAGGTGGGCAATGCCCACCCCGTTAAATTAATTGTTTAAAACTACTCAAAGTTTATAAGAGATCTCTCCATAAACTATAATTTTGGTAGGGTAGAATAAGAATTTCAACCCTATTTTTATTAATTATTGGAGATGTCTAATTAATTAAGCAAAGACAAAATTAGCGTCAGTAATTGTAGTATTTAATAACTGAGCGATTTCTTGTCCATCAACGGAGATAATCACGTTACTTCCTTGTTTTTGGTAATTCCAATCACTACCTTTATTGCCTAAATTTAAGTCGGTATTAGCAAAACCAATCACATCCCCCTGACTAGCGTTGAAGTCACTGATTTGGTTAGCATTTTCAGGAATTGCGAGATCATCAGTAATTAACCAGAATTGATCAGCACCTGCACCACCAGTAATATTATTACCGCCTTCACCTGAACCTGCAAAGATAATATCATCACCAGATCCTAAAATTACACGGTTGTTAGTACCAACAAAAACGATGTCATCACCGCTAGCAGTATCGATGCGATTGCCTTCACCCATAACGGAAACGTCAACATAATCGTCACCGCTACCAGTAGAAAGGATTTGGTTGTCACCTACAAACATTTTATCGTCAGGGAAAGCACTGTCAAATTCATCTGCATCAGGAGTTCCACTGACGAATTTAGGTACATCAATTTCAGGTTCTTCATCAAGCTGGATGTTGAACTGGAAAATCTGACCACCCTGATCTGCTTTACGCTCTGCAATGATTCCACCCGATTCACCACGATGCTGTACTACCCCGACAAAGGTTTGTTCCGCTAGAGGTAAACTGCCGATGATTTCTTGTGCGCCAGTTCCAGCGATCTCTTCTTGGGTATAGAAGCTGCCATCTTCCTTCTTTGCCACGAGATGAGTTACGTTCCAACTACCTGAAAATTCTGAACTGGTTGCTGATGAGAAAGTATCAGGAATTGCCGAAACTTGAGCCGTTGCACGAGGGTTGAGAGAACCACCTGCTGATGCTAAGAAATAGCCCTTGCCTTCCTCTTCCAGTTGTAGGGTTTCTGGATCGACAGGCAGAACGTACTTCCGCTCGCCGTATGGGTTGCCCGAATCCTCGTCCACGATTAGGTAATCACCATCAGATGCCTTGACCCACTGTAAACCATCGTTTTGATTCATCCGAGCCTCATTTATTGCTAGATGGGTCGCGTGGGTCAACGTACCATCGGGGTTATTCGGACCAATATGACCAGCACCCTTACCACCAGTCTCAAGAGTCAAAGCACCGTCCACACCCGCGACAATTCGGGTTACATCTGCTGACAGATAATCTGGCAGACCATTGCCATCCTCGTCGTTGTTAAGTAGCTCATCAACAATGTTGGTGAACTCAATACCCAACTGGGCACTCGGCACAGTTAGATTTTGCACATAGCGATGCTTGGTAGCATCTGGATCGACTGCTGGGTGTTCGGTTTTACTGTCACCGTTGAAATAGGTATAGCCATCGGGCTGCTCATTCGCCTCGTCTTCGTCCCCATCTTGCTCCCACAAGAACACTTCTGTCTCGTCAGCATTCACAGGATTATCAAAACCATCCCACTGATAGCTAGTAGGATAGTAGCGGGCGTTAAAGGTATCGGGAGCATCGGCATCCTTAACGTAGTTATCCATCATGAAGGTATCAGCATCCACTGTCTCGATGCCCAAATCGGTGTAGGTCTCTCCATCAAGTGCCATCCCGTACAACTGACCGTACAGTAAACCATTACGACCTAAGAATGAATCCCGTTCACTTGCATCCTCAGTAAGGGCATTACCGTTTTCATCCACACCTTTCTTCCCGATGTAGATCATCAAAGGTGCTGGCTCCACTTCAAGGTTGTAGCCTGACGTTACGAGAACAACGTAATCTTCGTGACCTGAATTAATGGGCAGGATTTTCTCATAACCAGATTGACCTAGTGCTGGAGCGGTGTAAGCGGTCTCGTTAGCAATATCTACCACAATTGATGCTAGACCCATAGTAGTGGTGAAGAAATCCTCTCCAGCACTGATACGAGCGTCCTCTTCAGTGAAACCAGCGGCAGCGGCAGCTTCATCATACAGTTCGCCAATGTTCCACTCTTCAGCCATTAGCCATACGTCATCTTCAAAGCCGATGCCATCGCCGTACTTGTTGGCTTGTTCGTAGTAAGCTCCGCAGAAAGAGTGGAAGAAGAAATCGCCCTCAGTGAGTAGCTGATCAGAATCAAACTCAAGTAGAGTAACATTTCCGTTCTCGTCCACTTGGGCTTGGTTGCCCCAGATGCCACCCTGATCCTTAGGAAGTACCTCGTCACCAAACACGTTGTAAACTGTGCTAAACAGATGCCCTGCACCTTCAAACATCTCGCTGGCGGCACTGTCGTTATTGAGGAAGTTTGCAAATGCTTCGCGATTATAGTCGATAGTGTGTACATGAGAGCCAGTGAAGGCTACGCCACTATCCATCACCCAACCATAGGTTTCTCCTTTAGAGTCAGATAAGGTTGCGTAGGACTCAGACTGATACACCACACGCACAGTATCTTCATCTAGTAACCAAGCGGCTTGACCATCGGGATAGCCAGTTAACACGTGACCATTTTCTGGATCAATCTCGCCCACAGTAGCGAGTGGTTTGAAATTTCCGAAAGGGAATTCAGTATCGCCGCTATCTCCGTCCCGTAGATGTTCGGGTTTAGTGGAACTACCCGCCTGAGGAATCAGGGCTGTTGTTTCTCCAATATTTGCCATTTCGAAAGGATCGAGTTCGCTCTTCAGGTGGAGAATTTGTCCGCCTTCTACCAAATTGAGATCTGAGATGATTCCATCTCGAAAACCGTGAGCTTGAACGGTGAGGTAGAAATCAGTACCTGCAGGGTTGCCATAGTACTCAGAAACATCAATAATGCCCGAAGTTTCCGACGCCCCGAAGGTTTCAGCTTTGGAATCCGTAGTGCCTTCAGGTAATACTACGTCACGGTCAATTACTGCTATACGAGTAGCTTTGCCGTCGGGAGCAACACGCCAGATAGAGGCTTCTTCTAATCCTTCCGCATCTTCAGGGGCGAAATCATAAGCGAAGTCTTCCTGTACATAGATATATCCATCAGCGGACCAAGCTAGGTTGTCTGGGTTGCGAATTCCCTTGAAAGGACTATCAAGTCCGTTCAGTTCAGGAGTATCCCCATCATAGAGAATGGTCAAATCACCAGAAATAGGGTTGCCTTCGCTGTCAAAATCCACATCAAAGACGCTAACATCACCAAACAAATCAGTGGGGTTGACTTCTCCACCACCATCACCGGTGTTATTGACGACAAATTGTGTACCATCAACAGGGTTAACATCTACGTCTTCTGGACGAGAGAAGAAGAAAGCACCAGCAGAACGAGCTTCAGCACGGAGGGTTTCTCCTAATAAGTAACCTTCGTCATCGTAACCTGCTTGACCTGCCATAGAGGGATCTTGAACTTCAATTGGAGTCCAAGTACCACCCATTTCTGTCCCAGTACCGAACAAGTCAGCGGGAGTTTCAGAACCATCATTAGCTACCCAAGTATAGAGTTGACCGCCAACAAGACCATTACGCTCTAGGAATTCTGCTCCTGCTGAGGTATCTTTTTCTCCAATATAGAGCCAGATGGGGGCATCAGTGTAGTCGTCTCCGAGTACGAGAGCAACCATATCTTCCCGTCCAGTATCCAATAGAGTGCCAGACTCCCAAGAACCGTAGCCTAAGTCAGGAACGGCGTAGAGGGTTTCATTGGCGATATCGAGGGCTTGGAAAGTACCATCACGCACAGTTGGTGGGAAGTCGGGAGAGGTTTCTTCACCCAAGAGGAAGATGTTGTCTTCAAAGCCTCGTTCGTCACCAAAGGTATTAGCGTGGATGAGGTTAGCAGAACAGAAGCGATCGAACCCTGCGGTTTCAGCTATACCAGAGCTATCGGGTAGCCAGTTGATTTGCTGGGCATCGGTAACTCCAACTCCTTTGCGATCGATAATGGTGTCATAAGCTAAACCACCGTTAATGACGGTATTGGTAGCGGTGTCAATATCCATATAATTGATCCGCGCCCCGGTTAATTCTAACCCGTTAGCTAGAGTGTAAGCATAGCCTTTGTCACGCCCCACTTCACTATTGGTGAATAGTCGTATGATACCGTCACCTAAGTCAATTACGCCTTGACCATCAGGAATACCCACGGGGATGTAAGCATCACCGTTAGCCGCATCAGTCTCACTTTGGGTAGCCGCCTCTCCGATGGTAATCAGAGTTTGGAAGGAAACACCTTCTACGAAAGGAGTCACCATAGGAGTCGCCGTATTATCCGCAGGAGTAGTCACTGGTTCTTCATCGGGGGCATTAGCAACACCAAGACGATCGTCTAAATCGAGAGGAGTAGGTAATTTGAGTTGGATAATCTCATTATTATCAATATCGGGTCCTCGTCCGATGGAGAAGGGATAGTTATTATCATTAGCTACTAAAATAGTTTCAGCGTCAATAACTAAAACATCCTCAATGGTGACAAAAGGAAAATCAAAGACTAAACTACCATCACCGTTAAGATCGTTAGGATCAGCTATGGTTAATAAGTCCACTACTTCTATTTTTTCCACAAATCCGTTGTCATCTTTCTTGGAGATGTCAATTTTGTAGATTTTTTTGAAGTTAGCAGAATCACCTTGTCCGCCGTCACGTTCGATGATTAAAAACTCGTTATCATTGATGGGAGTCATATCACCGATGGCATAGTTTGGTTGCTCTAGTTGATAGTAACCTGCTAAATCTTCGGCAAAAGTTTTACCAGCAACGTCAAATTCATAAATCCGTAATGCTCCTTCAGCATCGCCGAATACGGTTCCTTCTAATATGGGATATAAAGTGGCTCGATCGGGACTGTAACCCATTCCTTCAAAACCGCGAGAACTAGGTAAGTTAGCCTCAGCCTCTTCAGCTAATACTTTCGGATTCTCAGGTGAAAGAACTTCTTCTCCCGTGGCTCGTTGTACCGCTGTGCGTGCTTGATCAGGGAAATCACTGAAAAAGCCATCAGCACCTAATCGATAGAAGGCTTCGTATTCTAATTGAGGATCACCATTATAGCTAGCAGGTAAATAATATTCATCGCTACGGAAAGTGTAAGGAGTAACAATTAATCCTGCTTCATGAGCATCTTCAATTAAAGTGGTAGGCTCACCAGCAAAGCGATCGGCATCACTGATAACACCATCACCATTAATATCATCAGGCTCACCATCATCATTATTGTCAACCGTATTTAAAGGAATGATTTGTGCCTTATAAGGACCAATTCCTTCGGCGTAAGTGGCGATTTGTGCTAAACCCTCAGGTGTAACCATATCAGCATAGGTGATATCCCCGCCAGAAGCAATTTGGTCATAAGGAGAACCACTGCTATCAAGAAGTTGAACTAAAGGAATCTCCACACCTGCATCGGGCATGATTTCATCATATAATCTTTCTAGATTACTGATTTCAAAAGATTGAATAATTACTCGATTAGGATCGGTAAAATCCTCCTCAACTAGAGTATCAATCAAGATTTGAGAAGTATCATATCCTAAATCCTCAAAGTAAGTAGGATGCTTAGTTTCAGGATAGATGTTGATTATTTTACCCGTAGCCGCTTCTTCTGCTTTGACATATTCAATGATTTCCCCTAGGGTGGGTATTTCATAGAGATTGTCGTAGAAAGTGTTATCGGGACGAATTTCGGGAATCCGTTCTTTGGCACTTAAGAGCTTAATTTCAGCGAGGGTGAAGTCTTCAGAGAACCAACCAGTAATTTCTTGTCCATCAACAACTTTGGTGGTCAAACGATCGCTAAAGAAAGGTAGTTCGGCTACATTGGTAGTGGCTTCCTTGAGGACATAGTTCCCACCGTCATCAATCATCGGCTTGCCGTCAGCATCAGTTTGAACGATGGCTAAAGCATTTTCGTGCCGAGCAATTAGTACTCCATCTTTGGTGGGCACTAAATCCGGTTCAATGAAGTCAGCTCCTTGCCTTACTCCTAGGTTATAAGCAGCAGGTCCAGTTGGATTTAAAGTATGTTCAGGACGATAACCACTGGCACCTCGGTGAGCAATTACGAGGGGAGTTTCTCCGTTGAGGGTATTAATTTGGGCAATATTAGGGGTAACAATAGGAGCATCAATTAATTCCCCGTCTCCATTAAAGTGGAGTAAATAAGGACCAAATTCTTCCCCAATCCAAATAGTACCGTCGTCAGCTAAGACAATAGATTCCGGATCAAAGTCAGAACCTGTTAACAGGCGATGGGTAGTTCCTTCATTAACAATATCAAAAGGTACAAGATTATTAGGATCAGATAGTTGAATAAAACCTTCAACCTCAACGCTACCATCACCATCTTCAATGCCGTTAAATTCAGGCTCAATTTCATAGATTCTTAAGAGGTAATCAGCACTGTTGCCCTTGCTGCCAAAACCGTTATCAGATAAGAACCAGTAGCTTTCTTTCGTGGCAAATTGCACACCGCTAAAACCTTGTACCGGTTGACTAGCAAAAGGTGTTTCACGGTTATCAGAAGTGATGTAATTACCAGAACTTGGTCCTTCAGCAAAGGTATCCGCAGGTAATTCTGCATAAGCGACTAATTCTACACCGCTAACGGCTACTTGCATAGTTTTAGCAATGTGAACTTGATCGATCATTCCTTCCATGCCAGGTATATCATAACCGTAAGCCTCATACCCTTCCCCAGTAAAGGAGTCGAGAATAGTAGAAGCTGAACCTTGATGATACACAGGCACAGGGCGATTAGAGTGATTTGTCCAAGTATGTTTAACTTCATTATTTGCACCCCAGAAATGTCCCGCAGTGGCAGGAGTACTTGCATCATAATTTTGAGCGTCATCAGGATCATTAACTGCTAAACCATAGGTTAGAGCATTAGGTCCATAAGTCCGCAATAATTCAGGGAAATTTTCGTTTAAAGTTAAGTAGTGGTCATGATCAGCAGTGATAATCAACTCGTTTTGTTCCCAACCACCATTATTTTCAATCCAATCGATTACTAAACCAACGGTTTCATCAAAGGCTAAAGTATTACCGATGAGGTTATCTAGGTTGTTATCATGAGCTGCCCAATCGATGTCACCGCCTTCTACTAATAACCAAAAACCATCAGGATCGTCTTGTAATACGTCTAAAGCGGCACTGGTTAACTGAGCAAGGGTAGGATTTTCGTTAACTTCTCTGGCGATAAATTGTTCGTCTGTTTCACCAGCTAATAAAGGGCGATCAGTATCACCAACTCCAACGGGAAACTCAGGGGTATTGTAACCTAAAGTAAATTGAGCAAATCCAGTAGTACCATAATCACCGTCTGCCGATCGAGTGGGTAAATTGCCTTCCTGTCCTCTGGCACCGTAAACCCCTAATAATCTTTCTCCTGCGTTAGGATCGATACTAGAAGCGGTTTGAGCTAATACTTCTGCGGCATTTGCCCCTCTTTCTACAAAGGTATAACCGAAAATATTATCGTTAGGATTGTTGCTTAACTCGTTGTAAGTACCTTCTGATAAGTATTCAAATTCTGTAGGAGGTTCAACTTCTTCAGGTAAAGGATCGTTCACGTTAGAAAGGGGATGCCCTCCACCTAAAATAACAGTAGGCTTGAAGATAGTTAATTCTTGTTGTAAGATTGTATCTAGTACGCCAAACTCATCAAATTTGTTGCGATCGTTGACGTTTGCCGCCGCCGCTCCCGGTGTAGCATGATCTACAGGTACAGAAGAAACTAAACCAGTGGATTTGCCAATGTGAGTTGCTCTGGTTAAAATACTTTCTACAGGTTGCTCGAAAATATCAATGCCGATCGCCCCGTTAAAAGATTTCACCCCAGTATATAAAGTAGTTGCCGTGTTAGCAGAATCGGGATAACTATATTTGATGTATTCCTTGTCAAAACCTGCGGATGTATTGCCTCGATCTTCATAATAAGCAGAATCCCAAGGGGTAGAAGCACCTCTGACAGGATCGTAACCGACTAAATTCCCTACCACTCCATTTGCTACATTAGCACCACCGCTAGAGGTTGTACCCGGGTTGAAAGTGGGGTTAAATTCAAACCCTGTTCTGATTTCCCCTTCTCCTGTAACTCTTTGGCTTCTGACTCCTTGTAAAGCCGAATTACTGGTATTATAAACACTGAGATCAGCAGGGTTACTGCTGGTTGTACCATCATCGGCGATCGTTGTGCCATAGGTAGTAACTAAACCATAACCCGTTAAGGTTTGCATATTTAGTCCTTCCCCTGTACCTTCGGTGTAAAAGTCACTTAAAGTGTTACCAGTTGCACCTGCTTGAATTTGATTGTAAATAGCAGCGGTACGAGCCATTTCCCAGCCCATGCCGTCACCAATCATGATGATTACGTTCTTAGCCATCGGTTTTGTTAAATAATTATGAACTTGCACCGTATATTTAACTACGTGAAAGCTAAGAGAACTTAAAGCTTAGATAAAGTAGCTATTAAATTTTAGTAAATGTTAAGTTAATTTTATATTAAAAATAAGTTAATCTAATATTACAACTCAACTTGAAAAGGTGTAGAGCCGCAGGGCAAACGCACACAAAACTTAACCAGGTGTAAATTTTTCGTTGATGAGAAGGAAATGGTCGTGCATCAAATAACTGTGGGATAGCTAATTAAGTCATTCCAACTCCATCTCTGGTCACTCAATCCTGCTCTCTGAGCTGCTGTTGTCCCTAATGGCTTTTGGTAAAGATTGAATTCGTTCGATTTTGGCGGTGATGCGAACTATGTTCAACCCCGATGGAAAGTTGACCCAACAGCGGCGTTTGCGGCTGAGGTAGATGGGCAACTAGTTGGCTCCAACATCGCTACTTGTTGGGGTAGTGTCGGTACTTTTGGACCGCTCAGTGTTCACCCTGACTTCTGGGATCAAGGTATTGCTCAACGTTTGATGGAACCTATGATGGCTCAATTTGCTCAATGGGGGACGCGACAGGCTGGGTTGTTTACCTTTCCAAATAGTCCAAAGCATCACGCGCTTTATCAGAAGTTCGGGTTCTACCCCCGCTTTCTGACCTTCATCATGGCAAAACCCATTCAGGCAGTTCAGCAGGACTTACTCGTAACGACTTACTCGCAGCTCAATCCTCAGCAGCGATTGGATTGTCTCAAAGCGTGTTCTACCCTCACTGATACGATTTATTCAGGGCTAGATTTATCGCGTGAGATTGAAGCCGTACATACGCAAAATTTAGGGGATACGGTTTTGCTGTGGGATGAGACAAACCTAGCAGGATTTGCGATTTGTCATTATGGTGCAGGAAGCGAGGCAGGTAGTGATGTGTGCTACATCAAGTTTGGAGCAGTACGCCCAGGAATACAAGCAGGAGAACAGTTTGAACAGTTACTCGATTTGTGTGAAGTGTATGGGGCGACTCAAAAAATGTTGCGTCTCGTCGCTGGAGTAAATACCAGCCATGATGCAGCCTATTCCAGGATGGTTGCTCGACGTTTTCGTGCTGAAATCATCGGCATCGTCATGCATAAGCCAAATGAGCCTGGTTACAATCGCTGAGGGGGCGACAATGAAGCTAAACAGACGATGCTATAAGGGATTGAACATGCTAATCTGGATAAAGATGAGATATTTTCAGTTTTTATATTAATTGCCATAGAAAAAGATGTTTCAACTTCCCCAATTTTATCAGGATCATTTAAAAAAGCAGTTTAATTTACCTCAATATTTAACTCTTTGTCTTTTAGTTAACTTACTTCAAAATCTTAAAACTGTCAGGTTAGAAGAAATGGCAAAACGTTTTCCTTATCCGATTAAATTAAGAAGTAGAATTAAAAAGTTACAACGATTTCTGAGTCTGGAAAATTGGAAAATTGAAACTATATGGTTTCCGATTTTAAAATCATCGTTTTAGGAGATAGGGAGTTTTGCTCTGTGGATTTAGCAAAGTGGTTATCAGTAGAGAAACAGGTTTATTTATCTCTACGTTTAAAAAACAGTGAATATGTGGAGTTAGAAACTGATATATGGTTTCAATTAAGTGAATTAGGTTTATGTCCAGGATTCTCGGTATATTATCAAGGAATAAAAGTAACAAAAACCAAGGGATTTTCAGGAATTAATTTAGCCGCAAAGTGGAAAAGAAATTATGGTCATAAATCTAGCAAAGAACCATGGTTTAGAATAGTGTACCTGAGAAGTTTTTTTATAAGTAACTGTATTTCAGTATATATTAATATATATTAAGAAAAATATCTCGGTTATGGTTTTTCAGTTATATTGAATAAAATAAATTTATAACCAATTTTTTGGTAGGTTTTGACCTAATCTGATATTCAGAATATTTCTTGATAGTATAACTATTTGGCATGTTACCCAGAAAGTTTCTTGCTATCATCAAAGATTAGGCGGCGATTCTTGCCCCTTTCCTGACGCTGGCTAAATTGGCGCAATAGTCGTCAAGTAGATTTATGAGTCTGTCCATGATTGTTTTTTTACTGTTTTTTGCGGGCGTAGTTCTCTTCTTTGGCTTGCTGTTCTTTGAACTTCACAGGGTGGACAAGAGAGCGATCGCACACGGGTACGGGCTGAAGTCACAGATTGGCGGTGAGCCGTGTTCGAGTGGCCAGCTAGTTTGCGTTGCCTTCAAGGCACCAACATTAAATAAGTCAATTTCCTTCGAATACGCGTTGCAGCTTTATACAGACGGCGTCAACGTGACCGGCACGTACAAATATCACGTTCGGAACACAAGCTATTCCGGCGAGGTGTTTCTGTCATTCAAAAAGAATCGAGTGAAAGGGCGGACCCTTATGGGTGGATTAAGAACTCTCGAAGGTGTCGTCAGCCCGAACGGGGTGCGCCTGACCCGTGGATACCCCCCAGAGAGTTTTCTGAGCATCCTGAACGGTCCTTACGAATATAGTGTTCGGAATGGGCAGACTCAATTCGACAAAACCACACGCGCTGGAAATATCAGTGCGGAAAGCATGCTTCGCATCGAGGATAATCGCTTGTATGGTCGTGTGCTTCATGGGCCTCAGAAAACCTGGGCCATCGATGTGGATGTCACGTATCAGGGGATTAAAATTGAAGCGGTCTCTCTAGCAGTCGTTCTGGCTTGTGACAACATACTTAGCTTCCACCATTCCGACTGATTGGTATGGAATACTGCTGGCACGTGCTGTTTGTCGCATACTTTGTCGGCTTCTTGCTTTTAATATCCGGCCCAATAATTGGGGACGTGAGTCTCATCGTAATGCGCTGCCTAACAATTGCTTGCAGTCGGACGCGCTCCATCGCCGCTGAAGCAGGTCGTTAGTGGGAAATTGAGAGGCGACCAGGCTTTGCCTGCCGCTGCGCGATCGAAAATGATATGGGTAAAAGACAGAGACATTAAAAATTTAATTGAGAAGAACTGTTTGTCACTTGCCCCTCGTTGCAAGAACCTTCTATTTTCGCCCAGTTACGGCAATCGCAACACGGAAGAAATTACCACGCCTACCCATGAGGAGAGAGGATGATCCTAACGTTGATCGCTCTACTCTCCCTCATCTACAGTAATGGACGATAAGATAAGCATTTCCTCAACAGTTTCTACCAACTGGGAAGGATTTACTGGGGTGATGAGAAGATTGTTTCCCTTTAACCTAGAAATGAGTACAAACTCGTCGAGTTGAGAAATGTAGAACTCTAAAAAGCCACCACGACAAGTCCACAACCAGCCAAAGCCACCCCATAGACCTCCCACACCTATCCGCACAGCCCAGCCAAACTCTTGTTGAAAAGTGTCTTTGCTGATGATGCGGATACCAGATACATCTTGCATTGGGATTGGACGTCGCCAGCCAGGGAAGACAATCTCAATATAGTTATCCGAAACAACAAAGCGAGATGGTCTACACCATAACCAGACAGATCCATAAAGAGTGATGAGTATAAGACTGAACAGTACGAAGTTTTTTTCTGGAGACAGCTGGAAAGCAGAAAAAAGAACATTCCAGTGACAAACCAGCCCAGAATGTTCGAGAATAGCTGAAATAGCAAAAACAATCAGCCAAATTCATTATGCAGTTATCCGAGCGTTTAGAGCAAATTGTTACTGAGTTGCGTCCCATGTTTAGTCGCGAGGCAACATTCCAATGGTTTGTGCTCCTGTTGTGGGGACTGTTATTAAGCAGGCAAGCTCCAGCAATCACCAGTTATCTCAACGCTTTGGGAATGGGACAAGAGTACTATGGTCAAGCACTGCATTGGTTCCATTCGAGTGCATTCACTATAGACGACCTTTGCAAGGGTTGGGGCAATTGGCTCAAGAGCCATCGGAATGTACGACAATTGAAGGGACAACGGGTATATGTCGGCGACGGTATCAAAGTGAGTAAAGAAGGGCGAAAGATGCCAGGAGTCAAACGACTCCATCAAGAGTCTGAAGATGTCAGTAAACCAGAATGGATACGAGGACACTACTTTAGTGCATTAGGTTTGTTGTAGGGTCTCTATCTGATTACTCGAGTTAAAATTTCCACGGTTGCCCATGCTGCATTTAGTCGTCGGCCTGGCAAACATGGACCCGGACGCCACAGAAAATGGGGGAGTGAGATCAAATTACGAGAGCTGTTTGCCCCTTTTGAGCAATGTGAGCAGGCATCCGTCAGACTCTACGGACTAACCGTGAAAGTGTACTTTCAATGCTTCAACTTTTATTGGGATAGCCCTGATGAGCAAGTCCTGTTTGTCCTAACTCAGTTGCCCTCAGGCAAGCAGATTATTTTACTCTCGAGCGACCTTGAGTTAAAGGGAGAACAAGTGATAGAGGCTTATAGCTGGCGATTTAAAATTGAGGTCTGCTTCCGGACTCTGATTCAGCTACTTGGCGGCTTTTGCTATCGCTTCTGGCTAAAATCAATGCCAACGGCTCCCAAATGGCCTCAAAACTTGTCATTGACAAACTCGGAGAAAGATTTTCCCCATCAAGTGAGCCGTAAGGTTGAAGCCTTTGAACGCTTTGTTAATCTTAATGCCATTGCCTTAAGTTTACTACAAGTGCTCGCCCTAGAAATGCCCCAGCAAGTTTGGGCAGTCTTTCCACTCTGGTTTCGCACCTTGCCCAAACATGGGTTTCCCAGTGAACAAATTGTGCGCCTTTCCCTCCAACATCAACTACATCTCAATTTATCCAGAAGTATACCACGCCTACTTCTGGATAAATTACTCACCACTAAAATGGGAGCAACTGCACACTCTGATGTACCTACTTTGGCAGCCTGACTCAGAGGCTCAGATATCAACACAAACTTTTTACTGTCCAGTTAATTTACAATCTCAAGTATTTCTCATTAAATATAGTAATGGAGAAGGAACGACAAATCAGTATTTAAACTATCAGGAAAATATTGATAGACTTGATTTTGATTTACTTCAAGCTACTAATGATTATCGGCAAAATTTATCTAAATTACTGCTATTGGTTGAGTAGGCGATCGCGCAGCTCCGTTTCACGATCACGAAGTGGCGCTTTCAGCGATCGCATAATTCTTGAACATTCATTGTGTTGTCCCTACTATACACCTATCTCAATAACGTTTCTGATCATTCTCAATCTAATTTCTCTAAAAACACTATAATTACTTAATAAATTTTAACAATTTCTGTGTGAGGAAATGTCAAACTTAATATTCATCAAAGCTCGTGGTGGGTTAACTACGGGCGAAACTCTGTTACAGGTAATTAATCAATATCCTGATGGTTGTACTATAAAACATCTCAGTAATAGTATTAATCGCCCTGTTAGCATGATTAACTTATCTCTGAAAGCATTGATTAGTAACAAACAGGTTAAGGTGAAGCTGACGGGAATGCAGAGGTTAGTTTATCCTCAATAGCTTCTCCTATACCATTACAAAATACACAGGTTTCTTCCCTCTGGATTTCTCCTGTGCAATCCCTGATTTCTACATATCCTTTACCGTCACAGTGTTTACACTTTTCTTTATGGTTACTCATTTTTTCCCTCAATTATCTTAATTTCCTCTAATAGCAGTTGCTTTTTTAACCCACATTCCGCACGTCACTTTGTAAGATGATAAAAGTATTAAAACCAAGCAACTTATTTTGGACAAAATATAAGTAATAATACTCAATATCTTCTTTATTCGCGTTTTGTGCTCGCGAACTTTGCTCAAATTAAAATCTCATTGTCAATAACTTCACCTTTAATGAGAATAAATAAACAGAGCAAATCTATCAGTTTTCTATTCTTTATTTATGATATTATAATTGAGAATGTTTAGACTCTTAAATCCCATAAGTTATCCAGATAAAATATAATAATTATGACAAGAAATCGGGAAAAAACTTAAAATTAGTTTTCGTTCATTTGTTAGATTTACTATCTGTTTTATTCCTTGATTTATTACTAAATGAATCCCCTGAAAACATTGAAATATCCATCTTAACGTTGGACGTTCCGTTAGTTTTCCCAGCTGATTTTTTATCCCCGTTTTTCTCTCCTTTAATAAGCGACGCACTTCTCTTTGCCCCAAAGAATAGACTAACAGACATAACCCCAAAAACACATTGCCATTGTTTCGATTCTTTTTGGGGTTTTTAAAAACACACTATCGGCAAAAAATAATGGCTCTTTCAAAAAACTAAAACCTCTTTCTGCGGCTTGTTGCTCTTTATACTCTCTTTATACTTAATTAAAATTTCATCAGAATTAAATTTACTTTTATCCAATCTATTTGTCGCTAACACAAATCTTCCTGCTCTTTTTTTTGATTCGTTTATTTTCGTTAAATCTGATTTCAAAATAGCCGTAACTTGATAAGTTTTTCCCGATTTTTCTTCTTTAATAAATTGTTTTAAATCTGGTCTATGGTCACGGGAATAACCTTTAATTATCTTAATTGGAATTTGATTAATTAACTCTAATTCTGCATTTTCTTTCACCAAGTTTTTGGTGATTTTTTCTTGATTATATTTCCCCTCTACTGCAAAAGAAGTTGAATCTAAATGGGAAAAATCTATATTGATATTATATTTTTTTACTGTGGCTAAAGCAATAATTAAAAATAATGAAGATAATCCTTTTTCATAAAGTTTATCCATTATTCTTCTAATTCTATCATCGTTCAAATGCTCAGGTAGTATTCCTTTTCCGATTAAATGTTCTGTGGCTTTGTCTTTAAAAAACTGTGGAAATAGATAAAGAGGTCGAGAAATAAATCCTAATCCGTTCAGAATAATTGCTTTGACTATTTGACCTGCTGTCACGATTTCCCTCTCGTCAATACCGAGGGCATCATTAATAATTTCTTCAATGCCAATTTCATCTATAACTCCAGCAATTAATCCTAAATGATTAATGGTTTGAACTTGTATATCTTCTGAAAACATCATTTCCAAAATTAAATTAAAAACTGAATTTAATTATCCCTTAAACGTTGCTCATTTTTCTACTAATTTATCTGAGTTCTCTTTATAAGCTAGAGAACTAATCACCGAGTATTTCTTGTCGTAGTCAATCACTGTTCAACTTCTAACCTCGTAATCTGAATTTATACAGTTTGACGTGCGGAATGTGGGTTAGATTGGTAAAGTGGTCAATCAGAGTGATTTTCGGTCTTAATTTCATTCTAATTTATCTAAAGCTACTCAAACTCAGTCTTTTATACTCTTAAGCCAACTTTTTCAGCTTACCATTTCTTTTCTTCCCAAAATAAATAAAATTTAGATGCGTTTGCCCTGTTGGGTATCGTCAATTTCTTTCTCTGTTTCCTGAATTGTGCCAGAATTCTAATTCTTTTCTCGTATCCAAGCGGTTATACCTTCAGCAAGAGTTACCGCTAGTTTTTGTTGTGCTTGAGGGTTAGTAATCCATTCAAATTCATCGGGATTAATCATAAAACCTAACTCTAACAATACACTAGGGGTGCTATGAGGGCGAGTGAGGGCAAGATTATTCCAAAATATACCATAGGAGGGTCGATTTAACTTTTCGACCAAATAATTGTGCATAAATACAGCTAAATCATGGGCTTGAGGATGATACCAAAAGGCACTAACTCCTTGAGTCTTTTCTGCGTTACCACCATCGGGTAAAGCGTTATAGTGAATGGAAAAAGCCAGAGTCGGTTTTAGTTTGTCAATGATCTTTTGACGATCGCCTAGTGAAACAAAGGTATCATCTTCCCGTGTAAGATAAACCTCTGCACCACGATTTCTCAAATTTTGAGCTAATAATTGGGATACCACTAAATTAACATCTTTTTCGGGATAACCAGTTGAGCCTAATGAGCCTAATTCATCACCACCATGACCAGGATCTAGTAGAATAGTAACACCCTCAAGGTTATGAGAATTACTCAAAGAAGGGGGATGATTGAAAGTCAGAATTAAATTACTACCCTCGTAACGAACATCATAACCCCATTGTTGAGGCGATTTGAAGTTAAAAATATAGTCAACCTGTGTCGGCTGAGTTTGATACCAGTCTAAACGTTTAATCCACGGGTTATCATCAAAGCGAATGGTGTCCGTTTGGGCGATCGTATTATATAAAGATAAAGTGAAAGTTTGATCACTTTGTTTAATAGCAATGGGTACTGGATTTTCTAACGGGAAAATAACTTCTGTACGATTGCCTAGCTGACGAGAAGTAACACTGCGAATAATCGTGGTAGGAGGTAGATTTGTCGGTAAAATTTGGGTTTCTTCCGCTTTTATCCAACCGCCATAATCCAACCGTAACCAATCTCCTTCTTTTGCTGTAACTGTTGCCCTTGTGCCTTTTGGTAACGGGGTTAATCTTGAATAGTCCGTACTTGCCCCAGTTCGTGCTACACCCTGTTCTGCTGTTACTTCAATAACCGTTAACTGTTGAGGATCTAAAATGGTAATATTACCTTGACTTTCTTGTTTCAGGGTTTTTCCTTCATGATTCATCACAAAAACTGGTTGAATTTTATTGCCTATTTCCCCAAAATTGGTACATCCTTTTACCTTTTCCCATGATTTTTGTGTAATCTTTTTACCTTGATTTTGACCGATTAAAATAGCAGAATTGGATGGTAAGCCGGCGATTGTTAGTTCAGGGGTAAGGCTTAAGGTTTTTGTGGCTAAATTAACCATAATTTGACTATTTAAAGGGGCTATTGCCTCAAAACAAACTAATTCATTAGGTAATTTGCTTATATTAACTTGAGGAGATAACAAACGGGGAGATAAACTTAAAATATCCTGAATATTCGGTTGAGTGCTGACTTTTGTGACAATTTTTCTTATTTCTTCTTTCCCATAACGGATTACTAACTCATTCTTCCCTATTTGTAAAGGAAAACTGGGGGCAAAATTACCTTGTGACGATCGCCGAATTTGTTGATTATTAATTACAACGGAAACACTCGGATCAGCAGAACCAATGATAAAGATCGAGTCGGCAGTGGTTTCATGGTTAGCAGGAGGATAAACCACTTTTAAACCCTCGGCATAAACGGGTTGTGTCATCAAAGTTAATGAAACAGTAAAAATGACCTCTCGCCAAATTTTTTTTTGCTCCATGAGTTTTTTGTTACAAAATTTTACAATGCTTACCTATAATTAACCCCCCCCTGATTATAACTCAAAACATAAATTTCCTATTTTATTGTCACTATTTCCTATTTCCTTTTTTTTAAGTATTCTTATACTATGTTCTCCACAAGTATGATTAAGTTTTTTTTCTTTTTAACGGTTATTAATTTACGAAAGTTTATAAAAATAAAGAAAAGATGAAAATAAATTAAAATAACTGTTTTTTAGATCACAAAAGTGCTAATCTATAAAGTATAGGGAAAGTTTTTAGGAGGAAGGAGTAACTAAATAACATAAAACTACACTTAAAATACTATGTTATTTAGAGGGTGAATAAACCTTTTTGGTCAACGAGATTCTCAAATGTATTTGCTCAATCTATTTCAAGACGGGGTATTGGTTTATAGTTAAAAAGACTATAAACTAGTCAATTCTGAGGATTAACACTAAAACTTTGGTTAATTTAAAATAAAAAAGGTTACTAATTACCTAAAAAATGGAGTATTAATTATGAAATTTTTAATTCAAGGAAACAATATTGAAGTCACTGAATCCATCCATGATTATGTAGAGGAAAAACTAGAAAAAGCTGTTAAACATTTCCAAAATTTAGCCACAAAAGTTGATGTTCATTTATCTGTTGCACGTAACGCTCGTATCAGCAACAAACATAAAGCAGAAGTTACCGTTTATGCTAACGGTACCATAATTCGGGCTCAAGAACATAGCGAAAATTTATACGCCAGTATTGACCTTGTCTCTGATAAAATTGCTCGTCAATTACGCAAATACAAAGAAAGACAATTAGCCAAAAAAACCCATTCTCAAATTAAAACCACTGACTCTATCGAAGAAAAACCCGTTGAAGGAAGTCTCATCGGCAATCGCCAACCAGAATTACCGACGGAAGTCGTCAGGATGAAATATTTTGCCATGAATCCTATGACCATTGATGAAGCATGGGAACAGCTACAACTTGTAGATCATGACTTTTATATGTTTAATAACAAAGAAACAGGGGATATAAATGTCATCTATCAAAGAAACCATGGCGGTTTTGGAGTTATTCAACCTCGTCAAACCAATCACGAAGAATAATTTATCTCATTATATAGACAATCGGTAATCATAGAAGAATTTACTCTTAGTAATTTAGCCTCCACTAACAGGAGGAATTAAGGCAATTTCATCACCATCTTTAACTTGAAAGTCAGGGGGAACAAATTCTAAATTTACTGCTAGTTTAGTTATGTTTTCCCATTTTGCTAGTGGTGGTTTTTGTCCGATGATAATATTTAAAATATCTTTTACTTGACTTTTTTCAGGTATACTTAGGGTTATTTCTTTTTGTTTATATATTTCTTGATATATGGCAAATAGTTTAATTTTTACTGTTATTAAATCTCTACTCATTTATTGACTTACATCAGTGAATTTGATTTTTAAGTAATCTTCTTCCATTTTTGCACCAGAAGGAGTTAAAGCGGCTAAGGCTTGAGGTAAAACCAAATTACGGCGGTGGTTACCAATTCTTACGTTCAATTCATCCCCGGTTTTATTTAATTTTATCTGTTGCTTAGGAATGCCCGGAAGATAAAGTTCTAGACTGTAGCTATTATCTACTTGAACCACTCTAATAGTATTTTCTGCATAATAAACCTTACTAGGATCTTCGTCGTTTTCATAAAGTATATCTTTTAATCTTTCTAGGGCTTTTAATCCACACATTTCCTCAGAAAATAAAGGAGCTTCTTTGATAGGTAATGGGTGAAAATTGTCATAAATTTCTCGTTTATAAATAGCTTGATTTTCTTTCCATTTTTTGAAAAAGGGATCTTCTACTTCATCAGGGATAATGCGGTTGGCGATGATTAAATCCGTAGAAACATTATATAGACTTAGATAAGCGTGTGCTCTTAATGATTCTTTGATTACCATTCTTTCGGGATTTGTTACTAATCTGACAGACGTTTGCGCGTTATCTGTTAAAACCTTTTCCAGGGCTTCTATCTGTTGGTAAAATTCATAGGGTGCGTCCATAACTTCATTACTAGGCAAAGAAAATCCGGCGATGGGCTTAAAAATCGGTTCAAATAAAGGACGTAAGGCTGCTGACATACTTTGAAAGGGTTTGTAAAATCTTCTCATGTACCAACCACTAACTTCCGGAAGGCTTAATAATCTTAAGGCTGTACCCGTAGGTGCGGAGTCAATAATTAAAACATCGAAATCTCCCTCGTCATAGTGTCTTTTCATCCGTACTAAGCCGAAAATCTCATCCATGCCAGGTAATATGGCTAATTCTTGTGCTTGTACTCCGTCTAATCCCCTAGCCTGTAATACTTCGGTTATGTAACGTTTCACCGCACCCCAATTACCTTCTAATTCCATCAGTGCATCTAATTCCGCCCCCCAAAGGTTATTGACAACGGGTTGAGGATCATGACCTAATTCTAGGTCAAAACTATCCGCAAGGGAATGGGCAGGATCTGTACTTAATACTAAAGTTTTATAACCTAATTCAGCACACTTAAGCCCCGTAGCTGCCGCAACGGAAGTTTTTCCTACTCCGCCTTTTCCTGTCATTAAAATTACGCGCATCTTTTTGTCTAATTTAAGTAATTTAAGTAATTTAAGTGCTAGATTCTTTTGTTAAAAACTTATTCAATCTTAACCAATATTATCCATGTTTACTGATTTGAATTCTCCAAGATTCTTTAAAAGTGTAAAATTCCGTAAAAATACGAGGGCTTAACCATGAAGATAAAGTTACCATGGAAATATAAAAGACCTTTCGCATTTGCAAAAGTTAAAAAATCAGGCCGTCAGAGGAGTCAGAAAGGCTTGGATAATCCAAAATCCAAAAGCGGTCGGACCCCGCGCCGCCGAAAGGCGCAAGCGGTGGAAGCCCGCGACGACGGAAGTCGCAAGGGAACGTCCACCAAGAGAGGGAATCCTGACCAAGAGATCCAAAATTACCTAACCGAGAAATCTATTTTTGCAAGAGGTCTAAAGATATAAACGCATATTTATCAAACTATATTTGAAAGAAAACCAGTAAATTAACTATTAAGTGCTATAAAAAAATATAATGTTCAATCAAATCTTATTCAAATCGATGATCTGGGATCACCTTCGGGGGTGTAGCGATCGCAAGGTTGCACCGCTGTGCCATCAGACAAAGTCTAACACCTTCAGCGATCGCCCTTTTTCCAATTCAAAAAACCTTTCCCTATCTTTCATTGTGAGAAATCGCCCTGTGTCCCTCCCTCAGGGGAAATACCCTTTTAGGGGAGAAAAACAATTAGAGTCGGGGTTTTCTATTCTTGAAGTATTAGTAACGATTTTAGTGGTTAGTGGTTTTTTACTGGGATCTTTACAAGCAACTGTTTTAGCGACATTATTAAGGGTACAAGCTCAAGATAAACAACAGGCGGCTAACTGGGTACAACAGGATTTAGAGTTAATCAGGTATGAGGCTTTTGTCTTAGATTCAGGTGCCCCAGATCCCACCACTTGTACCGCATCAACTTATGGAACTCGTTTACGAGATACCATTAACACTTCATATTCAACCGATGGAGGAGTGCAGATAAACAATAAATGGTACCGAGTCTTTCGTCAATATATTCCATCAGAAAATATTTTGCAAGTTAACTATACACTGGCTTATTCTCCAGCCACAACTTCTATCCCAAATCCTGCTCATCCTCGCTATAATTCTAGTGCTTCTTATACTGTAACAGGAGCAGCACCCACAGGAAATGCTAATGTTGTAGCAACTTTATCAGGGGAGGTGATACCCAATGCGGCACTTAGTTGTCCTTAATTTACTCAATAAGGACGGTGGTTTTAGTTTATTCGAGTTAATAGTAGTATGCATAATTATGGGTGTTGTTGGTGCCGTGGGGGCACCTAGTTTTCTGGGATCTCAACGGCAAGAAAGAGTCAACGAGGCATTTAGCAAAATTAGAGGGGCGTTGGTAGAGGCTCAACTTAATGCTAATCGTTTGAGTACCACCTGTACCGTTTCCATCGCAACCACAGGATTAACAGCCACTCCACCGGGGTGTCTATTGGAAAATGTTGCTGTTGATCCTAATATTGTCGATATTGCTTCTAATGCTGGTACATTGCCTCGTACTATTGCATTTGCCTATCGAGGAACGACGGGTGATGCTCAAACATTACAAATTAGACGTAAAGATTTTTCAAACGTTGCAATGCCGGAAACAGGAAAATGTATTGTTATTTCGACCATTGGTATGATTCGCACGGGAATTTATGATGCTACTGTCACCGGTACAAATTGTAATAATATAGAAAATCAAAATTATGACAATTTAAATCCTTAGAGACGGTTAAAATAATATGAATAAGATTAATTTACTCAAGCTATTTTTAAGTTTTAAAAAACATAGCAATAAAGGCATTTCTTTAACAGAATTATTAGTGGCTTTGGTTATGACTGGCATTGTCTTAACAGCGGCGACGAGTGGTTTTATCAATCTCTTACGGGTGAATAAAGATGTTGAATCAAAAACCGTTACAAGTGAAGGTTTAGCAAAGGCTTTAAATTTTACACAAGAAGAGATCAAACAGGCTAAAACAGTTACACAAGAAGCTCAAGGAACTAATTGTGATTCATCTGCCATTAGTTCAGCTAATTGCCTAGTGCTAACTTATCCAGCATCTTTTAACACTTCACTTAATTCATCGTGCACAAGCACGACTGTTGAACCTAAAGTTTACTATGGTTTTCAAGATATTAGTAGTGGTAGTCAAATATGGCTTAAGCCAGGGGTTTTAAAAAGAAAAATATTTTGCAGTGATAGTGGAGGCACTGCTGTAAGTACTAATTGGATAGTCATCGCCGATGGATTAATTAGTGTCAATGAACCGGATCCCGGTACCACTTGCAGTCGACCCGATGTCGGGTTAACAGGTACAACCCCCCCCATTGCTGTATATGGTGCAAATGCCAGCGGCAAAGGGGGTTTTCGTTTCTGTTTCAATAATGAAACGACAACAAATCGTTTAGCAAAAATCTTTTTATATGGTTATACGGGTAAAAATAGCACACCAACTTCTTTGAACATAACAACTTTTGCTAGGGCTCAATAAAAAAGAAAAAGGAATATTTAGGAAATTAGGGGAAAAATAAGTTAGCGTGGGATAAATCGTCGGTGAATATTTTGTGATATGATTTGTCTAAATAAAATTGTATTAATACGATAAACAAATAGTAATAATTATGACCACTTCTGACTTGACATCCGAAGATTTACAAACAGATTTTAATAGTTTGGATTTGCCCAAGAATAGCCATAAGGATGAAATTGAAACTGTCATCTATAGCTTAGAAGAAAATGACAGTGCTATGGTACAAGCTAGTGAAGACGGCTATGTTTGGAAGTTTCAATATGGTACAGTAGAAGTCTTTGTACAATTAACGGGAGAAAGTGACGAAGATTTATTGACCGTATGGGGAATAGTATTACCTTTACCTGTGAAAAATGAGCTTCAGTTATTGCGCAAATTAATGGAATTGAATTGGAGTGGTACCTTTGAAACTTGTTTTGCGATATTTAATAATCAAATAGTAGTTTCTACCCAACGCACAGCAGATGATCTTTCTCCGGCGGAGATTTCCCGTGCTATAACATTAGTAGCGACGATCGCTGATGAATATGACGAAATATTACGAGCAGAATATCTGTAACTCAGATTGTCTACCCAGAGGGTAAATCTTTGGTGAGGTGAGGGAAGGGATAATCGACAATCCGTAGATAATAGTTAGTAAATGTGACTTTAACAATATCGGAATTGATTGTTTCCACTTTTTCTCTGTGTTTTTTTTGTATTTCTGCGGGATCTGAGGGTAAAATTAAGAAGAAAACTTATAATCTTAATTTTTCACCGTGACTTCATTGTCCCAGGCAGAATTTAAACAAAAATACCAAAGTGGTAAATTAGCTTTTGAAAGAGGACGTTATCGTTTTAGTATTGAACAATTAGAACAGGCTAGTAAACTTGTCTCTCCTTATTCTCAGCTGGGGGGAGAGGTGAAGTTCTGGTTAGCGAATGCTTATGAGGCGGCAGGAGAATCAGAACAGGCCATCGAATTGTGTCGAGAATTATCGACTCATCCTCACGGAGAAACGAAACGACAAGCCAAAACATTACTTTATATCATCAATGCCCCCAAATTAGTGCGCCCGAAAGAGTGGATGACAGAAATCCCCGATCTTAACCATGCTTCTGTCAGTGCTAGTAAATATACAAAAGCGAGTACCCCCAATCGCCAAATAAAACCAAAACGACAAATTGAGTTAGTGGATTTAAGTGCAGTTAACACTAAAGACAATCAATTCATTTGGCTAAGTCTGGGTATTACTAGTATGACGATCGTTTGTTTGTTTATTATTCAAGGAAGTTAAATTACCCGAAGGTATGCAGTTCAGAAGGAGTATCAATGAAAATCAACTTAGTTTCGCCTAAATTTTTTAGTTTTGTTTTTATTGTCGTCATTTTTTTACTCGCCAACCTTTTTGCCACAGCAGGACTAAACTCTAATGCTTTGGCGGCTGAGGGTTATGACTACAAATTAGAATGCGGCAATGTCAATCGCACTTCGCCCCAACCAACTCCGGCAATTATGTTGATTGGCGGAGCCGAAAGTGACACGGAAGGGGAAAATGATGCTACTGGCTGGTTTCTCCAACGAGCAGATGGGGGAGATTACCTAGTACTTCGCTATGGCGAGGTTCGTACTCAAGCCAAGTGGATCTGCGATAATTACGATTCTTTAGTCAGTTCGGCAGCAGAATTAGCAATTAACACAAGAGAAGCTGCTAGTGACCCAGATGTCGAGCAATACATTCGTGACGCTGAAGCCTTGTTTATTGCTGGGGGCGATCAGAATGCTTACCAAGATACTTGGGAAGGCACCGATGTAGAAGATGCGATTAATTATCTAATCAATGAAAAAAGGGTTCCTGTTGCTGGTACTTCTGCTGGGATGGCTATCTTAGGAGAATATTATTATGCTCCTGCCCACCGGGATGGAGTACTGAGTTCAGAAATTTTGGAAGATCCTTTTCACCCTAATACTGAGGATATCGCTCGCAGTGACTTTATTGACATCCGATTTCTCAAAAACACAATTACCGATACTCATTTGGACCGCTTAAAACGTCCCGACTACCCTGAAACTAGATATGGCAGGATATTTGGATTTCTGGCCAGAGTGGCAGATGACAACGGGCTTCCCGCCTATGGCATTGGTCTAGAGGAAGGAGCTTTTGTCGCTGTTGACGAAGAGGGTATTGCGAAAGTCTTTGGTAATGGCGAAAATCGGGGTTCAGATGCTTACTTTTTGCAAGCTCAGGAAATGCCAGAAAAACTTGAACGTCGCGAACCATTAATTTGGGACAGAAATGGTCAAGCAGTAAAAGTCTATCGAATTCGGGGAATTACTGAAGGGAGCGGTAGTTTTGACTTGAATAACTGGGAAATAGCCGATGGCGGTAGCTGGGAATATTGGTTTACCATCGACGGGGCACCTGGTTTTACTCGCGATAGTTTAGGGTGTAACTAGGAGGACTCAGGAGTCAGGAGTTAGGAGTCAGAAAGGCTTCATCTAATCAGAATAATTAAAATATTTAGGATAATAGGAGTATAAATTTGTGGAGAGGTCTAATAATTAAATCCTTTATCACCAAGTATTTTTGCCCAAAAAACTAAACTATAATAGGTTTAATAAGAAGAAATATATAGAGGGGAAATAATTTTATGGTGACAACTCCTATTAAAACGACTCAGCGTCTGACGACCCAAGTAGAAGTTATTGCCCCAGATACTACGGCAATTCGTTCTTTGGATTGGGATCGCGATCGCTTCGATATTGAATTTGGGTTACAAAACGGAACTACTTATAACTCCTATGTAATTAAAGGAGAAAAAAATGCTTTAGTTGACACTTCTCACCTTAAATTCAAACAACTTTATTTTGAAGTCCTTGATCAAGTTATTAATCCTCAAAATCTTGATTATCTCATTATTTCCCACACTGAGCCTGATCATAGTGGTTTAGTCAAAGATTTATTAGCCATCGCTCCTGATATTACAATTGTCGCTTCTAAAGTGGCTATTCAATTTTTAGAGGGTTTTGTCCATACTGATTTTAAACGGCAAATTGTCAAAAATGGTGATCGCCTTGATTTGGGTAATGGTCATGTAATAGAATTTGTCAACGCCCCGAATTTACATTGGCCCGATACTATTTTTAGTTACGATCACGGTACTAAAACTATTTTCACCTGTGACGCTTTTGGACTTCATTACTGTAGTGCGGCTCTTTATGATGAAAACCTGAGGGATATTTCCCCTGACTATCGTTTTTATTATGAGTGTTTGATGGGGCCAAATGCAAGATCCGTATTATCAGCCATGAAACGGATGTCAGAATTAGGGGAAATTACCTTAGTGGCCAATGGTCACGGACCTATTTTAAAGCATAATATTAAGGAATTATTAGACCGTTATCAACGGTGGAGTCAGGAACAAAGTAAAGGAGAGAAAAGTGTTGCGGTGTTCTATATCTCTGATTATGGTTATAGCGATCGTCTTTCTCAAGCCATAGCCAAGGGTATTACGAAAACAGGGATAACCGTCGAAATGATCGATATTAACGGTACAGATATTCAGGAAATCCCCGAAATTGTCGGTAAATCCGCCGGAATTGTTTTAGGGATGCCACCATTGACCGATAACAACAACGCTCAAATTAGTAATAAAATGGGGGCAATTCTTGCCTGGGTTAACAGTAAGCAAATCGTTGGTTTATATGAATCCTACGGTGGTGACGATGAACCTATCGATCCTCTTACTAGCAAATTGCAAGGTTTAGGTTTAACCTTGGCTTTTACCCCCATTCGCTGTAAAGATACCCCCCAGGAAACCACCTATCAATTATGTGAAGAATCAGGGGTTGACTTAGGGCAAATTTTGACCAAAAAAGCGAGTATTAAGCAAAGAAAGGCCCTTGACAGCGATTTAGATAAAGCGATCGGGCGTATTAGTGGCGGTTTATATATTATCACAGCACAAAAAAGAGAGGCTAGTGGAGCTATGTTGGCTTCATGGGTAACACAAGCCAGTTTTGATCCTCCTGGCTTTACTGTTGCAGTGGCAAAAGATCGAGCTATAGAGTCTTTGTTGCAAGTAGATGATACCTTTGTCTTGAACATCCTTGAAGAAGGGAAATATCAACCACTAATGAAGCATTTTCTCAAACGATTCCCCCCCGGTGCTGATCGTTTTGCCGGGGTTAAAACCCAAAAAAGCACTAATGGATCGGCGATTTTAATTGATGCCTTAGCTTACCTAGAATGTACGGTTGTTAGTCGGATGGATTGCGGCGATCACTGGGTCGTATATAGTAAAGTTACTAATGGACGAGTGTCGAAACCTGATGCCTTAACGGCAGTACATCATCGCAAAGTTGGTAATTACTATTAAACCCATTTTCGTACTTCGACTTCTAATCCGAAACTAGCCTGTTTGACCCACGGAAAGTGGGATAAATCTTTACAATAGTTCTAAGTGGTTCGTCATTTTTTATTTTATGAAAAGGGTTTGAGAAAGTTTTTAAAGAGGAGATAAATTGGTAGTGAAAGTTGTTATTTCTGCTTATTCATGTGAACCGGGTAAAGGTTCTGAGCGAGGCGTAGGTTGGAACGTGGCACGGGAAATTGCCAGATATCATGAGGTTTGGGTTTTGACTAGACCTGACGAGAGTAAGGACGCGATTGAAGCTGAGTTAGCGGCTAATCCTTTGCCTAATCTACACTTTGTCTACTTCACACTTCCCTTCTGGAAAGATAGTCTACGCTGGGGACAATCCGGTGCCATGCAACTTCATTATTACCTCTGGCAAGTTCAGGCATATTTTGTCGGACGAAAACTCCACCGCGAGATCGGATTTGAAATTGTTCATCATGTTACATTTGTGCGATACTCTAGTCCTAGCTTCCTATCCCTTCTGCCAATTCCGTTTATCTGGGGTCCAGTAGGTGGTGGCGAGTCAGCTCCCTTATCTTTTTGGGCTGATTTTAGCTGGAAAAATAAGCTTTATGAGATCTTACGCTGGGCATGGCGATCCCTCGGAGAACTCGATCCCTTTACTCGGTTGACTGTGTGGCGGAGTGCCATTGCCTATGCAACTACCAAAGACACCGAGCAACGACTTCGCCAATTAGGAGCATCCCATGTTGAGCGATTGTCCGCAATTGCCATGTCACAGCCTGAGATCGAACAACTCAGCCAGTGCCAGGCCCCAACAGGCTCTCCAGTCCGATTCATCAACATCGCCCGTCTCCTCCATTGGAAAGGTATTTACCTGGGATTGCGTGCATTTGCTCGGGCAAATCTCCCCGATGCTGAGTATTGGATTTTAGGCGAAGGTCCTGAGTCACAAAAATTACAAGCACTCACCTTAGACCTGGGTATTAGTGATCGAGTAAAGTTCTTTGGACTATTACCCCGTGAGGAGGTTCTGGTGAAGTTAGGGCAATGTTCTGCTCTAGTCCATCCTAGCCTGCATGATTCAGGAGGATGGGTACCTCTGGAGGCAATGGCATCTGGCAGACCCATTATTTGCCTAGATCTGGGTGGATCATCAGAATTAGTCACACCGGAGACCGGGATTAAAGTTCCAGCACACACCCCTGAACAGGCGGTTGCGGATCTGGCAAAAGCAATGATTAAGCTTGCAAAAGACAAACCCCTCTGTATGCAGATGGGGAAAGCAGGACAGCAGAAAGTTAAAGATTATTATAGTTGGGAAGCAAAAGGAAAGTTGTTTGCCCACATCTATAAGAATCTTATTAACTCTTAGCTAACTATAAAGAAATGTAAATAAGTATCTCGGAAAATTTAACAAGACGTAATAAACAAATGTGCCGATACAGGTTATAAACTTAAATGGAAGGTTAAACGACTTTTCAAAGACAGATTTCTTAAAGCAAATTTGTCAAAAGATTAAGTTTCTTTACAAGTGCTTAACAATAACTTTGACTTAAGCACATAATAAGGGAAACTGATTTTGGGGAATTAAATCCCACTTCGGTTTAACTTTCTGTTGAACTGTGATTCGATTAAAAAAAAACAAACAAAATAAACTCGATTAGGAGATTAACTAAAAATGTACGACGCATTCACAAGGGTTGTTGCTCAAGCTGACGCACGTGGAGAATTCTTAAGCTCCTCTCAACTAGATGCTTTAAGCCAAATGGTAAGTGACAGCAACAAACGTGCAGACGTAGTAAATCGTATTACCAGCAACGCTTCTGCCATCGTTACCAACGCTGCTCGTTCTTTATTTGCTGAGCAACCTCAATTAATCGCTCCTGGCGGAAATGCTTATACCAACCGTCGTATGGCAGCTTGTCTTCGTGACATGGAAATCATTTTACGTTACGTTACCTATGCTATTTTCACCGGCGATGCTTCCGTATT
This sequence comes from uncultured cyanobacterium, assembly GCA_963749915.1. GTDB lineage: Bacteria > Cyanobacteriota > Cyanobacteriia > Cyanobacteriales > Cyanobacteriaceae > Geminocystis. The sequence continues at coordinate 231,642 of CAVVOP010000021.1, forward strand.
AGAGGATCGTTGCTTAAATGGACTTCGTGAAACCTACTTAGCCTTAGGTACTCCAGGTTCTTCCGTAGCTGTTGGTATTCAAAAAATGAAGGACGCAGCTATTGCCATCGCAAATGATACCAATAATATTACCCTCGGTGATTGTAGTTCTTTAATGGCTGAAGTTGCTACTTACTTTGATCGTGCTGCTGCTGCAGTTTCATAGGTATAAATGTACCAAAAAGTTAAATTTCATTTACGTAATAAAAACACAATTTAGGAGAAATAAATTCCATGTCGAAAACCCCTTTAACTGAAGCAGTATCCGCAGCAGATTCTCAAGGACGTTTCTTAAGCAACACTGAATTTCAAACCGCCTTCGGTCGTTTTCGTTTAGCTTCTTCCGACTTACAAGCAGCTAAAACCTTAACCGAAAATGCACAACGTTTAGTTGATGGTGCAGCCAATGCAGTTTATAACAAATTCCCTTACACCACCACTACCTCTGGTTCTAACTTCGCTTCCACTGCTGAAGGTAAAGCAAAATGTGCCCGTGACATCGGTTACTACCTCCGTATGGTTACCTACTGTTTAGTGGCAGGTGGAACCGGTCCTATGGATGAGTATTTAATCGCTGGTGTTGATGAAATCAACCGCACCTTTGACTTATCTCCTAGCTGGTATGTTGAAGCTTTAAAATATATCAAAGCTAATCATGGTTTAAGTGGCGATTCAGCTTTAGAAGCCAATTCTTACATCGACTACGCCATCAACGCTCTCAGCTAGTCTTCTTTTTCTACTTCAGACTAATTCTCAAAGGCTTATTCGGCTTTTGTTATCCAATACAAATCCTTGCTATTGTCAAGGTTGAAATAATACTCGTTGCCCGAGGAAATTTGCGAATACGAATTAATAAGCGTGTTTGTTGATTTTTTCGGGCAATGTTGCTTTTTGAGTGGGTGATTAGAAAGAAGAATAATTGATTATTAATATTAGTCAAAAAAATATAGAAATTATTAAAAAACACGGGGAAGAATCTTATCCTCATGAGTGTTGTGGTTTATTATTGGGCACTGTCAAAAGTCAGGAAAAAATCGTTATTAAAGTTGTACAGACGGTTAACGATTGGGAGAATCAAAAATATTTATTTACTTCATTAAATACCAGATATAACAGTAGTTTAAAAGACAGTTTTTCTATTAATCCTGTTACTTTTATTGAAATACAAAAACAGGCCCGTCAAGACAACTTAAATATTATCGGCATTTATCATTCTCACCCCGACCACCCTGCTATACCTTCTAGTTTTGATCAGGCGATCGCGTGGGACATCTATTCTTATATAATTGTATCAGTCAAAAAAGGTAAAAGTACCGATTTATTTAGTTGGGTTTTAGATAGTAACCGTAAATTTATTGAGGAAAAATTGTTAATTGCTAATTTCTAATTAGCGCTTTTTTGGGACTCTGGGTTAGTTATAATTAAGAAAAAAGCTTGAAATCGGGAGGTGAGTTATGGTTAAGCCACGTCCAGCTCACAAAACAATCAAATTCGTTGATCAATACTGCGAAATCTATCGAGATTTATTTCCAGAAGTGAGGACATTTGAGTGTTTTAAGTATCTACATTTGGGACTAATATCAGACCTAAAAAGAAAAACTTTACCAGCGATCGCTAAGCTATTAGGATTAGAAAATGCCGAAGGATTAGATCACTTTTTAACCAATTCACCTTGGTCAAATGAAAAAACATCCGTGGTGGGATGAGGGAAAAGGCTGGAAAAATAGCCTCAATAAATTAAGGCTATTTCTGCAACCGTTTTATTGTTTTAACTTGCTAAAACCTTGGTTATTAATGTTTTTTAAACCGAAGATAGTTAGCTCATTTTGGCGATTATTTTCCCAAATAAATCAACTCATAAATTCTATGTTGGAGAAGTTTTTTTCCTATAGTTTTTGTTTCTCTTTTACCTAAAGTTCCAGAAGAGCGCTAAAGTGAGTAAATGCTCTTTGCTGAGATGCTTCTAAGGCTAAAGATAAGGCTTGGGTTCTCTCTTTTTTGATTAAGTTGATGAACGGCAGACAAGGGGGGAAAGTGGATCTCGGTACTTTTCCCCCTTGTAATAACTATTGATTGAGAAAGGAAAAGTTCTAAGCTGTTACTCCTGTAAGTATGAAAAAGAAGGGCTGTTTAATTTTTTTGTAATCCATTATTCCTAAAACCCTATTCTCATCAATTTTGCGGAAGGAATCGTTTATTGGTAAATAATCGTAGATCATGGTTGCTGTAACTTTACCTCGACTTTCCATCATTCGCAGTCTAGCTTGACTTTTTTCGGTTTTAAAAATGGAGTTCAGGGCAATAAATAAAGGCTTTAGCGATGGATTATTTGGTAGAGGCATTTTCATAACCAAATCCATAGCCATAGGATTGGGATTGACTTTAAAGATTTCTCCTTTGCTATCAGTAAACAAAAGCGGATGAACAGTTTCTGGATCTATAAATTCTTTACCATACCAGTTAGACATTTCGAGGATGCCATCCATCGGATGGTTTGTATTGATACCCTTACCCTGCCAGCGTCCCATCATAAAATCTAAATCGACTGATTCTAGGGAATCATAAAGTTTAAGGGCTTCTTCAGTGGTTGTTTGTTTAGTTTCCAAAATAGAAATGATTTCGTTATACCCCATTTTTATCTTGCACCTCTGTTAAAAATTTTAGAGGTAAATCCTTGATTGGATAAAGGTTTCAATTTTTATCAGCAAGCCCTAATTATTACTTCCTAAAAAATTAATAATCACGGGGGAAATCTCCTTGGAAAAATGCTCTTGTGGATAGTGTTTTGCTTCTTCAAGAGGGATTAATTTAAGTTTATTGTTAGCTTTAACTAAATTTTCCACAGGTGCAAATTCTAACCAGGGATCATCTTTTCCCCAAATAATTAAACAAGGTTTTTGCCATTGCTTTAAACCCGTTTCAATTTCGTTAGTTACTTGTTTTAAGTTTAATTTTTTCACCACCGTTACTAAAGTTCTTCCAGGTAAAGATGAAGTGACAATAGGTTTACGATAAAAAGCTAAATTTTGATCAGAAATGACAAAACCTGAGCCTTTTTCTAAAGTTCGATCTACAATTAAAGGATCTTGTGTCACCATATCACCTAAGAAGGGAAAACCACATTGAGCAATTTGCCAAGGTAATTTCGCCGAGGAAATAATAGGAGTATTTAAAATAATTAATTTATCTATTTTATCAGGATATCGCAAAGCGTATTGAATGCCAACGGTAGCTAAAAAACCTTGTATAACTAAAGAAAATTTTTCTAATTGTAAACCCTCAATAAATCCTTTAAAAGCGTTTATATACCCGGAAGGTGTATAGTCAAAATCCCTTTTATCAGGTTTATGAGATAATCCCCAACCTAACCAATCAGGGGCGATTCCTCGATAACCATATTCCCCTAAACTAGGCATAATTTCTAGCCAAGAAAAACTTTGAGAAAGTAAACCATGAAGTAAAATAACTGGGGTTTTATTACTCTCTTCCGTGGGTAAAACTTCTCGATAAAACCACTCTGATGATCCAACTTTTATTTTATGTTCGTTAATAGTCATTATGATTTAATTAGTTTGATAGAAGAAAGAGTATTGAGTAAAAAAAGAAATAGTAATTATACTATCTCTGAACTCATATGTTATCTATTGCCTATAAAACAAAGTGCCTGTTTATTATTGGGACAAAATTGTCGAGATACAGGATTATTATGGATATAAAGTTTCTCTAAACTTTCTAAATCCCACAAAGGTTCGATATGATTATTATCAATATTATTATTATTGAGGGATAATTCTTTTAGTTGTTTAAGGTTACTTAAAGGTTTTAAATCAGAGATATTATTATTATCCAAATATAATTCTTCTAAGTCGATTAAATTAGCGATGGGTTCTAAATCAGAGATTTTATTTTCTTTGGCATATAATTCCTTTAAATTAGTTAACTCAGCAAGGGGCATTAAATCACTAATATTATTTTGGTTAATATACAAAGTTTTTAAATTAGCTAGAGAAGATAACGGTTGAATATTATCAATTTGATTATTACTAATATAAAGTTTTTCTAAATTAGTTAAGGAGTCAAGAGGGGTAATATCTGATATTTTATTATGACCTAAAATTAATTTTTTTAAATTAGTCATGGATTTTAACGGGGTAATGTCACTAATTTCGTTATCGTATAAAGTCAATTCTGTGGCATTAACAAGACTAATTAAAGGACGTAAATCTGAAATACCTTTACCACTTATATTAATACCAAAAACCCTTGGTACAATTTCGGCCGCCTGTTGACAATTTTCTACTTTTAAAGCACTGACAACGGCATTAATAGTTTTTTGGGTAGCGGCTGGTAAAGATTCTTGTTGGGTACACCAATCGCTAAAACTTATGATTGATTCATTACTCTGGGCGATCGCAGAGTGGTGCTGTCCGATCACTGATGTACTTACAATAGTAGTTAATCCTAAACTGAACATTAAACTAGATTTTAATAAAGACATATTACACTCCAACATCAAAATTTTGGTCAAAATTTATCGTCAAACGATCTTAATTCAATCTTTGACCTTTACAATAAAGATAAAATACTGACAAGACCATTTTAATCTTAATTGTGACATGACTTCTAAAATTGCCTCAACACCGACTTTAATTTCCTATCCCCCTGCCACTGTTAAACGTGGAGAAAGGGCATTAACTTGTAGTCCGTTTCAGTTAACTTTATTTACAACCATGATTAACTGTAGCGTTGACTTAAAAGATATAACTCTACAAAGAGGACTAGAAAAAAATTACACCTTAAAACCAATTACTGAAATAAAAGTCGAAAGGGAATTAATGTGGTTAATTAAAGTGGGTATTTTACGGCGAGAAGTCGATGGACAGGGCATTACAGATAGTTTTCGTTTAACCCCTTTAGGCAGGAATATTATCGGTAAATGGCAAAAAGATTTGGGGGAAATTCCTTCCTTCCATTGGCGTGATCATCTTATAAACTGGTTTAATCGTTGGTTTGGTTAACAATTAGTAATGAGTTATTAGACAATAAATTGTTAATTTATCTTACCCCAAGCCTATTTCCCATCCTCATCAAAATACTTTATTATCGTTAGCTAAAATATAAATGAAAGCAATTATGGTAGTGGGTACCACATCCCACGCAGGAAAATCATCCCTTGTCACCGCTTTATGCCGTTTACTATGGCGTCAAGGTTGGTTAGTCGCTCCTTTTAAGGGGCAAAATATGGCGTTGAATGCCTATGTAACACCTACGGGAGGTGAAATTGGTTATTCCCAAGCACTACAAGCATGGGGGGCAAAAACTATTCCGAAGGTGGAAATGAATCCGATTTTACTCAAGCCTCAAGGTAATATGACTTCTCAACTAATTATAAAAGGGGAAGTAGTTGGTGTCACCAATGCGAAAGAATACTATCAAAATTATTTTGAGCGCGGTTGGGAAGCTATCAAAGAAAGTTTAGATATTCTGGCACAAGATTTTGATTTAGTGGTCTGTGAAGGAGCTGGTAGTCCTGCGGAAATAAATCTCAAACATCGTGATTTAACTAATATGCGGGTAGCTAAACATCTCAACGCCCCTACTATTTTAGTGGCAGATATTGAAAGAGGAGGGGTTTTCGCTCATATTGTCGGTACTCTAGCACTATTAGATCCCGATGAGCGATCTTTAATTAGGGGTATCGTAATCAATAAATTTCGGGGCGATCAAAGTATTTTAGATCCAGGGATAGAATGGTTACAGGACTACACCAAAATCCCCGTCTTAGGTGTCATTCCTTGGTTTGACTTTGCTTTGCCCTCGGAAGATTCCCTTGGATTACTCGATCGACCTAGCAAAAAGAAAAATTATGAATTAAAAATTAATATTATCAAATTGCCCCATATTTCTAATTTTACCGATTTTGATCCCCTTGAAGCTGAAGATAGCCTACTAATTGAATATATCGAACCCCATGAAACCCTTGGTTATCCAGATGCTTTAATTATACCCGGTACAAAAACGACGATCGCCGATTTGAAGATTCTTGAACAAAGAGGAATGATGTCGCAAATCAGAGAGTATGCAAAATCAGGAGGTACTATTTTAGGTATTTGTGGGGGTTTTCAAATGTTAGGACATCAAATATTAGATCCAGAATATCTTGAAGGATTAGAGATAACTTGTCAGGGATTGGACTTATTACCGATGCAAACCACATTGAAACCGGAAAAAATTACCCGTCAAAGAGAAGTCGCCGCCAACTACCCCCAAAAAGATCTACCCGTAGATGGTTACGAAATCCATCAAGGATATACAGAATTAATTCCTGCCTTAAGTAAACTGCGCAAAATTCGTTACTTTCCTTTATTCGATGATGCTACCCTGGGCTTAGTTAATGAGACACAATCAATCTGGGGTTGTTACCTTCATGGTATTTTCGATAATGGTCCATGGCGCCGAGCATGGTTAAATAATTTAAGACAAAAACGGGGTTTACCATCATTACCCACAGGCATCTGTAACTATCGCCAACAAAGAGAAGAATTACTGGATTCTTTAACCGATTTAGTGGAAAAACATCTAAATTTAGATCCAATTTTCGGCGTTGATTTTTGATAATTATGAAGAAATATTACAAAATTTAGGTTTTTATGGCATAGTGCAAAAAAAAGATATACATTAGTTACTAGGTACAAAAAGGGAAAGAAACACCCTTTACCGAAGTGAGATTGGAGTCTGTACCCCCTGCTCTGGTCATGTTTATTAACTGGTCTTTTGTTGAGGCTGTGACTTCTGAGATAATTTGGCTCAACTTTTGTGGTTGCAGTGTAGATTAAAATCAAAGGAAGAGGTGTTTTTAGAGTTTAAAGTAGTAGGTTGCTACTTGTTCGAGTTCCGTTCGTTGAGTTAAATTTCGGAATGTGATCTGTGAATGCTCGAGGCCCTGCCAAGAAAAGATGAGATTAGATTAGTAAATGTTTGTTAACCCATAGTAACTCAAGTTTTTTGAGATAGATTTTTTGGATCCTAATTCATCGAGTATAAAATGACCCACCTAGTTTCTATGGTGGGTTTAAATTTTTGGCAGTAAATATTATAGTTAATGATTAGACCTCTTGCAAAAGTCAAAAAATCTGGTCGTCAGAGAAGTCAGGAGTCAGGAGTCAGAAAGGCTTTTCCAATCCAAAATCCAAAATTACCTAACCGAGAAATCTATTTTTGCAAGAGGTCTATTAGTTGCTTTAAGTCTGTTTCATTAGGGAAGCCGTTACAAAAGGACTTAAGGTTAAAATTAATAACATTCTCGTCATTTGCATGGTTAATACAAAGCCAGAATTTCCCCCTAATTCGATTACCGTGGCCATCATCGCACTTAGCCCTCCCGGACTTGACCCTAATAAGGCTGTTAAGGTGTCAACTTTCGTTACTAAATGAAACCAATATCCAACTATAAGACAACTAGTAATTAACAATAGCACCAAGCCTATTTCCAATAATACTGCTTTTAATAATTTTTGCAGATTTTGGATTTCAAATTTAGCGCCGATGGATAATCCCAATAACAGTAAACCCCCTCGAAAAATAGGCATCGGGAGAGTAATTTCGTAAGGGAAAAAACGAAATAAGAGTAAACAACTAAAAAAAGGGGCTAAAAATAAGTTTGAGGGTAATTTGATAATTTTACCGATGTGAATGCTCAAAAATACACATAGGGCTATGATGCTTAAATTTATGGGGAGGGGTAGAGAAGTTAATAAATAATGATGACTTTGAGAGGTTATATTAACGGAAATTGAACTGGTTTGTATAAAATAAAAATTAGTGATAATTGGCACAATTACAGATACCATTAAGATTCGCAAATATTGTAATACGGCTACGACGATCGCATCAGCCCCCATCTCTTCACTCATAGCCACCAAACTATGCCCTGCACCAGGAATACAGCCCAAAAAACTACTGGGTAAATCAAGGTCAGCAAATTTATGGATTAAATAACCGTTAAATAAACTAAAACTAGCGGTGATGACTATACAAATTAGTAACGGCAAAAAATAATCCTGTGCCGTTGTTAAAGTTTCAAAGGAAAAACGACTGGCGGAAAAAATCGCAATGATGACCTGTCCAGTAACACTAAAAGATTTCGGTAAAGATTTAGCTTCTCCTTTAATGAGGGTACAAAATATAGCCACTATCAGAGGAATTAATAGCCAAGGAATAGGACAGTTAAGGCGATCGCCAATAAAAGTAAAAACAATAGCTAAGAGAAAAAGCAAACTAATTTGAACAAAATTCCCGTAACTAAAAGCAGATAGGGATTGTGCAAAAAGTGTTTTGGTGAAGGTAGGGAATGGGCAATGGGAAATTATTTTCAACTTTTTTATCTAAATAATCATATTATACAGCCCATTTTTAGTTAAAAATCTTATTTTTTGCTGAATGCTTAATTGTTAATTGTTAATTGTACATTGATGATTAGATGGAAACTTCGCTCAATTCACGGGTAAGATGATCGAAAGGTGTATCCACACAATCAACATTATCGATACCAGCTTGTAAAGCCATTTCTCGGATCATTTCCTTCATGATTTGAATACCCCGTACAGTGGGGGCAATAGGTACACAAAGAGAATTATAAGTTTCCCTTAAACCCTGTAAAACTCGCTCATCTAATACAGTATTATCACCAGCCACTAAAGCGTAACTAGCATAACGAAGGTAATAATCCATATCTCTTAAACAAGCGGAATAACGGCGAGTAGTGTAAGCATTTCCACCGGCACGAATTAATTCTGGTACTTCTTCGAATAATTGTCTTCCGGCATTTTTTACTAACTCAGGGGAATTAGCGTTGATAATGGAAGCAATCTGAAGTCTAGTTGTACCTGATTGATAATAAGATTTTATGGAATCCATAGCGTCACGATCTAAATAACGACCAGAGACATCATAATTTTTAATTAAATTAGTTACAGCATCTAGTAACATTTTTTTTCTCCCAAACAAAATTTTTATGAGTAACTTAAAGAGTTATTTATGATCTTAATATGATCTTGCAATCCCAGCCAATGACAAAGGTATCAAGATTTAGGGTTATTCGCGGATATAATCAGTAATCACTTTTAGGGAAAACACTACTGCTTAACTGTCCAAAGGAAAAGACGGCTTTCCTATACAATAAAGATTATAAACTGCGAAACTATTATCTTATTTCTTAACGTCTCTTGATAAGAAAAGTATAAAATCTTTACATCTTTTATAAGGTTATGAATATCCATAAATCTATTCGTCAATTTTCCTCCTATCTAATCGCCCTATTTATAGTGGTTGTAATCGCTTTTAGTGGCATTAGTCAACTAACGGCCGAGGCTCAAGTTAGTGATGGGAATATAGTAGCTCAAGTACCCGTTAATCTCACTGCTGATAGTTTTGTCGCCCGGGCGGTGGAAAAAACAGGGGATTCAGTGGTAAGGATTGATACGGAAACAGTCATTACTCAATCAATAGATCCTATTTTTGAAGATCCTTTTTTCCGCCAATTTTTTGGGGATCAATTTCGTAACCGTATGCCTCAGGAAAGGAGAGTTACAGGTTTAGGTTCAGGTTTTATCGTTGATAGCCAAGGTATTATTCTTACTAATGCCCATGTGGTTAGTGGTGCCGATAAAGTAACTGTTACTCTCAAAGACGGTCGTACTTTTCAAGGAGAAGTCAAAGGTACTGATCAAATCACTGATTTAGCCGTAGTTAAAATTAATTCTCAAGGGCAAAATTTACCTGTTGCCACCCTCGGCGATTCTTCTCAAATAAAAGTAGGTGATTGGGCGATCGCTGTAGGTAATCCCATTGGGTTGGATAATACCGTCACATTAGGAATTGTTAGTACCCTTAACCGTCCTTCCTCCCAAGTGGGCATTTTAGATAAAAGAATTGACTTCATTCAAACCGATGCCGCCATTAATCCAGGTAATTCTGGAGGACCACTTTTAAATGCTCAAGGAGAAGTAATCGGTATTAATACCGCTATCCGTGCCGATGCAATGGGCATTGGTTTCGCTATCCCTATTAATAGAGCAAAAGAATTAGAAACAACTTTAGTAGCGGGGAAAGAAGTACCCCATCCTTATGTTGGGATTCAAATGGTCAAAGTTACCCCCGAATTAGCTAGAGAAAATAACCGAGATCCTAATACTAACTTTTCTATTCCTGAACTAGAGGGGGTTTTAGTCGTCAGAGTCTTACCGGATAGTCCTGCGGAAGCTGGTGGTATTCGCCGGGGTGATGTCATCGTCAAAGTTAATAATCAACCCATTAAAGATGCCAACCAATTACAAAAATTAGTGGAAACTACTGGTATCAACCAAAATCTAAAATTTGCCATCGTGCGTGGCGATCAAAAGTTAGATTTGAATATCAAAACTGCTCAAATGCGATAACCTTTAAATTATTAGGAGTAACTTTCAACTACTCCTAAATCTTCAATTTACTGTTAACTATCGACTATTTACAACTTTTCTTTGTTAACTCTAATTAATTTATATGCCCCTTTTTCTGAAACTAATTGATAGTTAGTTTTTTGTAACCCACTATTTTGTAAATAGTTTGATTCAGCCAAAATTAAGATACTATTACCTCCACTTTCATTTTTTTGTAAATAAGTTTTCATTTCATTAGTATCATAAACAAATTGAACAGGATTTTCACTATAATAAACTATGCTATAACGAGTAAATCCCATTAAAAATATTTCTTCATCGGGTTGAATTTCGGTTTTAATCTGTGTTGACAATTCTCGAAAAGATTGCTGTCTTTCTTTGTCTAAAAGGGGGATTAAAGGAGGAAAAACAAAGGTGACAAATGCAAAAAATGCCACGAAATTGGCACTCCAAAACCAACGATTTAAAGATTTTTTAAACAGTAAAAATAGTCCTATTAATATTCCTAATCCCCATGACACGGCAGAAATTATTGGTATGCCTGATTCTACTAAATTACTGGCTAATGTTGGTGCGGAAGGATCCCCTCCCACTAATTTACCACTAATGGCCGATGCGACTGCCAAAACCGCAAGAATAACGACATTAACCATGGTGGTGAGAAGAAATAGCCAATTATTCCGTTTTTGTGGTTGCCGTTGAGCGAATTTATCCCCCCAAAACAAGGCAATGATGATGACGACGGCGGGGGTAATTGGGAGAATATAACCCGGAAGTTTTGTGGCGGCGGCAGAGAAAAACACAAAGGTAGTAATAAACCATGCAAGGGCAAACAAACCTAACTGAGAATTACGGGGAGATTTTTTCACTTTTCGCCACTGCCAAAAAGATAGATTCGCAACCCCTAGGGGAAAATACACCGACCAAGGTAACATTAAGACAGTACCCCAGATAATATAATAATACCAAGGACCGGGATGATTGAAAACCACATTAGTAAAACGCTTAAAGTTACTAACCGCTAAAAATTCATTAATAAATATTTCCCCGTCAATAATGGTAGCAGCGATATACCAAGGTAATGCAAAGGCTAAAAAGAGAAGAGTAGTGCGAAGGGGGTTGATTTCTTGGAAAATTTCCCAAAATTTGCCGACATATAACAAAAAACTGCCAATTCCCAGTATCGGTAAAATTACTCCGATAGGTCCTTTTACTAACACGGCGATTGCCATTAAAATGGGAAAGAGACAATAGCACAACCTCTGAAATTTTCGGTTTTCCGGTTGTGCATAGCCAAGAAAAAACACCAACATCGCCAAAGCAATGGCGGAGGATAGTAACATATCGGATACTGCCACCCTTCCCCAAGCAATCCAAGCAGGATTCAACGCCATAATACCGCCGCCAATCCATGCTGTTATCCATAACTGCCAAGAATTATTATGGGGTTTCTTCTGGCTAAAACCAAAGTAACGGAGGGTATAAAATACTAAAAATACCACAGCGATGGCACTTAAAGCCACGGGAAACCTAGCGGCCCATTCTGTAACACCAAATATTTTGAAACTAAGTGCTAAAAACCAATAACCCCCGGCAGGATAGGAATAAAAATAATTGTCATTCCAATGAGGGCTAATCCAATTATTACTTAAAACCATTTGCCGAGACACTTCTACATATAAGGCCTCGGTTTTATCGATTAAGCCAATATTACCGAGATTCCCCAAAAAGGCAACCCAACTTAGTAAAAATAAGCCAACCATGGAAATAATCCATAATTTTGTTGATTGTTTTTGCCACAACTCACCATTAAATTGCACAAATTTTTCTCCTTATCAATAAAAGTTAATAGTTGATACTTGATACTTGATACTTGATAGTGGGGACTTAATACTTGATAATTAATAATTACTCATTGTTAATTATTAATTGTTCGTTGTTCATTGTTTTTACTGCTTTTTAACAAAGTAATAGCTATACTAAACATAATATATCCGATAGAATAAGAAGCCAAAATATCTGTAACCCAATGGACTCTTAAATAAGCACTACTAATACCCATTAAAATGATTAAAAAAGTGGGAATGGAGTAAAAATAAACCTTAAATTTCGGAAAAGATTGAGAGAAAATATAGGCTAATAAAAAATATAATAATAAATTACCAGAAGCATGACCACTAGGGAAACTATATCCAAAAGCATTTTCCACTAGGGGATGATCTGGACGAGGAATAGCAAAAAAAGGTTTAAGAATTTTATCAATTAAAATCAAAATAGATAGAGTGGATAAAGCCATAACTTGTGCCTCTTCCCAGTATTTTTTCCACACCAAAAAACCTAAGCTAAATAACACGATAAATACTGCAACTTCCGCTTCTCCCACAAAATAAGAAGTCTTAGCAATATAAAGAAACCAAGTAGGTAAAATGGTGTGAATTTTGGTTAATAAATTATCATCAAATACCTTTAGTTTTCCTGTCGCGACCAAATTACTTAAAATGATAAAAAATGATAATGCCAAACTAGAAAAAAAGAGATTAATTTTATTTATATAATTTAAAAAGTTTTTTGGCTTTAATAAATATTTAATTTTCATTGATGTTTAATTAAAGGTGCTTTTTCGACCAAAATCAATGATTATTCATGATTAATTGTCAGTGTCAAATAATAACATAAAACCTGAAATTATGCACATATTAATTTAGGGTTGCTGAATAAGTTTTTGATGAAGTTATTATCATATTGCTTACTGAATCAGGGCGAGTATAAAAAATTGAAGAGAAACATCCCTAGAGTGAAACTAATGGTGGCTAAGATAAAAATTAGAAAAAATATTTGCCAACTTTTCAACTTTGACTTTTGCAAATCTAGACGAAATAAAATAGTAGCAGAGGTAATAACTAATAAATATGCAAAATAATCAAAACTACAAAAAAGAAAAATTAATGCTATTGACCAAAATAAAATAGCAATAAAAGCCTTGACATCAGAATCAAGACTCTTCTCAAAGACTAAAGTAATCAAAGCAATGGGAGTAGTTAAAAGGAGAGAAATTAAGATAATTACTGAGAATGCTAATATTTTAGTCACCCACAACACTATATCTTCCTCAATTACTATATCAAGAGAGAGACTTTGTTCCCGTAACATTTTAGCCGAATTTTGTAAATCATCCGAGATTGACCATCCCAAAACAGTATAAGTACAGAGAAAAATACTGAGAGAAAGTAAAAGATTTTTGTCTAGCCAAGAAGTGTCTTTTCCAGGATTATTAAAGGAGTTTTTACTTGGCATATTAATAGACAATTAGCGAATAAAAATTAGCAATTAACAACTAGTAAAATCTTAAAAACTATCAAATAATTAACAATCAACAATCAACTAAATTTATCTTGAAAAACGAGTAAAATTCAGGACATAAATTGAACCATATAATCAAAATAAGGAGCAGTTTCTGCCGCTTCATCTTTAGTGAGTAAGCCTAAAGATGCTTCCTTGAGGCAACGAATAGATTCTACCATTCCGCCTAAAGGTACCCCAAGGGAGTTATACATCTCTTTAACCCCAATTAAACCAATGCTCTCAATAGGTTCTTTATCCCCTGATAAAATGCCATAAGTAGCTAAACGTAAGTACCAGCTAAAGTCTCTTAAACACTGATTATACTGCTTTTGCCCTGCGGCATTACCACCGGAGGCTCTGAAATCGGGGCGCTTTCTAAATAACTCTCGACTGGCTTGTTCCACGATTTTTTTCTCGTTTTCCGCCAAAGTTTCGGCAATTTTTAATCTTTGTAACCCTGAGTCCAAAAAAGACTTAATCCCTTGTAATTCGCCACTGCTGGGGTAGCGTAATTCATCATCTGCTCTGAGAATAACTTGACTAACTATGCTCATTTTATTAACGAGTATTATTTTATATGATTAGTTTAACGTGACATTAGCACTCATTTATTGCCTACAGTTTATCATAAAAACTGCTAATTTTTTAGGGATAAAAGTACAAATTATCGGAGGGATGTTTATTTTATTTAACTTTCTGTCTGAGGGTAAAATGGAAAAGTTTTTAAAAAAAAATCATAAATCTTAACATTCAAAATAATTGCCATACTCCTCGACAAAACTCCTTTAGTTTATCTCTGACTTCTTCCGCCGGTAAACATCTACCTTCTAATTGCCAATCATCAACGGTGGAAAGTCTCCATACTTCTCCCGTGTGATTAAATCCGGTAGTTTCTATACCTATCAAGCCATGTTGATTTTCGACTAAATCATGATGGAATCTAATTTGTACTAAAATACTTCTACTTTGAATTTTACGACTCCATCCGGGAAAATGAAACCCAATGTCAATGGAGTCAGGATCAACCAAATCAATGGTATCAGGATCATTGTGCCAAGGTTGAAGGTCTCCTTTAGCGTCGGGGAAATACTGTTTAAACAAATTGACTATAGAAGCTATTTTACTGGTAATTTCTAATCCATTTGCTTGTTCAGATGCGTTCATAGACTAATTTCTTTATAGTTAGATTTTCCTTGAAGATAAGATTACAGTATTGTAAAAGTTTGCCTCATAAAGTTAAAAGTGTACAAATGGGAGGAGAAACCTCTCCCCTACACTCTGAAATACCAGTCTGGCTTCTATCAGCAATTTTAAACCGAACTCACATGATTTAAAAGTAAGGCTTGTTGTTGCATTTTTTTGAAAATATTAATAAAACCGTTGGCACGAGACGGAGTTAAACTTACTTGTAAACCGGTTTCCTCAATAAAATCAGGAGTTAAAGTAATAATTTCCATGGGAGTTAATCCGCTTAAACCTTCAATGAGAAAAGCGACTAATCCTTTAACCAATTGTGCGTCGGAATCACCTTGGTAAAATACTTTATCTCCGTCTAATTTAGAGGTGATATAAACCTGAGAAACACACCCGGATACTTTATTTTCTTCGGTTTTGCCCTCTTCCGGCATAGGGGCTAGTTTTTTGGCATACCATAATAACTGCTCATATTTTTGTTTCGGATTATCACGACGTTTGAATTTTTCCACTATTTTGTCGAGGCTTTGGGGTCTAGGGTCAGAATTAGATACCATAGAATTAATAATAATAATATGAACATTGTGTGACTGCTTCTCGTCTATTCTAATTAATAATCTAGATCCAAAGTTTATTAATCATGTTTTTTAATTTTATCTCTTCTTTTAAATCTCTTTCCTTTTGGGGCATAATGGCCACCACACTTATTTTAAATCTAATACCCTTAAATTCTTTTGCCCAAATCCCTAACAATCAGGAAATAAAAGGCACAACAGGAGGAAACAAGAATAGTGGTGATTGCGGTTATATTAATAATCAGCCCAATCATGTTATTAATTTAAGGGAACAAGTATATTCATTAAATATTGTGGTTGAAACTAATCAAGGAAAACCAACCCTTTTAATCCTAGGACCGGGGGATAGCGATCGCTTTTGTATTCTTGGTGAAGCCAGTCCGGGTAAATATCCCCAAATGGGGGGAGTATGGGCGGCGGGAAAATACTTAATTTATGTAGGGGATGCCCAGGGAAATCAAAATCCTTTTACGATGAAAATTACGGCTAATTGAAACTTCTACCTATTATTGAATAATAACCTAGGCTCGTATTTTATATGACTATTAATAACAATTATGACTCTATTTCTTCGGAAACTACTAGGGAAAAAATGCCTAAAGCAAATATTTTCACGATGTTACGTTTAGGCTTGTTCAATCTCGGTATCGGTTTAATTTCTGTGCTGACTTTAGCGGTATTAAATCGGGTGATGATTTCTGAGTTAGGTATTCCCGCCACTATTGCGGCTGGGACTCTAGCATTATCCCAGTTAGTAGCACCAACAAGAGTATGGTTAGGACAATTATCTGATAGTAAAAAATTATTCGGCTTACATCGTACGGGTTATGTTCTTACGGGGGTGGCAGTTGTCGGAATCTGTATCTTTTTCGCTGTCCAATTAGTGTGGTTATTAGGGGGGGATATTGTTAATAATAACGGTTGGCAATGGAATCCTCAGACTATTCTATTTAGTATTGGTTTAGCCTTGATTTTCATGGTACAAGGTATCGCTACAGGTGCAAGTTCAACCCCCTTCACGGCTTTACTCGTGGATATTTCTGACGAAGATAACCGCTCAAAAATCGTGGGAACAATTTGGTCAATGTTAATGGTGGGTATCGTTATCGGCGGTATCACAGGAAATGTCTTACTCAAAAATTTGGCTGTGGGGGAAGACAATGTTATCTCCTTAAATGAACTCAAACCCCCCATCAATCTTATATTTATGGTTGTCCCCCTCACTGTAATAATTTTAACCATTATTGCCACTTGGGGAGTCGAAAAAAAATATTCTCGTTATCGTTTGCGTTCATCTTTTGTGGATAAAGAAGATTGTATCAGCTTAAAACGTGCCTTAAAAATCTTGACTTCATCTCGTCAAACAGGAATATTTTTCTCTTTTCTGGTAATGATTACCATGAGTTTATTTATACAAGAGGCGATTTTAGAACCCTATGGGGGGGAAGTGTTTAATATGTCTATCGGTGAAACTACCATGCTTAACTCTTTTTGGGGTATTGGTATTCTAATCGGTTATATTACAACGGGATTTTTAGTTATCCCCCGTTTAGGTAAAACAAAAACCACCAAAATCGGCTGTATTTTAGTCGCTTTATCCTTTAGCTTAATCATCTTCTCTGGTTTAACAACTATGGTTGTGATACTTCAAGGGGCAATGGTTTTATTTGGTGTTGCCGCCGGAATAACCACCGTTGGCTCAATTAGTTTAATGTTAGATTTAACCGCCGCCGAAACTGCGGGAACTTTTGTGGGTGCATGGGGTTTAGCACAAGCTCTGTCTAGAGGTGTTGCCATCGCCATGGGAGGGTGGATTCTCGATATAGGAAGACTAATATTTAATAACCCTTGGTTGGCTTATAGTTTCGTATTTTTCTGGGAGGCACTTTTTATTATTGGTGCCATCGCACTTTTAAATAAAGTCGATGTGGAGGAATTTCAAACTACCACCTATCAAGCCACAGCAATGGTTATGGAAAGCGACTTAGATTAAAGGGCAAAAGCAAAATTAGCATAAGTACAGCAAAATTACAATCAATCCTAATTTAAATGCTAATAAAACTAATTGAACAAAAAGGAATTTATCAGGTAGAATCAGAACAAAATTGTGACAGAACTTTATATTAAAAGAATTAAACCCGGAGGACAAAACGATAAATACTTTTGCAAAAAATCTCATCCCTAAGGACATCATCGTTAATTCGAACCCTCAACCCGCCTTAGAAATCATCGGCAGAAATCCCCTCAAAGGTCAGGTAAAAATTAGCGGTGCAAAAAACTCTGCTTTAGCTATCATGGCTGGTACATTACTTTGTGCTGAGGATTGTCGTTTAACTAATATGCCCTGCCTTGCAGATATTAACACCATGGGGCAAGTATTAGCTTCCTTAGGGGTTAAAATCAACAAAAATGGCACAGCATGGGAATTTAATCCCCGTGATTTGAAATCCGTGAAAGCACCCTATGATTTAGTATCTCAATTGCGGGCTAGTTTTTTTGTTATTGGTCCGATTTTAACCCGTTTAGGTATAGCACAAGTTCCCCTACCCGGCGGTTGTGCTATCGGTTCTCGTCCTGTAGAGCTTCATGTCAGAGGGTTGCAGTCCATGGGGGCTAATGTAACTATTGAACATGGTGTGGTTAATGCGTCTGTTAAAGGTAGTAATGGGCGTTTAAAGGGAGCAAAAATATTCCTTGATTACCCTAGTGTTGGTGCTACAGAAACAATCATGATGGCGGCTACCTTAGCTGAGGGTGAAACTGTGATCGAAAATGCCGCTAAAGAGCCTGAAATTGTTGATTTAGCTAACTTCTGTAATAGTATGGGAGCAAAAATTGCGGGAGCCGGTACAGATTCAATTACAATCAAAGGCGTTGAACGCCTACACAGTAGTGATTATGAGATTATACCCGATCGCATTGAGGCGGGAACTTTTCTGGTAGCCGGTGCTATCACTCATTCAGAAATCCTCGTCACTTCCGTAAATAATGATCACCTCACTCCCATCATCGCTAAATTAGCGGAAATCGGTTGTCGCATTATCCAGGAAGATAAAAGCACTTTGCGTACTATTCCGGGAGAATTAAAGGCGAGTGATATTGAAACTTTACCTCATCCTGGCTTTCCTACGGACATGCAAGCACAGTTTATGGCACTATTAACCATCAGTGAAGGTAACAGTTTAGTTACTGAAACCGTCTTTGAAAATCGCCTACGTCATGTAGCCGAACTCAAACGTATGGGAGCAAATATCAAACTAAAAGGTAATTCTGCCCTTATAGCAGGCGTGCCGATGCTTTCAGGAGCACCCGTTATGGCAACGGATTTAAGAGCCTCTGCCGCCCTTGTCTTAGCGGGTTTAGCCGCCGATGGCAAAACTATTGTACAGGGTTTACAACACTTGGATCGAGGTTATGAAAACTTAGAGCAAAAGTTACAAGGATTAGGAGCAACAATTCAACGCCTTCAAAACTATAATCCCTCATTGGAGTTTGGAGAAAGGCAAGTTGGCATCTAAGTTTTCCATGATCACTAAAGAGGCAATAGTACTTCAGTCAACGGGCAAATGGGGTGTAATAAACATAATATATCATGCCCCTACAATGAAGAAAATGATTGAATGAGGAGTTACTGAAAATATTTTATGAGACTAGAGAATCGGCAATATTGTCAGAGTTTCATCCTTACAAGAAACAAAGTTGCTTTTTTGAAAACTACATCCTAAAACCGATAACGTCTCACCTAGATCTTGCACTTATGCTATAAATCTACTGATTGTTTTAACTCTGTCCATGGGGTTTTTGGTACCCGGTCAAGATCTGAAACATCAGGGAAAAAACTTTTGATTAAGACAAGAAGAAAGAAGAAACAGGGAACAATAGTTACAATAAAATAAAGTATAGACTCAGAAATATCTAAATTTATTTACTTAACTATTCAAACTTGATGATGATTATGGTAACAACATTGATGAAAATTTAATTATATAGTAAAAAATATGGCTGATAATCAAAACTATCCAGAATTTATTAATGACTCTCAAGTTGACCTCGATGTAGAACAAGAAATCGAAGAAGTCGAAGCCCCTGAAGGCGAGTTACATCTTCGTTTTATCTTACCTTCGGGAGATAAATTTGCCCTTCCGGCAGTAGGTATCAGGGAAGTAATGCAACAAGAGCCAGAAAGGATTACACCTATTCCTAATGCCTCACCGTTACTATTAGGTACAATTAATCTTCGGGGGGAAATTATTTGGGTGGCTGACTTAGGACAGTTTTTGGGTTATCCTAATATGTTAAATACCGACAGGAGTGAAATTCCTGTTATTGCCATTGAAGAACAAGAAACCATTTTAGGTTTAGCAGTGGATAAATTGGGGGCAATGCAGTGGTTAGACTTGGAAACCTTACAAATACCTCAAAATGCACCAGATCACATCGCACCTTATATTCAAGGGGAATGGTTAGATGAACAGAGTAATTATGTTCGACTTTTAGACCAAATTGCTATTCTTCGCTCTGCTCGTTGGGTAGCATGAAACATAGTATATCAGTCACCAAGATTAAATAACGAATTTAGCAATTGACGGAGAAGGCACAATGGTATCAGAAACTGATTATCAACAAAGATATGGAAAAGCTCAAACAGCTTACATTGAGGGTGATTTACAGGAAGCTAATTATATTACAGATTCCCTGATCCATGATTATCCTGATGATCCCAGTATTTTATTACTCAAGGGTCATCTTTACTTACGGGAACAAAAATATGAGCTTGCTCAAGGTACCTATAAGCATGTATTAAATTTAACCGAACATCAGGATTTAGTTAGTTTGGCCCACCAGGGATTAGCACAAATAGAAGAAGAGCAACAATCAGAGGACTTAGACTCTTATGCCGATGTATTACAAATACCCGAGTTTGAGGGTGATATTGAGGAAATTGAGGACGATGAACCCGATGATGGTTGGACAAATAGTATTCAATTTAATAGTATTGATTGGGATGCTCAGGATTTAGAAGAAGAAGAAGTAGAAGATCCTACCTTACAACAAAATCTACCTTTAAATAGGGATTTTTCCTCTCCTCCCCCCAAATCTAAATCTTCTCCACCAGTGGCAGTAGAAAATTCTATCTTTGATAATTCAAATTCATTTCCCGACATTCCCGACAATGAAGAAGAGGATGCCACGGCAGTAAATACAGTCCTTAAATCCTCCCAAAATAGTCAATCTGATTTTGAGCCTTTAGCAGATAATTTATTAGAGATGAATCTTAGTGAGTCTGACTTCGACTATAATGATTTGGATGACGGTGATATTAATCCTAGTTACTCACAAGAAACGGGTGTTCCTACTTTTATGGTTTCTTCACAAGAGCCTGAGTTGAGTTATTTAGAAGAAATGTTGACGGGAGGCAGTGAGTTATTAGGTGATTTTGATGAGGATTTTGATGATTACAGTTCCGACTTAGAGCCGTTGACTTCCGCAAAAACATCAACTTCTCTTAAAACTGAATTGAATGATGATAGTGGTCCTTTAGTTTTAGAGGGAGAGAATAATTTATTTTTTGCACCGGATGAGTTAGATGATATTCCCGATATTGGGGCGGATGAGCTACCCGTTTCTAGTATCTTTACGAAAGAACAACGGCAAAATAATAGTTTCAATAAAATTATCGATAGTAATGATAGTGTTTTTGATGAGGATTTTGACAATGACATTACCGGAAGTTTTAGTTTTGACACTGATCACATAAATCTCGGTATCGCAGATGAAGATATTAGCGCATCTTCCCTGACGGATGTGTCTAGTACTCCTATTTCGGTAAACTTAACTCCAGTAGTAGACATCCCTCAAGGTAATCTGGCAAAATATTTCGATTTACCTTTATTTACTAAACAATTAGTTCATGGTGGCCTAACAGGTTTAGTTACCTTTTTGGCAGTGTTATTTGTAAGTATGTTCCAAGCGACGATTACCCCGACAACGGTAGAAACGAAAAATCCTGGACCTAATGCAGAAGAGGGTATCAAATATCCTTTTGGCAAAAGATTTCTTTTAAGTTTAGTGGCAGGGATTGCTGGAGGTGGTACAACGGTGGCGATAGGTTATTTAATGACTAATCATATTAAACGTTATACCAATGATCTCCAAAATCAATTCGAGTCTGTTTATCAGGGTAATTATGAAGTAAAGACAACGATTTATTCTCAAGATGAATTTGGTACTTTAGCCGCCGGGTTTAACCAAATGGCAAAAATGGTCCATACTACCACCACTGAGGCTAGAAAACGGGCAGAAGAAACCGAAAGAGCGAGGGAAGATTTACAACGTCAAGTAATTCGTCTTCTGGACGATGTGGAAGGGGCGGCAAGAGGAGATTTGACAGTACAAGCAGAGGTGACAGCGGACGTATTAGGGGCCGTGGCTGATGCTTTTAATTTAACCATTACTAACTTACGTAAAATCGTTAAACAGGTAAAACAAGCGGCGGTACAAGTAAATAAAGCGAGTACAGATAGTGAACTATTTGCCCGTAATCAGTCCAGTGATGCCTTAAGAATGGCGGAGGAGTTAGCCGTTACCCTGAATTCGGTGCAAATGATGACGGATTCTATTCAAAGGGTAGCAGAAAACGCACGAGAGGCGGAGGAGGTGGCTAGATCTTCTAGTGTTACAGCTCTTAAAGGTGGGGATGCGGTGGAACGAACTGTAGCTGGAATTTTACAAATTCGAGAAACGGTATCTGAAACTACCCGGAAGGTGAAAAGACTGGCGGAAGCATCTCAACAGATTTCGACTATTGTCGCCGTTATCTCTCAAATTTCTTCCCGTACTAACCTTCTAGCTTTAAATGCTTCCATTCAAGCGGCACGGGCCGGAGAAGCCGGTAGAGGGTTTGCGATCGTTGCGGATGAAGTGCGACAGCTAGCCGATCGTTCTGCTAAATCTTTACAAGAAATTGAACAAATTGTATTACAAATCCAAACAGAAACGGGATCGGTAATGACGGCAATGGAAGAAGGCATCCAACAGGTACGAGATGTGACCGAGCGATCGGAACAAGCAAAACGATCCCTAGAGGATATTATTCAAGTGTCTAACCGTATTGATGCCCTCGTGCGATCGATTACTGCTGATACTGACGAACAAAGGGAAAATTCCAGAGGGGTGGCAAAGGTAATGCAGGCCGTAGAATTAACGGCTCAAGCCACTTCCCAGGAATCCCAAAGGGTAGCAGGATCACTTCAAAATCTGGTGGGCATCGCCAAAGATCTCATTTCTTCTGTAGAACGTTTTAAGGTAGAAGGAAGATGATTTCAGGGTCGGGGTTTTGGGAAATAGTTAGGACTAGTTTTAATTGTTATTGTTTAATCAAGTGAATAAAATATTAGAACGCTTACTATCAGGTTTATTTTTAACAGGACAAATTCTAGTTCATATCCTACAAACTAAAATCTCCCGTAATAATAGTTTAGAGCAAATGGCTTTTGTGGGACCGGCATCCTTACCCATCGCCCTAATTACCGCCGCATCGGTGGGTATGGTGTTTACCATTCAAGTGGCTAGGGAATTTATCTATTTTGGTGCAACTACCGCAGTGGGAGGGGTCTTAGCCTTAGCTTTAACCCGTGAATTAGCACCAGTTTTAACGGCAGTGGTATTAACAGGAAGAGTCGGAAGTGCTTTTGCCGCCGAAATTGGTACGATGAAAGTAACGGAACAAATTGATGCTTTATATGTCCTGAAAACAGATCCCATCGATTATTTAGTGACTCCAAGAGTTATTGCCTGTTCTTTGATGTTACCTGTGTTAAGCATTCTCTCCTTACTGGTAGGCATGACCGCAGGGTTAATTATTGCTGATGTTATTTATGATATTTCTAGCATTATTTTTCTTGATTCTGTGCGAAATTTCCTCAAAACATGGGATATAGTCGTTTGTTTAATTAAATCTATGGTTTTTGGAGCTATAATCGCTATTATTGGCTGTAATTGGGGTTTAACAACCACTGGGGGAGCTAAGGGTGTAGGACGATCGACTACTGAAGCTGTGGTCATTTCTCTGATTGCAATTTTTGTTACCAATTTTTTTCTGTCGTGGTTAATGTTTCAGGGTACCGGCAGTGCAGTAATTGAATAATTTGATAGTTGACATTTAATACGAAGGGGGTTCTAACATGACTCAAACAATAGAAGTAAACTTAATTGACGTACTGAATAGGTTAGAGACTAAAATAGATAGCCTTGATCACAAAATTGAAAAACTATCAGATGACGTTAACGAGGTTAAAGTTGACGTAGCCACATTAAAAGAAGGGCAAAACGGCATTAGTAAAAGATTAGATAGCATGGAAAATGTAGTCAGGATTTTAGTCCTTGTCTTCTGAATCAAATTTTGACAGTTGACAGTTGATAGTTGATAGTTGATAGTTAGTTAATAAGGGACTTAAACTCACAGCAAATATACAACTTATACTAGATAATTTATGCGTATTCTAATGATGGGAGGAACTCGTTTTATTGGCCTTTCCCTCACTAAAATTCTCGTTTCTCAAGGTCATGAAGTAGTTTTGTTTAATCGTGGCAATAAACCTGCGGCCGTTGAAGGAGTCACACAAATACATGGCGATCGCAAAGATACAGCTCAATTACAAGAAAAATTAAAAGGACAAAAATTTGATGCTATTTTCGACAATAACGGGCGAGAATTAAGTGATACTCAACCTTTAGTGGAATTGTTCAAAGATAACATGTCGCACTTTATCTATGTTAGTTCGGCGGGGGTTTATTTACCATCTCAACAAATGCCTCACCGCGAAGGTGATGCCATTGATCCACAAAGTCGCCACAAAGGCAAACACGAAACCGAAGAATATCTTAAACATCAAGGTATTCCTTTTACTTCTATCCGTCCTACTTATATCTATGGTCCCAGTAATTATAATGATTTAGAGGCATGGTTTTTCGATCGTTTAGTACGCAATTTACCGATTTTAATACCTGGCGAAGGGTTGCATTTTACCCAATTTGGCCATGTAGAAGATTTAGCCTTAGCTATGAGTGCCGTTTTAGGTAATTCTAACGCCATTGGACAAATTTACAATATTTCTGGAGATCGCTATGTTACTTTTACCGGATTGGCCTTAGCTTGTGGTTTAGCGATGGGGAAAAATCCTTCAGACATCGAAATTAAATATTATGATCCGAAGAAAATCAATCTAGGCAAAAAAAAAGCATTTCCCATCAGAGTACAACACTTTTTTGCGGATATTTCCAAAGCTCAAAAAGAATTAAATTGGCAACCCAGATATGACTTAGTTTCAGGGTTAAAAGACTCTTTTGAAAATGATTATTTACCATCAGCAAGAGGTAAAATTGACCTTGATTTCACCCTGGATCAAGAAATTTTAAATCAAATTTAATCCCATATAGTAATCAGTTTTGATGTGTGATATTTTAGCTTAAATGTCAAAAGAAGCCCCACGCCGTAAACACGATAAAAAAACAACTAGGTTTCGGCGTGGGATGAATTTTGATCAACCAATAAAATCGACCGTAGGGAGTCCACACAAATTCAAAAATTTGTGCTAAGATACTTTATAGCAAATCAAGTTCTCTCTAACATTATCTTAAAATGTTAAAAGTCGTTAAAGTCAGAATTTATCCCGATTCATCTCAAAAACTAACATTGGCAAAAGCCTTTGGTAGTTGTCGGTGGGTTTGGAATCATTTTCTGAATTTGATGAACGAAACATACAAAGAAACAGGTAAAGGTTTGTCTGGATATGATGTTAAAAAGCTATTACCTCAATTAAAGAAACAGGAAGAAACAGCTTGGTTATCTGATACTTATTCTTCCTGTTTACAGCAAGTCTGTTTGAATCTCGGAGTAGCCTTTAATAATTTCTTTGAAAGACGGGCTAAATACCCAAACTTTAAAAGTAAACATGGTAAACAATCTTTACAATATCCTGCAAATATAAAGATAGAAAATAATTGTTTAAAAGTTCCCAAAATAGGCTTGATTTATACTAAATTTCATCGCCCTATAGAAGGGAAAATTAAAACAGTCACAATTACTAAGAATTGCTGTAATCAATACTTTGCATCTATTCTTTTTGAAGATGGGAAACAGAAACCTCAATTATCTTCAGAAGGTAAAGCTGTAGGAATTGACTTGGGATTAAACCATTTTGCCATTACCAGTGACGGGAGTAAATTTGATAATCCAAAAATACTAAATAAACATGAGAAGAACTTAAAGAAAAAACAGCAACAATTGTCTCGTAAACAGAAAGGGTCAAACAACCGTAATAAAGCAAGACTAAAAGTTGCTTTATTACATAAAAAAAACACTAATTGCCGTGAGGACTTTCTGCATAAGCTATCTCGTAGGATAGTAAACGACAACCAAGTTATAGTGCTAGAAAACCTTAATATTAAAGGGATGGTCAAAAATCATTGCCTAGCTAAATCTATACAACAAGTAGGTTGGGGAATGTTTTGCACTATGCTTAAATATAAAGCCGAACAAGAAGGGAAAGTATATTTGGAAGTGGATAGATTTTTCCCTAGTTCAAAAACCTGTCATGTTTGCTTAAACCAGGTAGGAAGTTTGCCTTTGGAAATAAGATATTGGCAATGTCCAAAGTGTAAGACAAGACAGGATCGGGATATAAATGCGGCAATTAATATCCGAGACGAAGGACTACGAATATTAAAGACCTCTGGAACGGGGGAAAAAGCCTGTCGCCAAACTGTAAGACGGAGTAAGGGAGGACGGAAGAAATCCACTACCACGCTGGTTTCTGGGCAGGAAGCCTACACTGTAATCTCTGATTCAGTGTGGGTAGTTCACTAACTATGATTATAATAGATTAGAATTAGCCGCAACATTATCATGAAAATAGCGATCGCCCAAATAAATCCCACCATTGGAGATCTCCAAAATAATGCCCAAAAAATTAAACAACAAGTACAATTAGCAGTCAAGGAAGAAACAAAATTATTATTAACCCCTGAATTATCACTCTGCGGTTATCCTCCTAAAGACTTACTTTTAAATCAAAGTTTTATTGCCGCTATGGCTGAAGAATTACAACAATTAGCGGAAACTATTCCCTCAGAAATTTATGTTTTAGTCGGTACAGTAACTTTTAATCCCTTGGCAAATAAAGAAGGGAAAAAACCCCTCTATAATGGCGTCGCTTTAATCAATAATGGTAAAATTCACCAAATTTTTAATAAAAGACTATTACCAACTTATGACGTATTTGAGGAAGATCGTTATTTTAGTGCGGGAAATGAGGCTAATTATTTTAATTTAGATGGTGTAAAAATTGGGGTAACAATTTGTGAAGATTTATGGAATGATGAACAATTTTGGGGTAAAAAAAATTATGCAATCAATCCTCTTCAAGATTTAGTAAATTTAGATGTCGATTTAATTATTAACTTATCGGCTTCTCCTTATATACTTGGAAAACAAAAACTAAGAGAAGCGATGTTAACTCATATAGTTAGTAAATATAAAAAACCGATTATTTATGTCAATCAAGTAGGAGGAAATGATGATTTGATTTTCGATGGTTATAGCTGTGCATTTAATAAAAAAGGGGAGATTATGGCTAGATGTCAGCCTTATAAAAATGACTTAATTTACCTAAAATATGAAGAAAAATATCAAGATTTGTCCTCTAGTTTAATTAATAATTTAATTACCACAGAAGAAGAAGAAATTTATCAGGCTTTAGTTTTAGGAGTTAAAGATTATGCCCATAAATGTGGTTTTACTAAAGCTATATTAGGTTTAAGTGGGGGTATTGATTCAGCTTTAGTGGTTACTATAGCCGTCGATGCCTTAGGAAAAGACAATGTTTTAGGGGTATTAATGCCTTCTCCTTATAGTTCAGCTAACTCGATTATTGATGCAGAAAAATTGGTTAAAAATTTGGGAATTAAGAGTGAAAAATTACCAATTAAAGAAATCATGAATAGTTATGATTTATTATTAAATCCTCTCTTTGTAAATACAGAATTTGGCATAACTGAGGAAAATTTGCAATCGAGAATTAGAGGTAGTTTATTAATGGCGATCGCTAATAAATTTAATTATTTATTACTTTCCACAGGAAATAAATCAGAGATGGCCGTGGGATATTGTACCCTTTATGGTGATATGAATGGCGGATTAGCCGTAATTGCAGATGTCCCGAAAACAAAAGTTTTTGATCTATGTAAATGGATAAATAGAAAAGAAGAAATTATCCCGAAAAATATCTTAATAAAACCTCCTAGTGCGGAACTAAAACCCGATCAAAAAGATGAAGATTCTTTACCTCCCTACGAAATTTTGGACGATATTTTAGAAGGTTATATCAATAAACATCAATCCATCACCGAAATTCATCAATCAGGTCATGATTTAGAGGTTATTAAAAAAGTAGTACAATTAGTTGTCCGTGCTGAATTTAAACGAAAACAAGCTCCTCCTGGACTTAAAGTGACTGATCGTGCATTTGGCACCGGTTGGAAAATGCCAATTGCTAAAGGACTACACATTTAAACTCTCAAGTATTTCCAAACCGATTAGCTAACCTTAAAATTTGCCCTGCTAACATTGCCCCACCAAAACCATTATCAATATTAACAACCCCTATGCCCGTCGCACAAGAATTAAGCATCGTCAATAAAGCTGATAAACCACCGAAACTAGCACCATAACCAATACTTGTCGGTACTGCGATGATGGGACAATTAGCTAAACCGGCCACCACACTAGGTAATGCCCCTTCCATTCCTGCCACGACAATTAGCACATCCGCCTCGTCAATTAAGTGACGATGACTCAGAAGACGATGTATTCCTGCAACTCCCACATCCCACAATCGCTCTACTTGAAAACCGCACAATTCTGCCGTAATTGCTGATTCTTCAGCCACTGGTAAGTCGGCTGTTCCCGCTGTCACAATGGAGATTTTGCCCTTATACTTGACTGAATTTTGACCAATAGCAGCGATTTTTGCCATCGGATAGTATCGCAAATCTGATACATTCTCTTGTAGTATTTCTGCTACTTCTGGCTCTAATCTCGTCGCCATGACAACAGATGCTTGTTCTCGCATAACAGAAATAATTTGGATCATTTGTTCGGAGGTCTTTCCCTGACTCCAAATTACTTCTGGAAATCCTGTCCGCAGTTGTCGATGATGATCAATTTTTGCAAAATCTCCTATGGGCTCAAAATCAAGGTATTTTAGTTTTGTGATAGCTTCTTCGGGGGATATTTTACCTTCTGCTATAGCGGATAATAGTTTTTCTAAGGATTGGCGATCGTGCATTTTTTATAATTAGCAATTATCAATTATCAATTATCAATTATCAATTATTTACATGAATTTACCCGTTGTTTATCATCCTAATTATGTCACCCCACTGCCGGAACAACATCGTTTCCCGATGCCAAAGTTTCGGTTATTACACGAATTGTTACTAAAAGATGGCATGATCACTCCAGAATCCACTCATCAACCAGAGATTGCTAATTCGGGTATTTTGCAATTGGTGCATACGGCTAATTATGTGGAAAATTTTTGTCATGGTACACTGGATCCGAAAATTCAAAGAAAAATCGGTTTGCCTTGGAGTAAAGGCCTAATCAAAAGAACTTGTACTGCTGTGGGGGGTACGTTATTAACGGTAAAATTAGCTCTAAAATACGGTATCTGCTGCAATACAGCAGGAGGAACTCATCACGCATTCCCTGATTATGGCTCAGGTTTTTGTATTTTTAATGATTTAGCGATCGCATCTTGTTATTTATTAGAGTCGCAATTAGTCAAAAAAATTTTAATAGTAGATTTAGACGTACATCAAGGAGACGGTACAGCCCTTATTTTTGCCCAGAAGGATCAAGTTTTCACCTTTTCCATGCACTGTGAAGCGAATTTTCCCTATCGTAAACAAAAAAGTGACTTAGATGTGCCTTTACCCATCGGTTTAGATGATGACGGTTACCTGCAAATTCTCGCTAGTTATCTTCCCGATTTACTAACCCAAGTTAAACCCGACATTGTTTTATATGACGCTGGTGTAGACACTCATGTAGGGGATCGACTGGGTAAATTATGCCTTACCGACACGGGAATATATCGCCGAGAAATGCAGGTTATTAGTACTTGTTTAGCCCATGGTTATCCTCTTGCCGCAGTGATTGGCGGAGGTTATAGTACGAACTTACAGGAATTGGTTTACCGTCATTCATTGTTACATCGTGCCGCTTTTGATTGCTTTAAACGATGGAACTGAATTATTATGGGGAAATCTAATTAATTCATCTTCACACCGAATTATAACTTTTCACTCAACTATTCACAATTCCCTATTCAAAATTAATTATTTATTTATTGGACTATATGACGGAAAAATGTAAGAATAGTTTAACAATTGCAGTAATTTAGAAAAGCGATCGAAAATAAGATGACAACAGCCCCATTTTATGAAGGAATCCAGTATTTTAAAGAAAAATTACCTTTTTTTAGTGAATACGGTCAAGAAAGTGCTATTTTAGAAGGACAAACAGCTATATCTTCCCCTAAGGACAAAAAAGCAGTCTATCAAACCCTTTTAGCCGCCGATGCCTTACGTTACTTGACTTTGCATATAACCGCCAGCAAAGAATCTGGGCATCCGGGGGGATTTGCTAGTGTTGCTGAAGGAATTGCCGCTTTGGTCATGTTAGGACATAAAAACATCATTACCGAAGTAGGACACCATGCCCCCGGATTTTATAGTACCGTATTTATGGATCAATCCCTTGAAAAAATGGGTATTTATACTGTACAAGAGATGGGGGATCGTTTTCGGGAAATGCACGGGCTTTTAGGACATTTATCGGGGCAAATCCCTGGATTACTTAACCCTGCAGGACCTCTTGGACAAGGACAACATTTTGCCATGGCTGGGGCTAAATTACATCCCGGGGTGTTATTCCCTGTTACCATCGGTGACGGCGGTTTGGGTGAGCCTTACATTATGAGTAGTTTTGGACACTTCAATACAGCATATCCTCAAGTTACCAACTTTTTACCGATTTTAGTGTGGAATGGCTACTCCCAAGAGCATCATAGTATGGTGTCCACCAAAACTAATGAAGAAATGATCGCCTATTGGCAAGGTAACGGCTTTAAAGAGGTAATTTTAGTTAACGCACTTGACTTTGATAACGCTAACCAAGAAGGAGATTATGTCGATAGCACTAAATTTTCCTTAGAAAAGCGCTTAGAATTTACCCAAGCCGTCTTAGAAGCCACTGACAAAGCCGCTAAATCCGCATTGGGAGGTACTTTAACAGTATTAATCATTAAACAACTAAAAGGGGCAGGAGTCCATAAACGAGGCTCACAATCCCATAACCTTTACCCTGGAGATAGCTTAAATAAAGATCATATCATCTCTGCTTTACAAGAAAGAGCCTTAACTAAAGAGGCATGGGAATTGGTGCGGACAAACTTTGTTCGTGCTAATGGTGGTTCAAATGCCTATAAAGCCGTCACCGAATCAGTGTTACCTTTAACGGATTTGGGCACTTTACCCTTAACCGAGTATCCTGTTGGCGGTGATAAAAAAGTCGCTACTACGGCAATGGGTGAATTAGTTGTCCATGTTGGCAAAAATGACCCTAATTTTGTGGTGACAAACGCCGATGGTAACGCCGCATCAGGGATAAATAACATCAATGTTGCCCTAAAAATAGTTCATCCTACCGTTGACACAACCTATTTCCAACAACCCGAAGGACAAGTTTATGAGCCTTTAAGTGAAGATGCTTGTGCTGGTTTAGCGGTTAGTTTAGCATTATTTGGAGCTCGTAGTTTGTGGTGTTCTTATGAATCTTTTGCCGTCAATGGCCTACCCATCTGGCAAACCGTCACCCAAGCTATGGCGGAATTGAGACGGGAAACCCCTTCTACTATTACCTTATTCACTGCTGGTGCATTAGAGCAAGGGCGCAACGGATGGACTCACCAACGCCCTGAAATCGAGAATTATTTTGCGGCAATGATGCGTAACGGTAACGTTTATCCTCTTTTCCCCTGTGATGCTAATAGTATTCAAGTCTGTTATGAGTGGGCATTGGACACGAAAAATAAAGGTATTACCATTACTGCTAGTAAGTCTCCTTTACCGATTTTAACTACTTTTGATCAAACCAAAGATGCCATCGCTAAAGGTGGGGTTATTTTACATGAATCAGAAGGTAGCAAAAAAGTTGTTTTTGCAGTTGTTGGTGATATGACTTTAATTCCCGTGTTTGAAGGGGCGAAAATTCTAGAATCTCAAGGAATTGGGGTTCGTATTGTTTCCGTTATCAATCCTCGCCGTTTATATCGTGCCAGTGATGTAGCTTGGGATAGTTGCACAGTCAAAGATGATAATTTTCTCGATGATGCTGGCTTTGAAACCTTATTCGGTGGGGATGTAGTTATCGGTGTTACTGGTGGTACAAGTGCCATGTTAGAGCCTATCATGTTACGCAGTAATGCTAAACGGGATACCTTTGCCTGGAAACGGGGGGAAACCACCGCTAGTGCGGGGCAACTGATGGCTTTTAATGGCTTAACGGCTAGGGCTTTGACCGTAAGGGCAAAAGAATTGATTTAATCCCCCTTAAATGCTCAATTTTAGAGACTTTTACTTTTTGCTTCTCCTCCAAACTTGACTGTTGGGGGGTAATTTTATGCCCCGAAATCTCCAACTCTAAGCAATACTGGTCGGTTAAGCAAAATCCCTGGTTGAAACTGCAGGGGAGGGTTCGCCCGTATTCCTGCGAACTCAATTATGCAGTTGTTCCTTTTTTAGATATTATTATTAATTGCTTACCAAAAAAATGTAAACTAAAAAACAGTCAAACCGTTTTGTATTGATTTTGTTCCCTTTGTTGAGCTAAAAATAACAAGCGGATTAATAAATATAAAGTGATATTCAAAAAAATATGAACCAAGAAATATTGAAAAAAGTGCAAGAAATCGTAGTTGAACAGTTAGACGTTGAATCCGATCGTGTGACTCCTGAAGCTAACTTCGTTAATGATTTGGACGCAGATTCTTTGGACGTTGTCGAATTGGTTATGGCTTTAGAGGAAGCATTCGAGATCGAAATTGGCGATGAAGAAGCGGAAAAAATTGCCACCGTAGGTGATGCCGTTGCTCACATCGAAGGCAAAACCCAAGCCGCCGCTTAGTATTTAATCATGTTCATGATAGCCAATGTTGAGTAAGTTAATTAACTTCTTTTTGGTTATCTGAATGAATTGTAATTTTGAATGTATTTATTACTAATTAAACGCACTACAAAAACCATAAAACAAATCCGATTGATCATTTCTGCTGTCAATGGCAGATGTCTCATCATATATAAAATACTATGACTAATTCACAAGGTAAAAGAGTTGTCGTTACTGGTTTAGGAGCAATTACTCCCATAGGTAACACGGTAGAATCCTATTGGCAAGGTTTAATGGAAGGTCGTAGCGGCATCGGTAAGATTACCTGTTTTGACGCCAGTGATCATGCTTGTAAAATCGCCGGTGAAGTGAAGAATTTTGATCCTTTACTATACATGGATCGCAAGGAAGCCAAACGCATGGCACGGTTTTCTCAATTTGCCGTAGCTGGAAGTGTTGATGCTTTAAAAGATGCTAATTTAGTGATCAATGATGACAACGCCGATGATGTCGGTATTATTATCGGTACAGGAGTTGGCGGTTTAAAAGTCATGGAAGAACAGCAGGAAGTATTGTTAACTAAAGGTCCTAGTCGAGTAACTCCCTTTCTCGTGCCGACGATGATTTCGAATATGGCGGCTGGTTTAACTGCAATTCATGTGGGGGCAAAAGGACCTAATTCCTGTTCTGTGACGGCCTGTGCGGCGGGTTCAAATGCTATCGGCGACGCTTTTCGGATGATTCAGGGAGGCTATGCTAAAGCGATGATTTGCGGTGGAACAGAGGCGGCGATCACTCCTTTGGCTATAGCAGGTTTTGCTTCGGCCAAGGCTTTATCAACCCGTAATGATAGCCCAGAAACCGCTAGTCGTCCTTTTGATCGTGATCGTGATGGTTTTGTCATGGGAGAAGGTTGCGGTATCTTAATTTTAGAGGAAAGAGAATACGCTTTAGCAAGGGGTGCAAAAATTTACGCCGAGATAGTGGGTTATGGTATGACTTGCGATGCTTACCACATGACTTCTCCCGTTCCTGAAGGATTAGGAGCGACTAAAGCTATGGAGTTAGCCTTGAAAGATGGTAATTTAAGCCCTTCAGAAATTAGTTACGTCAATGCCCATGGTACAAGTACCTCGGCTAATGATACCACGGAAACGAAGGCGATTAAACGAGCTTTAGGGGATCATGCCTATAATATTGTAGTTAGTTCTACTAAATCTATGACGGGGCATCTTTTGGGTGGATCTGGTGGCATTGAAGCAGTGGCAACGGTTTTAGCCATCGCCAATGATCAAGTTCCTCCCACTATTAACTTGAACAATCCTGATCCTGAGTGTGATTTGGATTATGTCCCTAATCAAAGCCGTAAAGTTATGGTGAATGCGGCTTTATCTAATTCCTTCGGTTTTGGTGGCCATAATGTGACGATCGCCTTCAGAAAACATTTATAATAAGAAGTATTCTTGGTTTTGAGACCAAAATTAGTTTCTTTTCCTCGAACAATTCTCTGTTTAACTGTAACAAGCCGCTTGTTTCGGCGTTGCTTAACAATTTGTAAGCGTAGTGAATGTTCTGGAGATGGTTAGCGATGGCTTTCTCATAAGCGGCTAACTTGTCTGTTGTTACTAATAAAAAATGCTCAAAGCCTTTTGGCATCAGAGACAGAAGATTTTTTCTTTTTTGAGTGAGTAAGTTTCATCTTTGCTGATGTAATTGTCTAGTTCCAGGTAATATGGACAATCTCTACAGGGACAGTGGTGAGGAAAGAGTGGATGGATAATTTTGGGGTCTAAAAAATTTAGGTTTTAGGTTGTAGGGACTACCTGCTGTCGTGCTAGTTTTTAGTTAATAATAGTTAATCGTTAGTAAAATATTTGGATTTATTTATGAGTCAGGAAAATTTAATTCCCGTAGTTGTTAATGGCGCCGCCGGAAAAATGGGCAAAGAGGTTATCAAAGCCATCGCCTCGGTTGACGACATGATTTTGGTGGGTGCAGTGGACCAAAATTCGACATTGTTAGGGCAAGATGTGGGAGAAGTGGCGGGTTGTGGAGAGTTAGAAATTCCCATAGTCAACGATTTGCAAAGCGTTTTAGTGTTGGCGACTCAATATAAAATACAAGGGGTGATGGTGGATTTTACCCATCCCGACAGCGTTTACGAAAATGTGAGAAGTGCGATCGCCTATGGAATACGTCCTGTCGTCGGAACAACTGGACTATCTCCCGAGCAAATCCGGGACTTAGCCGACTTCGCCGAGAAAGCTACCACAGGAGTATTAATCATTCCTAACTTTTCCATCGGTATGGTCTTAATGCAACAAGCCGCCATCCAAGCTGCTCAATATTTTGATCATGTAGAGATAATTGAATTACATCATAACCAAAAAGCCGATGCACCCAGTGGTACAGCCATTAAAACCGCAGAGATGTTATCAGATTTAGGTAAAAGCTACAATCCCCAATTAATAAAAGAGACGGAAAATTTAGCTGGTGCTAGGGGTAGTATTTGCGGTGAGAATATTCGTATTCATAGTGTGCGTTTACCTGGTTTAATTGCCCATCAAGAAGTGATTTTTGGTTCCCAAGGAGAAATTTACACCTTACGTCATGACACCAGCGATCGATCCTGTTATATGAACGGAGTTTTATTCTCTATTCGCAAAATTACCGAACTTAAATCTCTGGTTTATGGCTTAGAAAAAATACTATAAAATAATAAGGATCTTCCAATTTGAGTATGATAAATTGTTTATTATTTATCATAGAAGAATTTTATTCAATAATTATTTAACTAATAAGTTTATGTTGGAACTATTACCCTTTTTTATTCCTATTAATCCTACCATTTTTTATAGTCAAAATACTATTCAAAATAGTGAAATAGTTACCCAAGAAAATTACATCCTACGCCCTTTGCCTGGAGAGTTGAACAAAATTCCCGTATTTAATAGTAATAGTCCAGAATTAGTATCAGGAGAAGGAATTTTACTTTCTACTTTCCCCAAGGAAAACAAAACCTACCCTGAAGCTCACTTAAACTTTGGCTTTCAAGGGAGATTTGACATTTTTGCCCACCATGTAGCCAAGCCACCGACTGAGGACGACAAAAGGACTTTATATTTAGGCATCATCGTACATAATCCTACCGCCGAAACTGTAACCATTCAAACATTACAAGGAGCAAGTTATTTAAGTCAACCCGATGCACCTTTTATTAGCCTGCCCTCCCAAGTAGAAGGTAGTAATATTTATGCTGGTCCGGGTAGTAGAGTTATGGGAGATATTTTGCAAGGAAAACGTCAAGAAATCTTCCCCCCAGAAATTACCATCCAACCAGGAGAAAGTAAAATGTTACTAAATTTGCCCATTCCGGTGCAAACTTTGAATCCCCCCATCAATGGACGTTCCACTTATATGAGATTATATAGTAGTGGACAAGTCTATATAGCTAGTTTAGCCATGTATCAAGACGGAGAAGATAATCCCCCAAGTCTCCCTCAATGGCAACAACTTTTAGAAAATCGACCATTATCATCCCCCCGTGACTTAGCACCAACCCCTCCCGAAGCACAGGGGAAAAAAATTTATGGCAGAGTTTCAGGAGTTTCTGAAGGTAATCTGTGGAAAACCGACTTAACGGATTCTCCTTCAACGCCAATTCTGACTATTCCTAACTCCGGGGAGGCTTTTTCCTATGGTTTAAGCACTTTAATTGGTGGTACATTGGGAACAAATCAAATTCAAACTGCACCGATGATGGTAAGGTACCCTGATACTGCCTATAGTGCACACGGTAATTATGGGGTACAATACAGTTTAACTTTGCCCTTATTTAATGCCAGCAATGATAATAAAATCGTCAATATAGCCATTTCCACCCCAGTCAAACAAGACACCCCTGAAGTTAACTTTTTAAATCCCCTTCCGACACAAACATTTTTTCGGGGCCTGGTACAAGTCAAATATAATGATGACAATAATATTCCCCGTTTAAAATACTTTCATTTAGTGCAAAAAAGAGGAGAAAAGGGAGAAAATTTAGTTACTCTAACCATGCCTCCTGAATCGGAAAAATTAGTATTTGTTGATTTTCTTTATCCTCCTGATGCCACGCCTCCTCAAATTTTGACGGTG
This sequence comes from uncultured cyanobacterium, assembly GCA_963749915.1. Classification (GTDB taxonomy): domain Bacteria; phylum Cyanobacteriota; class Cyanobacteriia; order Cyanobacteriales; family Cyanobacteriaceae; genus Geminocystis. Next base: position 268,595 of record CAVVOP010000021.1, read on the forward strand.
ATGACAGAATAATTGACAATTAACAATAATTTTATAGCACCATTGGACTTTTAACAAAAAAGCTAACTACCCAAGACTTTAACATTAAAGATCTGAGACAGTGACTTTAAGTAATTGCTCTGTGATTACTCACAGAGTGCAAAAAAATTATAATGATTTAATCCATCAAGAATCCCCTCGGCAAATTGTTTTTCGGAGAAGTAGATGGGTTCAATTTCTGCCATTTTGGAAAGTTCTTCCTGATGGCGATTAGCTACTACTACGGATAAGGTATTACCTAACATCATATCTTCATCACCTCCTGAACCTCCTGCCGTCAGTATTCGGTTTAAAGGAATATCCCATTGTTGAGCAAACCACCTTAAGGCATAGCCTTTTGAAGCTCTCACGGGTACAATATCTAAAAATTGACCAAAGGAGAAAATCACATTTACTGTGTGTTCATTTTGGTACAAAATTCTTTTAATTTCTTCTACAGTGGGTGCCACATTGGGATCATAAAAATAGCTGATTTTATAAATGCTTTGTTCTGTTTTTGGTTGTAAGGTAATGCCGGGTAATTCTGTCAACAAAGATGCCAGTTTTCGTGGATTCCATAAATAATTAATATGATTTGTCCAAGCATCATCCCTGGTAAGTTCCGGGGCATAATAAATTTCTGTTCCCATGCTAGTGATTAAGACATCGGGTTGAGGTATATTGTGTTTGCGCAATATTTTTAAGGCGGAATCCAACCTTCTTCCTGTGGCGATACAGAAACTAATATTTTTGCGTTTTTCGTTGATGATATTCATCAATTCTTTTAGAGATTCTTGATCTCCGAGTAAGTTTTGATCAATACTGGTAACGATGGCCCCATTGTTATACATCATCGCCCGACGTTGAACTGCAACTCTTTGTAGGGGTTCAGTCTTATCAATTATGGGTTGCAACATTTTTACATAAGTATCAACATGAGATTTCCATGTATAGTACTGTTTAACTTTTTTGATGCCATTATGAGCTAAAGTTTGCCAATTTTTGTGGTCGGAAAGAACTTTTAAGATATGATCAGCAATGTCTTGAGGATCAAGAGGATCGATGAGATAACCATTTTGGCAGTTTTTAATGATATCAACAGGCCCTCCATCTTTAGTAGCAACAATAGGTAAACCACTAGCCGCCGCCTCAATCAAAGTCAGTCCAAAAGGTTCGGTTAAAGCTGGATTCACTAAAACTCCCCCAGATAATGCCGCTAAACGATAAATGGGGCCGATGTCTTCCGAGGCGATGGTTTTGGGATAGGCTACTTTACCGTAAAGATCATAGCGATCGATTGTCAATAATAAATCTGTGAAAATTTCTTGAATACCAGGGTTTAAATCTTTGACATCATGTCTTGTGCCAGCAAAAATAACCAAATTAGCCTTGTGTTGTAGCTTTTCGCATTGTCCAAAGGATTCTATTAATATCTGAATATTTTTTCTTTGATCTAAACGGGAAAGGGCCAAAATAATTGGCTTCTGAGGATGTTTTAAAAACCGAGCTATAGTCTTAAATATATTACTTTCCCATTCATCACCTTCGGGGGGATAAAATTCCTCTACATCAGTACCAGGAGGAATAACCCGCATTTGTTGAGGTTCATAATAATCATACTGAGCATACTGTTCATTAATTTCCTGATGGGTACTAGTAATCACCCTTTCCGCCGAACTGAGGGTTTCTTCTTCCGCATTGATACGACGAGTCATATTATAACGTTTTTCAATAACGTCTCTTGTAATACCACTGGCTAAAAGTCTTTTTCTTTTGCTACGGCCCAAAGAATGTCCTGTATGAATCAAAGGAATACCGAGTTGGTGAGATAATCGAACACCAACATATCCTGAATCGGCATAATGGCTATGAATCACATCAGGCATTTTCTCCTGATTTTTAAGATAGTCGATGGCATTATCTGCAAAGTTATCTAAATAATCCCATAATTCTTCCTTGGGTATATAGTCATCTAAATTACAGGAAATACGAATAATATTGGCTTTTTTATTTAAAACTTCTACGGGTTGACTATAATCAGAACTAACTCGAGGGTCAATTAATAGTCTGGTCATTAAATCAACTCTTTTAATATCAGAATGTTTCGATAATGCTTCCGCTAACTCTAAGACGTATTTGGTTTGACCTCCAGTATCCGCATCTTTTCCTAATTCTAAATCTTTTCCCCTAATTAGGCCATGAACACTGATTAGTAATATGTATTTTTGGTTATTTTTCATTATCTCCACCACAATACTGTGTTTTACTTGATTATACCCCGTGTTGGTTGGTTGTCAGATAATAACAATAGAACCCAATACTGTTCGGTTAAAAAAATAAAATTGTAGGTTAGATTTTGGATTGAGTGTTAATTATGTCAATCCAACTCTAGATCAAGGTTTTTCCCAATTCTGAATTCTGAATACTGAACTTGGTTACAATATACTTAGATAATTATAGTAAAGTGTAAAAAGCTCCATTGAGGGCGTATAACGAGGAAAAACTGGAGAAAAAAGTAATAATGGGTAGAGTCGTTGGTATAGATTTAGGCACAACTAACTCAGTGGTAGCAGTTATGGAAGGGGGAAAGCCTCTGGTTATCCCCAATTCTGAAGGCAGTCGCACCACCCCCTCAGTGGTAGGTTTTAACAAAGATGGTGAATTGGTTATCGGGCAAATGGCACGGCGACAAGGGGTATTAAATCCTCAAAATACTTACTATGGTATTAAGCGTTTCATGGGGCGTAAATATTCGGAGTTAAACGAAGAATCAAAGCTTGTGCCTTATACTATTCGTAGGGATGAAGTCAATAATATTAAAATTCGTTGTCCTCGTCTCAAAAAAGAGTTTGCCCCGGAAGAAGTTTCAGCGATGATTTTACGCAAATTAGCCGAAGAAGCTGAGAGATATTTGGGGGAAGAAGTTACGGGGGCTGTAATTACTGTACCCGCATATTTCAACGATGCTCAACGTCAAGCTACCAAAGACGCCGGAAAAATTGCTGGTTTGGAAGTGTTAAGAATTGTAAATGAGCCCACCGCTGCCTCTTTGGCTTATGGGTTGGAAAAAAAACGCAGTGAGAAAATTCTCGTTTTTGACTTGGGAGGAGGAACTTTTGACGTTTCTATCCTTGAGGTGGGTGACGGTGTTTTAGAAGTTAGGGCTACCAGTGGTGATACCCAGTTGGGGGGCAACGATTTTGATAAGCGCATCGTCGATTATCTTGCCGAGGAATTTTTAGAAGCTGAAGGAGTGGATTTAAGACGCGATCGCCAATCCCTACAAAGGTTAACAGAAGCGGCGGAAAAAGCCAAAATTGAGCTATCCGGGGTGAGTAATACGGAGATCAACTTACCCTTTATCACTGCTACGGAGGAAGGACCAAAACATATCGAAACAAGTCTCAGTCGTGCCAAATTTGAAGAATTATGTGGTGACTTAGTGTCTCGTTTACGGCGTCCCATTCAAAGAGCTTTAAAAGACGCAGGTTTAAGCCCCGTACAAATAGATGAGGTTGTATTAGTGGGAGGTTCAACTCGTATTCCTTTAGTCCAAGAGTTGGTTCGTAGTTTTATCGATATTGAGCCCAATCAGAATGTTAACCCTGATGAGGTTGTGGCCGTGGGGGCAGCTATTCAAGCAGGGATTTTAGGAGGGGAAGTAAGAGATATTTTACTCTTGGATGTGACCCCTCTATCCATCGGTGTGGAAACCATCGGTGGTGTAACCAAAAAACTTTTGCCCCGGAATACTACAATTCCTGTAAGGCGATCGGATGTTTTCTCTACCTCAGAAAATAATCAAACTTCCGTCGAGATTCATGTAGTGCAAGGGGAACGGGAAATGGCTGAGGATAATAAATCTTTAGGGCGTTTCAAATTAACGGGTATTCCCCCTGCACCAAGAGGTGTACCCCAAATACAAGTGTCTTTTGATATTGACGCTAACGGTATTTTACAGGTAATCGCCAGAGATAAAACTACAGGGAGAGAGCAAAGGATTATCGTTCAAGGTACTTCTACCTTATCACAATCAGAAGTCGATCGCATGATGACAGAAGCACAGGAATTTGCTAGGGAAGATAGAGAAAGACGAGATCGAGTGGAAAAACGTAATGGAGCTAAGGCTTTGACGGATCAAGCTCAACGCCGTTTAAGGGAAGTAACTCTCGATTTTGGCAGTCAATTTACTAACCCCTACCGCCGTGATATTGAGAATCTTTGTAGTGAGATTCTTGACAGTTTAGAAAAAGATGACGATCGCCGTTTAGATCGTAATCAAGCAGACTTACAAGATGTTCTCTATGAATTAAATCGAGAAGTAAGACTGCAATATGATGATCAGGAAGAAGGGTTTTTCGAGTCCATCAAACGCACTTTTATTGGTGATGACGAAGAAGACTATAACCCCAGAGATCGAGGTACTGTATATCGTAATCCTGATACAACTCCCTACGGTGCAAGGGTTTATCCCGGTCGAGATTATCGAGATTCCTATGAAAACCCCAACGATTATGGTTATGGCGGTAGTGGTTTATCTTCTCCCCGTCGTCCTTCACGAGTACCTCAAACAGATTCATATCCTCCTCAGCCATCTAGTCGCCGTTATGAAGATTATCCCGAAGAAGGCGATCCCACAGCACCACTTCGTGGACCCCGAAGCGACTCGCCGGAGGCACGGCCTCGTCGACCTCTCCGAGATCGCACTACGGCTTCCCGTAACAATCAGAGTTATAGTGTAGGCAAAAAACGGGATATTCCTTATGAAAACGGTTGGGAAGACGATGACGACTGGTTTTAACTGCCCTTGTGCCTCCCCTGAAGGGCCGTTAATTCTTCATGTCTTTATTCTAAATTCTAAATTCTAAATTCTAAATTACCCTCATCAAATCGTTTTCGGGCAAATCCCTCCCAGTATTGATATGCCTTCTTTATCTGAATATCTATCCAAATCTTTAAACACCATAAAACGGGCTAATTGGTACCGTCAAGAAAAAGCCATTACAGGGTTATCTGGTGCGGTGATTGAATTGGACGGGCAAAAACTAGTTAATTTCGCCAGTAATGATTATCTGGGATTAGCTGCCGATGAACTTTTAATCAATGCCGCTACCAAGGCTATACAAGAATATGGTACAGGTAGTACAGGGTCGAGATTACTTAGTGGACATCGCCCATTACACGAACATTTGGAAACAGCCATCGCATCTTGGAAGGGGACAGAAAAAGCCTTAGTATTTAGTTCGGGATATAGTGCCAATATGGGTACAATTGCCGCCTTAGTCAATCAAAAAGATTTAATTTTAGGAGATGAATATAATCATTCTAGTTTGAAAAACGGAGTAAAATTGAGCCAAAGTCAAACAATTGCCTATAAACACAATGATTGCCCCGATTTAGTCGCAAAATTAAGGGAAAATCGCTCTCAATATCGTCATTGTCTCATTCTCACCGATAGTGTTTTTAGTATGGATGGTGACTTATGCCCCTTACCGGAATTGATGGCCATCGCCAATAAATATGATTGTTGGTTAGTGATAGACGAAGCCCACGCTACAGGGGTTATGGGTGAAACGGGGGCGGGATGTTTACAGCATTTTGGCATAAAAGGAGAGAATATCATCCAAATTGGCACATTAAGCAAGGCGATCGGCAGTTTAGGGGGTTATGTGGCAGGAAGCCAACTTTTGATCGATTTTTTGCGAAATCGTTGCCCTACGTGGATTTATACCACAGCTTTATCTCCTGGGGATACGGCGGCGGCATTGATGGCCATTGAGATTATCCAATCTGAACCAGAAAGGCGATGGCAATTATGGCAGAATATGGCATTGCTAAAACAAGAGCTTACTTCATTAAACAAGAGCTTTTTGCCATCAGAATCAGCTATTTTGTGTTTAAAGTCAGAATCTACCCAAGAAGCCCTAAGATTAAGCCTCAAACTCCGGGAGAACGGATTTTTTGCCCCGGCTATCCGTCCCCCCACCGTGCCCACAAGCAGGATTCGTTTTTCTGTCATGGCAACTCATCAACCAGAACATTTCCGCCAATTAGGGAAGGTGATGGCAACTTTGTAGTTTAACCTTTTTTTTGGCTTGTTACTTTGCCCTCACAGTAACTTTTTACTGATCAAAATTACGGATAAAAGAATTTTGTTTGAGACTGACAAACTGTGGTGTTAAAGGTGGTAAATTTTTGGCAATATTGAAGTCCGAATCATAATCCCAATCTCGCTTAGGGGGGTTATAATAAATACCACCAGTACCAGGCCATTTACCGCTAACATAAAGGGGAGTTGAAATACTGACAAATGAACCCCGATAGAGCCAAGTTTTACCACTCCAGTTTTCCGAGAAACGAGGATAATTTTCTAAACCGCCATTATAATCTGATCCTTTGGTAACATCAACTCCTGCTAATACAGCAGCATTAAACCCTGTATCAGTAGCGGCTTTAGTAGATCCATCGATGCGACATCCCATTTCTTTCTCGTGATTAATGGCACTATCTTGATTTAGACAAGCATTAGACAGAGGGTTAAAGGAGTCCGCAAGAAAAGCCGCTGGTTGTTTATTAACGGTGTTATAGTCTCCCTGAACATAAATAGCCTGATCCGATGCGATGGTTAACCCTGTAGGATCTGGATAAGTAGTTGTTTTTGCTAAACCGAATAATTGTTTTCCGCCAATCACAGCAAAACCGTAAGGACTTTTATTAGTTTTAGCTTTGGTAAAAATATTACCGTCAATGGTGCCATGGAGAACCATTCCTGCCTGGGAGTTATCGACGGCGGCTAAACCCAAACGCTGAAAAGAATCTGCTGGGGCATTATTATCCACCGGGGCGGGAGTATAAAGCAATCCGGCAGTAGAGTCGAGAGTATTACCACCGTTTAAAGACACCCCATCTCGATTCCAGATAGCAAAACTACTAAGATTCATCTGTAATAATCGCAGATCCTGATTTTCCCTGGTGTTGAAAAAACGGAAGGGAGATAAGTGATTGTCATCATCTCGACCTACTTCTGTGATCGGTGCAGGAACAAAACAACGGGCAGTATTTGATATAGCACTGTTACTACCATTATACTCTGGCAACCCAGCTATTTGTTGTGCACTCATGTTATCAAGATTACTTACTGCTGTGTCAACGTCAGATCCACTAGCAAATGTCTGTCCTAACTTATCAACACTTTTTAAACTGGATGTATTTTGAGCGAAACTACCGTATAAATTAGGGGCTTGTCCTTTCACATCCTTAATGGGTAATGCCATAAAGGAAAAACGAAGAGGTGCCTTTTGAGATTGTATTTGCTCTTGGATATACCCTTGTGCCACTTCTCTAAAGTTATTTTTTTTAGCACTGGTTAAACCGTTCCACCAAGTTTGTAAACTACCTGATAAAGTGGCAGGGGTGCAAACCTTAAAATTAGCCGAAGCAATATTAGCCAAATCAGCCTTAGCCATTACAGGCTGTCTTAAACTGTCCAATTGATTACTATTGAGGGTTACGGGAACGGGAGGATCAACGGGGGAACCATCAGCATTAGTCCGTTTAATTGCCGTTACTTCAAAGGGCACTGTTTTTAAATAGTTCATATTACCCCCTGTAGAAGTGGATTCAGGTTTAAATTTAATCCTAATATCCGCTTTGGTGTAATAATCTCCTTTGTCATTTAAAATACTGGGTTCGGGAATAGATATTGGTGCATCCGTTCTTACTTGTACCTGAGTTCCCCATGCGGTTTTAATGCGAGTGGGATCCATGAAATTTGTAGTAGGACTCGTACTACCAGTACCTTTAGAAAGTAATTTTAAAAAATTACCCGAAGCATTAGCAATTTGCACTTTTCCATCGGCAAAAGTGTCCCCATTCGCTGGTTTGAAGTTAAAAATGTCTTTTACTGTGGTGACTTGACTATTCAATTTTAAACTAGTATTGGCTCCTAAGTATAAGTTCCCGTTGGTGTGAACTGGTCCGGTCAGAATCATATCCGCCCCCGGAAATATCTCTAAATCTTCCGTATAAAAAGCGGCAAACTGAAACATAGGAATTAATCGGCTAACAACGTCCATTTGTAAAATAGCGACTGCTTGTTTCCCTTTTTTACTGGCGGAAATATTGTCTTTAAAAGCCATACTATAAATAGAATGACCATATTCCAACATAGTTAAACCCTGAAAAGCATCTCCGTCGGGAACAACTCCAGAAGTACCGATACCATTATTTTTGGCGACAACGTAAGTAGTTGCCTGGGTATTGCTTCTGTTGGGATCCCCCGGGGCTAGTTCAAATTTATCACACTTAAAATCCAGGGTACCGTCGTTACTATTGTCAGAATCAAAACAGGCCGTGGGAGAACTGGGGCTTTTACCTTTAGGTTGTTCATAATCGAGATATGCTTCTCTTATTTTATTGGCCCGAAGATTTAATCCTGCTTCTGCGGCATAAAATCCGCTATTACTGTCAATGGTGGAGGTTGTGCTTTGTTGTTCTATACGACTTGTTTTGGCATAGAGTGCCGCAAGTGCAGATAAGGCGATCACAATGGTGATGGCTATAAGTAATACAAAGCCAGTTTCTGAGTCAGTGGTATGATCCTTTTGACGTTTAATTAAGCCAGAAAGAAGTAATTTTTTGAGGAAGAAAGAAGGAGTAGTTTTCATGATACTTTTTATCTAAAATTAAGGGTGAATTGAAAAATTAAAAACTGAGGCTGTTACGAGGGAAGAATCGTTGAGATAACTCAAGATCTTCTTCTTGTAAATTACCGACAGTATTTGAGTTACTATCTTCTCCGGGCGATAACTTTGCTGTTATATCAATAAATTTAATTTGTGCCCAAGAATAATTAGTAGTGGGATTCGGAAAAGTAGGGGTACAGTTTGCCGTGGGGGGAATCACCTTACACTCATATTCAGTACCGTTCTTTTCTTCGCTTAAAATAGCTTTTACTTCTAGTTTTTTGACATTTTCTACCAAGTCCGAAGTTTCACTATCATTAACCACTAACTGTAATTTATTATCTTTAACTCGATAGCGTCTTTCTTCCATTAAATAGATGACGCTGCCCACAGGATAGTCATTTTGCCAAGTATGACCACCATTACTTTGGAGGGTGAGAGTATAAGCCGGATTCGTATCGGAGGGAGTAATAGTATTACCATCACTGTCTTTAGTTTCTTCGCCGCTATAGTCAAAAAACTCTCCCTTGCCGGTATCACTGTCGTAAATATAAGCTCGGATGTCACCGCCTTTGTTATTTCTTCGATCTTGCCATTTTTTAACACCATCGGGCCAACCATCAACAGGCTGACTATCATGAAGGCTAACTTTACAGGCACTTTCTGCACTTCCTTCATCCATCACCATGACAGGATCTGAGTTTCCTGCTGTTATATCTTCACAGGTATATAAAGATAAGGGCAATAATGTTTTTCGCAGGACAATTTCGGAGGTTTTTATTGTAGTACTGGGGATATTTTCTTCAGTGATTAGAAGCACAGGAAATTTAGGATCGGAAACTAGTCCTTCTCCCGTTTGTTGAATATCCGGACCCATAGTGGCAAAAACCGTTCTTAATCTTTGATTGACGTCAAGTTTAACCTTATCACGGGCAAAAATTTCCCGTATGCTGAAAAAACCACCGAAGGCACTAGCGAGAATGATACTACTCATGACAATACTTGCGATGACTTCCGGGAAAGTAAAACCTGAGTTCCTTTGATTCGGCTTACCTTGACGACTATTGTAAGTTAGTGAAAATGCTTTGAACAGTATAAAGTTTTTCATTGTTTCTTTTTTGATCTAATATTTGGACAACTATATATCTAATGTTGGATTCTGTTCCATTGGGACAGGATGTAACGGTATTTTGGGTATCGATGATTGGTTCATCTTTACAAACATAAAGATCGGCATTATAGGTATAACCTGAACTATTTCGATCGATAATTTCTGTTTTACCCGCGGCGATAGCATCCAAGTTTTCTCTTAATTTGTATCTCGCGTCATCTAAAATTTCTTTTGAAACAGATACAGCACCTGTTTGTAATTCTTGTTTTAAATTCGCTATTTTCACAAGAACCACAAATTGCAAGTTAAGAGCAAAAGCGATAGATAAAACTAAAATTGCCGCCAAACTTTCTAAAAAAGAAAATCCTCCTTCCGGACCACCTATGTCGGTCAAAAGATAATGTTTAAGTTTCGAGTAAAGATTATATTTGTTCATAAAATTTGCCATAGTATTTAATATAATAATTAAGTTTTTTTGCAACTTATTAATGGTAATTAATAGTAAGATTAATCATCTTTAATGGCACCACCTTTTAAAACAGTGAGAGTTTCTTGGTCGCTATTGGAAGTATTAGTGATGGTAAAAACTAACTCAGGTTGTGTTGTTCCCTGATCATCATAAATAGAGGCGATACCCCGACTGTTGAAACATAGTGTCCAATCAGAAATATTCGTGGTCAATGCAACTTTTTTCGGTAAGGTTAAATCATCAATGAGAAAACTAGGGTCAGATTTCCAGTTTTCGGCTAGTTCTATCTTACTGTCCTTGGATTGATCTGAACCTAAGGGAAGCCCTAAGGTGATCACAGAGTTCATTTTATCAATGGCTAGTATTTCATTGGCCGTAGTGTCTCCACCGACTTTAATTTGATCCCCTTCCACAAATCCATTGGTAGAGAGAACTTTTAAATCGTTATCCACATCTTTTGCATCTTCACTTAACTTAGTTAAAGATTCACAACCCCTCGTATCAGCAATTTCTATAGAAAGTTTGCCATCTGGTTGACTGGGGTCTGGTTTGATTCTGATAGCTGAAGTTGTAGAAACTGCCCTCCCACGGGTTTGTTGTAAGAGGCCTTTAATTTGACTACGACCATCGGCGGTATTTTTAGCATCATTATTTAAAAGTTGGGGTGCGGCCACAGCGGCAAGAACCCCCATAATTGCCGTTAGAGAAAGGAGTTCAACTAACGTATATCCCCTATTGTTATAGGTAATTATTAAAAACTTAAATAAATCAATTACTTTTTTTTTCGACATTTAATTATGTCCCCCTCAAAACCTTTTGTTCAACCTTGTCTATAAGCTATTATAAATACCTTGAAGGAGAAATGTTATCAGTATAAATACAGATTGTTATGTGAATTTTTGATGTTGTATTAATTTTTTATACAGTTTAATTTTGATAATTTATCAATTTTTTATGAACTAAATTAAAGATTTTTTATAACTGCCTAGGTAGTAGATTTTAAGAAAAGTTAGATCAGCGGAATCACCCATGATTCATTCTGACTTTTCACGGTATCTTTTCCCTGAGAAAGGGTTTGGGTGTTAGGGGTTGGGTGATAGGGAAAATTCAGTTTTTGTTTTCGAGGGCACGAATCAATGCTGATAATAATCTTCCGAGGGATTCACATCTATTTAAAAGAGAATCAATGACTTTCCCCTCTCCTAACTTTACCCTTTTCGACAATAAAAGATGAGTTTCTAATTCTTTAAGAGAGCCTTGTGCTATGTATAAAAACTGTATATATTCTTTTCGGGTTTTTCGACCATGCCCCTCAGCGACATTGGCGGGAATAGAGGCTGATGCTCGACGAATCTGAGAAATTAACCCGTAAAGTTCTTCTTTGGGGAAATTGCGAGTAACTAAGTAGCATTCTTCTGCTAAATCCATGCCTGTTTGCCAAACCTTTAAGTCTCTATAGGATTGTATTCCCATCAGTTTCTAAGTGTTTTTTTTGACTGTTCAACTATTAAAGCTTATCCTCAATCCCTAATCCTAACACCCAACCCCTAACACCTAACACCTGTCAACCGAAAAAGATGCCGTGAAAAGTTAGATTTTTAGATCTGTCCAACCGCCTTCTGGTTGATTGACATCTGCTAACAATTTAGTTTTATCTGTGCTAAATCTAATATTCGCGGAATTAAATCCTCTCTTTTTACTGCCATTAAATGGACTCCTTGACAAATATTTTTGGCTAATTTTATTTGTTCGGCGGCGATTTTTATGCCTTCTTCTAAGGGTTTTTCTGCTTTTTCTAGTCTTTTAATTATAATTTCTGGAATCTGTACACCTGGCACATTTTTATTAATAAATAAAGCATTTTTTGCACTTTTTAATAAAAAGATTCCCGCTAAAATTGGTCGATCACATCCTATAGCAATTTGATTCATAAACTGATCTAATTTGTCAAAATCAGTAATTAATTGACTTTGAAAAAACTTTGCACCTGCCATCAATTTTGCTTCAAAACGACGTTGTAATCCCGACCAACTATTAGATTGCGGATCAACGGCTCCACCTGCGAATAAGTCTAAATTATCGTCAACTAAGGGGTTATTATTAAGATCAAAACCATGGTTTAATTGCCTAATTAACTTTAATAATCGCACGGATTCCAGTTCAAAAACTGCCTTTGATTGGGGATGATCTCCTGCTTTTAAAGGATCACCTGTTAAGGCTAAAATATTTCTAATTCCTAAACTATAAGCACCCATTAAATCTGCTTGCAAAGCGATGGCATTTCTGTCCCGACCAGTTACTTGACAAATAGGCTCAATTCCTCCCTGTAATAGCAAATAACAAGCGGCAATGGATGACATTCGCAAAACTGCCCTACTACCATCAGTAATATTAACGGCATGAACGCGATTTTTTAACAATTGTGCTACTTCTAACATTCGCTTAGGATTGCCACCTTTTGGCGGTGTAACCTCAGCCGTAATCAAAAATTCTTGATTGGCGATCGCAGTTTGGAATTTGTTTGTCATAGAGACTGAGTAATTAATAAGTAATAAGTAATAAGTAATAAGTAATAAGTAATAAGTAATAAATATTACCTTTGTTAAGGGTTAATTTAATTGATGGGTAGGTAGCCAAGTGCGTCTTTAACCCTTTTTAAGGTGACGTTGGCGACACTTTCGGCTTTTTCCTTACCCTGTTTCAATACAGAATCTAAATAGCTTTTATCTGTCATAATTTCTTGATATTTAGCTTGAATGGGAGTTAAGGCGGCGATGGTGGCATCTGTTAACAAAGGTTTAAATTTACCCCAACCCATTTCGCTACATTCTGCCGTTACTTCTCCCTTACTTTTCCCTGTAAAAATGCCGTATAATCCCAATAAATTATTGCACTCTGGGCGATCGTTTGCAAAATTTAAGCCCATAATCGGATCGGTTTTACATTTCTTAATCTTTTGCTTGATGTTTTCAGGGGTGTCTAATAAATTAATCCTACTCAACTGAGAAGGATCGGATTTAGACATTTTTTTTCGACCATCCGTTAAGCTCATTATCCTAGCACCTTCTTTTCTAATCAGAGGATCTGGCACTTTAAAGATAGGATTTTCTTGAGTACCATATTGATCATTGACTCGAATGGCAATATCACGGGTTAACTCCAAATGTTGTTTTTGATCTTCTCCCACAGGGACCTGATCCGCGTCATATAATAATATATCCGCTGCCATCAAAATAGGATAATCTAATAAGCCAACGCTAACATTTTCCCCTTGTTTGAGTGCTTTTTCTTTAAATTGGATCATTCGTTCTAGCCAATTAAGGGGAGTTAAACAGTTTAATAACCATGCTAGTTCACTGTGAGCGGTAACGTGAGATTGCACGAAAATAGTGGAGTATTGGCGATCAATACCACAAGCCAGGTATAAAGCGGCGATGGTGTAGGTATCTTTAGCTAAAGTAGCTGGATTATGAGGCATAGTGATAGCGTGTAAATCAACGACACAGAAAAAATTATCGTAGTTAGGTTGTATTTCTACCCAGTTGCGAATTGCACCTAAATAATTGCCTATATGTAAATTTCCTGTGGGTTGTACTCCTGATAAAACACGCTTTTTGGTCATTGTTTTTGTTGAAAATTTAGTTAATCTAATTTAGAGATGCTACTAATTCCAAGGAGGAATTATAACACTTAAGTTGCCGAATTTTATTTAAAAAAGCAAGACTGCCACGGAACTTGTTTGATTATTAAATGTTAATTCCTCACGGTTTTCCCATACTCGTAAACTAAATTAAAAAAATCTCTGACGGTGGGAATTTCTAAGCGATCTTTCGTGGTAATCAAAACAACTTCTCTAGTTAGTTGATTATTGACTGAATAATTTGACGGTATACTAAAAGGAATAATAGCTAAAGTGGGATCTAACTTTGACTCTTGCAATGCTAATTCAGGCAATAAAGCAATCAAATTTCCTTGGCGAATCACACCCCGAAAGGCGTCTAAGGTATTTAACTCCATCCCTACATCTAATTCAAATCCATTACTGGCGAATATCTCTTGAACAACGCGTTGCATGCCATATCCATCTTTAAAAATAACCTGGGAATATTTTGCCAACTCAGCAACAGTAACGCGTTTCTCTGTGGTTAAAGGATGATTACTAGATGCCAATATATGAATCGATTCATGGTATAAATGTTTAACTACCATATCGGAACTAGAAGTCAAATATTTATTATTCATCACTAAAGCCACATCCACTAAACCATCCCGTAACACTTTTAATGCTCGATCGCTACCTAAAGCCGTCACTCGTAATTGTACTTGGGGATGATTGTTACAAAAATCTTGTAACAGAGGAGGTAAATAATAAGCACAGACAGAATGAATTGCCGCTACACACAACTCAGGTTGTTCACCCCCCAGTAATTCTTGGATTTTTTCCCCGGCCTTTTCCCATTCCTGACAAATACGCCTGGCATGGGGTAACAGTTTTTCGCCACTGACTGTTAATTTTGCCTGTGCCTGACGATGAAATAAAGATGTTTTTAAATGAGTTTCTAAACTTTGAACTTGACGACTAATAGTTGATTGCGTTACCCCACAAAGCTTTGCCGCTTGTCCAAAACTGCCTGTTTCACTTACCGCTAGAAAAGCCTTGATTTGTTCAATTCTCATAAATTATTGTCAATTTTGACTATTTCTGTGTACCATAAGCTATTGACATTACCATCATCAAATCAAAAATTAGGTACTTTTACGTACGGCTGGTCTTATGGGGTTGATTTTACTACTAATACACAAAAAAATGGCCTATGGTTTAGGGGCGATAATTTATTTGGCTAATGTAAGTTAAATAATTAACAATTTGTAAGAAGTTTTGTTAATTGTTAATTGTCCATTGTTAAGAGGCTAAAGCCACTTCAATCATTTGTTGTAATTCACCAGTTTGATATAATTCAATGAGAATATCACTACCACCAATAAACTCGCCGTTAACATACACTTGGGGAATGGTAGGCCAATTAGAATATTCTTTGATGCCTTGGCGAACATCATAATCAGCTAAAACGTCAACGGTTTCAAAAGGTACACCGAGAGTGTTCAAAATTTGGACAACATTGTTGGAAAAACCACACTGAGGCATCAATTTCGAGCCTTTCATGAAAACTACTACCTGGCTATTGTTTACGATGTCATCAATACGTTGCTTTAATTCTGGTGTCATAGTAATTAGTAAATACGATAATAAAATTACAAAAAATAATAAGTCAGTTTCTAGTTTAACCTTGGTAGAGGGTTTTTTAAAATAGGTCAAGACCCATTCACCCTGATTATTATAACATTAGTTACATGAGACTAAATCGCCTCATTATTGTCCGTTGCGGAAGAAACTAATTTGGAGGAGAAGTCCCTTATCTATGTTAATTTTGCTCTGTTAACCATGTGGAAGGGGTATAGGTTTTTAAGGCCAAAGCGTGGATAGCTTCTGATTTTAATTCACTTTGTAATGCTCTATAAACCAGTTGATGCTGTCTTACTTTTGTTTTACCTTCAAATTCTGCAGAAATAACGATGGCCTCAAGATGATCTCCGCCTCCGGTTAAATCTTTGATGAATACCTGTGCGTCAGATATTTCCTGCTGAATAGTTTTTTGAACTTGTTCTAAACTTACCATAATCAATTAATTTGCATAAGACTTTTTACACTTAAATTATAATATATCATTTTTTACTTTCTACTTAAAAACTAAATTATTTTATGATCAAATATTTTTAATTAACTAATTATTTAGCTAAATAAAATGAATAATTTAAAGGATGAATATTAGTTATTAGAAGTTTGAAAAGGTGTTTCCACAAAACCAATTTCATATAATTGTTGATAGGATTTTCTCCCCAATTCACTGGTAGGTTGTTGAGAGCGAATAATCTGAATTAAAAGAGGGACTGCCAATTCTGGTTTATTTTGTGCTCGATGAACTAAGGCTAATTGATAGGTAGATTCATCTCTTAAAGTAGCAGTTTTCAACGCTCCTGCTCTTTGTCCTTCTGCAAGACGATTATCAATACCTGAAAAACTTTCGGCTAATTGCAAATAAAAATTAGAAAGTTGGTTAAAAATACGTCTTGCTTGTTGTAATTTAGTGGATGCTAAATCGTAATTTTCAGCAGTGATTGCTTGTTCTGCTTCCTGCATTAATTTTTCTCCTCCCTGAAGACTTAAAAGACTTTCTGTTTGATTAATGGGAGTGACAGTGTTTTCCTCTGGCATGGGAGTCACAGTGTTTTCTTCTGGCATGGGAGTGACAGTGTTTTCTTCTGGCAAAGGATTCACATTATCGGTGGTTGACTGAGCTGAAGTAACAGAAGCTACAGATAAAATCCCTAAGGACACAATAACACCTAAAGAGTAGTTTAACCAATTTTTTGACGACAAGGATAACATAGAGAAATTATGACCTTAGTAAATAAATTTCTTAAATTTTAAAGTATCTTAACACTTTCTAGTATTTTCGATCTCAATAACCTTTTTTCTTTAAAATAGTGAATAGTTAATATTGATAGGTGGGTTAGACAATAAAGTATTAAGTTTTGTTTCAAGTTTTTCAGTAATTCAGGTATCATGAATAAAATGGCATCTTTTACTTAGGGAAAACCCCTCGGATTGAACGACATTTAAACTTCAGTTTATAAAATTAAAGAATGGAAGAAAAACTGCCCCAGCATAGAATACAGATTACAGATGATCTCGATAAGTTATTACAAATTTTACCTCCGACAATTCGACAATCCGTAGAACAACATCCTCAGAAAAGTTCTTTAATTGAGATCGTTTTGGACTTGGGAAGAAAGCCAGAAGCCAGATTTTCTGGTGATAGTTGTTACTTGAGTGAGAACTTAGTCAGTCGAGAAGATTTAGAACATTGCGTGGCTAGAGTTGGTCATTTTAGTGCTGATAATCGTGCTGGAATTGAATGTACTTTACATCGTATCAGTGCCATTCGTAACCGTCAAGGTAATATTATCGGTTTGACTTGCCGCATCGGTAGGGCAGTTTTTGGTACTATTTTGATGATTCGGGATTTAGTGGAAAGTGGTCAATCTATTTTACTGTTGGGACGCCCTGGGGTTGGTAAAACCACTGCCTTACGAGAAATTGCCAGAGTTTTAGCCGATGATTTAAATAAAAGGGTTGTCATTATTGATACTTCTAACGAAATCGCCGGTGATGGGGATGTGCCTCACCCGGCCATTGGTAGGGCCAGAAGAATGCAGGTAGCACATCCTGAATTACAACATCAAGTTATGATCGAGGCGGTGGAAAATCATATGCCTGAGGTTATTATCATTGATGAAATCGGTACGGAACTAGAAGCTCAAGCCGCTAGAACCATCGCCGAAAGAGGAGTTCAATTAGTCGGCACTGCCCATGGTAATCATCTTGAAAACCTGATCAAAAATCCCACCCTTTCTGACTTGATCGGCGGTATTCAGTCGGTCACTTTGGGGGATGAAGAAGCCCGTCGTCGTGGTTCTCAAAAGACAGTTTTAGAGCGTAAAGCGCCCCCTACCTTTGGAATCGCGGTGGAAATGTGGGAACGTCAGAAATGGGTTGTCCATGAAGAAGTTGCTCAAACGGTAGATCATCTTTTGCGGGGTAAACAACTAATTCCTCAATTACGTCAAGTTAATGATGCAGGGGAGGTTTCCATTACCAGAGATCCTTCCTTAGCACCACAAACGGCATTAACCACCGTGCAAAATTTGGTAGAGATTCCCTTTAAGCCTAGCGGTTTAAGAGCTTCTGGCAAGATGATACCTCTTTCTCCTACTCATGAAACTTCCAATATGGATTTTGAACAAATGTTGTCTAATTCTTGGTACCAAGCGGAGGAAGCAACGGAAAAAGTACGCATTCCCGGACCTAATGGAGAGGATTTTCCTATTTATGTTTATCCTTATGGCATCGGTAGATCTCAGTTAGAACAGGTTATCAGTGTGTTGAAAATGCCCATTGTTTTAACTAAAGATCTAGATGACGCTGATGCGGTGTTAGCTTTGCGATCGCAGGTTAAAAATCACTCAAAATTGATGCAGTTAGCCAAAGATCGACAAGTACCGATTCATAGCATTAAATCTAACAGTATTCCCCAAATTACCCGCACTTTAAGGCAGTTAGTAAATATGGATAACCCCGATAGTTCTGAAGCTGCCGATTTAAGATTATTTACTAAAGCAGGTAATGATGACGAAATTGAAGCCTTAGAAGAAGCAAGGTTAGCTGTAGAACAAATTGTCATACCTCAAGGGCAACCAGTGGAATTATTACCCAGAAACCCAAAAGTAAGGAAAATGCAACATGAACTAGTAGAACACTATAGATTGCGATCAGATAGTTTTGGAAATGAACCAAACCGTCGTCTGCGCATATATCCAGCCTAAGCAATTAACAATTAACAATTAACAATTGTTTCACGCTGCTAAGGAAATATTATTTTTTAAGAGCACCCCTTGATAAAAGTTCTGTAATTGAGTCGTTGCTGAGCTCCACCCCCATTTTTCAGCTTCTAAACGAGCATTTTGTCTCAATTGTTCTCTTTCGTCTTTATGGGCTAATAAACGACTTGTAGCGGCGATCGCTCCCAGAGGATCATCAGGTTCAAACATATAACCATTAACGCCATTGGTAACAATATCAGGAATACCACCTCGTCTAGCTGCAACCACAGGACAACCAGCTGCCATAGCCTCTAATAAGACTAACCCCAAAGTTTCCGTAGAAGAAGGGAAAATAAAGGCATCAGCGGAGGCATAAGCCGCCCCTAATTCCCGCCCGTGAAGATAACCAAGAAAATTCGTGTTAGTATCGGCGAAAAGAGTTTCTAATTCTTCTCTAGCAGGACCATTCCCCACAATTGCTAATCTAGCCTCTGGAATACTCTCTAAAACAGGCTTAATTTTATCAATTTCTTTTTCTGCTGATACTCTGCCCACATATAATAACAATGGTGCTTCTGGACATCCTTGAGACAGTTTATTTCTCATGTTGACGGAGGCTAAACTAGGTTGAAAGGAATCAGTATCAACTCCTCTTTGCCATAAATTCACTCTTTCAATACCATGATTAACTAATTCATTTAGCATCGCCGTGGAGGTGCAAAGGTTTAATTCAGCCTGATTGTGGACTAATTTTAGTAATTCCCATAAAATTCCCTCTAATGCCCCTAAATTATAGTGATGAAGATATTGAGGTAAATGAGTATGATAAGAAGCCACAAGAGGTATATTCAGTTTTTTTGCATAGTAAATCCCTCCTATTCCTAAAACCGCAGGGTTAACCACATGAATTAAATCTGGTTTAAATCTTTGTAATGCAAAATTAATGGAAAGGTTCGGAATCGCTAATTTTAATTCTGGATACAGGGGTAAGGGAATACCTTTAATACCATTAATTTTTGCCCCTTTGTATTCTTTGAGTCCGCCTTCGGGAGAGAAGATAAGAACGTTATGCCCTTGTTTTTGTAAATGTTCAACGGTATGTTTTAAACGGGTGACGATGCCATCAACTTTGGGCAAAAATGTTTCGGTAAAGAGGGCGATACGCATAAATAATTGATAATGAATCTTGAATAATGAGTTCGGAGTAAAAGAAAGTTATTAATTGTTCATTGTTCATTGTTCATTGTTCATTGTTCATTGTCAACAATTTAAAAAAAATTATAGCCAAGCCCCAGCAACACAGATAGTAATTCTCATCTATGGGCCGGATTATTTTGATTGAGATTCCCTGGTGTATCTGCGTTTTGTATTAATACGAGTACGAAGGGATTCGAACCCCCGACACCCAGAACCGGAATCTGGTGCTCTATCCAACTGAGCTACGCACCCAAGTTACTCCAAGATAACATAATTTGACTTCGAGGTGATTGAAAAATTTGTTCACTTTTATTAATGGACCAGGTCTCTAGGGGATTGATCATTCAATGTTAAAATTGGTTTAGTAATACTTAGACTTAAACACAATTATTATGCCTCCACGTTGGCCTCGGGAACCAGATCGTCAAAATGACCCTGAATATCGTAAATTGGACGATCGCATGACTTTTGCCGTGCATGTAGCTTTATTTTTAGCCTGTAACTCCGGAGTGTGGTTTTTTCACAATCTTAATCACCCCGAATGGTTTTGGGCAAATGAATTTAGCCTTATTTGGGGTGCTATCTTATTGCTTCACTTGCTGTATATTACTGTCATTGCCGATTATTCTCACTGAATATAAAGTGCTAATTTTTCATTTTATGTTGACCATCTGCGATCGCCCGACTACAACACCAATTACTCGGTAAGGTAGAAGGCCAACCCATTTCAATGGCTTCCTGACAAATAGTGGTTACTGTCAACTGACAATCAATTAATTGAAAATCCTCTCTTTGACATTGTTTGAGACTATGTTTGAGAATAGAATCGTCTTGAAACTCAATAGTTTTATTACATTGAACACAAACAATATGATGATGATGGTGAGGATAGGGGTGATTTAACTCATAATGTTTATGACCTTCAGCCAATTCTAACTCCCGTAAAACCCGCATTTTAGTCATTAATTTAACACTGCGGTAAATAGTAGATAAACTAATGTTTTCGCCTTCTTCTTCTAATAATTTATACAATTCTTCCGCACTGAGATGATTGCCTTGGGGAAGATTATCGAACACCTCAAGGATTTTTTCTCGTTGGGGTGTCATCCGCCAACCTCTGGAATTGAGCTTTTTTTTAATCGATGCGGTAGTATCTAAAGACATAAGCAATTGGGGGGAGACAAACTATTTCTTTACTTATGATACTTTTCTTCTACCGCTATTTGCAACTAATGGCCTCTAATTGAGAATGCCCTTTAACAATTAACAATTAATAATTACAATCAAGATACCTCTGTCAACTATTTCCCCATGCCTAATTGTTGGGCTTTTTGATAAACTTTTCCTTCAGTCAACAGAGAAGGTGCGATTACCACCTCCACTTTCTGCATGTCCTTGATATTTTTTGCCCCTAATGTACCCATACTGGTTTTTAATGCACCTAATAAATTGTGAGTGCCATCATCTAGTTTCGCAGGACCACGTAAAATTTCGGCGATGGTGCCAGTAGTACCAACATTAATTCTAGTACCACGAGGTAGCACAGGACTAGGAGTGGCCATACCCCAATGATAACCCCGTCCGGGGGCTTCGGCACTACGGGCAATGGGTGAGCCAATCATTACGGCATCAGCACCACAGGCGATACATTTACAAATATCACCACCGGTAATAATGCCACCATCGGCGATAACAGGCACATATTTACCCGTTTCTTTGTGAAAATCGTCTCTAGCGGCGGCACAATCAGCTACAGCAGTGGCTTGAGGCACACCCACCCCTAAAACACCTCTGGAAGTACAAGCAGCACCTGGACCTATACCGACTAAAATACCAGCCGCCCCAGCTTTGAGTAAATTGACAGTTACATCATAAGTAACACAGTTACCCAGAATCACCGCCATGGGCATTTCTGCACAAAAACCGGCTAAATCTAGGGGAGTAACAGAATCGGGGGATAAGTGGGCAGTAGATACCACGGTGGCTTGAATAAAAACTAAATCTGCCTTGGCCTGTGCTACCACTGTACCGAATTGACTCGCACCCCCAGGGGTTAAACTAACGGCGGCGATACCACCTTGTTGCTTAACTTCAGTGATTCTTTGCTTAATTAATTCTGGTTTAACTGGTTCGCTGTACAATTCTTGCATTAAACCCACAAATTCTGATTTACCAACGGAGGCAATGCGATCTAAAATGGGGTTAGGATCCGCATAACGAGTTTGAATTCCTTCTAGGTTTAATACTCCTATAGAGCCTAATTCTGAGAGTAATACGGCCATTCTAGTATCTACCACACTATCCATAGCACTGGCAATAATGGGGATTTCTCTTTCAATACCGCCGAGATTAACATGGGTATCCGCCAAGATAGGGTCTAATGTACGATTTCCGGGCACTAAGGCGATTTCATCTATACCGTAAGCTCTACGGGCTTGTTTTCCACGACCGATGATAATACTCACTTTATTTTTTCTGCTATAAGTTTATTTGCTTAGATTATCAAATTTTGAATGATCGTGGCAATTTGAGCAATATTCGGAGGGAATTTTTTTTAATGGGCAAATTTGGTTAAGATAAGATCGAGTTCAGTTAGTTTGAAGTAGGAAAGAATGGTTTATGTTAGGCAAGTTTCAAAAAAGTGAATTAAGAATTGAAGTTAAAGTAAAAGAAACTGTTTTCCGAGATTGTTTATTAGATATTAATAAGTTAAAACAATGGTTTTTTCCCTTAAAATTCCAGCAAAACTCTTCAGAAAAATTATCTCAAGGGGACACTTTTAGTTTTTATCTTGGTTTAATAGAAATTAAAAATAAAGTAGATTTTATTGATAGTAATTGTGTGCGGTTAATTTTAAGCGGTGGTATTGACGGTTATCAAGAATGGTGTTGGGGTGAGGGTTGGATTCAATCTCGTATTGAGGGAATTTCTCTGTTGCCTCTTAATTTGGGGCAAACCTTGAATTTGTTGCGTTTAAAGTCTTTTGCTACCCATTAATATTGCCTAAACAGCCACGGGCAACTATAATGGGAGGCGAAAAAAGGAGAGGTGGCAGAGTGGTTGAATGCGGCAGTCTCGAAAATTGTTATGGCGGCAACGTCATCGAGGGTTCAAATCCCTCCCTCTCCGCTGGAAAGTATTAAAAACAAATTATCTACAACTTTTAAAAAAAAATAGGATAAGGAATGGAAACAATAAAGGCTAAAATTCATTCTAATGTAGTTATTCTTTAACTAAAATTAACCTATCAAATAATTTATTTTCATGAAAATTAGTCGATTTATAGCCGTCAGTTGTTTTTCTTTGATGCTAGGGGGGTTAAGCTATCAAACTTCTAGTTACGCCGACAAATCCGAGAATCAGACATTTATCGCTCAAGGCAATAATCAAGATCAAACTGCCGAACTTGAAGCGAAAGGGAAGGAATTTATTGATTTATTTTTCGCTCAAAAATTTGAATCTATATCCCCATTATTATCATCTCAGTTACGAGAAGAAATTTCCCAAGAGATGATGAAGCAAACTTGGAGTGATACTCGTCAACAAAATGGTGAATTTAAGGACATCAAAGAGTCTAAAGTAATGATTACTCCGGAGAGTGATTTAGCTATTTTTACCCTTAACTTTGACAAAGTTACCCAAAAGTGGATAATCATATTTAACAAGGAGAAGGAAATGATTGGCTTAGATATTCCTACTTCTCAAAATATAGATCAGATTTCCCGCACATTTATCAATTCTTTAGTTAGTGGTAATTCCGCAGATGCTAGAGTTTATCTTCATCCATTTTTAAAAGAAACGATTTTTCCTCAGCAATTACAATCCCGTTGGAATAGTTTTACACAAGGCAAAGGAGATTTTAAAGAAATTACAAAAACTACTGTAGTAAATACCTCAAACAATGATAATACAGACATCGTAATTATGGACTTAGAATTTACTCAAAAGAAAGAACAACTCTTCGTGATTTTTGACGATTCTAAGAGTATCATTGGGGTAGATTTTATTCAATAAAAGGGCGAATAGGTGTATTCATGTTAGAACAACAATCAATGTTAATTGAAGAAATTACGGCCAGAGAAATTTTAGATTCTCGTGGAAGGCCTACCGTAGAGGCAGAAGTCCGTTTAGAAAGCGGTGTGGTCGGTTTAGCTCAAGTGCCTAGTGGTGCTTCCACTGGCAGTTTTGAAGCTTACGAATTACGGGATGGCGATCGTAGAAGATACGGCGGCAATGGTGTTTTAAAAGCAGTCAATAACATTATTGAAAAAATTGCACCTACCCTACTCGATGTTGATGCCTTTGATCAAGTGGGTGTGGATGAGGCGATGATTTACCGTGATGGTTCCCCTAATAAGAAAAATCTTGGTGCTAATGCTATCTTAGCGGTATCCTTAGCCAATGCCAAAGCTGTTGCCGGAGAATTGCAGGTTCCTCTTTATCGTTATTTGGGGGGTCCCTTAGCTAATGTTTTACCCGTGCCGATGATGAATGTGCTCAACGGCGGTTCTCATGCTAATAATAATGTGGATTTTCAGGAATTTATGATTATGCCTGTAGGGGCTGAGTCTTTTTCTGAGGCCTTGCGTTGGGGGGCGGAAATTTTTGCTTGTTTGAGTAAGGTTTTAAAGGAAAAAAATCTGCTGACTGGGGTAGGTGATGAAGGAGGATATGCACCCAATTTAGGCTCTAACCAAGAGGCTTTAGACTTGTTAATTCAGGCCATCGAAACTGCTGGATATAAACCTGGTGATGAGGTTGCCTTAGGCATGGACGTTGCCGCCAGTGAGTTTTATAAAAATGGTCAATACAATTATGACGGGTCGGATCATTCTCCTAGTTCATTCATCGATTATTTAGAGGGGTTAGTGAGTAAATATCCCATTATTTCCATTGAAGACGGCCTACATGAAGATGATTGGGATAACTGGAAGTCCCTCACCGAAAAACTCGGTTCTAAAATTCAGTTGGTAGGTGATGATTTATTTGTTACTAATATTACCCGTCTCCAAAAAGGCATTGATTTAGGCATTGCCAACTCCATCCTCATCAAACTCAATCAAATCGGTACTTTAACAGAAACTCTCCAAACCATTGAGTTGGCTACTCGTAAGGGTTATAGATCGGTTATTAGCCATCGTTCTGGTGAAACTGAAGATACTACAATAGCTGATTTAGCAGTAGGGACTCGGGCCGGACAAATCAAAACAGGATCTTTATGTCGTAGCGAGAGGGTTGCTAAATATAACCGTTTGTTGCGTATTGAACACGAATTAGGCGATCGTGCTATTTATGCCCCGAAAGTCGGTTTAGGCCCTCTTTAAAAAGACAGATGGACAAAGGGAGGGCTCACAGGGGCTTACAAGGGTAGGTTTTTTATAATTAGGTGTTGGCAAGACAAGGAGGACAAGGAAGGAAAGTAGACACACGGTTTGGAAGGTTATGAAAATTTCTGGTGGGAAGGCAGGAGGCAGAGGGCAGAAGGTTTTTACCGAATTAAACCACTCAAGAAAAAGCTTAACTTAATAGAGGTTTTACTCAGAGGGCTAGCTATTTTAGCAAAGTAAATAAGAACTAATTCGGAGATAATTTGAGATATTTTGAGCTAAATATAGTCATAACTTCTTCTGACTTCTTCCTTATCCCTCCTTCTGCCTCCTGCCCCCTGCCCTCTGCCTTACCCTCGCCAACAATCTTAGTTAACCTACCAAGTCGTGTAATATTCCTGCTCGATAACGAAACTTAGAAAAAGGCGATATTCCCACATTGATAGGGATTTTCGCTGACAACAGTAATGGCATTTTCTCCATATTGTTTAAATATTTTGACGGCGTAGGTGATAGAAACTCCATGGCCTTGTAAGAAAATCATTACTTCTTTGATGACTTTCTGGGTTTCCCATGCTTCCTTGATCATCGTCACCCGTTTTTTGCCGATACCTTCTACTTCAATGAGGCGATTGATCTCATGTTCAATAATATTCAGAGTTTGTAAACCAAAATGCTTAACTATAGGTTTAGCTGTAACTGGACCGACTCCTTTAATTAAACCACTTCCTAAATATTTTTCAATACCTGTAATATCGGCTGGTTTGGTTTCTTCGTAATTTAAGACGCAAAATTGTAAACCATATTTAGGATGATTTTTCCAATAACCGTAAAGTTTGAGAGTTTGTCCTGCTTGTAGGTTAGCAAAATTACCGACGATGGTGACTAAATCTTTTTCATTACCTACTTTTAACCGTGCGATGCTGTAACCTGTATCTTGAGCAGTAAAAGTGATTCTTTCAACTATTCCTGTGATATTTTCGTTACGTTGATAAGCTAAGCCGCATTTAATCTGCGGTCTAAAACTGTGAAACCCTTGCTATCTTGAATCTGAAGTTGTAACGGAAATGCGTTTTAGCTTAAATAGTAAATAGCTAAAAGCAAAACTAGCACCTTTATCCCATCCCAAATTTAAGACTGTATCAGCCATCGTCCATTGAAAACTGTGCAATAAACCCAACCATGATAAGACACTGCCACTTAATGCCCATAATCCTGCTTTGCCAAACTGTTTTTCAATAATATGTACTGTCATTGCCGATAAAATCATTGCCGAAAAAATCAAACCTTGTTCTAAAGCAAAAGCACCAGTAATATAAGTATCACTCCCTTCAAAAGCGGGAATTAAAATATCGGGATTAAATGGCATTTCTGGTGTGCCGAAACCTCCTGCTCGTAAAGCATTTTTAGCGATTAATGCACCCCATCCTGCAATTCCGGGTAACATTCCGATAACTACTGCTGGTGCATGATTTTTGGGAGTGCTATTAAAACTTTGTACCACAATAACAATGCCTATCCAGAGAACGATCGCCATACCACTATCAATAGGTATTAGAAATGATAATAAGCCTACTGTGCCACTTAAACACAAAACTGTCATGATAACAGCATTTTATATAACTATAAATTACATTGTTTATTTTTTTCACAGAGGCGTTTTTCTCTAATAAAAACTAAAGTTTCTAAATCTTTCCTACCTGTTAGTTTTAAACGTAAATCAGCCCAAATTTCATATATTTTATTAGCAATAAAACCAATAATGGGAACTTTAGTTAGGGCATAAATCCAACCCATACCTAAAATTTCATACACTCTGCGAAAAACTTCGATATTGGTAATCACTGTACCATCGGCAAGAATAGCATGGATACGCCCCATGGCCATTTCATAACTAATTTCGGCATTTTCTTCGGGAGAATAGTTATCATCAGCAATATCGACAAAAATAACTTTACCTCGTCGGGCATCTTTCTGCCGTAAAAAATTAACTTCTCGCAAACATAATGGACATTCCCCGTCGTACAATAATTTAATTTCGTAAGATGATTCGATAGTTTTACTCATTGAAGTAGTTTTGCTTATTAGATTAGACATGAATATTAATTGTATGTTTACTTTATGAAAGGCAGATGACAGATGGTTTTTAAATATTCTTTATTAATTTTAAAATATACAATCTATTTTGTTTAGTTACTTATCTATTTTTTCTCGGCATGAATATAATCAACAAAATAAAATTTAGGTTCTAGCCAGAATTTTAACCATGCGTAAAAACCTAAGCCAATCAAACTACTAATTATAATTGGTAGCCCAAAATTTACTCGATAAATGTCAGGTAAAATTGCAGTTATAGATAAGCAAATAATAAAATAAATAATTAAGATTTTTTGTAAATTTTGATTATTTTTTAAAGTATTACGACAACTTTTACAATGCTGAGTATGCTGATGATAACGATCTAAAATTTGTTGACGATCTTCATTTATTTTTAAGTTTTCATATTCTAATATACCGACTTTTTCCCAAGGTAATTTTCCTTCACAATAAGTATCAAACCATTTCCGAAATTCAATTACCAACCGATCTGCACTTGTGGGCATTTTATAAGCAGTTTTCCAACTTTCCTCTC
The DNA here is from genome assembly GCA_963749915.1 of uncultured cyanobacterium. Taxonomy (GTDB): domain Bacteria; phylum Cyanobacteriota; class Cyanobacteriia; order Cyanobacteriales; family Cyanobacteriaceae; genus Geminocystis. Next base: position 296,475 of record CAVVOP010000021.1, read on the forward strand.
TCAATTTTTGTTGCAAAAAACGTTCTTGTTGATGTAATAAAATCATATCACCATCTAAAACAGGATTTCTAGTTTTGATATGTTCCCACCAACGAGGAGTTATTTTGTGAAGATTTTGAGCAAAATTACGGGAAAATTGAGCTACTATCCGACATTTACCCGGCATTATCGGAATACAATAAGTTATTAAACCCAATTGTTGCCCTTTATCTCCAAAACCGATGGCATATTCTAAACGGGAAGGAGGCTCAAAAGTAATAGTAGTTTTAAAAAAGCGATTAGTTTCAGCTTCAATTAATTCCCATGAAGATTTAATGATTTCAATAGGGATGGGTTTAGCTTGTTCTCGATTTCCTTGTAAGCCATGATGTGCAAAGGGTACATGACTCGGATCTGCTACATTTTCAATAAAAGTCTGCCAATCATATTCTAAATCTCGTACCATTGAAGACCATACAAAACCTTTTTCTTTATTTATTCATTGAAAATTAATCTTATCTTAAGTACAATCACAATTATATAAAACTTGAGAAAAATCTAATTTTTTCGGCTCTTTGACAGTGAGGGTGGTAAAAAATAATAAATAAATCTATATTAGCTAAATTATAATATAGCGAAGTAAGCTGTAAAATCTGTAATTACTGACTTACAGCAAGAATTTATAATATTTTAATTAACGATATAGCAGTTATAACTTTATTAAAGATAATGAATTATTAGTGGAACTTGAAAATATTGAGGGTAAATCTAAAGGAATAAACCAAAAAATTAAGTTAATAAAGAGAAGAGCTTATGGACTGACAAACTTTGATAACCACAGGAATTTTTCAAATCCCTCGCAGTATTGAGATGAAGACTTGCGTGGACAAGGAAGGTTTTAATCTGTGGGCAAACCTATTTTTTCCTTAAGGTTAAACCATTTTTTTCTTAGCTTCCAAAATTTACTACTTTCCATCGCTTTAATAAGTTCTTTTTCTTTATCTAATTCTACTTCTAAATATCTCAGATAATTTTGTATATTAGCAGTCTCTTGATTATGTTTTTCGATATTTTTTTGTTGTTCCACTAAAATTTTTTCTAGATGATTAATTTGAAAGTTTAAATCTTCTTTTTCATTATCTTTGATATGGATAGTTTTTTCTAAATGATTAATCTGAAAGTTTAAATCTTCTTTTTCACTATCTTTGATATGGATAGTTTTTTCTAAATTACTAATATGGTGTTTTTGATCATACTCGGAAAAACGAATAAATTCATCAAATACATTAACAGGAGTGCTAAAAAAATTTCTTAAATTAGAGACTTCTTCTGCTAAATAAAAGTCATTTAAGCCATCGAAAAAAATATGTTGATAATTATGACTAGCTAAAAAATCAGAAATATTAGTTTCTTTTCTAATAGGGGAATTAGGAATAGTGGCCTCCAAAAGAATTATTTTTGGACGGAAATTTTGCCAATCATGACCTAAGATTACTTTTTCTTCCCAACCTTCTACATCTATTTTTAAAAAATCAATGGGCTGATTCACATATTGATGACAAATATCAGCTAATGTCTTGATGGCAACAGGATATTCATGTAAAGAAAAACCGTTTTTTTCTGCCAGTTTTTCCGCCATGTCACGGTCAAAAGTTGATAATCCAGTATCTAACAGTTCATAAAAATTTAATTCCCCTTTTTGGTCACTAATAGCTATATTAAGATTAATATCATTAGGGCGATCGTTTTTAAGTAGCTGAAAAAAATGGGATACCGGTTCGATGTTAATACCAGTCCATCCTTTCTCAGAGAAAGCCTTAGTAACCGAATCGTAAATAGGATGGTGTGCTCCAATATCAATATAAAAGCCTTTTTCCTGATCTTTAAAAATACGATTTAATAAAACATCTTCAAAATTTTGTGAGTAAGAAATAAACATGATATTTTCTGAATTTTAAAAATAAATTAGCTATATTTTTGATTAAATTAAACCTAATTCTCGCAAACGTTTTATATATCTTTTCCCTGCATTTATGGGAGAATAATCAATGGCTATTTTCTGTTGTCCTGCTAAAGCAATTTGTTTAGTTTCAAAGGAATTTTCTACCATTCTCTGCATGATCCAAGCCGCATAATTTAAGTCAGGTTTTGCCCATTTTTGTCCTTCTGCAAAAGGATATTCATCGGGTTTTAAGGGGGTTAATTTATACTCTACGGGAAAACCTGTTTGCCGATTAATAAAATCACAATTTCCAGAATAGTTAGTGGCAATTACTGGTTTACCTAATAACATTGCTTCCGCTAAAGTATAACCAAAACCTTCGGAGCAATGTAACGATACATAACAATCACAACAATTCATTAAAGCCATTACTTCACTATGACTTAAATATTCATTGATAACAATAATATCCTTTTCTCTATCAATTATTTCTAATAATTTTTGATAGTTTTTATTATCAGGATCATAACCTCTAGTTTTAATAACTAAAGCAGTGGGAATATTCAATTTTTGATGACGAAAAGCCATTCTATATGCCGTGATAACAGCCATGGGATTTTTACGAGTAGCAAAAGAGCCAAAATCAAAGTTAAAATGAAATAAAAACTTATCTTGTGGGAGGTTAAAATATTCTCTATTTACCGCGTTAAAATTACCAATAGCTACTGCTGGTGGCATACATATAACTGGAATAGAAAGTTTCCCCTGTAAAGTGAGTTGAACAAATTTAGAACCAACCCAAACTTCATCTATATCATGATAATTATTAACCCAACTTTGAGGAAATTTACTCAATTCCCAATAAGGAATATTAACAGTAAATTTGGGTTTATTACTATGGTTTTTAACCTCTTCCTTAACTGTAGCTAATTGATCAGCATTTACTTGATAAATATGTATAGGAGAATCAATTTTTGAAACCAATAATTGTTTTACTTGATCATCATTTTGACGAGCAAAATTGTTATGAATATGATAACCCTGGACATTTACACCTGTTGTTTGTAAACTATTAATAACCATTCTTCCAGCATGTCCTACCCCAGTTTCAGTTTTTAAGTATCCAACAACATTAATGGGAAACTTAGATTTTTTTTGTAGTAAGGAAAGGGATTTATAATGGCTATTTTTTTTGTGGATACCATCTAAAATTGGTTGTAAAAAATAACTATCAATTTGATTTTCTTCTGCATTTTCTATAAACCAAAAGGTATATTTTTTTCTATCTTCATTGTTAAAAAGATTAAAATTTTTTTGAAGATCTGAACGAGATTCCCAGAAGGAAATCATCAAATTAGTTAAGGAAAAATTTGATAAATTATTATTAAAACTATGATTAATTTGGTTCAAATAATTGGCAAAAGAAAGAAAAGGATTTTCATACCAAATATCTTTTAATTTTCGATATATTTGCCTAATAACAGTGGGAATAAAAATATCATTAGTAAAATGACTATAACAATATTTAGGTATAACGTTATTACGGAAACTATGACATTTAAGTTTAGAGATATAGTTATCAATTAATTCTTGCAACTCTTGTGATAAATTGCCATTAAAAGCATTAGTATGTTTCGATAATCTTTGATTATTATTGATATTTATACCACTAAAATGAAAGAAAACTAAAGGCTTTTCATCAACGAACCAACTTTCATCTTTTTTCTCTAAATTTCTTTGAAGTAAATTCCAATAAGCAACGTTGATATTTGTATCTTTTAAAATTTTTACTTTATCATAAAAAGCAGGTAATAAATCAACAAATTTTTGATCAACAAAAATACCATTGTGTTGTTCATTGATACAATAAAAACGTAGTTTTCTTCCCCACCAATGCAAAAAATTAATTACTTGATTACTGTTACTTAGGGCAATAAAACCTAAGTTATAAATCCCCGATTGCATTACCCCAATATCTCCGGGGTAGGCGTCTTCTTCTGAGGGTTTAGTAATATGGGGAGTGATAACAAAATCTGAACCATTATTTAAAGCGGAAAACACCGATTCGAGAGGTGCAAATAATTCAATATCAGGATCTAAATAAACAACTTGTTCAAAATTATATTGTTCAATTAATAACTGCATCATGAAGGGTTTTACCCCGGTGTTAAACTCCATGATATCGTAACGAAAAGCAAAATCATAAAAATGAGGAATATTTAATTTTTCTGCTTCTACTATGGTTACATTCTCAATTTCGAGGGGAAAAAGAGGATTTTGTTTATCCGCTAAACATAGAAAAAGTTCAGATTCAGGATGGTATTTTTGAAGTGAATTAAATAATATTCTTACATAGGGAAAATAATTATTTGAGCAAATACTCATGATCGCCCTTTTTTTTTGATGTTGGTATTGTTTTGTCATTGTAATTTTAGGTGTTTGTTTATTTATTTCGTCAAATAATGATTAAATCATAATTGCATAAATTAAACCTAATCTATCAAACAGAAGATGAATAAAGCATTAATTTGTGGTATTTCAGGACAGGATGGTGCTTATTTAGCTAAATTATTATTAAGCAAAAATTATCTTATTTGTGGAACATCAAGAGATGCAGAACAATGTACTTTTAAAAACCTAGTATATTTAGGTATAAAAGATAAAATTCAATTGGAATCAATGGCATTAAATGACTTTCGCAGTGTATTGCAAGTAGTCGTTAAGTTTCAACCAGATGAAATTTATAATTTAGCAGGACAAACTTCTGTTGGGTTATCATTTAAACAACCGGTAGAAACTTTAGAAAGCATCGCTAAAGGGACGTTAAATCTTCTCGAAGTCATTAGATTTACAGGGAAAAACATTAAATATTATAACGCTAGTTCTAGTGAGTGTTTCGGGGATATTGGAGATGAACCAGCAGAAGAAACTACGCCTTTTCGACCCCGAAGTCCTTATGCCGTAGCAAAATCTACCGCCTTTTGGGAAGTAGCGAATTATCGAGAAGCCTATAATGTTTTTGCTTGTTCTGGGATCTTATTTAATCATGAATCACCTTTACGATCAAAAAGATTTGTCACTCAAAAAATTGTTGAAACTGTCTTTGACATTTATCAGAAAAAAGCGACTCACCTAGATTTAGGAAATCTAAATATTATAAGAGATTGGGGATGGGCTGAAGAATATGTAAAAGCAATGTATTTAATGTTACAAAAAGACGAGCCAGATGATTATGTCATTGCTACAGGTATAAGTTATTCATTAAAAGATTTTGTGGAAGAGGCATTTCGTTATTTTAATCTTAACTGGTATGATTATGTAACTTCCAATTCTGAATTATTGCGTCCAACGGATTTATCCGTAAGTAGAGGCAACCCAGAAAAAGCTCAAAGAATTTTAGGATGGAATGCCCATTATCAAATGCCTGATGTAGTTAAAATGATGATTGAAAGTAAAATAAGCTCAAATTAGCTTTAAAAATTTCTTTCAATTAAGCTAGAAACCTAAAAAGTTAGTCAGAGAGAAGCGGTTGAAATGAAAAAAAATCTAGCTATTTATTAAATTTTGGACAAAAAGACAAAATTGGGTTGTAATCATTTCATTATCTTATCTAAAAAGAGACAGCGGACGGGCAACAGGCAATAGTCAACAGTGATAAGACTTCTATTATTTTCTATTATTAGTTGATTTTTCACAAATCATTTAGGATTGCTATATGCTATAAATATATAATAAAAACAATTATTTATGTTAGAAATTAAGACTCCTAATATTGAAATAAAAAGAATTAAAGAAAAAATTACCTCTGAAATAAAACACATAAAAACACAAAAGAAAATAGATGCTAATAATGGTTTAATCTGGGATTGTTTTGAAGAACAAATTAAATATTTTCAAGGTTTCATTAATACCGCAAAATCTAGGGCACAAAGAAGAAATAGTTTACCTAATTCATGGCATAAGTTTCCTTTCATCTTTTTATTAAAGCCTTTTGCCTTCATATTTTTCAAAATCTTAAACTTTATCTTTAAAGATCAAAGAGAGGTAAATTATAATATTTTACAGGCTTTAGAAGAGTCTGTTAAAGTTAATCAAATGCTTTTAGAACAAATAAAAATTATCAAGAAAAATACTGAGGAAGACTTAATTAGTTTAAAATTTATCGATTCAGATTTAAAAGATAAATATCAGCAGTTGGTAGAAAACATTAATTATTTAGAAGCAAAACAGGAAAATTTTTCAAATAGTAATGAAATCAAAAATTCTCTTACCTCTATAAAGATAAATCAGAAACTCTAATTATTTAGTCCATACCAAATCCTGGTAATCTTTGATGAGGAGGCGAATTAGCAGATAGATTTAATCAATATTTTTATCTATGAAAATTATAGTTGTATCAGTAAATGCACCTTTTATTATCGGGGGGGCAGAAATTCATGCAGATTCATTAGTAAATATGCTCAGGGAATTTGGCCATGAAGCGGAGTTGGTTACTATTCCCTTTAAAACTTATCCCAATCAAAGAATTTTGGATAGTATGTTAATGTTTCGCCTTTTAGATATTACAGAATCTAGCGGTAGAACAATTGATCTTGTGATTCCTCTCAAATTTCCTGCTTATTTGACTCCTCATCCAAATAAAGTACTTTGGTTATTACATCAACATCGAGATGCCTATGATTTATGGAATAATCAAATATGTGGTTTAGCACAAAATGCCGATGGGCAACAGATTCGAGATACTATTATTAATGCCGATAATAATGCTTTTTCTGAGTGTCGCAAAATTTATAGCAACTCTCACAATGTCTCTCGAAGATTGAAAAAATATAATAACTTTGATTCCATTCCTCTTTATCACCCTCCGAAAAATGCCGATCAGTTTTATTGTCATAATTCCCAAAGTTACTTCTTTTTCCCCAGTCGTTTAACGAAAATAAAAAGACAAGAATTGGTTTTAAATGCGATCGCCAAAACTCATCATGCCGTCAACGTAATTTTTGCGGGTAGTGCCGTCGATGGACGTTATGATGAAGAATTAAAAGAAATGTCCGCAAAACTAGGAATATCAGATCGAGTAATTTTTTTGAGTAGAATTTCCGAAAAAGAAAAACTCAAATATTATGCTGAATGTCTTGGGGTGATTTATCCACCCTTAGATGAAGATTATGGTTATGTGACTTTGGAAGGAATGTTATCCTCTAAACCTGTTATTACTTGTAGTGATTCTGGAGGTCCCTTAGAATTTTTAATGAATCAGGAAACAGGAATGATTGTGGAATCAACTCCAGAAGCTTTAGCCGAAGCAATGGATCAATTATGGGATAATCGTAGTCAATCAGTGGTTATGGGGAAAAATGCCAGAAAACATTATGAAAGTATGAATATCACTTGGTCAAATGTTATTGAAAAACTGACAACTATATGAAAATAAATTGGTTTTCACCTTTACCACCTGCGAAAACAGAGATAGCCAACTATACCCTGAGAATACTTCCTTATTTACACGAAAAAAGTGATGTGACTCTGTGGACAAATCAAGAAGAATGGAATCAAGAATTAGAAAAATACGCACCAGTAAAACAGTGTCAATTAGATAAAATGCCTTGGTTTGAGTTGAATCAAGGGGATATTAATATTTACCATATTGGCAATAATGCGACTTTTCATGGAGATATATGGGGAATTAGCCGACAATCGCCAGGTTTAGTTATTTTACATGACTATAAACTACAAGATTTTTTCTATATGTTATATGCCGATAAAAATGACTATATTCAACAAATGAAAAAGATTTATGGGGAAAAAGGCGGTAAAATCGCTCGATTATTTCTCAATGGACATTATTCCATGGAATTTATCGCTGAAAATTATCCTTTAACACCTTTAGCCTTAGAAAATGCTTTGGGAGTAATCACCCATAATCGAGAGGTTTATGTTTCCTTATCTCAACAAAATCAATGGTTAACAGCATATACTCCTTTACCATATACTAGCGATGATTTTGGGAAAAATAAGAATCAAAAAAGCACAAAAATTCCTTATCAGTTGATTATCTTCGGTTTTATCGCCAAAAATCGCCGTTTAGATGTGATTTTAGAAAGTTTATCCCAATTTAAACATAAAGATAGTTTTCGCTTAGATATTTATGGTCAATTGTGGGACGAAAATTATATTAGCAGACAAATAGAAGAATTGGGCTTGGAAAATATCGTCACTATTCATGGTTTCGTCAGCGATAACGAGTTAGATTCTGCCTTATCCCATGCTGATTTGGCCATTAATTTATGTTATCCCACCATGGGAGAGGCTTCTGGGAGTCAATTGCGCATTTGGAATCACGGCTTACCTTCCCTCGTCACTAAAACTGGTTGGTATGGTAGTTTAAACCCCGAAGCTTTGGCTTTTGTTAGACACAATCATGAAGTTGAGGATATTCATCAACATTTACAAAACTTTTTAGATAATCCCCATGACTATCAACAAATGGGCATAAAAGGGAAACAAATATTAGAAAATGATCATCATCCCGATTCATATACCCAAGCTATTATTGTTGTTGCTAAACAAGTTTGCGAATATAGACATCATTCAGCCGTCGATCGCATAATTAAAAGAGTAGCATCAGAATTAAACTATCTTAACTCTAGCATCCCCTCAAACTCAAATTTGACCAATATCAGTGAAGTTATCAAATTTATTACCGCTAATCAATAGGAATAAATTTCCCAAATTAATCAATTAAATAGTATTGCCACGTATTGATAGGATGTTCTTAAAAATGAAATCAATAATGGTTTTAACCCACTTTCCACACTTCTTAACAACTGATCGATAAGATTTAATTATGCTTCGCTTATACTCTTTCTACTGCAAAGATTATAGCGATTTAGTCAGCGATCGCTCAATGTAAAGATTTATTATCATAATTCTCAGAAAAAATTAGTTATTGAGAAATATTATCAGCACTGATTCTCCAAAGTACAGTTTTTCGTAAAAACAATTTTTGTAGCATTTGCATTTCCTTTTATTTGTCTATTTTCTTTCTTGTTTTTCAAAAACTATTCAGTTAAACTTTTATCTCAAATAATTAAACGGCATAAATTATTTTTTTTTCTGGGTACTTTTCCTGTGTTAGTATTTTTTCCTTGGTTTAATTTTTATCATAATTATATTCATTTTGGTTCATGGGTTTGATAATGCAAAAATTTTAATTGCGAGCTGTTAGTCTCCCTTTTCAACATAGGATTGAAGATATTGGAAGTGCTTAGCCAATTTCCCCTTTTTTGCTACGGTAGCCCGTTCAATCATCCCTGTATCTTTTAGCCCGAGCAATTCTGCCAACACATTGGTGATGAACTGTTCGCCAAAGGATTGGGAGGCCTCAAGAGGCAACTCATTCGGTAAGTTGTCGATGGTCATCATATCTACGGTGTGAGCTTGATATGGTTCGGTGGCAACGCCTGTTTGAGGATCGTATCCGAATACCGGATCGGCAATAGTCGTAGCCAAAAGCGTAGAGGGAATAGACCCATTGGGGGCAAGATCACAGGTAATATCGGCAATTACCTGGAGCTTGAATTCTTCTTTTTTCATCTCCTCCGCCGAGAAAAATTTGGGGGCATCGGGATCCCAATAAATTCCATTAATCATCAAATCGGCTACCTTGGTGTAAGGTGCAAAAATTGATTGATACTCCTGGGGATTAGCCACAAAATCCTCGAACTGAAATGCCCTGCCATCTTTGCGTGCAGCATAGTCTGAGCAATCGAGCTGAGTATAAACAGCTTGGTCGAACTCCTGAGTTAAGAACTCTTGAGGATTAACTCTAGTAATACCCATGTGGTCTAGCACTTCTGAAGCTCCTCCGGCGACACGACCACCTCCAGTAAGGACAATTTTCATTTTCGGTAGGTTGAGTGTTTGATAAGAGGCAATGGCCGCACTGTAATCATCATATTTGTGCATTTGTTCTAGGTTGTATGCTCCAGTGCGCTTGCCATAGGCCATCATGCCATTGTGTGCTCCAACAATTCCGGCAAAACGTCCGAAAGCAATCGCCCTTTGACCATCCAGCCGGGTCAATACTTCGTAGTCAATGAGTGTAATATTTTTGGCTAAAATGGTTTGTAATAATTTTCGGTTATAGGGTTGTTCTTTGATAGTGTGGGAGAAGAACATGTAGGTTTTGTGGGGAATCAACTGGTCAATAGGTACTTCCTTGATACCCATGAGGATATGACAGTGTGATAAATCCTTCGAGATAATCAGTCCAGCCGCTTTGTATTGAGCGTCTGAAATACATCGGGTCGGACTTGGCTCAATGATAAATTCAACATCATATTGAGTTTGGATTTCAACACATTGTTGTGGGGTCAGAGCTACTCGTGAATCCGGTGGTTTTTTACCTTCGCAGACAATTCCTATTTTCATGGAATGGTTGTTTTTCAATAGCGACTCTAATTATAACCTGAGTTTTGCACTAACATAATAAATACTTGTAGTCCCCTCAAATCCTGAATGAGTTGCGAACCCACATTCCGCACGTCACTTTGTAAGATGATAAAAGTATTAAAACCAAGCAACTTATTCGGGACAAAACATAAGAATAATACTCAATATCTTCTTTATTCGCGTTTTGTACTCGCGAACTTTGCTAAATTAAAATCTCATTGTCAATAACGGCATCTTTAATGCGAATAAATGAACAGAGCAAATGTATCAGTTTTCGCGTTCGGTATTTATGGTATTAGGATTGAGAATGTTTAGACTCTTAAATCCCATAAGTTATCCAGATCAAATATAATAATTATGACAAGAGATCGGGAAAAAACTTAAAATTAGTTTTCGTTCATTGTTAGACTTACTATCGGTTTGCATTCATGGATTTATTACTAGAATGAATGCCCTGAAAACATTGAAATATCCATCTTAACGTTGGACGTTCCGTCAGTTTCCCCAAGCTGATACTTTATCCGCGTTTTTCTCAGATTCGACGAGCGATCGCACTTCTCTTTGCCCCAATGAATAGACTAACAGACATAACTCGAAAAACACAAAGAATATATACAGTTTTTATACGATAGCTCTAAAGGCTTGGCAAACAGGCATGAATTAGCAAAACTAATGCTATTTAGTTGCTCGAAAAGGGTAAAGTCAGAAGAGAGGAACAGTCGGAGTGATTCTCTTTTAAATAGATGTGAATCCCTCGGAAGATTATTATCAGCATTGATTCGTGCCCTCGAAAACAAAAACTGAATTTTCCCTATCACCCAACCCCATAGAACCCAAAGTATACCATCAGATTCGGGAGAAGAACCACGAAAGAGTATATATCAGTTTTGACCTATAGCTTTGGGGTCCCTCAGAGAACTAGACACGGAGTTAATTATAGCTAAAAGGGTAAAATTGGCTGCAATATTCAGCCTTTTCAGTTGATCTAACTTTTCTTAAAATCTGCTACTAGAGCACCAATTTTGTTTTGAGGGATAAAAAAAGAGCTAATCTGGAAGAAGTTATCAAACTTCAGACCATAAAATGCCCAAAAAAAAATATATCGTAGATCTAACAAAGTCCGAAAGAGCTGAACTCGAGCAGCTAACCAAGAAAGGAAAAATAGCAGCTTACAAAATGAACCATGCCAGAATACTATTGTTAGCAGATGTCAATCAACCAGAAGGCGGTTGGACAGATCTAAAAATCAGTGAAGCCTTAAATGTTAGTCAAGCAACAATTGAGAGAGTGCGGCAAAGATTTGTCGAATCAGGGATTGAATCAGCTTTAACTAGAAGAGAGCAAAAGAATCGTCGAAGCAAAATTATCGATGGTGAAAAAGAAGCTTATCTAATTGCAATTGCTTGTAGTGAAACCTCAATGGGACAAGCAAAATGGACACTTCAAATGCTGGCAGATAAAATGGTCGAACTTCAATATGTGGAAAAAGTATCGAGAGAAACTATTCGAAAAACATTAAAAAAAACGAATAGACATCTCCAAAATATAATAAGTTCAAAAAATTAGTATAATATTTTTAACTTTTAACTCAAAATTTTGAAGATTAATGAACAATTATACTTGGAGTTATATTCAGCTTCATCCTCAAGAAACTAAACGATTATTAGGTATTGATTCTGACCAGTTACAAGATTTGATAAATTATCTCAAACTCCTCGAGGAAAGAGAAAAACAAGAAGCAGAAAAAAACAAGATAAGAATCAATAAATTAGGCGGTGGAAGAGAAGAGAAAATTAGCCAAGAAGAACAAATAATTCTCACCTTAATTTATCTGAGACATCATCTTAATTTCCAATTGTTGGGATTAATGTTTAAAGTAAGCGAAAGTACGGCCAATAATGTGTTTCATAAATGGCAAAAATTATTAGAATCAGCATTCCCATCTTCTTTGCTAGAACAAGTAAAAAAGTGCCCAGAAAATTAAGAGCAAATCAAAGAAATATTGACAGATTATGAATTAATTGTCGATAGTGAAGAACAAGAAATAGAGAGAAGTATCGATTATCAAGAGCAAAAAAAGCACTACTCTGGGAAGAAGAAAATGCACACATTTAAAAATCAGATAATTTGTCTGCCAAAAGGGGAAGATATAGTCGATGTAGTCCCAGGAGAACCAGGTCCAAAAGCTCACATAACAATTTGGCGAGAAAATATTGATGAATTTGATGAAAAACAAACATTTAAAGCTGATAAAGCCTATATAAGTGAACCAAGAATAAGAACACCAAAAAAGAAACCGAAAAATGGAGAATTAACCTTAGAACAAAAAGAAAAAAATAAGGAAATATCATCCGAGAGAATCTTTGTAGAACATTTAATTAGAATTATTAAAATACAGTATTAAACAAATGTGATGAAATTGGCAGCATGTTACATAGTCTAAAGGAAAAACTGAGTCAACGGAAAAAATAGTCAGTTGCTTGTATTTTGACATCTGACACCTGACACCTAATACCTGATACCTGATACCTCACTAAAACAATTATTTGATTCTTACGAATGATTCCTGATTGCTATATTATTATTTTATATTTAATTTATAGGGCAAAATCGTATAGACTTGATTAGGATTTTGGATAATTTCCCTAAGACTTAACTCTGTATTTAATTCCCAAATAATTTTAGCTAAAGTTTCTTTATCGGTTACATCATTCGCTATTTTACTATTATTTAATTGATTAATTAATTCTACCTGCCAATTTCTTTTTTCCGGGAAAGATACCAGTTTATAATTATTGTTTAATTGGAGTTTTTCGTCTAAATATTCGATAGATTTATCTAGTCCTCCAATCTCATCAACTAAACCGATTTTTTGAGCTGATTTTCCTGACCAAACTCGACCTTGAGCAATTTCCTCTACTTGAGGAATGGGTAAATTTCTCGCCGTAGAAACTCTTTTTAAAAATAACTCATAAATGCTTTCTACTTTTTGTTGAAAAATATCTAATTCTGCTTCGCTTTTAGCATTAAAACTATTACCGAGATTGGCAAATTTGTTAGTCTTTATAACCTTGTTATTAATACCATTATCATTAGCAATTTTTTCCATATTAAACAATAACCCAAATACACCGATGGAACCTGTTATCGTATTATTACTAGCAAAAATTCTTTCTCCGGCGGTTGCTATCCAATAACCCCCCGATGCCGCTACATTTCCCATGGAAACTACTAAAGGTTTTTCCTTCGCCGTCAATTGTAATTCTCTTAAGATTAATTCTGAGGCTATAGCACTTCCTCCTGGACTATTTATTCTGACAATTACTCCTTTGATATTTTTATCTTGGCGAATTTTTCTAATTTCAGATGTAAAACGTTCACTTCCTATTTCTCCAATTCTGCCCTCACCATCAACAATGGTACCCTCAAGATAAAGAATTGCAATTTGACGATTATTATTAGTGTTATTAGGGGAATTGGCCGCTAAATAATCTTGAATAGTAACTTGACGAAAAGAATCCTTATCTTTATTATTAGTGATTTCCTTTAATTGAGTAATAATTTCATCCTGATAACGCAATTGATCAACTAATTTTAAATCTTTGGCTTCTTTAGCTTGTAAAATACCTTTATTATCAGCAATATTATTAATTTCTCCCATTTTTAAAAAACGATCTTTTGTTATATTTTCTACATAAGAATCCCATAAATCTGCTAATAATTCAGAGGTTTGGATCGCACTTTCTCGACTATAGTTATTAAGAGTAAAAGGTTCGATGGCTGACTTATATTTCCCAACTCTAATGACTTGCACACCGATACCATATTTTTCCAAAGCAGAGGCGAAAAACAATCTTGAAGAAGCAAAACCATTCATTTCCATTGAACCGATGGGATTGAGATTAATTTCGTCGGCAATAGAAGTCAAAAAATAATCTGGTTCATTGTAAGAAACATTATAGGCAATAATTTTTTTCCCACTAGCTTTAAAATTTTCAAGGGCATTTCTTATTTCTGTTAAATTGGCATAACCAGAAACAATATTTCCTTTACTACCATCCAAATATAAAGTAGAAATGCGGTTATCTTTTGCCGCTTTATTAATAGCAGAAGTCACTTCCCTCAAACTTAATAATCGATTCTTATTACTACTTAATAATGAGAATAAATTACCATCGTATTGATAATCATTTATCTGATTATTAAGATTAAAAACTAAAGCGGATTGATTTTCAATTTTAGGAGTATTATTAGATAACAACAAGGCTATAATAAGGATCAATAATCCACCTCCACTTAAAGCAAAAAAGAAAAATAATCCGGCCAAACTCCCCAGAAAACTAGCTAAGGTTTGTTGTAAAAATTTTTTCATTATATTTATTATTTAAAATTTATTTAATACTAATTATTAATTGTTAATTATTAATTGCTATAATTACCAATCTTGATCGAGAATAAAATTCTGAATATTTTAGTTCTATTTTGCCATATTTGAATCTAATGGTAAATCATTTTTGTCCAGACCAAATGGATTTTCAGTGTCTGATGAAAAATTTTATTGATAAATCTTAATATCTGAACACATATTCATATTTTTCAGATACAATCAAAATAACATCTGAATGAACCTTCAGATATTCAATCAAATATTTTTCAGGAGATAAATTCCTATGACTACCGCAACAGTTACCCAAATGAAATGTGCTTGTCCTTCTTGTTTATGTATAGTTGATATTAGCAGTGCTTTGGAAAAAGATGCACACTATTTCTGTTCTACCGCCTGTGCCGAAGGTCACAAAAATGGAGAAGGTTGTTCTCACCGTGGCTGTGGATGTAATAAATAATGCCATTAACCCTTCTTAGGGCACTGAAAACTTTAATCCGTTTCGTCAAGGTGTTCGGCAACGGAACGGTACAATTCTAAAACATGATGATCTAAAAGGCGGTAAAAAACTTTTCTGCCTCTTTTTTGGTATGCCACTAAACGCATTACTTTTAAAGTTCGCAATTGATGAGATACCGCCGATTCACTCATGTCTAAAGTTGCTGCTAAATCGCACACACACAACTCTTGTTGTGCCAATACCGAGAGTATCCTTAAACGGTTAGAATCCCCCAATAAACTGAAAAACTCTGACATTCTTTGTGCTTTATCACTGGCCAAAATTTGGGTTTTACAAGTATCGATTAATTCGGCTTCGATGTGATGTGGTTTGCAGGGAATTAAATCGGTTTTATTTTCAATGGATTTAACGGGATAAGACACATTCATGAATTTGCAATTAATATGGGTTTAGTGTAGCTATGTCTATTGTAACAGTGTTATCCTATTGCATTCCTAAATCTTCAATAATGGGGACTTTTTTCTTTAATTTCTTAATTCCTGCAAATTTGGAGGTAGGGAGCTAAAATTAATACGTTGTTTTAGAGTGGCAAATTTTGTTACCATTAATCAGGAAATTTTTATCATAATTAAACTTCGTATATGGCGCTAATTGTCCAAAAATATGGTGGTAGTTCGGTAGGTTCAACGGGTCGTATAAAGTCTGTGAGTCAAAGAATTTATCGTACTGTGAAGGAGGGAAATCAAGTTGTTGTTGTTGTTTCCGCTATGGGGAAAACCACTGACGGATTGGTCAAATTAGCCCAAGAAATTTCTCCTAACCCCAGTCGTCGGGAAATGGATATGTTACTTTCCACTGGGGAACAGGTTTCTATCTCTTTGTTGAGCATGGCATTACAGGAAATCGGACAACCGGCTATTTCTTTAACAGGGGCACAAGTAGGTATTGTTACTGAAGCGAACTATAGTAAAGCCCGTATTTTAGAAATTAACCCCCATCGTATTATTCGGGAATTGGAACAAGGTCAAGTGGTTGTCGTTGCTGGTTTTCAGGGAATTACTAACTTAGCAGACTTAGAAATTACTACTTTAGGAAGAGGAGGTTCTGATACTTCAGCTGTCGCTTTAGCCGTCGCCCTTCAAGCGCATTCTTGCGAAATATATACCGATGTACCGGGTATTTTAACCACTGATCCTCGTATTGTCCCCTCGGCGAAATTAATGACAGAAATTACCAGCGATGAGATGCTAGAGTTAGCTAGCTTAGGTGCAAAAGTTTTACATCCCCGTGCGGTGGAAATTGCCCGTAATTTCGGGATGCCGTTGGTGGTAAAATCCAGTTGGACGGATGATCTCGGTACTAAGGTAATTTCTGCGCCCCATCAGGGTAGATCTCTTGTAGGATTAGAAATTACTAAGGCAGTAGATGCTGTTCAGTTTGACTCGGATCAGGCTAAAATTGCCCTTCTAAGGGTTGCCGATCGCCCTGGGATTGCGGCGAAACTTTTTGGGGAAATTGCCCGTCAAAACGTCGATGTTGACCTGATTATTCAATCTATTCACGAGGGCAATAGTAATGATATTGCTTTTACAGTGGTTAAGGATGTTTTACCCCGTGCTGAATCTGTGGCCATGGCCATCGCACCTATTCTCGATGAAAACGGCAATACAGATATTTTAGTTGAGAAAAAAATCGCTAAAATTGCCATTGCGGGGGCGGGAATGATTGGCAGACCAGGTATTGCGGCAAAAATGTTTCAATCTTTAGCCCAAGCAGGGGTTAATATTCAAATGATCTCGACTTCGGAAGTCAAGGTTAGTTGTATCGTTGACCAGGACGAGTGTGATCAGGCGATCGCCGCGTTATGTTCAGGCTTTGACATTGATAGTTCCAATATTTTAAAGGATCAAGGGGAAGATAATAGTAAGCGAGTGCCAGTAAGAGGGGTTGCCCTTGATCAAAATCAAGCCCAATTAGCTATTTTATTTGTACCAGATGTTCCGGGCATGGCAGCGAAGGTCTTTACAGTGTTAGCGGAGGAAAATATCAGCGTGGATATGATTATTCAATCCCAACGATGCCGTTTAGTGGATGGCATTCCCATGAGAGATATTGCTTTTACCGTAGCCCAAGGAGATGCTGAACAAGCCAAAAATGCTCTTTATAAGCTACAATCCGAGATTAAATTTAGAGAAATAGTTGTCGATGCCAACATCGCGAAAGTAAGTATAGTGGGTTCAGGGATGATTGGATCTCCAGGGGTTGCGGCTAAGTTTTTTGAGGCTTTAGCAAAAGAGAATGTCAACATATATATGATTACTACCTCAGAAATTAAAATTAGTTGTGTCGTTTCCAAAGATCAAGGTATCCAAGCCTTAAAAGCCGTTCATGAAGCCTTCGGTTTAAGTGGTGATACAAATCTAGAAGTACCTTCAAAAGAAGAGAGTGTCAACCTTTAACGCCACTACTAGTATCACTGGGGAGAATGTAGCGTTGTAACAATAAAAATAATAATAAAACAGGTGCGATGGAAATGACAGATCCAGCGGCAATAAAACGCCAATTCAAATCTAAAGAACTAGCCAACCCCGCTACTCCTAAGGGTAAAGTATAATATTCTGGTCGATCCAGAATGATTAAGGGCCACAAAAAATCGCTCCAGGCACCAATAAAAACGAAAATGGCTAAAGTAATAGTAGCAGGGCGTACCGCAGGTAACATAATATGCCACCAAATACCTATTTCGCTACAACCATCGATTCGAGAGGCTTCTTCTAACTCTTTTGGCACCCCTTGAAACGCCTGTCTTAATAGAAAAATGCCAAAAGCCGAGGCTAAATTAGGTAAAATTATTCCCAAATAGTTATTTCTTAATCCGAATTGTACGGCAAAAATATATAGGGGTATCATTACTATTTGAAAAGGGATCATTATCGTGGCAATTACGAGGGTGAAAATAAGATCTTTTCCTTCAAAATCTAGTCTGGCTAAAGGATAAGCAGCCAAAGAACAAAATAATAAATTTAAAATAACAGTCAATATGGCAGTGATACTGCTATTAAGTAAATAACGTCCAAAAGGATAGTTATCCCAAACTAGGGTAAAATTTTCGAAAGTAAATTGTTGAGGAATAAATTGCGGTGGAAAAGTAAAAATATCTTCCCCTGCCGATTTAAAAGAAGTACTTAATAACCATAATAATGGAAATAACATTAATAGGGCTATAATGGTTAATAATAGGTAAATTAAAATAACTTCAGTGATGATTTTTTTATTTTTCATACATTAATAATTGTGTAGCATTAAATGGAATTGCTATTAGAATCTTGAAAAACTAAAATTTGATAGTTAATTAAGTTGAATCGACTAAAAATTTCTAATCCTTTTGCCGTCACCCAGTCATTAAAATTATCGACAATTAATTTATTAATTACTGGATAAGTAGGTTGTACATTTTTATTTATATCGACTACTTTTTCTAGTTTAAATCCTGTTTTATTCCCTATGCTTTCATAGTCTTTTATGCCAATAAATTTTACTTTAGTTGTAGCTTTTGAGCCGTAAGTGTTGGTAATTAAACGACTCAGAATTTGAGCTTCAAACCATGACCAAAATTGACTAATTTGTGAATTAATAATAAAATCAACTACAATTAATTTACCCGATGATTTTAAGTTTTTTCTCACTTGTTGAAAGAAGATTTCTCGGCTAGGAAATGCAAAAATACATTCTAAGGCAATTGCATAGTCAAATAATTCGCTAAAATCACTTAAATCACAGGCATTACCATTAATAAATTGAATTTGATTATTATTTTGTGGAACGATAAGTTCTGTGGCCCTTTCTACCTGGGCATTGTCAATATTTACGCCGAATAAGTTCAAGTTGCTAAAGGTATTGTTAAGCAAGTCAATTGTGCCGCCAAAACCGCAACCCGCATCGAGAATACTAACTCCATCGCTAATTTTTGCCGTTTCTATAACTAATTTAGAAAGATTATTAGCGGCGATGGCAAAATCTGTTAAAGTGCCTGTAGCTGTGGACGGATTTTCCCAATAACCCCAGTGAATATGTTTCCCAAAAACCAGTTCTAACTCTTTATCTTCACCAAATTTGTCGATTAGTGTATCAAAATAACCCATGATTTTTAATAATTGTTTTTTTTGAGCTGATAACGATCAACTTACCGATTATAATAAGATAACTAAATGAATAAGACTGTATATGGAAGGAAATCAAGAAGTTAAACTTCAACTTAATCGGGTTTTAGAGCTGAAATTAACGGCTATAAATCAATTTTTTCTCCACGCTAGAATGTGTAAAAGTTGGGGCTTGAATAAACTTAATGATTATGAGTACCGTTACTCCATTAAGTTAATGAAACAGGCGGACAAAATTATTGAACGTGTCTTTTTTCTCGAAGGTTTACCCAACCTACAAAGTTTAGGCAAATTAATCATCGGTGAAAACGTACCAGAAATAATCGCCAATGATTTAACTATAACAATGGGAATAGGGGATGCTCTCCTTTCTTCTATCAATCTTTGTGAATCTTTACAAGACTATGTGAGTCGAGATTTATTAACGGAATTATTAGAGGAAACACAGGAAGAAATTGATTGGTTAGAGTCTCAACAGTGGTTAATGGCTAATGCTGGTGTTGAAAATTATCTGCAGTCAATGATTTAATTATCTATTTTTCATATATTTTGGAGTGCTTTAATGAAAGGGAATGAAAAAGTTATTCAACAATTACAGAAACTGTTATGTGGTGAGTTATCCGCTAGAGATCAATATTTTACCCATTCTCGGATGTACGATGATTGGGGTTTAACTAAACTTTATGAGCGTATTGATCATGAAATGCACGATGAAACCCAACACGCAGATATGTTGATTAAGCGCTTGTTATTTTTAGAAACCACCCCCGATTTATCCGTTCAAGAAGCATTAAAAATTGGTTCTAATGTGCCAGAAATGCTCCAAAGTGATCTTGATTTAGAGTACAAAGTGATTGCTGATTTAAAAGAGGCGATCGTCATTTGTGAAGAGGAACAAGACTACCAAACCAGAGAGATATTGAGAGTTATTTTAGGGGATACAGAAGAAGATCATGCTTACTGGTTAGAAAAACAGTTAGGATTGATTGATAAAATTGGCTTACCTAACTATTTACAGTCTCAAATGTAAAAAAGAATTGACCATGGACAATTGACCGTTAACAATTATTTTCTTTGCCATTTGCCATTCGACTTTGTGCACGGTTGGAGAAACCATCGATATCGCCTTAAAGCTATTATCATCTACGGTAGTCCCTACATTTTAGATTAGTTTTGGCAACGTCTTCAGTCAAAAATTCCTTGGGTGTTTAGTTATGGTCAAATGTCCCAGGCTCAAAGTCTATGCTGTCAAGAGCTTTTGGGTTTGTCAACAAACTATGACATTGATAAAGGTGATTTTTTGTAACGAAAATAACAGAAATTACTACTATTAAAAGCAGTTTCTGAGAATAATGATAAAAAATGTAGTTAAAGATACATAACGTAAGTCTTTACGATCCCCCTTTGTTAGGCTATATTAGAGTTGGTCAAATAAGTTTATGGGGAAAAGCAGATGAAAACTTTAGAAAAAACTGCAGCGGATTACTCCATCGAGATGATTAAAGACGAAGCGCGACATTTAGTGGAAGCGGGGACGGTTAGTCGCCATCAACCTATTTATATCCTTTGTCAATATATCCCTGCCAGAGAGTGGGTTTGTGTCGAGTGCGAATTGGAACAATCAGACTATCTTCTCAGGGATCAAATTGGCGATTTAATTGCCTGTGAAAATTGGGATGAAGATTAATTAATGACAGTTCGGAGTTACTATTAAGCAAATGATTTGTTATATTGCGAGGTTTTCAGCTTCTGCCGATTTGACTAACCCGAATTAGATGTTGCTCAATCAATAGACTTTTTTAGAGAGTCGGGAAATAGGACATGAGTGATAGTTGGCAGGGGCTGAAATTGATTTCAATTTTAATTTGTGAAGATTTGATTTATAATCTCTTCAATAGCCTCTCGCCTCAGTGCAGAAAGACCACTAGGGGTCTTGTGGATAAATTTTTGCCATGGCATTTGTCAATCTTTGATTTTCCTCCTCTTTTTTCACGGCAATGCGGAAGTATTTTTCGCCTAATTCGGGAAAACTAACACAGTCACGAATCAATATCTGCTCTTTTTGCAGTAACTGTAACTGTATTTTTGTGCCGGGTATTTCCGTTTGCACTAGGATAAAGTTAGCACTACTGGGAAGGGGTCTTAGTCCTTGAATTTTGGCTAATTCTTCGGCCAATTTTGCCTTGGTCGGTTTTAACCACTGCCATGTTTTTTTTTGAAAATCAATATCCCCCAAGGCGGCTATTCCGGCTAAAACAGCCAGAGAATTTACGCTCCAGGGATCTCGCCATTTTTGCCAACGCTTAACTCTCTCAGGATTAGTGATGCCGTAACCGATTCTTAAGCCCGGCAAACTATAAAATTTAGTGAGGGACCGTAGAATAATTAAATTATCATAGTCTTTGACTAAGTCTATTAAACTTTCTTGCTTATTTGGTGGCAAAAAGTCCATGAACGCCTCATCGACAATCACCAAGGGGAATTGATGTAAATAGGGAATAAGGGTGTTTTGACGCCAAAGTTTCCCCGTGGGATTATGGGGATTATTGATTAACAAAGCAACATTCTTACTATGATTTAATCCTTTTTCTAAATCTCCCAAATTGTAGAATTGGCAAGGAAGATTGAAAGTTTGTAACGCCCGTTTATAATCGGCAAAACAAGGAGAAGGAAGTAAAACTCCTTGTAAATTATGGGCTTCCCACCCTACCCATGTCAACAATTCCGCCGCCCCATTACTAGGTAAAACCTTATCAAATTCGATATGATGATGATTTCCGATGGCTTGACGAAATCGGGAATAGTCAGGGTTAGGATAATGTTGCAATTGAACGATGCCCTCAGTAATAGCAGCGATCGCACTATCTGGAGGACCAAGAGGGTTAATGCTAGCAGAAAAATCCACAAGGGCAGAAATAGGGCAGTTAACGAGACTGACTGCCCAATCTAAATTTCCTCCGTGAGTTGGTCTAAACAATAAAATAAGTAAAGGGTAAAGAGTAATTTTAAAAACAGTATATTATGGACTGTACACTGTTTCCCCCTTACCCATTCTCTATTCCCTCAAAAGAAATTAAGACTTAGGAGGTGCAACTCTTTCTTTGAAAAGTTTACCAGCAGAAAAAGCAGGAACTTTAGTTGCCGGAATTTCCATTTTTTCTCCAGTTTTGGGGTTACGTCCTTCACGTGCTTTTCTGTCACGACTTTCAAAAGAACCAAAACCCACTAAAGTTACTTTTTCACCAGCAGAAACCGCTTCCATAATGGATTCAACTACCGCACTAATAACGGTATCAGCCTGTTTTTTCGTGACATCAGCCTTAGCCGCCACTGCATCTACTAATTCGCCTTTGTTCATAAATTAATCTCCAATTGATTTAACATTATGGTCATAAAAACAGAGTCAATGATATTAATTAGCTGAAATTACCATCAAATGAATGTTTTACTGTTTTTGACACTAGATCTGATATTACATGATTAAACGCTGAAATGACTAAAAATTATAGTTTTTCTTGAATTTTTTACAATTTTTCGGATTTTTGTAAAGAAATGTAAAAGAAAGCAAAATTGCTCAAATTACAAAAACAATTTGAGCATTGGGAAAAATAGTTTGATTATCAGACCTCATTGTGATGGATTTATACTTCCCACCTAAAATTTCGTTCACCCGGCGATGGCTTCAGATCTGGTTGAGTCAATCATGCCTGAAGTAAAAATCTTGAGCACAGAAAAATTACGTCCAAATCAGCCTATTTGTAAATTACCCATCATCCCTAAATCTTCATGATCTAAAATATGACAATGATAAACTGTCTTACCAGTAAAATCAGCAAACCGAATGCGAATTTTTACTCTTTCTCCACGAGGTACCAACACAGTATCACGCCAAGCCGGATAACTTTCTTGAACACCGTTACGGCTAACTACCTGAAATGAATTAACATGAATATGGAAAGGATGATCCATAACACCCGTATTAATCAATTCCCATTCTTCCACCGTATTCAATTTAACTTCTGTATCAATCCGTTGATGATTATATGGTTGTCCATTAATCAAAAATATCATGCCCATTCTCGGTGCCATTCCATGATTAAGAGTAAAACTTCTAACTCGACTAGGTGTTGGTAAACTGGTGATAGATGCTAGTTTAGTGGGCAAAGAAATAGGTTTAATTTCCTGACTATCACTATTAAAATTAATCGTGGCAAGAATGTTTGGTGAATTATAATCATAATCTCTTCTTCTGCCCATCATTCCGCCTCCCATCATGCCCATTCCGCCCATCATACCCATACCACCTCGGTTATAAGGTAAATTTAAGAGGCGTAATTGTTTTAAATTACTATCTCCTTTGACTAGAATTTCTGCTCGTTGTCCCGGAGTTAAGAGTAATTGCCTCATTTGTTGGGGTGAATCAATTGCACGTCCATCAGTGGCAATCAAATAAAATGAATTATTTTCTAAAGAAAGATTATAAAAACGAGAGGTAGAAGCATTAAGTATTCTTAATCTTAATAATTGCCCTTGAGATAAGGTAAAATTAGGGTTAATTTTGCCATTGACAGTAATTAAGTCTCCTTCTCTTCCCATCATCAATGGCATCATCTGAGAATTGATTAATCTACCATTATTATCAACCGCAAAGTCTTGTAAAACCACAAATTCTTCTTTTGCTGACTTGATTTCAGGTATTTCGTCTAATTTTCCTCGGATAATAAATAAGCCAGCTAATCCTCCTGAAAGTTGTTCGGCGACATATCCGTGGAGGTGAGGATGATACCATGCAGTGATACTGTCGTGATTATCAGGGATAATAAATTCGTAAAGAAACATTTGATTTGGTTGTATTTCCAAAAAGACATTATCTGCATTACCCGTCGGGGAAATATGTAAGCCGTGATAATGTAAATTAGTGGGTTGATTTAGTTTATTGATAAATTTGATTTTAACTTTGTCTCCTGCTTTAGCTTCTAAACGGGGGGCAGGAATTTGTCCATTGTAAGTTAGTAAAGAGACTTTTTGATTATCAATTATTACATCACTATAACCTGCTATTAAATCTACTTCTAGTAAACCATTTTTACTTTGATAAACCTTGCCTTCCCCATCAGGTAAATTGGCCCAAGATAAATTATTTTTCCGACGATTTTGCCAAAAATAGCTACCAATAATTTCCCCTGTAGTAACCATGACAAGGGCTAGTAGTTGACGTCGATCGAGTTTTTTCATTATTTCTAATTAGTAAAAAAATCCTAATCCCTGGTGTGTGTGTACCAATAGGCCTTGCCGGTACCGCTCATAAAATTTGATACTATTTCATTTCGGCGATGGCACCCTTGGCCATATTTGCAATCGCCTGATCCGTCGCTTTAGGTAACTGATAGTAAGTACCTCCTGCTTGTTTTGCCAACTCCTTGCCGAAGCCGGTAGAAACAAATTTCTTTTCGGTGTCGATAACCAGCAATTTCATCCCCATAGCTCGGATTTTGCCCGCAATTTCCAGCAATTCTGCCTTAATATCGGGTTTTTCGCCCTCTGGGATTTCATCACCTAAGGAGCGGGCTAAAGGTATATTACCCCGTCCATCAGTAATAGCTACAATCACCACCTGTCCAATATCCCCCGACATCTGTGCATTCACTCCCACGTGAACCGCTTGACTTAAGGCATGGGATAAAGGTGAACCACCGCCACAAGGTAAAGTTTCGAGACGGCTTTTCGCTAAGGAAATAGAGCGAGTTGGAGGTAATAGGACATCGGCTTGTTCTCCCCTAAAGGGAATTAAGGCGACTTGATCTCGATTTTCGTAAGCTTCTGTCAATAAACGCATTACAGCTCCTTTAGCCGCTTGCATCCGGTTTAAAGCCATTGAGCCCGACGCATCCACCACAAAGACAATTAAAGCCCCTGCTTTCCTTGCAAGACGTTTTGACCTCAAATCTCCTTGCTCCACAATTACACGGCGATCGGGTTGTCTTAGACGGCGACTTTTTTGGTAAGGTGCAGCTGCCCTTAAGGTAGCATCAACGGCAATACGTTTTACCTTACCTTTAGGTAGCATGGGTTTAATATAACGTCCTCTGTCATCAGAAAAAATGAGGTTACGAGCACCTGATTTACCCCGTCTTTGAGCCTGTTGGGCAAAATATAAGACGCTAGGGTCTAAGATGACCCCTTCCACATCGAAAACGAACTCATCTGGAATGCCGGGGGGTTCTTGTTGTTCTTGGCTTTCTTCCTCTTTTTTATCCTGATCCTGTTCTTGATTGTCTTCATCTTGCCCTTGTTGACCATCATCTTGATCTTGAGGTTGGGCTGGAGGCGTTGGTGGCGGTTGCATTTGATCTTCAGGAGGTTGTTGAATGATAGTTGTACGGGGAACAATTACTAATTCAACAGCTTTGCGCAAATCATCGGCTATGAGGTTATTTCTGCCTTCCAAAGCCGCCGCGGCCATGGCTACCCGTACAGCAAAAATTTCCGCCCGATGCCCTTCAACTCCTCCTCTGATGGCTTCTTCTACTAGGTATTTAATCTGTTCAGGAGTTATTTTAACTTCTTTGAGCCACTCCCGTGCAAGAATAATCTCAGTTTTGAGAGCGTCCATATCTTCCTCATACTGATGGAGGAATTTCAATGGGGATGCGGCATAGTCAATTACTTGATCTACTGCTTGGACCCTTTTATCTAATGTTAATACTTCATCGGCACTAAGAGCGATGGCAATTCTATCTAACAAATGCTCTCTCAATGCTCCTTCTTCTGGGTTATAAGTAGCAATCAATAAGGGTTTACAGGGGTGAGAAAAACTGATGCCTTCCCTTTCAATCTGGTTTCTACCATCGGTTAAGACGGTTAAAAGTTGGTTGGCAATTTGATCATCTAACAGGTTAATTTCATCTATATATAAAACCCCTCGATGAGCTTGGGCTAATAATCCGGGTTGAAATATGGGTTCCCCCCGTTTAACGGATTCTTCCACATCTACTGAACCTAAAAGGCGATCTTCTGTGACTCCTAAGGGTATTTGTATAAAAGGTGCAGGGATTACTTCCGTCGGGATTTGAGCGGGGGGAGTATGGGCGTATAAATTCCAGGTATCACTGTCCCAATCTTGGGAGTTTTGGGGATCACAGTTGAAGGGATTATCTTTGATTACTTCGATGGGTGGCAATAAAGCATGAATACCTCTAGCCATGACGGACTTAGCCGTACCCCGTTTGCCTGCGATCGCCACTCCTCCCAATCCGGGATCAACGGCGGCGAGTAACAAAGCGGTTTTTATGGCTTGTTGCCCAATAACGGCGGTCAAAGGAAAATTTATATTTGCGGTTGTTAATGTAGGCATTAAGATGTGAAACTTGTTATATGATAATCAGGTGATGATTTTAAACTTTCTTCTACCCGAGAAAGAATTAAGGAAGAGTCCATCATGATTTTTTTTTTTGACTTCTACTATTGTTAGTATTAGTTATAGTATTATAACCGTTAACTTTACTCTCCTCCTCTCACTCCTTTTTTCGCCTATTCATGATTCACTGTAGGCTATATCTTATTTTCTGTTTCCTTATCTTAAACTATTATGATTCACGGTTTTATTCCCCCCGAAAGATTTTTTGCTTATTTGACATGGCAAGAAATTGAGACGATGAAAAAAAAAGAGAATACTGTCATTATCCAACCCATCGGTGCCGTTGAACAACACGGCTATCATTTACCCTTAATTGTGGACTCAGCTATCAGCCAAGGAGTATTAGGAAAGGCTTTAAGTTTGTTAAATCCTGATATTCCGGCTTATGCCTTACCTACCCTTTATTCTGGTAAATCTAATGAACATGAAGGCTTTGCTGGTACAATTAGCCTATCAATGACTACGCTATATTCTTTAATAGAAGAAACGGCAACAAGTATTTATAATGCCGGTTTTCGCAAATTAGTCTTAATGAATTCTCATGGCGGACAACCGCAAGTCATGGAAGTCGTAGCACGAGACTTACACCAAAAATTTCCAGATTTAGCGATTTTTCCACTCTTTACTTGGAAAGTACCAAATATCACTAATGACTTGTTGACGGAGGAAGAGAAAAAATTAGGCATTCATGCCGGAGATGCAGAAACTAGTTTGATGTTGGCTTTATTACCGAATCAGGTGAGAATGGATTTAGCGGTAAAAGAATATCCCCGTAATTTAACACCCGATAGTTTATTATCTATGGAAGGAAATCTACCTTTTGCATGGTTAACCAGAGAAGTAAGCGAAAGTGGTGTTATGGGAGACCCAACAGTAGCCACAAAAGAAAAAGGCGATCTCATCTTGACATCCTTAGCACAGGGTTGGATAAAGGTAATTGAGAATATATATAAGTTTAAGATGATTTAAAAATTTGTTGTGCGTTGAGAAGAGATTGAATTACTTGTTCCGTATCTATTAATCTTTTTAACACCACCTGACCAATATTTAGAGATAGTTTGGCATTTTCATTAATGGGAATAACTTCCACCATCATTATAGTATCTTCTACCTCATGTAACCATAAAACTTGGTTATTTTCTATCATCCCAAGGGGTAAACTTTGAATATGGGGTTTTCTGCGCCAAACATTTTCATTCCAAATACCGCCCCTTTCCCAAATCCGATTATAAGTCCATCCTTCCGCCAGAAAAAAGTATTTCATAAGTAGGTAAATAAAGTTAATTATATATTCGATCTCAATGAGAAGATGCTCAGTACGGGAGAAAAAACAAATAATATCAATCAAATAAAAAGCAACAATTCATAACCTATTACTTATTACTGATCTATTATGATTCCTCGCCAATTAACCCTTCAAAATTTTCTTAGTTATCGTCAAGCAACATTAGATTTTTCTGGCCTACATACTGCCTGTATTTGTGGTGCAAACGGTGCTGGAAAATCCTCTCTCTTAGAAGCGATTACTTGGGCAATTTGGGGTAAAACTCGTACTACCACAGAGGATGATGTTATTTATTTAGGAGAAAAAAATGCCAGGGTGGATTTCGAGTTTATTTATAATAATGAATATTACAGAGTCATTCGCACTCGTCAAAAAAAAGGAAGCGGCACTTTGGATTTTCAAATCATTAATAATAGTGGTTATAAATCCCTCTCAGGAAAAAATATCACTGATACTCAAAAACACATTATCAAATGTCTAAAAATTGACTATGATACCTTCATTAATTCTGCCTATTTAAGGCAGGGTAGAGCCGATGAATTTATGTTACGAAAACCAACGGAAAGAAAAAAAATTCTTGCAGATTTATTAAAGTTAGATCAATATGAAACATTGGCAGAAGAATCTAAAGATTTAGCTAAACAATATAAAATTCGCAGTGAAGATATAAGTCAACAAATAGAGGATGTTGAAAGTAAATTAGAAGAAAAAGAAGCTATTAAATTAGAGTTAAAAAATAATCATAAAGATTTAGAATATTTTCAATCTTTAGAACAAGAAAAAATAGCAAAATTAGAAGCTATTAAAAATTTATATAATCAACGAGAAACATTGAAAAAAAGATTAACCTGGCAACAAAATCAACTAGATAATATTTTGTGGAAAATTCAACAACTAGAAACAGAAAGGATTAATGTTGACACTGAAGTTAATAATTTAAGTATTATTTTGGAACAAGAAAAAGATATTTTATTAAAATACGAAAAATTACAGAGTTTAATAGAAGAGGATAAAGAATTCAGTCAAAAATTTACTGCCTATCAACAATTATTAGGAACAAAGCAAAAGTTAGAGCGAAAATTAAGAGAAGAAAGCAATAATTTAATTTTAGCAATTCAAAGGGAAAAAACCAACCTTGAAAATTTGCTTAAACAGGAGAAAGAATTACGAAAAATTATTAGCAAAAGTAATGATTTAACCTCCGATTTAGAAAGACTCAATGTTTTGCGTCAAAGATTAAATGAATTAGATAAAATTCAACTAGAAATTACTCCTTTCTTGCAACAACAACAAAATATTAAAACCGCATTAGAAAGAGAAAAGGTAAGATTACAGGCTAAATTAGAGCAGTTACAAGAAAAAGAATTAACTATGGAAGCTACATTAGCAGAAGTACCGAGTAAAAGACAAAAATTTTTTACATTAGAAAAACGGCTAAAAAAATTAGAAGATAACAGAAATTATCAAAAAAGAATCCAAGAAAAAGGAGAGGAAAAAAAAGGTTTAATTCAACGATATATTGATCAACAAAAAAGTTTAGCTAAGCAAATTTTGAAATTAAATAATAAGCTAGAAATGTTAAATAAAGATCATGCTATTTGCCCATTATGCGAAAGGGAATTAGACGAGAATCACTTAGCTCATGTTATCAGCAAAACTAGGGAAGAAGAAAAACAAATAGAATCGGAATCCTGGCATTATGAAACGGAAATTGTTAACTGTAAAAGAGAGTTAGAAAAGTTAAGAAATGAATATGGAAAATTAAATGAAGAATTAGCCAATGAAAATAGTTTAAAACAAGATTATGCTAAACTCGAAAATCAATTAGATTTAACAGAAGATATTTATAGTCAATACGAGGAAATTCAACAACAAAAGGCTGAATTAATAAAATTGTTAGATACCGAGAATTATTCTCAATCCTTACATTCAGAGCTAATTAATATTGAGGAAAAAATCCTAAAATTAAACTATAATGAAAAAGATCATGCTTTAGTAAGACAAGAGGAATCTAATTTAAGAAAAATAGAATTTCAACAGTTAAAAATTAAAGATGCCCAAAAAGACTTAGATAAGTTATTAAAGCAAAAACCAGGGTCAGAATCCCAAATTCATCAGTTAGAAATAGACTTACGGAAACTAACAAACAACTCTCCTATCCAATTAGAAATAAATGATATTGAAACTCAAATTAGAACTGTTAACTATGACAGCGGTTATCACAATAATGTGAGAAATAATTTACAAAGTTTACAAAGTTATCAACTTAAATATGCAGAGTTACAACAGGCTCAAAAACAACATCCTCAATTGATAGAAAAATTACATCAATTAATAGCCAGTTTGGAAAATTATCAACGGGAAAAAATCACAGGGGAACAAGAATTTAATATTATTAATGAACAATTATTTCAACTTACAGATTATAGTCAAGAATTAAATAGTTTAACCAGAGAATGCTCTCAATATCGAGAAAATATTAATAACTTATTAAGAAAAAAAGGCGGATTAGAACAATCTTTAACTAATTTAAAAGATAGAGAAAATGAAAGAGAAAAATTAGAAAAGACATTACAAGAATCCCAGAAAAACTACCGTATTTATCAAGAATTAGGAATTGCCTTTGGCAAAAACGGTATTCAGTCTCTAATGATTGAGAATATCTTACCTGAACTAGAAACAGAAGCAAATAATATTTTATCTCGTTTGACTGGTGGACAATTAAATGTTCAATTTTTAACTCAAAAACCTAAATCGAGTCGTAGTAAATCCTCCTCTTCTCAGTTCAAAGACACCTTAGAAATTATCATTTCTGATGCTCAAGGGACAAGATCCTATGAAACTTATTCCGGTGGTGAGGCATTCCGGATTAATTTCGCTATTCGTTTAGCCTTGTCTCGTATTTTAGCCCAAAGATCCGGTACAGCACTACAATTATTGATTATTGATGAAGGTTTTGGGACTCAAGATTCTGAAGGTTGCGATCGCCTAATTGCTGCTTTAAATGCTATTGCCGAAGATTTTGCTTGTATCTTGACAGTAACTCACATGCCACAATTTAAGGAGGCATTTCAGACGAGAATAGAAGTATATAAAACAGAAACTGGTTCAAAAATCCAACTTTCCACTTAAGTTAGGAGTTATAAATCCAAAACCTTTGAAGATAAAGAGAAAAACCACAATAGTTAATCCGGGCGATCACATTATTAAAAATAATCCTTGTCAAACTCCTCTGGGACAACTCCAAACTCTCCTAACTACGAGGATAAAGTTGCATTAATTTTCTCACTTCTTCCGCGTGATAAGAACTACGGGTAAGGGGAGATGAGACTACTTGTAAAAATCCTAATTTTGCTCCATATTCTGCCCAAGAATTAAATTGTGCTGGGGTGACAAATTCTTTTACCTCTAAATGATGTTGAGATGGTTGTAAATATTGTCCAATGGTGAGAATATCGCAGTCAACTTTCCGTAAATCTTCCATTACTTGTTTTACTTCTGCGTCGGTTTCTCCTAAACCTACCATAATCCCTGACTTTATATAGGTTTTGGGGCATAATTCCCTGGTTTTCTTCAATAACTCCAGGGAGCGATCATATTCCCCTTGAGGGCGAACTTTACGATATAATCTGGAGATGGTTTCTGTGTTATGATTTAAAACCTCTGGTTGAGCCTGTAAAATAGTTTCTAAAGCTTTCCAATTGCCACATAAATCAGGGATTAAAACCTCAATAGTGGTATTTGGCGATAATTGTCTAGTTTCTGTAATACAAGACACGAATTGACTAGCACCACCATCTGCTAAGTCATCCCGATTCACGGACGTAATGACCACATGATTCAGATTAAGCTTTTTTACCGCTCTTGCTAACCGTAATGGCTCTGTACTATCAAGTTCCCTGGGGGTTTTATCAAAATCGATGTCACAATAAGGACAAGCACGGGTACAAGAAGGACCCATAATTAAAAATGTAGCAGTACCGGAGTTAAAACACTCACCCATATTTGGACAAGATGCTTCCTCACACACTGTATTTAAGTTCAAATCCCGCAAAATATCCTTAACGCTACCAACCCTTTGAATTTGCGGTGCTTTTACCCTTAGCCAATCTGGTTTTATCGTCACAGTGTTTAATCTTTCGCTCACGCCAACTTTTCTCTAATAATAACTATTTTTAAGTAAAGATCAATCTGCCCTCAGTGGAATTATCGTCTCAAATCGCGGACGCCCCCTAATTTCAGTACATGGAAAAGTTTTCGTTTAAGGGCGATCGCAATTATTTTTGACAATTACCATTGCAAATCCTCTGGTGCAACTTTGGTTTGATGACACTCGATGCGAATAATCTCCCCGCTACGCATAGTAATAACTCGATCGCTCATCGCTGCAATCCCTGCATTGTGAGTAATCAAAGCAGTAGTTGTGCCCAATTCTCGATTCACTCGCTCTAATACTTGCAACACCAACTTCCCTGTTTGAAAATCCAATGCCCCTGTAGGTTCATCACAGAGCAATACTTGGGGACGTTTAGCAATAGCACGGGCGATTGCGACTCGTTGTTGTTCTCCTCCTGATAGTTGAGCGGGAAAATGATTGAGGCGATGTTCTAATCCGACTAATCTTAATGCTTCACTTGGTCTCATGGGATAGTCAGCTATTTCGGTAACTAAAGCCACATTTTCTTTTGCTGTTAGACTAGGAATTAAATTATAAAATTGAAAGACAAAGCCAACATATTTGCGTCTAAAGCTAGTCAAAGCCTGATCTCCTGCTTTAGTCAGATCTCGATGGGCAAAAATGACCTGTCCACTGGTAGGGATATCTAAACCACCTAGAATATTCAATAAAGTAGATTTTCCGCTACCAGAAGCCCCTAATAAGACTAACAATTCTCCTGGGTATAAATCGAGACTGACGTTTTTTAAGGCCTGAACCGAAACTTCTCCCATCTCGTAGACTTTAGTAATATTCCGTATACGAAAAATAGGTAATGTTATACCTTGCTGAGAAATATTATTACTCATAAAATTTATTGCGCCAAGATTGCACCAAGTTCAGCTCCCTGTTAACCTAGCGTGAGTTCGATGAAAAAAAGTACCACAAATCCCAAAAAAGCTGAGAATAAATTTGAATATTATTAATAATAGTGTATCTCGACTCGACATCACCCCAGGGTAATCGCATTTTGTTTGCTATGAATTAATGATTCAGTCCCTCACAATAAATTGAAAATGAAGTCCTAAAACCCTTATCAACAAGAAGATGCAGCCCTAATAACTTGAGATTTTCAAAATTTTTTGCAAAAAAAAGTTGCTAATTAGAGAATGGTAAGTTATATTAGTAGATGTGCGGTTGAGGTCAACACCTCAGTCTAACGCACCAAGAACCTCGACAATTCAATAGTTTGAAAGCCATTTTCAAATAAAACACCCTTGTGAAAGAACTTTAAAGAAAATCTTAAAATTAAGTTTTAACTCAATTTTAATTGTAGAAGAGCAAGTAAAACTACTTCAAAAGTCAGACAGAACCAGAAAAAGGTGAAGAAAGACTACAATGGAGAGTTTGATCCTGGCTCAGGATGAACGCTGGCGGTATGCCTAACACATGCAAGTCGAACGGTCACTTCGGTGATAGTGGCGGACGGGTGAGGAACGCGTGAGAATCTGCCTTAAGGTCGGGGACAACAGTGGGAAACTACTGCTAATACCCGATGAGCTGAAAAGTAAAAGATTAATCGCCTGAAGAGGAGCTCGCGTCTGATTAGCTAGATGGTGGGGTAAAAGCCTACCATGGCGACGATCAGTAGCTGGTCTGAGAGGATGAGCAGCCACACTGGGACTGAGACACGGCCCAGACTCCTACGGGAGGCAGCAGTGGGGAATTTTCCGCAATGGGCGAAAGCCTGACGGAGCAATACCGCGTGAGGGAGGAAGGCTCTTGGGTTGTAAACCTCAAAACTTAGGGAAGAAGAAAGTGACGGTACCTAATGTAAGCATCGGCTAACTCCGTGCCAGCAGCCGCGGTAATACGGAGGATGCAAG
The DNA here is from genome assembly GCA_963749915.1 of uncultured cyanobacterium. GTDB lineage: Bacteria > Cyanobacteriota > Cyanobacteriia > Cyanobacteriales > Cyanobacteriaceae > Geminocystis. Next base: position 330,598 of record CAVVOP010000021.1, read on the forward strand.
CGTTATCCGGAATCATTGGGCGTAAAGAGTCCGTAGGTGGCAATTCAAGTCTGCTGTCAAAGACCGAAGCTCAACTTCGGGCCGGCGGTGGAAACTGAAGAGCTAGAGTATAGTAGGGGTAGAGGGAATTCCCAGTGTAGCGGTGAAATGCGTAGAGATTGGGAAGAACACCAGTGGCGAAGGCGCTCTACTGGGCATATACTGACACTGAGGGACGAAAGCTAGGGTAGCGAAAGGGATTAGATACCCCTGTAGTCCTAGCGGTAAACGATGGATACTAGGTGTAGTCTGTATCGACCCAGACTGTGCCGAAGCAAACGCGTTAAGTATCCCGCCTGGGGAGTACGCACGCAAGTGTGAAACTCAAAGGAATTGACGGGGACCCGCACAAGCGGTGGAGTATGTGGTTTAATTCGATGCAACGCGAAGAACCTTACCAAGGCTTGACATCCTGCGAATTTTAGGGAAACCTAAGAGTGCCTTAGGGAACGCAGAGACAGGTGGTGCATGGCTGTCGTCAGCTCGTGTCGTGAGATGTTGGGTTAAGTCCCGCAACGAGCGCAACCCTCGTCCTTAGTTGCCAGCATTAAGTTGGGGACTCTAGGGAGACCGCCGGGGAGAACTCGGAGGAAGGTGGGGATGACGTCAAGTCAGCATGCCCCTTACGTCTTGGGCTACACACGTACTACAATGGTTGAGACAAAGGGAAGCGAAACTGCGAAGTGAAGCGAATCCCAGCAAACTCAGCCCCAGTTCAGATTGCAGGCTGAAACTCGCCTGCATGAAGGAGGAATCGCTAGTAATCGCAGGTCAGCATACTGCGGTGAATCCGTTCCCGGGTCTTGTACACACCGCCCGTCACACCATGGAAGTTGGTCACGCCCGAAGTCGTTACTCCAACCGTAAGGAGGAGGATGCCGAAGGTGGGACTAGTGACTAGGGTGAAGTCGTAACAAGGTAGCCGTACCGGAAGGTGTGGCTGGATCACCTCCTTAAAGGGAGATTTCCGAAAAGGAAATCCACAAGAGTGGAAAAAGGCTTTCAAACTATGAAAAGGGGTTTGATGGGCTATTAGCTCAGGTGGTTAGAGCGCACCCCTGATAAGGGTGAGGTCCCTGGTTCAAGTCCAGGATGGCCCACTAAAAACCCAGAACCCAGAACCGGAAACCACAAAGGGAAGAGGAAACCGAAAAAGGGGGTATAGCTCAGTTGGTAGAGCGCCTGCTTTGCAAGCAGGATGTCAGCGGTTCGAGTCCGCTTACCTCCACCAGAAGAACAAATTAGCACCAAAAAAATGGCTGCTGAACCATTGTTCAGTAAGAACCTTGAAAACTGCATAGAAAAAAAGAGGTAAAGCTGTAGAAATTACAGACAGGTCAAGCAAACAAGAGCTGATGGTGGATACCTAGGCACACTTTGGCGAAGAAGGACGTAGCAACCTACGAAAAGCCCCGGGGAGTCGGAAGCAGACTATGAGCCGGGGGTATCCCAATGGGGCAACCCTAAAAACACACTATGAAAATAGTGATGAGCGAACCTGGTGAACTGAAACATCTTAGTAGCCAGAGGAACAGAAAACAACAGTGATTCCCCTAGTAGCGGCGAGCGAAGCGGGAGGAGCCTAAACCAGTGTTTACGAAGACTGGGGTCGTGGGACACCAGATACCTGACTAAGAAAGTTAAACGAACTAGCTGAAAACTAGACCAAAGAAGGTAAAAGTCCTGTAGTTGAAAACTGACGAAGCAGAGGTGAATCCCGAGTAGCACGGGATAAGTGGAATCCAGTGTGAATCAGCCTCGACCACGAGGTAAGGCTAAATACAAAAGTGTGACCGATAGTGAAAAGTACCGCGAGGGAAAGGTGAAAAGAACCCCGGGAGGGGAGTGAAATAGAACATGAAACCATCAGCTTACAAGCAATGGGAGTCCGATTAAACGGATGACCGTGTGCCTGTTGAAGAATGAGCCGGCGACTTACAGGCAGTGGCAGGTTAAGAGGAAAACTCGAAGCCAAAGGGAAACCGAGTCCGAACAGGGCGTTGGTCACTGTTTGTAGACCCGAACCCGGGTGATCTAACCATGGCCAGGATGAAGCGCCCGTAACAGGTCGTGGAGGTCCGAACCGACCAATGTTGAAAAATTGGCGGAGGAGCTGTGGTTAGGGGTGAAATGCCAATCGAACCCGGAGCTAGCTGGTTCTCCCCGAAATGTGTTGAGGCGCAGCGGTGTATCAGGAAATGGGGGGTAAAGCACTGTTTCGTTGCGGGCTGCGAGAGCGGTACCAAGATGAGACAAACTCAGAATACCCATGACTATAGCACTAGTGAGACGGTGGGGGATAAGCTTCATCGTCAAGAGGGAAACAGCCCAGACCATCAGCTAAGGTCCCAAAGTATTAACTAAGTGACAAAGGAGGTGGGAGTGCTTAGACAACCAGGAGGTTTGCCTAGAAGCAGCAATCCTTGAAAGAGTGCGTAATAGCTCACTGGTCAAGCGCTCCTGCGCCGAAAATGAACGGGGCTAAGTTAATCACCGAAGCTATGGACTCAATGGAAACATTAAGTGGTAGGGGAGCGTTCTATATAGGGTGAAGCATTAGCGGCAAGCAGATGTGGACAGTATAGAAGTGAGAATGTCGGCTTAAGTAGCGAAAATTAAGGTGAGAATCCTTAACCCCGAAAGCCCAAGGGTTTCTCCAGAAGGCTCGTCCGTGGAGAGTTAGCCCGGACCTAAGGCGAAGCGAAAAGCGTAGTCGATGGCAAGCAGGTAAATATTCCTGCGTGGCTTTATGGGAATCATCACAGGGACCCATGAAAACGAAGCACACCCTGAGTGGATTGGGAGCAATTTATTGCGCGTGTGGAAAGATAGTGGCAAGAAAAGCTGTGATGGTGTTGAACATAGAGTCCCGGTACCCGAAACCGACACAGGTAGGCAAGTAGAGAATACTAAGGGGAGCGAGATAACTCTCTCTAAGGAACTCGGCAAAATGACCCCGTAACTTCGGGAGAAGGGGTGCCACCGAGAGGTGGTCGCAGTGAAGAGGCCCAGGCGACTGTTTAGCAAAAACATAGGTCTCTGCAAACTCGAAAGAGGAGGTATAGGGGCTGACGCCTGCCCAGTGCCGGAAGGTTAAAGAAGTTGGTCAGTCTTCGGATGAAGCTAGCGACTGAAGCCCCGGTGAACGGCGGCCGTAACTATAACGGTCCTAAGGTAGCGAAATTCCTTGTCGGGTAAGTTCCGACCCGCACGAAAGGCGTAACGATCTGGGCACTGTCTCGGAGAGAGACTCGGCGAAATAGGAATGTCTGTGAAGATACGGACTACCTGCACTTGGACAGAAAGACCCTATGAAGCTTTACTATAGCTTGGAATTGTGTTCGGGCTTGCTGTGCGCAGGATAGGTGGGAGGCGTTGAAGGTATCCTTGTGGGGATACTCGAGCCAACAGTGAGATACCACTCTCAGAAAGCTAGAATTCTAACTCGAAAGAGGAAAGTTTCAGGTGGGTAGTTTGACTGGGGCGGTCGCCTCCAAAAAGGTAACGGAGGCGTACAAAGGTTCCCTCAGACTGGTTGGAAATCAGTCCTAGAGTGCAAAGGCAGAAGGGAGCTTGACTGCGAGACGGACAAGTCGAGCAGGGTGGAAACACGGTCTTAGTGATCCGACGGTGCTGTGTGGAAGGGCCGTCGCTCAACGGATAAAAGTTACTCTAGGGATAACAGGCTGATCTCCCCCAAGAGTTCACATCGACGGGGAGGTTTGGCACCTCGATGTCGGCTCATCGCAACCTGGGGCGGAAGTACGTCCCAAGGGTTGGGCTGTTCGCCCATTAAAGCGGTACGTGAGCTGGGTTCAGAACGTCGTGAGACAGTTCGGTCCATATCCGGTGCAGGCGTGAGAATATTGAGAGGAGCCTTCCTTAGTACGAGAGGACCGGGAAGGACGTACCGCTGGTGTACCAGTTATCGTGCCAACGGTAAACGCTGGGTAGCCAAGTACGGAGAGGATAACCGCTGAAAGCATCTAAGTGGGAAGCCCACCTCAAGATGAGTATTCTGGTGTAAGGTCACGGGAAGAACACCCGTTCATAGGCACAAGGTGGAAGTGCAGTAATGTATGGAGCCGAAGTGTACTAACAGACCGTCCGCTTGACCTCATCTTTAAACCTCAAAAAATCTATGCAGTCTTGAAGGTGATTTAACTTTCAAAGTCTTAGCTGGTGTGTATAGCATTGTGGAACCACTACGATCCATCTCGAACTCGTGGGTGAAACGCAATCGCGGCGACGATACTCCTGGGGGGACCCGGTGGGACAATAGTTCCATGCCAGCTTCAATACTCCCATCAAAAATCTTCCCCAACCCTACTCGGAGAACTACCACCGCCGAGGAATTAACCATGAATCCCTCATCTTCGGACTCTGTCCATCTCAACGAAAAAATTCGCCAACAATACGATTTTTTACCCTATCCAGAGTCAGATATAGAATATCTCCCCAAAGATAAATTACAGAGTTTATTTATTCACAGTTTAGCCACGCCCTATTATCTACGTTATCAGAGAGTAATAGATCCTAAAGATAAAATTATTCTGGATGCCGGTTGCGGTAGTGGGCTTCAATCTCTGGTGCTTGCCCTAGCCAATCCCGGTGCCAGAATTGTCGGAGTGGATATTTCTCCCAAATCTATTGAACTGGCTAGTCAACGTTTAGCTTATCATGGCTTTGAAAATACTGAATTTCATACATTATCTTTAGATAACCTTGAATCTTTAGGTTATCAATTTGATTACATTAACTGCGATGAAGTTCTTTATCTATTACCCAACCCGGGAGAAATGTTAAAACTTTTCAATTCCTTACTCAAACCTCAAGGAATTATTCGTTCTAATCTTCACAGCTATTACCAAAGACAAGCTTTTTTTCGCAGCCAAGAAGCCTTTAAATTACTTGGTTTATTTGACGAGTCCTCGACAGAAACAGCTATTGAGGTTGTTAAAGATACCCTAGATAGTCTTAAAGATACGGTTAAACTGAAACAATTATTTAGGGGATTTGCAGAAAATCAAAAACCTAATTCTAAACAAATTAAAGAATGGATATTAGTTAATTATCTAATTCAAGGAGATAAAGGATACACGGTAAAACAACTCTTTGACTTTCTTGAGGGGGCAGAATTAGACTTTTTGTCCATGGTAAATTGGCGACAATGGGACATTAATATTTTATTCCAAGATCCGGAAAATTTACCCCTATTTTGGCAATGGGGATTAGAAGAAGCGTCAGAAACAGAAAAATTACAGTTATTTGAACTTTTTGAACCTATACACCGATTATTAGACTTTTGGGCAATGAAAAAAGATGAGACACCTCTCCCCATCTCGCCTTTACATTGGTCCAATCAGCAATGGTTATCTTGTCGGATTTATCTGAATCCTGTGCTGAGTCAAGAAAAGGTCAAAGAAGATTTATGCCAAGCAATCACAACCCATAACAGTTTTACCATCAGTAAATATATTCCCTTGCCGACAATCGTTCCCATTGTGATTGATGGTTTATTTGCCTCTTGTCTGTTGCCTTTGTGGGAATCTCCCCAATCTTTTAATGCTTTGGTAGAACGCTGGATACTGCTGCAACCAATAGACCCAGTGACTTTAACTCCCAAAACGGAAGATCAGGCCTGTCAGGAAATTCAAGAACTATTAACAAAATTAGAAACTTTCACTTATCTACTACTAGAAATTTCCCCATGAGAATATCCCATTGTAGATTTGATAAAACAAAATGAGAACGTAGTTTGTAGTCTCTATTTTGTCTTACACATAGAACAAGCCCAAAAACATTTATATACATACTATATGGATTTTAGATTTCTTCTATCCCACCCTGGAGGTGAGGGGTTCGATTCCCCTATTCTCCATTATTTTTTTTACTAAGCTAAAACGCATTTAAACTTCATCCTTACAGATTACAGATTAAGAAAAACTCTCAAATCTTTCACTATTGGAACAGTGCCTATTCCCCATTCCCAGCCTTCATCAGCAACTTAGATGCGTCTAGCCTACTATTCCCCAAAACGTGGAGTCATGCAATAGGGACAATCTAACCATTCTTGTTCTAGTTTCGCACCACAAAAACTACAGTCGAGAAGGCTTTTTCGTTTAGCTTTTAATTGTGATTCTAAACCGGAGTCTGTAAATGTAACGCGTTCTACTTCTTCCAAAGTAGTGTGCCCTTGACGTACTAAGTTGAGACTATAAGCCAAAATGGTGGTCATACCCTCATCTACAGCGGTTTCTTTAATCAAGTCAGTGGTTGCACCTTTATTGATGAGTTTTTCTATTTTTTCACTCATAACCATAAATTCATAAACCCCTACACGTCCTTTATAACCACTACCTCCACATTTCATACAAACTGTGCCGTCAGCTGTGGCAGTGTGTAAAGCCTCTCCTTTTAAAGTTTTGGCACGGTAAAAAGTCACTGATTCTTCCCCAGAGGCTAATAATCCAAAACGGGCTAATTCTTCCCTTGTAGGATTATAGGCTTCTTTACACTCACTGCAGACCCGGCGCATTAGACGTTGAGCTAATACCCCTAGTAAGGCTCCAGAAATCATAAATGGTTCAACCCCCATTTCATCTAAACGGGCGATGGCACCCGCCGCATCGTTGGTGTGTAAAGTAGTTAAGACTAGGTGACCTGTTAAAGCCGCCTCAATAGCAGTTTTGGCGGTTTCAACGTCTCTGGTCTCACCCACAAGAATAATATCTGGATCTTGGCGCATAAATGCCCGTAAAATATTAGCAAAGTCCATGCCCTTTTCTCTAATTACTTGCACCTGAGTAATACCAGGAAGTGCATATTCGATGGGATCTTCGGCGGTACTAATATTAACACCTGGCTCATTTCTTTCCGACAAAACCGAGTATAAAGTGGTGGATTTACCCGAACCCGTAGGCCCTGTAACTAAAATTAAACCAAAAGGGCGATTAGCAACATCCCTCACCTTTAGTAAAGTTTCTTCGTCACTGATGAGAAAGTCTAAACCTAACTGGGTGGTGGAGTTATCAAGAATCCGTAGACACACTTTTTCCCCGTAACGGCTAGGAAGAGTATTTACTCGAAAATCTAGTTTGCGCCCTTGAAAAAACCTCCTCATCTTACCATCTTGAGGAATACGACGTTCAGCAATATCCAATTTTGCCATAATTTTGAAACGGGCCGTTACCGCTCTAGTAATATGTTGTGGAAGTTTGAAAAATTCTCGCAATACCCCGTCTTTACGAAGACGCACTCGAAGATTGTCTTCTTGAGGTTCAACATGAATATCTGAAGCACCTTCTTGTATGGCTTTCATTAAAATTGTATTAACTAACTTGATTACCGGCGCCTGGTTTGCCTCATTGGTAGCGGCTAAATCAGCTCCACCGTCCTCTTCTGCGGCATCATCTAGGTTATTATCTCCTAAGTCGTCAACAATGTCGCTAACATCTCCTAATCTATCTAACTCTTTTTTCTGAGCTTCGACCAACTGTTGTGCTTTTCGTTCTTTTTCTTGCTGGTAATATTTTTGTAATAATTGGTCAAAATCTTCCTCGGTGATGACGATCCGTCGGGATCCTAATCCTTTCAAACGCAGTAACTTCCTTAGATCGTCTAAAGCCCTTAAATCGTCAGGATTCACCATGGCAACGAGTAATGTAGGGGGATCTCCTTCAATACGTTTTAAAGGTAGGAGTTTATGACGACGACACACTTGTATTCCTATAAATGACTCAATTAAATCCGTCATTTCCTTCGGATCGATTTCCTCAGACTCACAATCAACTGAATCAACACCATATAAAATTTTTAACTCAAAGAGATGATGTTGTTTATATTGACGCACTAACTCAGGAGATAACGCTCTCTGGGTCATTTGTTGGAGTACTTTTACCAACGGTTGTCTGGTTCTTCTGACTTCTACCAGAGCATTTTTTAATTGATCTTTATCAATATAGCCCGACTGAATTAATTTATTGCCAAAGGGATTAAAATAGTCAGGACTAACTAGGGCAGTTTTCAGTTTTTCTTGTTTTTGACTAGAGGAAGAAATAGGAGTTTGAGTCATGATGATAACTTAGTATTTCGAAAAATTATAAAAACTTGAATGAGTTGAAAATTTTTAACCGTTAATCTTATTATATTTTATGACAAGGTAATGGAGAAGGGAAAACCAAACTAATATAAAAATTCCTACTCCTTACTTGTACAATGTTATATGAACATCAAGAAAATAGTTTACTTCTTTTAAGTAGAAAATATTGCAATTATGATCAGTGAAACGGACAACTACCCTGATAAAGAGATGGATATTGCAGATAACCAAGACAACTTAGCTGAAGCAGAAAAAACTTCAACTGTATCTGAAGCCAAAATTGAGTCAGATCAACCATCAGAGGAGTCAGTCAACGAACCCATAAATGAATGTGGAGAAGTGGAACATCCTTCCCCAGAAGAAAACTCCCTAGAGGAGACTAACATTGAATCTGAGACGGATTCCGAGGATTCCTTGGTGGATGAATCCAATATAGATTCAGCTGCTCAAGCCCATATAACTTCTTTAGAAGCGGAAATTGCCTCGTTAAAAGAACAACTAGAAGTCCAAATCGAACAGGCTAAAAGTGTTCAAAGTCAGCATGTGCGATTGACGGCGGATTTTGATAATTTTCGTCGTCGTACCAGTAAAGAAAAAGAGGAATTGGAGAAGGTTATAAAGAAAAGAACTATTCTTGAATTATTGCCAGTCGTGGATAATTTTGAACGGGCCAGAACTCAAATTAAACCAGATAGTGATGGTGAAATGGCGATTCATAAAAGTTATCAAGGAGTTTATAAAACCTTTGTGGATAGCTTGAAAAAAATTGGCGTATCAGCCATGCGTCCCCAAGGTGAACCCTTTGACCCCAATTATCACGAAGCCATGTTAAGAGAACCTACCAAGGAATATGAGGAGGGAATTGTAATGGAAGAGTTGGTCAGAGGTTATCTCCTTAATGACGAGGTTTTACGTTATGCTATGGTCAAGGTGGCCGCATCTCCCCAGGAGGAGGATTCGCCAGAAATCGAAACTTCTGATAACTTGTCTGAAAATAACTGAGAAAATTGTCCTGAATTTCAGGTTCTGACTATAATGGGATAACAAGAAACAATAGTCCAATCACAAGGTAAACCGACATCACTGTCAGCTATGGGAAAGGTTATAGGAATAGATTTAGGAACAACCAATAGTTGTGTTGCCGTTTTAGAAGGTGGCAAACCTATTGTCATAACGAATCAGGAGGGTTCACGAACCACTCCCAGTATTGTCGGTTTTGGCAAGGGAAATCAACGTTTAGTAGGTCAACTCGCCAAAAGACAAGCGGTAACCAATGCTGAGAATACTGTTTATAGTGTTAAGCGTTTTATTGGTCAACGATGGGAGGAAACCCTAGAAGATCGCAAAAGAGTTACCTATAATTGTGTTAGGGGTAAAGATAGTACGGTTTGTGTAGATATTCAAGGTAAAGCCTATACTACCCAGGAAATTTCTGCCATGATTCTGCAAAAGTTAAAAACTGATGCCGAAACTTTCTTAGGGGAAACAGTTACTCAGGCGGTGATCACTGTTCCTGCTTATTTTACCGATGCTCAAAGACAAGCCACGAAAGACGCTGGAGTTATCGCCGGGTTGGATGTGATGCGTATTATTAATGAACCGACAGCGGCGGCTTTGGCTTACGGTTTAGATAAACAAGAGGAAGATCAATACGTTTTAGTTTTTGATTTGGGCGGTGGTACTTTTGACGTCTCTATTTTACAGTTAGGTAATGGTATTTTTGAGGTAGTCTCCACTTCTGGTAATAATCAACTGGGGGGGGACGATTTTGACGCGGTCATTGTCGATTGGCTAATAACCAAGTTTGAGCAACAAGAAGGTGTTGATTTAAGAGCGGATAAAATGGCTTTACAACGTCTGCGAGAGGCGGCGGAAAAAGCAAAAATAGAGTTATCGAATATGGCGGAAACCTCTATCAATTTGCCTTTTATCACGGCGGATGAAAGTGGCCCAAAACATTTAGAATTAGAGCTATCTCGACCCCACTTAGAGGAGTTAATTGCACCGTTAGTGGCGAATATTATTCCTCCCATGGAACAGGCTTTAAAGGATTCTGGCTTGACTCGTGACCAAATTAATCGTATTGTCTTAGTGGGTGGGTCAACCCGTACCCCGGCTATTTCCGAACAAGTTGAAAAGTATTTTTCCAAAGGTATCCCCATGGATCGCTCCATTAATCCCGATGAGGCTGTGGCTTTGGGTGCGGCGGTTCAAGGTGGAGTGTTAGGAGGGGAAGTTAGAAATTTATTGCTCTTAGATGTGACCCCTTTATCTTTGGGATTGGAAACATTAGGGGAAGTATTCACAAAAGTAATTGAAAGAAATACTACGATTCCTACTAGTCGTTCTCAGATATTTTCTACGGCTATTGATGGACAAAGCTCTGTAGAAGTTCATGTGTTACAAGGTGAGCGATCCATGGTGAAGGATAATAAGAGTTTAGGGAAATTTTTGTTAACGGGTATTCCCCCAGCACCCAGAGGGGTACCACAAATTGAGGTATCTTTTGATATCGATGTCGATGGTATCTTAAAAGTGTCGGCGAAGGATAAAGGTACTGGTCAAGAACAAAGTATTCTTATTAGTAACACTGGGGCGTTAACTTCTTCGGAAATTAGCACCATGAAAGAGGAAGCGGAGAAATATGCCTTAGAAGATCGTCGTCGAGTGGAGTTAATCGGCATCAAGAAACAGTTAGATAGCTTGATGTATAGTTATGAGTTAAGTTTAGAAAAAAATCCTCGTCTTGTTAGTAGCGAATTAAAAAATCAAATTGAAACAGGAAAACGTGAGGTTGAAGATGCCATCAATTCTCCATTAATTCCTGTTAAACAGGTTGAAGATTTAATGAATGATTTTCGTAATATGATAGTTGATATCGGTGCTAAAGCTTATCAGCCGGTTCAAGAACCTTCTATTGTCGGTACTTTGGCGGAGGAAAGTAGTACTATTTATGAGTCTTTGGATGGTGACGAGGATGAGGAATTTAAGAGTATTGAAAATCAAATTTTGAGTGGTTTAAGTCAAATTTCGGAAAATCCTGAAGAATTTGATTTTGACTATGAGACGGATGAGACTATCACGGGGGATTATGAAACAGTAGATTAGCAATTAATAATTAAATATCAATGACAATGAACTATGGTTAATCAATTATAAAAAAATTATGGGCTATCAAACCGAAAAACAGATTGCTATTTCCGCAGTAATTCAGGCGGCAAAATTATGTCAACGAGTGCGCCAAGATATTCCTGCCGCCTTGGAAAAACAAGATAAAAGTCCTGTTACTGTGGCCGATTTTGGTTCTCAGGCTATAATTTGTCGGGCATTGAAGGAGGTTTTCCCCGATACCCCTATTGTGGGGGAAGAAGATGCTCAAGAATTACGTCAATCAGAGAATCAAGCTACTCTGATCAAAATTACTAATTATGTAGAAGAAATAATCCCCAACGCCACCTCTAACAAGGTTTTAGACTGGATTGATTACGGAAATGGTACAGTCGGGGATCGCTTTTGGACATTAGATCCTATTGATGGCACAAAAGGGTTTTTGCGTCAAGATCAATATGCTGTTGCCTTAGCCTTAATTGAAAATGGCGAAGTGAAATTAGGGATTTTAGGTTGTCCTGCGTTAACTTTAGATAGTGGCGAAACGGGATTTATTTTCGTGGCAGTAAGGGGAGAAGGTAGTTATAAAATGCCTATCACTGGCGGTGAGATGAGTAAATTGCAAGTTGTTAGTAATGATGATGTTAGTCGTTTTCGTTTTGTCGAAAGCGTGGAAGCTAGTCATGGTGACCAAATTCAGCAAAATGCCATCGCCAAAGCAGTAGGCATAAGTACTGACTCAGTAAGAGTTGATTCCCAAGCAAAATACGGCATTGTTGCCGCAGGAGAAGCCGCCTTATATTTAAGATTACCTTCCCCTAAATATCCGGATTATAGGGAGAATATATGGGATCATGCCGCTGGGGCGATCGTAGTGGAAGAAGCAGGGGGAAAGGTTACAGATATGTATGGTAAACCTTTAGACTTTGCCACTGCCAGTAAAATGAATGATAATAGGGGAGTGGTGGTAAGTAACGGATTGATTCATGATTCAGTCATTAAAGCGTTAAACAGTTAACAGTTGATAATTGACATTTGAGTGGAAGAAATTATTAAATTGTTTATTGTTTATTCCAAATGACTATTGCTAGAACAATTTGTTTAGGTTTTATTGCGGTAATCGGATTAGGCACAATATTATTAATGATGCCTTTTTCCACGACAACGGGAGAGTGGGGAGGGGTCGTGACTTCCCTATTTACTTCCACATCTGCCGTATGTGTAACGGGTTTAATTGTGGTTGACACGGGTCGTTATTTTTCCTTTTGGGGTGAATTATTTCTTATGTGTTTGATTCAGATAGGGGGATTAGGTTATATGATTACTACCACCTTCCTGATTCTCTTAATTGGCAAAAAGTTTGATTTTAGGCAAAAAATTGCGATTAATGAATCATTTGATCGCCCATTCCTCCAAGGTAGTCGAAATTTAGTCCTCTCAGTCTTTGCCACAACATTTATCTTGGAATTAATGGCGACAATGTGTTTATTCCCCGTTTTTGCTAAGGATTATGGAATTAAACAAGGATTATGGTTGGCGATTTTTCACACTATCAGTGCTTGGAATAACGCGGGATTCAGCTTATTTGTTGATAATCTCATGGGTTATCAAACTTCTATCCCCGTTAATTTAGTTATTACTTCCTTAATTATTTTGGGAGGTATCGGTTATCAAGTCATTATCGAATTTTATTTTTGGGTTGTTGATAAAATTAGGGGTAACAATAAACATATACAGAATTTTTCCCTTAACTTTAAAGTTGTCACTAGGACTACCGTTATACTGTTATTATTTGGGACGATGGCCTTTTACATCACGGAATATCATAATGACAATACCTTTGCCTCTTTCACTTTCCCTGAGAAAATGATAGCTTCTTGGTTTCAGTCTGTCACTACAAGAACTGCGGGATTCAATACCATTGACATTGGCAAAATGACTACCGCCGGTTTATTTATCACCATCGGTTTAATGTTTGTAGGGGCTAGTCCTAGCGGTACGGCAGGAGGAATTAAAACCACTACACTAAGTATCCTTAGCAGTAGTACTAAAGCAGTACTAAAAGGACAAGAAAAAGTGGTAATGTATAAAAGAGAAGTACCTGTATCCTTGATATTAAAAGCGATGGCTGTGGTTTTTGGTTCGGCTATCACAGTGATTACAATTACTCTCATAATTTCTTTAGTTGATCCCGAGATTGCCTTTATCGATGTCCTGTATGAAGTCGTTTCCGCCTTTGCCACCGTTGGCTTATCCACGGGCATTACTGCTACTTTATCTACTTTTAGTAAATTAGCATTAGTTTTTACCATGTATTTAGGACGAGTAGGAGTATTATTATTTATGGCAGCTATTGTGGGAGATCCTCGACCTAGTCGTATCCAGTATCCCGAAGAAAATCTGTTAGTAGGTTAAAATTCTATGGCAACCGTTGATAAACCAACATCTAGTAATAGTAATCAAAGATTCAAAAATATCTTTAGTTTAGATCTTAGTTCACTCAAATTTTTACATCATTTGCGTAAAGAAACCCGTCAATTTGCGGTAATTGGTCTAGGTAGATTCGGCAGAGCCGTGTCTCAAACCCTGTATAATATGGGTTATGATGTGTTGGGTGCGGATGTGGATCAAAAATTAGTTGCCCAAGCCTTAACTGATAAAATAGCTACTAGTGCTGTTCGTCTTGATTGTACGGAAGTTAGTGCTTTAAAAGAAGCCGGCATTTTAGAATTAGATACTGTTATTGTCGCTATTGGTAACTATTTAGAAGAAAGTATTATTACCACTCTTAACGTCAAAGAAGGAGGCGTAAAATATATTGTTGCGAAAGCCTCTTCAGAAACTCATGGTAAATTATTGAAAAAAGTCGGTGCTGATTTAGTGGTTTATCCCGAACATCAAGCCGGTTGCGAATTAGCTTATACTCTTACAAAACCCGGAATACTCGATCGTTTTGAATTAGATCCAGATAATAGCATCGTAGAGGTCTCCATTCCCAAAGAATTTGACGGTAAAACTCTTGCCGAAGTTAAGTTACGGAGTGACTACGGTTTAAATGTCTTAGCCGTCGGTAACGATGATAAATTCGTCATCAACCCCCCCCCAAACTACGTATTGACTCAGGGGTTATCAATGGTGGTAATCGGCTCAAATGATGACATCAATAAACTATAAGTCTATTGTGGCGTCTACGAAAATGAAAAAATTAGGAAATTCACAAATCAGAAAAATTATTAATCGTTAACTGTTAATTGTTAATTGTTAACTAACACCGATATAAGCGGCGACTAAAAATAAAGCATCAGTAAAAATAGTAGCTAAAACCGCACCAGCAAAAGCGATGTAGTGAGTTTCTTTTTTGACTAAGGCGTATAAACTAATACCTAAGAGTAAATTTGCTAATAGTACAGCCCAACTAATTCCCCAAACCGTCTGGACTTGAGCGATGGCACCCTGTAGAATCGGTTTAACTAGAGTCGGATCACCAACCATTATTTCACGCCAATAAGGGATTAAACCGGCTATATAAAAATATAGATCCGTAATAACAGTGCCAATCAACGAACCGAGATAAAAATAATTACCGATCAAACCCCAACCCTTCCAGATACACCATAAAGCAAAAGGTAAACCAATGGCTTCAATGGGGATATGAATGGCTGGATTATCACGTAACCAACCCCAATAAATTGAACCACATAGCCAACTCCAACTAAAACCCCAGAGAATATCACCCCAAAGGTAAGTTTGCGGTTGACGCTTCCAATGGAAACTAAGTTGAAACCAAACAAGGGTTAAAATGAGACTTACAGAAGGAAAAATCCTTACTAAAGGCGCTTGAAAAAAAACAGGAATCGACACTAAAAAAGCCGAAGCCAAAAATACTAATAAACTTCTTCGCTTTTCTTCGTACCACCACCAACGGCGCAGAAAATCAAAAAAAGTTTCTCTAGCGGTGGGGAAAAAAGTGGTTAATTGAGATAAAAGGGTATTATTTAACAAAATTGGTTAAGATTTCTTTACTTATCGTTACTTAATATTACAATATTTTAGGGGTAAATACTCAACTATGGGAATTAAATCGCGTCTAATCTCGGGAATCGTAGTTTTTGCCATGGGAAAAACTCTAGGTTTCAACATGTACGTACGGGGTATAGATCAACTTATTACTTATTAACTGTCCATAAATATCCCCCCTATGGGGATTATTATAACTTAATATTAGTCTTATAACAATTCAATGTCAGCAGATGGAAAAAGTTACTGGTGAAGGTAGGGGTGAGAATACAATATTAAGGATTCCTACGTCGAACTCAGATAAAATCCAAAATCCAAAATTATCCTTTCCCAGTCCCTCAAAACTATCTTGACAGACCACTAGATAAGGTAAAATAAAGGCTTGGCTTGCAGAAAATATAATAAGATAAGGATTAATCATGTCTGTCAGAGTTAGAATCGCACCATCTCCTACAGGTAATTTACATATAGGTACAGCTCGTACAGCCGTATTTAACTGGTTATTTGCCAGACATCATCAGGGTACATTTATATTAAGAGTCGAAGATACGGATTTAGAAAGATCAAAACCTGAATATACTGATAACATCAAGTCCGGATTGACTTGGTTAGGGTTGAATTGGGATGAGGGGCCTTTTTTTCAGACTGAGAGATTCGATCTTTACCGTCAAGGCATCCAAACTTTACTTGATCAAGGTTTAGCTTATCCCTGTTATTGCACTTCCGAAGAACTGGAGGCAATGAGAGAAACCCAAAAAGCCAATAATCAAGCACCTCGTTATGATAATCGTCACCGTAATTTATCGGCGGAAGATATTGCCAAATTCACAGCAGAAGGGCGTAAACCCGTGATTAGATTTAAAATTGAGGATCAAGAGCAAATTATTTGGCATGATTTAATTAGAGGTATGGTGTCATGGCGGGGTAGCGATTTAGGCGGTGATATGGTAATCGCACGCACCCCCGGTGAAGATGATGGTAGTTTTGGGCAACCGTTGTATAATTTAGCGGTAGTGGTGGATGATATTGAGATGAATATTAGCCATGTAATTCGAGGGGAAGATCATATTGCCAATACGGCGAAGCAAATTTTATTATATCGAGCATTGGGGGCAAAAGTTCCAGAATTTGCTCATACTCCCTTAATTTTGAACTCTGAGGGCAAAAAATTATCCAAGCGCGACGGAGTGACATCCATTGATGATTTTCGTAAAATGGGTTTTGTTGCACCAGCTTTAGCTAATTATATGATATTATTGGGTTGGACTTCTCCTGACGCTAAAGAAATTTTTACCCTTGAAGAAGCGGCAACTAAATTTAGTTTAGAAAGAGTAAATAAAGCAGGGGCAAAATTCGATTGGGATAAGTTAGATTGGTTGAACAGTCAGTATTTACACAAATTATCTCCAGAAGAATTATTACCATTGTTGATTCCCTATTGGCAAGAGGCAGGTTATCAATTTAATCTTGATAATGAAAGAGATTGGTTATTACAACTCACCAATTTAATTGCACCTAGTTTAACTCGTCTCACCGATAGCGTTAGGGAAGCAAGGCTATTTTTTGCTGACGGCACCACTTTAGCCGAAGACGCCCAAAAATTTTTGACTCAAGAAGGGGTTAAGGAGGTTTTACAAGCAGTAATCAAAGCCAGCAAATCTGATTTGACTTTTGAGGAGGCCAATAATATTATCAAACAAATTACTAAGGATTTAAAGGTAAAAAAAGGTTTAGTAATGCGATCGCTTCGGGTTGGTTTAACGGGAGAATTGCACGGTCCTGATTTAGTGCAAACATGGTTATTATTAAATCAAAAAGGTATTGCTAAAACTAGGATTCAATTAGCAAATGACATTATGCAAAAGGCGGGCCATTGAGCCATGATAGGGGTGGCTGGATCAAAACAAAACCTTTGCTTCTTAAAGCTTTCAGCCTTAAGTGTTTAGCTAAAAATGCAGGAAATCAGCCACGACCCATTTTAAAAACTTCACACTCCGCGACCATCATGATAAATAATCCCGTTTTCTTTTAAGAGAGGGTAACGGTGTCAAATCGCTTCCACTGGGAGTAAGATAACGTCTGGGAGTAGGCACAGAAACTGCTTTTTCGGTTTTTTGTACTTGTAACCATCGCATCCAGCTACCGACGAGAACTAATAATATTCCTAATGATAGTAAAGTCCAGCTCTCACTAAAACCCCCCAGTATGGCATCCATCGCACCAAAGGTAAAGATAAACGCCGATATTTTTTCCTTACGATAGACCGATTTGAACTTTCGAGCTAATGTCACATTCATCTAATTTTATGGCTTTAACTATATACCTCTTATTTTACAATATTTTTTCTCAGTAATATACTTGTTACTTGTACTAATGACTATTTATTTGGTATGATGATCAATCTAATGCCCAAAGAAGGCAATAAGACAAACAAGATAGGATTCAAATATAATTGCAACATGATATTTCCGTCGGGTTATCAAATTTTACACCAACTTTATGAAGGCACCAACTCGCAAATTTATCGTGGTATTAGAGAATCTGACGGGCAAAAAGTAATCATTAAAGTTCTCAAAAAAGACTATACCACAATATCAGAGTTAGACCATTATAAACGAGAATACAAGATAACTAAATCCTTAAATATAGATAGTGTTATTAAGCTTTATAGTTTAGAAAAATATCAAAATACTTTGGCTATTATCTCAGAAGACTTCGAGGCAAAATCTTTAAAAATATTGTTGAATAATCGCTCTTTTTCAATAGCGGAATTTCTAAAAATTGCCATTAAAACTGTTAAAAGTTTAGAACAAATACACGATGCTAATGTTATTCATAAAGATCTTAATTCTCACAATATTTTATACAATCCCGATAGCGAAGAATTGAAAATAAATAATTTTGGAATTTCTGCTCTTTTAAATAAAGAAAATCATAGCAGAGAAAACCTCGATATATTAGAAGAAAAATTAGCTTATATTTCCCCAGAACAAACAGGAAGAACTGGCAGGAGTTTAGACTATCGCACTGATTTTTATTCCTTGGGTGTTACCTTCTACGAATTATTAATGGAACAATTACCTTTTGAGAGTACAAATCCTTTAGAATTAATCCATTGTCATCTTGCTAAACAAGCTATTCCTCCCTCCCATTTTAATCCTTCAATTCCCATCATTATTTCTGATTTAGTAATGAAATTAATGGCTAAAAATCCTGATGATCGTTATCAAAGTGCATGGGGATTAAAAGCAGATTTAGAACACTGCTTACAACAATTGGAATTGACAGGAGTTATTAACCATTTTCCTTTAGCAAGTCAAGATATTTCTGATAAGTTTTTAATTTCTGAAAAACTATACGGTAGAGATGAAATTTTTACAACCCTATTAAGCCAATGGCAAAGAGTTGCAGATCAATCTAGTGCTGAAATAACGACTATAGCAGGATATTCAGGCATTGGTAAATCATCTTTAGCAAATATTATAGAGAAAAAAGTTAGTCAGGAAAAAGGTTATTTTATTTTAGGAAAATTTGATCAGTTTCAGCGTGACATTCCCTATAGTGCTTTAATTCGTGCTTTTCAACAGTTAGTGATCAAAAAATTAAAAAAGAATAAGGAAAAAATAAATTATTGGAAAAATAAATTATTAGCTAATTTAGGACATAATGGGCAAATTATTATTGATGTAATTCCGGAAATTGAGTTAATTATTGGGAAACAACCACCTGTACCCGAATTAAGTGGTAATGAGGCTTACAATAGGTTTAATTTAATCTTTCAAAAATTTATGGAGGTTTGTTGTACAAAAGAGCATCCTTTAGTGATTTTTCTTGATGATTTGCAATGGGGAGATAGGGCGACTTTTAAGTTAATTGAGTTAATTATGTTAGATAATAACTTGCAACATTTGTTAGTTATGGGAGCTTATCGTAGTAATGAAATTGATCAAGATCATCCTTTAATGACCATGATAGATAATGTCAAAAAAAATGAGGGTATAGTTAATCAAATTTATTTACAAAATTTAACTTTGGATGATGTTAATAATTTGATAGCTGATACTTTAAAAAGTGATATTGATCAAGTAAAATCTTTGGCAGAATTAGTTTTTAAAAAGACTTTAGGTAATCCTTTGTTGACTAAACAATTTCTGCAAACATTATATTTGGAAAATTTAATTCGTTTTGATTATAGTCAACGTAAATGGCAATGGGATGTAACTAATATTTCTGCTCAAAATATCACCGATAATGTGCTGGAATTAATGATTAATCAGTTAAAAACTTTTTCTAAATCTACCCAGTCTCTTTTGCAATTATCTGCTTGTATTGGCAACAATTTTAGTTTATCTACTTTATCAATTATTGAGCAAAAATCTCCTCAAACATTGTTACAGGATTTAATGATTCCCCTTAATTATGGTTTAATTTTGCCATTAGCATCGTCATCTCAAGGCTTAATTGATAATTACCAGTTTTTACATGATCTAGTTCAACAGGCAGCTTATGCTTTAATTCCTGAATCTGAAAAACCGCAAATTCATCTAACAATAGGAGAGTTGCTACTTGAAAAATATAGTGATTTGGAAAGAGAAAAAAAATTATTTGATATTGTGGGACATTTGAATAAAGGTAGAAAATTAATTAATGAATCCAAGGTAAAAGAAAACCTCGCCAAACTCAATTTACAGGCAGGAAATAGGGCAAAAAATGCTAATGCTTATAAAGAGGCTGGGATTTATTTACGAACGGGGTTGGAATTATTAAACCCTAATTGTTGGGAAACTCAATATCAATTAAGCCTTGAACTGTATACCAGTAATGCAGAAACTGCCTATTTAAAAGGTGATTTTCAGGAAATGGACACCATGGCACAACAGGTTTTAAATCATGCACGAATTATTTTAGATAGAGTCGTGATTTACAAGGTTTCTATTGCCGCAGAGATTGCACAAAGTAATATTTACTCGAGCATTACTATTGGCAGAAAAGCACTAGAAGAATTAGGGATTGAACTGCCAACTCAAGCAAATTCCCATGAAATAAATAATGCCATGGGAAATCTTAACAATCAGCTAGAGGATAAAAAAATTGAAGAATTAATTGATTTACCCATAAATAATAATCCCAAAGCTCAAGCAACACTTGAAATATTGGCAATGTTATACTCTGCCTTTTTTCAAGCTATGCCAGATTTACTACCCTTGGTTAGTTCAGCTATGGTTAGTTTATCCCTTAAGTTTGGGAATCTTCCTGCCTCGGCCGTTGGTTACTGTATTCACGGCATGGTACTTTGTAGCTTTTTTGGAGAGGTGGAAAAAGCCTATAATTTTGGTTGTTTGGCGATGGATTTAATCAAGAGAGATCCTCAACAATGCCTCAAACATTTGGCAATACAAATATTTGGATGTATTATTCAACCTCGCAAAACAGCTATAAGAAGAAGTTTAACCACTTTACAAAATAGCTATCAAGTGGGTTTGGAAACGGGAGATTTGATGAATGCTAGTTATTCTTCTCTGGTCTATAGTTTTACAGGGTTTTTCGCCGGGATGGAATTAGAAACGTTAGAACTGGAATTGAATAATTACAGTAGCGTTTTGACTCAGTTAAGGCAAGATTCGGCTAAAGTTTATTTAGATATGATAGGGCAGACTATCAAAAATTTGCGAGAAACAACCAGTCAACCAGACTGCCTAATGGGAACTTTGTATAATGAAACAATTCGGATCCCTCAGCACAATACAAATCAGGAATTGACTGCCATCGCACAAGTTTATATCTACAAATTATTACTTGGCTATTGTTTCGGCAATTATCAATCAGCACAACATTATATCAATCAGGCACAACCCTTTTTAGTCTCAGTTGCTGGACTAGTTTTTTTTCCTCTTTATCATTTTTACTCCGCCCTAACTTATATTGCATTATGGGAAACACAGGAAAATCAAGTGAAGATTTTAGAGGAGGTAGAACATCATCAAGAGATACTCCATCAGTGGGCGAAAAATGCTCCTATGAATTATTCGGGTAAGTGGCATCTGGTGGAGGCGGAAAAACAAAGAATCTTGGGCAATAAAGCGGAAGCCATTGAAAATTATGATCAAGCCATTGAATTAGCTAAGGAAAATGAGTTTATCCATGAACAGGCGATGGCCAATGAATTAGCAGGAAAGTTTTATTTAGGTTGGGGGAAAGAAAAATTAGCCCACAATTATCTTCAAGAATCTTTTTACCATTATAGCCTTTGGGGTGCAACAGCAAAAATTGCCGATTTAGAACAAAAATACCCACAATTTTTCGCCTCTTCAATCTCCTCACCTAATCCTTACCAAGAAAAACTATCTATAAGTGTTAATTTCCATAACAATTTAGATTTAATCACAGTAATGAAGTCATCTCAAGCCATCGCCGGTGAAATTGTCCTCGAAAATCTGTTACAAACTTTAATGGAAATTTTACTGGAAAATGCGGGGGTACAAACCGGTTGTTTATTGATTCATACTCCCAACTTATCAGGGGAATTAGGCACATTCACCATCGCTATTGATAGCCGCAATCAGACTCATAATCTCTATCCTCAGAAAAAAATTTCTGAGAGTATTCCTGAATCCATATTAAAATATGTGGCAGATACGAGAAAGCATATCTGTCTTGATCGTCCGTACTTAGGAGGTGATTTTATCGATGATCCTTATATTCAATCGGTAAAACCTTTTTCTATTCTTTGTTATCCCCTAATTAATCAAGGGAATTTAGAGGGGGTTATTTATCTGGAAAATAACTTAACCATGGGAGTATTTACTATAAGTAATATTGAGTTTTTGCAATTACTTTCAGGACAAGCGGTCATCGCCCTTCGTAATGCCCAACTGTATAGTGAAATTAAACACAAAGAAGAATTATTGAAACAGTTTTTAGAAGCTATGCCCATAGGAATTAGTGTTTTAGACGCAAAGGGACGACCATACTATACTAATCATAAAGCAGAATCTATCTTCGGAAAAGGGGTTATCCCGGCAGGGGTACTAAAGGAAGAAATTGGCGAAGTTTATCGAGCCTATATAGCAGGGACAAATCAACTCTATCCCAATGAAAATTTACCTGTTATTAGGGCTTTACAGGGAGAAATTTGTAATACCAATGATGTTGAAATTCGCAATGGAGATAATATTATTCCCATAGAATCTTGGGGAACTCCCATTTATGATCAATCAGGGCGAATTCAATATGCAATGGTAGCATTTCAGGATATTACTCAACGCAAAGAAACAGAAAAGATTTTAAGAAACTATAATCACACTTTAGAAAAAGAAATTTTAAGTCGAACAGCCAAACTGCAACAAGCCAATGAACAATTGTCCCGTCTAGCCAACTTAGATGGCTTAACCCAAGTTGCCAACCGTCGTCGTTTTGATGACTATTTAAAACTCGAATGGCAAAGACATCTCAGACAACAACAACCTTTATCTTTAATCCTCATTGATATTGACTATTTTAAACTCTACAATGACTCTTGCGGACATCAGCAGGGAGATGATTGTTTAATCAGAGTAGCACGAGCAATATCTGAAGTTATTCAACGCCCTACAGATTTATTCGCCCGTTATGGAGGGGAGGAGTTTGCTCTTGTTTTGCCCGAAACACCCTCCCAAGGGGCATTAATAGTCGCACAATCCATCAAAAATATGATTGCTCAAATAAAAATCCCTCATCCACAATCTAGGGTTAACGAGTATGTAACTTTAAGTATGGGAGTAGGCACCGTTATCCCCTTCCCACAACTTGCCCCTGAAGATTTAATTGCCCAAGTCGACGAAGCACTATATCGAGCTAAAAAAGAAGGCAGAAATAGGATAATAATGACCAATAAGTAAATAAATTTTCCTGGCCTTTTAGCCTTAACTACATGGTTAATAATTTGATAAAGTATTGATTAAAGAAAGATATTTTTGCTTTACCTATGGTTTCATCTCCAGAAATTAATAATCCTCCCGTCATCGAAAGTATTATCAAACTCCTCCGTTGGGATAAACCTGCCGGAAGATTAATCCTCATGATTCCTGCTTTATGGGCAGTATTCTTTGCCAGCAAGGGTACACCTCCCCTAATCTTAGTGGGTATTATCATCTTAGGTACTTTAGCCACCAGTGCCGCCGGATGTGTTATTAATGATTTGTGGGATCGTAATATCGATAATCAAGTAGAAAGAACCAAAAATCGACCCCTTGCTTCCCGTGCCTTATCTGTTAAAGTCGGTATTATTGTTTTTATCACTAGTTTAGGCTGTGCCGCAGGATTGGCATTTTATCTTAATTCTCTCAGTTTTTGGTTGTGCGTGGCTTCCGTACCCGTAATTATCTGTTATCCCCTAGCTAAAAGAGTTTTTCCTCTTCCTCAGTTAGTTTTATCTATTGCCTGGGGTTTTGCCGTTCTAATCGGTTGGAGTGCGGTGACAGGTAATTTGACTTTTAACACTTGGGTATTGTGGGGAGCGACCATTACATGGACAATGGGATTTGATACAGTTTACGCTATGGCAGATAAACCCGATGATCTCAAAGTGGGCATTAACTCCAGTGCCATCTTTTTTGGTGATTTAGCAGGGGAAACAGTGGGTTTATTTTTCGCTCTCACTGCTGGTTTATTCGCTTATCTTGGCTCAGTAAACCGCTTTAACTTCTTGTTTGGGATATCATGGGCGATCGCCGTCATTTTGTGGGTAGGGCAATATCTAGAATTAAGGAAACCAAATCAAGAGTTAGTCAATTATGGGCAAATATTTAGTCAAAATGTCTGGATTGGCTTTATTTTATTATTAGGAATTATCTTAGGCAATTAAAAAATGTTAAATTAATATCTATTCCCCATTGCCTTTATTTTCAATCATCAACTTATTTACGGCTTTGAATAACTGGTTAGGTTTAATTATTGGTAATTCCCGACTCCATTGGGGTTACTTTCAAGAGGATAAAATTACTCAAACATGGAATACTTCTCAAGCTGAATCCTTGGAACAATTGCCTCATATTTTGGACAAGACTCTCTATTCTTACTTAAAAGCGCAAATTCCTTTATATATCGCCTCCGTTGTGCCTTCAGCGACCAAAATGTATTTATCCTTTTCTCAAACTACCATTATCAATCCCAAGATTATTCCCTTACAAGATATTTACCCGACCATGGGAGTCGATCGCATTTTAGCATTATGGGGGGCGGGTACTAACTATGGTTTTCCTTGTCTTGTTATTGATAGTGGCACAGCTTTAACTTTTACAGGTGCCGATGAAGATAAAAAATTAATCGGTGGTGCAATTCTGCCTGGGGTAAGATTACAATTAGAAACCCTCTTTTTTAATACAGCCAGGTTACCAAAAATTGAGATAATTAGGGAAAAAACACCCCGTTGGGCAAAAAATACCCCCTTAGCCATTCAAAGTGGTATTATTTATACCCTTATCGCCAGTATTCGAGATTTTACGGAAGATTGGTTAAATAAATATCCTCAAAGTAAAGTTATTTTAACGGGAGGTGATGCTTTATTATTATTTCAATATTTAGAGGTAATTTTTCCCGATATTAGTAGTAGAATTACGATGGATGCTAACCTAATTTTTTTAGGAATGCAAAAAATACATAGTTGATCCCCTAGTCTTTCCTATAAGGAACACGCGCCAAGAGAGAGGACAAAGGGTAATGAATTCGTGAAAATTTTAATTCTCAATTCTCAAATTCTCAATTTCCCTAACAATGCCGTTTTTGGCACGCTTCCGAACAGTATTGCAAAGCTACCTATCGGAATCGAACCGACAACCTATTCATTACGAATGAATTGCTCTGCCAATTGAGCTAAGGTAGCATAATTTATATTTTAGAGGAATATCATAACATAAATGGGAAAAAGTAATATTAAAAATCAGTAATTATTAATTATTATTTTGATGTTGCAATTTGAATTTTTCTCTTTCGCTGTGCAAATTTTGTTCTAATTCCTGTAATTCTTCTCGGCGAGTTTCAATTTCTAGGCGAATACGAGTTAAATCTTGGCTTTGGGAGGTTAATTCTTGTCGCCATTTTTCGATTTTGGCTTGTTCTTCGGGTATTTTAATGTTGGCGTTAAAATGACCCTCTACCAAATATTCTCTAATTAAATCTAAAATCCAATCTTTGGCATCTCGACAACGAATAATTTGGTTATTATTATCTAATTCCAATAACACGAATGATCCCAATGGAAAAACTTCTCCTCCATCTAAAGATAAAAATCTTTCATGGCAGAAAGTCCACTGTAATTTAGATTCCTCGACTGCCAGTAAATGTAATTCTAATTTCCCTGACAAAATATTTTTAGTAACTTGGGCTAAATATAGCATTTTATGTTCAAAAGGAAGCAGAATTAGGATAAGTAAGAGAATAGGAAATAGTTGATTTTAATGACTAATTATTAATTGTTAATTATTTTAGTAAGTTAATGCGTTTTTGCAAAATCTCTCCTTGAATCTTGCTTTCGTTTAAGGTGTTTTGTGCTGTTTCAATAATATCCTTAGGTGCTTTATTAAGGAAATTGGGGTTGTTTAACCTTCCTTCTAAGGATTTTATCTCCCCTTCAATTTTAGCTAGTTTTTTCGCTAATTTACCCGTTAATTTATCTATATCTATAATACCTTCTAGGGGGATTAAAATCTGGATTGTGCCGACTACAGAAGCGATGCCACGAGGATCCGCTGCACAGCCCGTCTGGGACACTTCTTCGGTTAAACTTTTGGTAATGGTGAGATTCTCGACTTTTGCTAATTCCATGATATAAGTTTGAGTTTGGCTTAAAATTGCCCTTTCTTTATCGCTATCAGACTGTAGAATGACGTTTACCCTAACACCGGGTTTAATTTCAGCTTCCGCACGAAGGTTACGAATCGCCCGAATTGTTTCGAATAGTAGGTTAAAGCTGGTTTCTAAGTCCTTATCGATGAGAGTGGTTGAAGGTTTTATGATCACTTTGGGGGTAGAAGATTCCGATTCTAACCCCATAACAGCATCGACGGAAGAATGCCCGAAAATTTCCTCTTTTAAAGTGTTTAACTTTTCTAACGTCTTCTCCCTGGCCTCTGCAAACACCAGATTTTGATAACTAAACCATAAACTATAACCCAAACCCACTAACTGTAGCAAAGGTTCTAAGAGAGGAAAATCATCGATGGCGGTGACAACGGAAGAAATTAATTCTAAAACAAGAAAAGTTAAGAGTATAATCGATAAAAGAGTGAAAGGTCGTCGATATTTCCTGATAAATATACTAACTTGATCCGGTAATTGATCTAATAAACTGAGTACTTGATTACCCAACTTAATAATTGCAGCATCTTCAGTTTGATTTATCGTCATCAATGGGCTAGTCGTCATTTCAGCCAGAGATAAGGGGATCAACTCATCTACCTGGGGAAAAGATTGTAAAGCTAAACTATCCTCTTTGTTTTGAGTTAAAGTGTGCCAAATTTCTTCGGTGATATGAGGCATAAAAGGATGTAAAAGTTTTAATATTCCCTCCAATACATAGGCTAAAGTTTGTTGTGCTATTTGACGGGAAGAAGATTCTCGATCCTGCCATAGACGAGTTTTGACTAATTCTATATACCAGTCGCAAAAGTCACCCCAGATAAATTCATATAATCCCTTCGCCGCCTCTCCTAAACCATAATTTTCGATAGACTCTCTGGTTTCCTTGACAACTTGGTTAAACCGCGATATTATCCAGCGATCGCTCAATTCCAAATTTTGTAAGTGAGGATAGCCTAATTGTTGAGGAGTTTTACCTTCAAGATTCATCAACACAAATCGTGCGGCATTCCATAATTTATTGGCAAAATTCCGAGAGGCTTCCACCGAATCCGATTCGTCCGTTTGACGATTATATTGTAAGCTAATATCTTGCCCCGCCCCTGCCACTTCTCGAATTAAGGTATATCTTAGGGCATCTGTGCCGTATTTGTCCGTTAATAATAAAGGATCAATGCCATTATTGGCAGATTTGGACATTTTTTTGCCGTTTTCATCCCTTACCAAACCATGAATATAAACATCCTTAAAAGGCATTTTACCGGTAAAATGTCCTGACATCATTGTCATTCTTGCTACCCAGAAGAAGATAATATCAAATCCCGTCACCATGGTTGTGTTGGGAAAATACATTGATAAATCTTCCGTATTGGAAGGCCAACCCATGGTAGAAAAAGGCCATAATCCCGATGAAAACCATGTGTCAAGCACATCTGGATCTTGAGCTATGATTATATCTTCACCGTATTCTTTATAGGCTTTGTCCTTGGCTTCGCTTTCATTATATGCTACAACAAAAGGAGTCTCATCGGTAATTTCGCCGTTAGTTTTACTGACAATATACCATGCTGGAATTTGATGCCCCCACCAAAGTTGGCGAGAAATACACCAATCTTGCAGTTTTACCAACCAGTCCCGATAGACTTTTTGCCATCTTGCGGGCACAAAATGAGGAGAGTGGTTGTCATCCAATTCCCGTAAGGCTTTTTGGGCTAAAGGTTCGATTTTGACATACCATTGGGTGGACAGCAAAGGTTCAACCGGAACTTTTCCTCGATCGCTGTATGGTATGCTATGACGATAATCTTCAACTTTGACTAAAAATCCTTCTTTTTCCAGACGTTTAACTATATTTTCACGAGCTAGAAAACGATCTTGCCCTTGAAATTCTCCTCCGTTTTCGTTAATTGACCCATCTTTGTTTAAAATATTGATAAAGGGTAGATCGTGACGTTTACCCATCTGAAAATCGTTAAGATCGTGTGCTGGTGTGACTTTGACACATCCTGTACCAAAAGAGGGATCAACAAATTCATCGGCAATAATCGGAATCTCCCTGAAGGTGATGGGTAAAACTAGGGTTTTGCCGATAAGATTTTGATAACGGGTATCATTAGGATTAACCGCCACTGCAGTATCTCCTAACATAGTTTCTGGGCGAGTGGTGGCTATTTCTATATATTCGCCTTCTTCCCTTAAAGGGTAACGCAAATGCCATAAATTCCCGTCAACTTCCTTATTTTCTACCTCTAAATCAGACACAGCAGATTGAGATTCGGGACACCAGTTCACCATATAATTCCCCCGATAAATCAAGCCTTCTTCATATAATTTAATGAAAGCAGTTTTTACGGCGGTACATAAATTATCATCAAGGGTGAATCTTTCTCGACTCCAGTCAGCGGATAAGCCTAATTTTTGCAGCTGGTGATATATCGCGTCCCCAGACTGCACACGCCATTGCCAAGCCTTTTTTAAAAATTTCTTTCTACCTAAGTCGTAACGGGTTTTGCCTTCTTCTTTTAGTTGTTTTTCAATAATCGTCTGTACGGCAATACTAGCATGATCTGTACCAGGCAAACAAAGGGTATTTTTTCCCGTCATGCGATGGTAACGAATTAAGGTATCAATCAGAGATGTATTAAAAGCGTGACCCATGTGCAACCTACCGGTAACGTTGGGGGGCGGAATGACTATGGCATAAGGTTCTCCCCCTTTTTTGGGGTTGGCCTTAAAGGTATCGTGGCATCGCCAAAATTCCTGCCATTTAGCTTCAGTAGTTTGAGGATCGTATTGAGGGGGTAAAATAGCTTGAGGATTAGTCATAAAATTATAATTAAAATCAATTTGAGGTAATAAATTGCCAATTTCGTTTTCTATTCCTGTTCGACCTGAGTTGTCGAGAAAAATCTTGGATTTTCTGAGGATTTAGACTGTGAAGGGAGTAAAACGAGATTTTGTTGACCATCGAAATATACTTTGACTCCCCTTATTTAATCATTAGTCCCAACTCCGAACTCAAGTTGTTCGCTATTCCCTAAAAATCATTACAATCAATCGTAGATAAGTTAATTTACAGTTATTTTCTAAGCAATATTATTGGAAGAATTAGAGTTGATTAAAATCGTTAAATTTTGTTGAATAGCTGATTGTAACTTATCGCAGTAAATTTCTTTACTTTGCTGATAGTTTTCCGGTTTTTCCACAAAAATAACGCTATCAACTTCTTTCATCGTAAACATTTGGAAAAGAATTTGACTAACAGGAACTATCTGTGCGATGACATTGGGATCATTAATTTTACTATCGGGAAATTTGGCGGCATCTTCAACGGTAGGGAAAGCGTAAATTACTCTTTTTTCGACTTCGGGATGTTGATTATTGGCTAAAATAGTTAAAACCAAATTATCTTCTAAGGTTTGTCTCAAATAATATTGACTATAATCAAGTTGGTGTGCATAGGTACTAATAACAGGGACAACACCATGCTCCATAATAAGGGCAGGAACACCATATTCAGGGGCTTCGTTAATTAAATTACGTAATTGCTGATCTAAGTCCATAATTACAAAATATTGAGGTCTTATTTTTATCTTATCGAAGTTCAAGAGAGTTGGGAGTTCACCCCCGTTGGATTAATTGTTAACGGCTAATTGCTATAACTGTTTAAATATTAGTTAATTCTTTTTCTTTAATGACTAAAATATCATCTACTTTTGCAGTATATTTATCAGTAATTTTTTGAATTTGGTCTTGTAAATCACGGGATTCGTCCTCGGAAATTTCGCTATTTTTTTCCTGTTTACGCACTTTTTCAATGGCATCACGGCGAATATTGCGAATGGCGACTTTTCCCTCCTCGGCATATTTACCGGCTAATTTAACAAATTCTTGACGACGTTCAGTCGTAAGGGGGGGTATGTTCAAACGAATTACTTGTCCGTCATTATTGGGGGTCAAACCTAAATCAGACAGAGAAATTGCTTTTTGCAGTTGATTCATGCTTCCTTTATCGAAGGGTTGAATCAAAATGGTTGTGGCATCTGGAGTACTAATATTCGCCAAAGATTTTAAGGGAGTTTCTGTTCCATAATAATCCACCATCACTTTATCTAGCAAACTAACATTTGCTCTACCCGTGCGGATAGTATTAAAATCTTGTTGTGTCTTTTCGACACTTTTTTGCATATTTTCTTTGATTTCGTCAGTTAACTTCACAAAAACCTCCTACAGTAGTTCCTACTTTTTCTCCTTTTACCGCCCGAATAATATTACCGTGCTCGAAAAGGTTAAATACAATAATGGGGATGTTATTTTCTTTGCATAAAGCAATGGCTGTTCCATCCATAACCCTTAAATCTTGGGTCAATACATGATTATAGTTCAAGCTCTCATAACGATGAGCATTAGGATTTTTCATCGGATCTGAGTCATAAACTCCATCTACTTTAGTGGCTTTAAAAATGACTTGTGCGTCAATTTCCGCCGCCCTTAAGGCCGCTGTGGTATCAGTGGTAAAAAATGGATTGCCTGAACCTGCTCCAAATATTACCACTCTGCCCAATTCGAGATGACGGATTGCTTTACGACGAATATATGGTTCGGCTACTTCCTGCATGGCGATCGCAGTTTGTACCCTAGTGGGAATATCCATCCTTTCTAAGGCGTCTTGTAAGGTCATGGCATTCATGACCGTAGCAATCATGCCAACATAATCCGCTGTAGCTCGATCCATACCCTCAGCAGAAGCCTTCATTCCACGAAAAATATTACCACCGCCCACCACAATGGCAACTTCTACTTTCAGGCTAACTACCTCTGCCACTTCTTCTGCTATTTCGGCAACTACTTTGGGATCGATGCCATAGCCTAAATCTCCCATTAATGCTTCACCGCTTAATTTGAGTAAAATCCGTTGGTAAGTCATTGTTTTGTTGCCTTTTCCTTTGATTAATTCTTCAGTTAAGATACCAGTTTTTGTCTCTTAATTTTAATAGTGCTTAAATAATTTACCCCATTTTGGTGAAGTTTTTAACTCAGATTTTGTAGGAAATAAATCTTTGATAATGTTTCCGTTGCCACCGCCGTTATGTTATTTAAAGCACATAAACAAAGATTGAAACAGGGATTTTATGGGCAATTAAGAATATCGGCAGAAATTTATGAACAAATGATCTTTCTTTGAGTGGGCTTATCCGGAAGTAGCCTTAGCATACCAAGCCCACCATAAACCCTATCCATAGATGATAACGGGGAGATTATCAAACAACTAACTATAAGTCTAATAAAGCATCTTCCTGATGGGTTTCCACAACACAGTTGGAGGTAGCATAGGTTTTACAAGTGAGGAAAAAACCGGCTTCAATTTCTTTTGCTTTCAAAAAGTCATGGTCATGATTAACTGTACCTTCTTTTAATCTTGCAGTACAACTAACACAAACACCAGCCCGACAAGAATAGGGTAAATTAAAACCCTGTCTCTCGGCAGCGTCTAAAATATACTCATCTGCATCTACTTCAATCACGTTATCAATACCCTTGTCTTGATTAACTAATCTAACCTGATAACTATTGCCCATTGTTATATTTATAATTAATTGTTTTGGAAGTGTTCATTTTTATCTTAATCTTCAATGTTCAATTAATTTCCCAGCACACTCATATTATTAAGCAATCTTTACATTGGACAATCTATGGTTTATCCATCAGTCCTGAGATATTTGCTTTAAATTGTTAATAGTTTATTGTCATGTCAATAGTAGCCATTTTGGGTCAAAAAATCTAAATTTACTTCTTCTTGTGGGGGATTTTTTCCGAGACGATGACTAATTAATCTATCTACATATTTCCCTAAAATATCGCTTTCTAAATTTACCCAATCCCCCGCTTTAAGTTGTGATAAATTCGTTTCCTCATAGGTATGGGGAATTACGGCAACTTTAAACCAATTACCGTTGATATCACAATCGGCGATGGTCAAACTGGTACCATTGACGGCGATACTTGCCTTAGAGACAATATAAGGGGAAATGTAGTCTTGCCACTGGTTTTTGAACTCCGAAGGCGCAGTAAAAATCATTTCCCATGATTGTTGACAATTCACCGATTCTACTAAACATCCTATGCCATCTACATGACCACTAACAAAATGTCCCCCAATTTTACCGCCCACCCGTAAAGAAGTCTCCAGATTGACATTGTTCTTTTTTTTGATATTTTGATCTAAAGTTGTACGCCGTAAAGTTTCTGGGGATGCGGTAGCAACAAAACCCTCTTGTGAAATTCTTTCAACAGTCAAACAAATTCCATCCACAGCAACACTATCACCAATGGCTAAATCTTGGCAAATTGTTTCTTGGGCTTTCCTGTGAATTTCGATGGCAAATAAGTCATTTCCTAAAGGCTTTATATTACCAATGCCCTGTATTAATCCTGTAAACATAAAATTATTGAATTAGGGTGAATTTTATTAAGTCTATTATTTTAATTTTGAGGTACATTAATCCTCTAGGGCAATAAATTAAGTAAATTATGACGGTGTATTTTGTTGGTGCAGGTATTGGCGGTGTTGATTATCTGACCCTTAAAGCCGCTAGGATTATCTCTGGGGGTGAGGTTATTCTTTATGATGCTTTAGTAGATACTCAAATTTTAGATTTAACTTCTGTTCAATGTATTAAGATTTGTGTGGGTAAAAGGGGGGGGAAAATGAGTACATCCCAAGAAAGTATTAATGAGTTATTAGTTACATACGCTCAACAATATAAGAAAGTTATTCGTCTTAAAACTGGTGATTGTGGTATTTTCGGGCGAATTAATCCAGAATTAGATGCTTTACGGGCCATTAATGCTGATATTGAATTTATCCCCGGAGTTTCTTCTGCCCTTGCCGCCCCTTTATTGGCTAATATCATGTTAACGGAGAAAAATGATAGTCAGTGTGTAACGATTGTCACGGGACATGATCCTGATAGTTTAAATTGGTCAATGCTCAGTCAAGTTGATACTTTAGTTATTTTAATGGCTGGCAAAAACTTGTCTATTATTATCGAAAAGTTACAATTATATGGGCGATCGCCAGATTTTCCCGTTGCCATTATCAAAAATGGTGGTAGTAGTCAACAACAGGTATGGAAAGGAAGATTAGATAATATAGTCGAAAAAACCCTTAATATTTCTTTATCCCCTTGTATCATCGTTATTGGTAAAGTCGTTAATAATTGACAATTAACAACTATCAATTGATAAAATGATTAACCATAAAAAACCTTATCCCCTTGCTGGTGAAACTATTTTAGTGACTCGTGCGGCTTCTGCCAATAATCAATTTCGAAAAATGTTAGAAGCAAAAGGCGGAGTAGTTTTAGAGTTTCCTGCTTTAGTGATTCGACCTCCTTCTAGCTGGCAAAAATTAGATCAGGCCATCGCCAATTTAGCCAATTTTGACTGGTTAATCTTAACCTCAGCCAATGGAGTAGAGTATTTTTTGGGAAGATTAGATCATCTTGGCAAAGACAAAAATTATCTAAAAAATATTAAAACCGCTGTAGTTGGTACTAAAACCGCCCAATATTTGGAAAAATATCAATTATCTGCCGACTTTATTCCCCCCAATTTTATAGCAGATTCTTTAGTGGAAAATTTCCCCGAAGCATTGGCACAACAAAAAATCTTATTTCCCAGAGTCGAAAGCGGTGGCAGAGAGATTTTAGTACAACAATTAAGTCAAAAAGGTGCACAAATAACGGAAATACCAGCTTATCAGTCGGGATGTCCCGATTCTATGGACGCAACGGCATGGGACGCCATCAGAAATAAACTGATTAGCATCATCACCTTTGCCAGTTCTAAAACCGTTAAAAATTTCTATCATCTGGTAAATCAAGCTATCATCAGCTATCCTGATCTTAACATCCATTCTCTCTTAAAAAATGTTGCGATCGCCTCTATCGGACCACAAACCTCCCTTACCTGTCAACAATTATTAAAAAGAGTAGATATTGAGGCCAAAGAATATACTCTTGAAGGATTAGTAAATGCCATCATTGACAATAATTGACACTCCCGCCGTCAAGCTTACGCCGTGACGGGGGATTCTTGTATCACAGACACTTAACTAGCTGAGTCAAATACTTTGACTAAACCCCGTCAGTACGTCTCCACCCTTCTCTGACGCAAGGCTTCAAATAATTCCTCTTGATCCTCCTCCGATAAAACGGCGATCGCCTCTAAAATTTCTTGATAAGCTATCATAAAACCTCATCTGGTGCACGACCGGATAAAGAGCGAAGCGGGTGGGGGGAATCGAACCCCCATCATTAGCTTGGAAGGCTAAGGTTTTACCACTAAACTACACCCGCAGGGTTACTTAAAACACAACCATTATTGTAACGAGAATTGTAAAATTTGGCAAGGCTAATTATCGGGCACCTGATAGTATATATATTATGGTTTAAAAAATAAAATGTTTAGAAAAGCAAATATTAAGGAGTGAGTGAGATATGACGATTAATGTTAATCCTTTAAATCCAGTAGTTGTAAACGTCAATAGTAATGATACAACTCTTAATTTATTTCAAAATTTTGATGATCCCTTCACCACTGGTAGGGTAGCTAATTTCAATTTACGAGAAAATTCCATTGGCACTGGCGAAATTAATGTAGTACTTTTTGACCAAGCGGGAGAAGGTGCACCCATAACGGTAAATAATTTTCTTAATTATGTCAATGATGGAGATTATGTTAATACAATCATTCATCGATCAGTCCCTGATTTTGTTATTCAGGGGGGCGGTTTTACGGTCAATAATTTGACGGTTAATAGTGTGCCGACGGATGCACCTATCCCCAATGAATTTAGTTCCAATCGCTCTAATACTAGGGGCACAATTGCTATGGCCAAATTAGGGGGCAATCCTAACAGTGCCACCAGTCAATGGTTTTTCAATTTAGCTGATAATTCTCGTAATCTTGATAATCAAAATGGCGGTTTTAGTGTTTTTGGTGAAGTTTTGCCTGGTGATGGTTTAACGACAATGGATGCGATCGCCAGTTTACCTGTTGTAAATGCTAGTAATATAAATCCTGCTTTTACTAATTTACCCGTAAATAATATTGACATTAATGAGGATGATGATTTTGTCAGATTTGAGAATATTACTCTTAACAATCTCCCTGAATTAACTTTTACTATTGAAAATAATACTAATCCAAATCTCGTCACCGCGAATATTGACAATAACGGTAATCTTACACTTGATTATGGGCAAAATACCGATGGTGTAGCCGAAATTAGCATTAAGGCAACTAATTTGCTCGGAGAATCTACAGTTGACACATTAAGAGTATCTGTTGTGGATAATCTTAATACTCCGTTTTTTCGGTTTCAAAATAGCGATCGCCCTGGTACATATTTATTTGCTGGGGAACCAGAAAGCCAAAGTATCCGACAGAATTTTCCCAATTTTGTGGAAGAAGGATTTGCTTTTTATGTCGGTGATGTACCAGATGATGATTTAATCGTTTTTAATCGTTTTCAAAATACGGCGGTACCAGGTACATATTTATATGCTGGAGAAGTGGAAAGCGGAAATATCCGCCAGAATTTCCCTGATTTTGTGGAAGAAGGGGTTGCTTTTTATGCCTATGGTGCCGATGCCAATAGGGGAGTTGATTTTTACCGTTTTCAAAATAGCCAACAACCCGGCACTTATATTTTTGTAGGAGAACAGGAAAGACAAAATATTCTTGCTAATTTCCCTCAATTTGTGGAAGAAGGAGTTGCTTTTGAGGTGAGAGTTTAATTTTTACTCTTTAAAATAAGAATAGTCAAACCCCTTAAATTTGCGAGAGAAAATGGCGGCATAGTATCTGATTTAAGTAAAAAATCTGGTTATAACGGATTTTGTGGTCAACCAGTTTTTAGGGGTCTTCGACCATTCATTCATCGAACTGGCAATTAGCAAATTGTGCAGCCAGTTGTGATGGTATTGAAATCCATTGAGGTCTTTAAAGGGCGAAATCCGCTCAGAGTCTGATGAGCAAGTTCTTGAAGAATAGGGATGAAAATTCCACACCAGTGCCATCGAGGGTACATAGAGTCGAGCTGATTCTTTCGTGCCGTGAAAGTATTGCAAGGTCTTTGATCCTTGTGCCCACGATGGATGCTCGACCCAAAGACAAGTAAATTCGATACCAATACATGGGATTGCGCCCAAAAACGTGAAACCAAAAGCCCTGCTCCATTGAATCGGGAAACAATTCTGGATATTGACCCTGAATCTGAATCACATATTGCCGAAAAGCTTTAGGATTAAAGAGAATACCTCGATATTGTGTTTTACTTTCCACTGGCAAACAGATACTCTTATCTCCTCTTATAGACTCGGCCATTCTTTAGTTTAACCCCCTGATTGACTGATAATCTTTCTACTTTACCCAATCACAGCGGTTTTCTCCTCACGGGGCGATCAGTGTCGGCGATCGCCCTTGATTTCTAACCCACATTCCGCACGTCACTTTGTAAGATGATAAAAGTATTAAAACCAAGCAACTTATTTTGGACAAAATATAAGTAATAATACTCAATATCTTCTTTATTCGCGTTTTGTATTCGCGAACTTTGCTCAAATTAAAATCTCATTGTCAATAACTTCACCTTTAATGAGAATAAATAAACAGAGCAAATCTATCAGTTTTCTATTCTTTATTTATGATATTATAATTGAGAATGTTTAGACTCTTAAATCCCATAAGTTATCCAGATAAAATATAATAATTATGACAAGAAATCGGGAAAAAACTTAAAATTAGTTTTCGTTCATTTGTTAGATTTACTATCTGTTTTATTCCTTGATTTATTACTAAATGAATCCCCTGAAAACATTGAAATATCCATCTTAACGTTGGACGTTCCGTTAGTTTTCCTAGCTGATTTTTTATCCCCGTTTTTCTCTCCTCTAATAAGCGACGCACTTCTCTTTGCCCCAAAGAATATACTAACAGACATAACCCCAAAAACACATTGCCATTGTTTCGATTCTTTTTGGGGTTTTTAAAAACACACTATCGGCAAAAAATAATGGCTCTTTCAGAAAACTAAAACCTCTTTCTGCGGCTTGTTGCTCTTTATACTTAATTAAAATTTCATCGGAACTAAATTTACTTTTATCCAATCTATTTGTAGCTAACACAAATCTTCCTGCTCTTTTTTTTGATTCGTTTATTTTCGTTAAATCTGATTCTATCACCGCCATAATTTTGTGAATTTTTCCTGATTTTTCTCCTTTCTTTTTCGATTTTTTCTGGTGATTATTTAATTCACTTTCCGATTAAATGTTCTGTGGCTTTGTCTTTAAAAAACTGTGGAAATAGATAAAGAGGTCGAGAAATAAATCCTAATCCGTTCAGAATAATTGCTTTGACTATTTGACCTGCTGTCACGATTTCCCTCTCGTCAATACCGAGGGCATCATTAATAATTTCTTCAATGCCAATTTCATCTATAACTCCAGCAATTAATCCTAAATGATTAATGGAACGTTGCTCATTTTTCTACTAATTTATCTGAGTTCTCTTGATAAGCTAGAGAACTAATCACTGAGTATTTCTTGTCGTAGTCAATCACTGTTCAACCTCTAACCTCGTAATCTGAATTTATACAGTTTGACGTGCGGAATGTGGGATATAACTATTATGTGGGTATTGACTCTTTGTCAGTTGCGATCGCAATCCTTTAACAGCCCTCTGCCTTCTTGAATTCCAACGTTCTTGGTTATTCTCCAAAAAGAAAGTTAGGGAACGGCGGCAGTTGACGGGTTATGAATAAGGCGAGACAATAACTATTAAAGCTCCCGAACGGTAATTATATGAAGATAAGTCAATTTACTCTAACCCGCCAGCGTTTTGGGCTGGCGTTGGTACTTGCTATTTTTCTCAGTTTAGTTTTCATTAATCCAGTCATGGCACAAGAACCAAGATTACGAATGCTGACAGTAACGGGAGAGGGAGTGGAAAGAATTCCCACTACCCTGACACAAGTACAGCTGGGAGTGGAAATTCAGGGCAACACAGCCGCAGAGGTACAGCAGTTAGTCGCCCAGCGCACCTCAGCCGTGGTCGATTTTCTTGGCTCTGGTCAAGTCGAAAGACTACAGACTACGGGCATTCGCCTAGAACCGAACTATCAATACAAGGATAATCAAAGGAGTTTAGTAGGTTACATTGGCACGAATACGGTCAGCTTTCGCCTCAAGACTGAACAAGTGGGGGCGTTGTTAGATGAAGCGGTGAAAGCAGGAGCTACCCGCATCGATGGGGTGAGTTTTACGGCTACCGAAGCAGCGATTTCTACTGCCCAGAAAGAAGCTCTCCGTCAAGCAACTACCGATGCCCAGCAACAGGCGGATGCGGTTTTGGAGGCTTTAAATTTGAAAGCTCAAGAGGTGGTCGGCATTCAAGTGGGTGGAGCTAATCTTCCTCCACCAAGGATTATTCAAGCAGAGGGATTAGTCAGAGCCCCTACTTCGGAAAGTACACCTGTAGTTGGGGGTGAGCAGATCGTGCGAGCTTCTGTCACTCTGCAAATTAGTTATTAGGTGTAACCTGAGTTCGGAGTTTGAAGTTTGAAGTTTGAAGTTGGAAAAGTCACCGAAGGTGAGCCTACGGCGATCACGAAGTGGCGCTGCGCGATCTGCGAAGCAGGCGCTTTCAGCGATCGCCCGCAAAAAGTGTAGGAATTTTTTCTCGCGGATCAGGGGCAAAGTCAACACCCTAGCCCGTGTCCCTACCTCTATAGTATTTTTTGAAGGGAAATAATTTGGACATCATTGTCAGAAAGAAAAAAAGAAGTAACAGGAAGATTTGATTTTTCACATCGTAAAGGTTCAATTGTTTTTAAATAAGGATTCCATACAGCAATAATATTTCTCTTATTTTTTTTTCTCACCAATTGACATTCTATATGTACAGTTTCTATCCAAACAATTAAACTCGATGTTCAAGTTTTTGACAACAAGCAGAATGCTAAGCTTGTCAGAAAAAGCGCACCGCGAAGCGGATCTCTTCGAGATCCCATTGCTTAGATGCTTAGATACTTAGATATTACCGAGGCTGTTTCATTATATAATCGAAGGGCTGATTTATAAGTATTGCAGCTGATAAATACAGGAGGAAACAGCCATTATTCTAAACACCCCATTGCCCTTTGTAGAAGAATTTATCGAGAATCTGAATAGAGGATTGAAGGAATACAAATCGGAGTATGGCTTGACCCGTCTGCAACGTTATTGGTTGGGTTTCTGTTTGATGGGGATTATATTGACCAACAGTGTGTGTTGGGCTTCCTTTGAGAGAGTAAGCTTAGGCGGTTACAAAATTGGAGCCTTGTCTTGGATGTTCCGTAGGGCAAAATTACCCTGGGAATTCATGTTGCAAATAGCGGTAGGGTTAGTATTGAAACAGTACGGCATTACTGATACTGTTGGCGAACTTAACAAAAGAGAAAAAAGGGGAAATTTATTCGCGAACCTAATTTCAGTAGATCAAAGAGCCACGAAAGAATAAGGTTTTCAGCATAGGAGAGCCAGTGATTAAATATTCTGTGGCCATCGCCAATTTTAAAAAGGAGAGACAAAACAACCATTACAAGGCAATTTTCTCTGAGAACAAATTTGTGGAAACTGTTTTCGAGAATAAGCTGTGACAACAGGAGGTCAATCATGTCTTTAAGATTTCAACCCCTCAAACCTATTCCCCCTCAGACAATAGAAGTAGCGAAAGCGGCTCTGGGAAAAAACAATGTCATCATCAAGCTCAGGGATGAATTGGGAACTTTCTATCAAGATTCTGATTTTGCACAAGTTTATTCCCCTGAAGGTCAACCAGGAATTTGCCCTTGGCGTCTAGCAATGGTCTGTGTGCTGCAATATTTGGATAACTTGTCTGAAGACTTGGGTACATCAATATTATCTCGAAGGGGGAAAACTTCCTTGGCGAGAAGCGGAAAATTTACCGCCGGCAGGGACTCGTTTTAATTCTCCCTACGACCCCGAAGCTCGCTATGGCAATAAACGTAGTACCAGCTGGGTGGGCTATAAAGTTCATTTGACGGAAACTTGTGCTCAGCAAGAAGTTTATCTGATTACCAATGTAGAGACAACTCCGGCTCATGTTGGCGATGGTTCTCAAACGGAAACAATTCATCAATCTTTGAGTGAGACTGGATAATCTGTTTTTTCTTGTGTCGTTAACTGCTTAATTCTCTCTTTGATTTCTCTCAAGGATAAATTAGAGTTTATTGCTTCTTCTAACAATTCCTGTTGTCTTGTTTTATCTTTAACCGATGAGATCGCTCTTGCTTTGGTATAGGCTATTTTCTCTTCTTGTAAAGCTGTTCTAATCATGTCTGGTAAATTCAGTAATGGAAGACGATTTTTGACAAATGATTCCCATCTCATGATGTTTAACCCCTGAAAAATCTCTTCTACCACTTGATTCTCATTATTAGACATCTCCAAAATATAATAATATCAGAAAATTAGTATAATAACTTTAACTTCTGAGGTAAAAAATATCAAAAACAATGAATAATTATACTTGGAACTATATTCAGAGCCATCCTCAAGAAACTAAAAGACTATTAGGTATTAATTATGATCAGTTGCAAGATTTAGGGAAATATCTCAAACTCCTCGAGGAAAGAGAAAAACAAGAAGCAGAAAAAAACAAGATAAGAATCAATAAATTAGGCGGTGGAAGAGAAGAGAAAATTAGCCAAGAAGAACAAATAATTCTCACTTTAATTTATCTGAGACATCATCTTAATTTTCAGTTGTTAGCATTAATGTTTAAAGTAAGTGAAAGTACTGCTAATAATGTGTTTCATAAATGGCAAAAATTATTAGAATCAGCATTCCCATCTTCTTTGCTAGAACAAGTAAAAAAGTGCCCAGAAAATTAAGAGCAAATCAAAGAAATATCGACAGATTATGAATTAATTGTCGATAGTGAAGAACAAGAAATAGAGAGAAGTATCGATTATCAAGAGCAAAAAAAGCACTACTCTGGGAAGAAGAAAATGCACACATTTAAAAATCAGATAATTTGTCTGCCAAAAGGGGAAGATATAGTAGATGTAGTAGGAGGAGAACTAGGACCAAAAGCTGACATAACTATTTGGAGGGAAAATGCAGATAAGTTTGATAAAAACCAAAAGTTTAGCGCCGATAAAGCTTATGTGGGAGAACCGCAAATAAGAACTCCGAAAAAGAAACCCAAAAATGGCGAATTAACTCAAGAAGAAAAAGAGAAAAATAAAGAAATATCATCTCTCAGAATATTTGTAGAGCATCTAATTAGAATAATCAAAATATTTAAGGTTATGGGAGAAAGATTTAGACTAAAAAAAGAGGAATATGAGTCAGTTTTTTTGAGCGTTTGTGGTTTGGTAAGATTAAGAATGGGAACTTTAATAATTGAACATCGGAAAACGAGTGAAACGGGAGAAATAATTGATGTTCTGTTAACCCATATTTTTTCATCAAAATTGGATTTTTCTTGATTTTTGACGAAATAACAGGATTAAGAGCCGGCGATCGCGCAGCGCCGTTTCACGATCACGAAGTGGCGCTGCGCGATCGCCCCAGGAGTAAAAAGGTTTCAAATGCTTATAATGAAAGAATCATAAATTTTTGGAGATGTCTAATCAAGGTGTAATTAATGTCATTAATGAAGGCACAGGCAATGCAGGCAATATTAATATTAATGCAGAAAAGATTTATCTCGATGGTGGAAATATTTCTGCCACAACCTTATTAGGAAAAGGAGGAAATATTAATCTACAGACACAAGATCTTAGCCTAATCAATAACAGCAACATTTCTGCCACCGCTGGTGGTCAGGGAAATGGAGGCAATATTAAAATCAACAGTGATTCTTTACTACTGAAAGAGCAAAGTCAAATTACGGCTGATGCTTTTGCCGGAGATGGTGGAAATATTTTAATTAATACCGAAGTTTTTCTTGTTTCTAATGATAGTGTGATTACGGCTAGCTCAGAATTAGGAATTGATGGAGTTGTGGAAATTAATACTCCAGAAACTAATCTGAAGTCAGTAATCGTGCCCATTAAAGCCCAAATTCTCGAATTGGACCCCAATATAGCCCAAAGATGTCTCAATAAAAAAGCCGAAAAAGGACTTTTTCTCATGAAAGGCAAAGATGCCATCCCTACTTCAACAGAAGATAGTTCAGAACTATTTGAAGAAGAGTCAACGCCACAATTTATCGATATAACAGAAAATATGTCTGAGGCTCAAAAGCAATTTTATCATCAACACCTACCACCTAATGTCATGATCA
The DNA here is from genome assembly GCA_963749915.1 of uncultured cyanobacterium. Lineage (GTDB taxonomy): Bacteria > Cyanobacteriota > Cyanobacteriia > Cyanobacteriales > Cyanobacteriaceae > Geminocystis. The sequence continues at coordinate 373,055 of CAVVOP010000021.1, forward strand.
GAACAGAAACTGGAGATTTATTAGCGATCAATTTATGCTTAAAGGATTTTTGGGCGGGAAAATAACAAAACTAAGTCTCACTTTCAGAGGAGCAATTTCAATATGAAAATTATTCACGGTACATGGATTCCCTCATCAGAAAATAATTTTATTCAAAATGGGACTTTTTATCTCTGGATAGAAATTATCGAAAATCGTCGTCGAAGTCAAAAAATTTCTAACCTTTATCCCCGTCAATTAACTTCAGAAGAATTGGCTAATTTCATCACTAAAGAACTGACAATTTCTAATAATTATTATAATCCAGTTCAATTGATAAGTACTCAATATTTTCTGCTTCCTAGTAATAATAATCAGCCCCTTCCTTCCTTAACTTTAAATCGTTATTTAGAAGGTGAATATCCGGAAATCAGTGAACTTCAGTATTGGGCTGTGGATTGTTTTCCTTTACCAGACATTACCAAAAATCTCAACGATATTCACTTTTTATCACTGTATCAAGCTCAGGAATGGGTATTAGGAATAGATCTACTTTTTTGGCATTATTACACTCAAAATTTTAAACAAGTTATTCTTAAAGACCAATATATTCCTGCTTTAAAATATCGAGAGATAAATCCTAGGAAAAAATCAACTAAAGACTCATCCTTTGAAATTTATCCAACTTGGGCAATTATTTCTCATCATTATCAACAGTTAATTAAGCATAGTATTGATATTATGCCTATGGCTTGTGTCGCAGGTTTTAATGAATTATCTGACTCAATTAATTTTTATGAAAAGGAAACTTTATTACATCATTTTTCCGAAAATTTACTTAATCAAATAATTAAAAATACTTCTTTACCTAATGTCTTTACTAAAAAAATAGAACATTGTCCTTTAATTTATAATTGCCTTTTTTCTGCGGGAAAACCTTGGACTATTCCTCTGGCTTTAGAAACTTATCAACAATGGCAAATATGGCAGGAAAAAATAATTGTAGGTAATAATAATAGTGATTTTAATTTATGTTTTCGATTGCAAGAAGCCTCAGATAGAAATCCACAACAATGGTATTTAGAATTTTTAGTAGCATCAAAACAAGATCCTTCTTTAAAATTAAATTTAGATGATTATTGGAATTTTGACAAGAAAACTAAACAATCAGTACTAAATCAATTTGGTCAAGAATTTGAAAAAAACTTACTTTTAAACTTAGGTTATGCGGCGAGAATTTATCCTAAATTATGGACAGGATTAGAAACCGATAAACCTATTAGACTAGGTTTAAATTTAACAGAAGCATTTGAGTTTTTAAAAGAACAAGCCTGGATTTTACAAGATGCTGGTTACCCTGTAATTGTACCAGCATGGTGGACTCCCACTGGTCGTCAAAAAGCCAAAATTCGCTTACAGGCGTCCACAAAAAAATCTTCTGCTTCTAGTAGTAAAAATGGGAAAGGTTACTTTAGTTTAGACAGTATTATTCAATATCAATATCAGTTGGCAATCGGCAATCAAACTGTTACTTCTCAAGAGTGGCAACAATTATTAGAAGCGAAAGTTCCTTTAGTTAAATTTAGAGGAGAATGGATAGAATTAGACCAAAATCAAATGCAAAAAATGCTGGAATTTTGGCAAAATAATCATCAAGAAAATCCAGAAATGAGCTTACTAGAATTAATGAAAATTGCCACTGAAAAAGTGGATATGTTTGAGGTAGAACATGATGATAGTTTAGCTCAAATGATGGCACAATTAACCGATCCTAATCAACTAGAATTAATTGATAATCCTGATAATTTTCAAGGGCAATTAAGGGAGTATCAAAAAAGAGGTGTTTCTTGGTTAAAATTTTTAGAACAATTAGGTTTAAATGGTTGTTTGGCTGATGATATGGGTTTAGGAAAAACCGTTCAAGTTATTGCTCATTTAGTCAAAGAAAGAAATGAAAATAAACAGATATTACCAACTTTATTAATTGCTCCCACTTCCGTAGTGGGAAATTGGTATAAAGAAGTAGAAAAATTTGCTCCTCAACTTCGGGTAATGATTCATCATGGAGGCAATCGAATTAATCAAGAAAAAACTTTTAAAACTGAAGCGGTTAATTATGATTTAATTATTACTTCTTTTACTTTAGCTCGCAAGGATTTAAACTTATTAAACCAAGTAAAATGGCAAAGAATTGTCTTAGATGAAGCTCAAAATATTAAAAATCCTACCGCTGCTCAAACTAAGGCTATTTTAAAGTTAAAAGCTAATTATCGTCTAGCCTTAACGGGTACTCCTGTAGAAAATAGATTATTAGATTTATGGTCAATTTTTAATTTTCTTAATCCTGGTTATTTGGGTAAACAAACTCAATTTCGTAAATCTTTTGAGATACCCATACAGAAAAATAATGATAAAAAACAGTCTGTTATCTTGAAAAAATTAGTTGAGCCATTTATTTTAAGAAGGTTAAAAACTGATAAAAATATTATTAAAGATTTACCTGATAAAGTAGAACATAAACAATATTGTAATTTAACAAAAGAACAAGCATCTTTATATGAATTAGTCGTCAAACAAGTATCAGGTGAATTAGAAGAAGCTGAGGGAATGCAACGTAAGGGTTTAATTCTTTCTACTCTCATGCGTCTCAAACAAATTTGTAATCATCCTCGTCAATTTTTACAGGATAATAGTGATTTTACCCCCCAAAGATCTCACAAATTAGAAAGATTAGGAGAGATGGTTGAGGAGGTAATTGCTGAGGATGAAAGTTTGTTAATTTTTACTCAATTTACGGAAATTGGTGAGGCTTTACAACATTATTTTAAACATAAATTTTACTATAATACTTATTATTTACATGGGGGTACTTCAAGGAAAAAAAGAGAACAAATAATTGAGGAATTTCAAGGAGAAGATACTGAACCTTCGGTGTTTATTTTGTCTTTAAAAGCAGGGGGTGTGGGAATTACTTTAACAAAGGCCAATCATGTATTTCATTTCGATCGTTGGTGGAATCCTTCGGTGGAAAATCAAGCCACCGATAGGGCCTTTAGAATTGGTCAGCAAAAGAATGTTTTTGTCCATAAATTCGTGACTTTAGGCACACTGGAGGAAAGAATTGATCTGATGATTGAGGACAAGAAAAAAATTGCCGATGCAATTATCGGTGCGGATGAATCGTGGTTAACGGAGTTGGATAATGATAGTTTTAAGGAGTTAATTGCTCTTAATCGTCAGGCTATTATTTAGATTATTCCATAATTTGTAGATTAAATTACAAAATAGACTATAGAATAATTATGAAAGAAATAAAAAATGTCGCTATTGAGTGGCGTTTTGTAAGTGTAGTTTGGAAGTAATTACAAATCTGTGGCAAATGGTAATTTTTGGATAGAGGTGTTTGTTGTTCCTCTATATAATCAAAACTCACTTCGGAGCAATTGGCGGTTTTGTAAGTGTAGTTTGGAAGTAATTACAAGGATCTGTGGCAAATGGTAATTTTTGGATAGAGGTGTTTGTTGTTCCTCTATATAATCAAAAACTCCACTCGATCCGGAAATAAAAGAAAATCTCCAAGAACTTACTAAAAAAGTTCAAATAGAATCATCTAACAATGAAATATAATGTACTATAGCGATCCTATTTGAGTTGTGACATTTTGGTTAGGGTAGAATTTAAGAGTCAGTGCGATCGCCGATCTCGTAGGTTGGGTTGAGGCATGAAACCCAACAATTACTAAATTATTTAAAATATAGAAGGCGATCATTATCGTTAACAGATTTTCAACAAATACTATTTATTACCTTAATTTAAAAACATTTATGAACAATAATCTTTTAGAAAGAATTACGATTAATCCTGGTGTTTGTCATGGAAAACCTTGTGTCAGAAATCTACGTTATCCAGTGGAATTCATTTTAGAATTACTCAGTTCAGGTATGACGACTAATGAAATTTTGATGGATTATGAAGACTTAGAAAATGAAGATATTATGGCTGTATTGTTTTATGCAACTCGATTAACTCAGATTAAGGGAATTTATGAAGTTAAAACATGAAGTTTTTAATTTAAAATATGGTCAGTATTTGTGATTTATTCGAAAAATACCAATTGATAGAAATAAATATTAATGATATTATCGTTCACTATTAATATTATTTTATAACTAAATCTTCATTATTATTTCTAATTTAAAAATTCAAATATTTTATTTATAATTATCAACTTTCTCAAGATGAATAAATTTAGTAAAACATGGTGGGGAAAACGTTTTATCGAGGCTTTGGAATCTTTCACTGATTCGGGAAGATTAAGTCGGGGCCGTAGTTATGCCAATAATGGCAAAATAAAAGAGTATAAAATTACTCAAGGAAAAATCACTGCTAAAGTGAGAGGTTCTGTTAATCCTTATTTTGGGGTTTATAAAGAGCCTTTATATAAAACAGAAATCTCTTTAACTCCTATTTCTAGTGAAGATTGGGAAAAGGCGATCGCTTTTCTCTCTACCCATGCTAGTTTTGTGGCTAAATTATTAATGAATGAAATGCCAGATAATATTGAGGAAGCATTTTACCGAGAATTTAAGTTACATTTACTACCTTATGATAATGATGATTTTGAGACAAAATGTTCTTGTCCAGATTGGTCAAATCCATGTAAACATATAGCTGGAGTTTATTATTTAGTTGCCTCAAATTTGGATCAAGATCCTTTTTTACTATTCGAGTTGCGTGGACTATCACGGGAGAAATTACACCAACAATTAATGAAATCTCCTTTAGGTCAAATTTTATCTCAAGGATTAATCAAAGAAAATTTAGCTCCAGAATCAGTAGAATCTTATTACACTAAACCGATTTTAGTACCTGCTAATTCTAACATTAATCAGAAAGAATTTTGGCAAGGAGAAAAGAAAATACCAGATCATTTACCTGACAATTCATCGGCAACTATTCCTGCTATTGTGGTTAAAAAAGCCGGAGATGATCCAACCTTTTGGCATCGGGATAGTTCTTTTATTGAGGTAATGAGCGATTTTTATACCAGAATTCGTAAAACGGTTTTATAGCAATTCTCTCACCATAAATTTACGGCGATCATTATATATAAGATGAGGGGAATTCAAAAAGAAAATTTTTTCTGAACAGAAAAGTAAAATTCCTGTCTAAATTCTGAGGCTAGATTATCCCGAACAAGCGGAATAGCAACTCCCACATTGGTTTGCCAATCATGCCATTGCCAATTCCAACTTAACCCTGAGGGGGCGACAAAGCATTCATAACGCAGATTGGATAAGGGAAATAGCTCTCATACCTTGACGATAATAAGAGTGTTTCTGAGGAAATAAAGAGGTTAATTCTTCCAATTGTTCTTGGAAAAAGCAGATTTCACTTAGCCATTTTATGGCATTTAAACCAATAGAAAAATCACTATTTCTTTTATATTTTCTTCCTTTTTCTGTCGGACGAACTAAATATTCACTTATTCCTTTTCTTTTAATTTCTTCCCCTATAAATGTTGAATAGCTGTAGGATAATGTTATTAGTATAATTAAAGAAATTAGTCGTTCATTTTCAACTTTTGTGCTCTCTAAATTATATCCTCCTAATTTCAAATCTCTAAACATTTCTTCAATCCCCATTCTTTTGGAATAAGCGGAGATTGTTTCCGACATATTTTCTAAATTTGTTAAAATAAACCATGGTTCTTTGCTAGATTTATGACCATAATTTCTTTTCCACTTTGCGGCTAAATTAATTCCTGAAAATCCCTTGGTTTTTGTTACTTTTATTCCTTGATAATATACCGAGAATCCTGGACATAAACCTAATTCACTTAATCGAAACCATATATCAGTTTCTAACTCCACATATTCACTGTTTTTTAAACGTAGAGATAAATAAACCTGTTTCTCTACTGATAACCACTTTGCTAAATCTACAGAGCAAAATTCCCTATCTCCTAAGACAATTATTTTATATTCAATTAATAAATTAATACTCGGTTCTAATACTTGTTTTTGTTCTAATAAATTACTGCTTCCTTTTTTATCTAGTAATGTAAAATAAACGGGAATAGCTCGTTGATTATAAACTAAACTTACCATCAATATATTAATATTTTGCCACTGTGTTCTATCAATTACGAAATAGATGACTTTTTTCGATTCCCAATTATTAATAATCCCTGATTTTAAAATGGGAAACCAGATAGTTTCAATTTTCCAATTTTCCAGACTTAGAAATCGTTGTAACTTTTTAATTCTACTTCTTAATTTAATCGGATAAGGAAAAAGTTTTGCCATTTCTTCTAACCTGACAGTTTTAAGATTTTGAAGTAAGTTAACTAAAAGACAAAGAGTTAAATATTGAGGTAAATTAAACTGCTTTTTTAAATTATCCTGATAATATTGAGGAAGTTGAAACATTTTTTTCTATGGCAATTAATATAAAAACTGAAAATATCTTATCTTTATCCAGATTAGCATGTTCAATCCCTTATAGAATCGTCTGTTTAGCTTCATTGTCGCCCCCTCAGAATAATTTATTATTCATCTTTTTTTTGAATGGTGTTATTAATTTAATATTTTGATGAAAATAAATAATAATAGTCATAATTTCACTCAAGGATAATCGACTATTTTTGATTCTTTTTTTCTGTTTAGATGATAAAATTTGACGATTAAAAGATGGTTCAAAAATTAAACAGAAATCATCTACATCATCGAAAAGTGTTTCTAATTCCATAAAAATTAATTTTTAAAAAATAACATATTGATTTTGTCCCCCGAAGAAAAGTCTCAATTAGAAAAGAATCTAATCTCCGAAGGATGTCGAGATCCTTTAGTAATATGGAAAGAAGCTCAGACAGAAGATTGTGTTTTTCGGGCGATCAGTAGTAACCGGGCGATCGGTAGTAATGGAACCAAATCGTACGTTAAGCCCAAAATTATTATTTAATAATCGCTGAAACTATTATTCTTTCGTTAGCAGAAGTTAATAGGCTATGTCATATACTTCAAAAAATCTCTTTTTAGAGTGCAGCTATAGTAGGCATTTCAGCCAAGCGCGTACGTTTCCGTACGGTTACTACCGATGGCCCTTTACCGAGTTGGCACTAAATTGCAGCTTCCCTAGCTTTACGCCTTATAAGAAGATTTTGCTCAGATGTTACTAAATGAAATTAAAAAGAGTTGAGAATATTCAGTTTAGAACGCCAGTCCTCATCATAGCGAAAAATTAATACATAGAAATTAGCATTGTATTTCAGGTTTTCTCTTTGAATACGATCGCTTTCTTGTTGTTCAGGATGTTCATGAATACTACCATCACAAAAAATAGCTACTTTGGCATCTATGTAAACAAAGTCAGGCTTGACATTTACTTCGGGAATTAACATTTGAGCAGAATCAGGGAGTTTAATTCCTTGTTGATATAATTGGGCTAAAAACTCCCTTTCAAAATCTGAATTAGGATCAGTTTGAGCTAATAATTTTTGATACTGTGCCTCACGGGAATTACCTTGACTATGACGATCGATGTTACTATTTGTTAGTTGTTCTAGGTAAGGACGAATAAGATGGCGGTTTAATAAACGTTCTGATGCTAATTCGTTTTCTTCTAATTTATAGACTCCTTGAATAGCTCTTTCTAGGGCATATTGAAAACTGGCTAAAAATGATTCTGAGTTATCTTTAGGTATTTGTAATGGTTCCACCAATAAAACATTACAGGTGTCTTCCACCAATAAATGCACTTCTGTTTGTAAAGTGTTCATTTCTTCGGGTGTTTTCGCCTCGCCCCAAACACCAGTAGTAACATTCAGTTTAAAACCTCTTTCTTGGCTATTTTTTAAACCTCGATTAATACGCCAAACATTGGCTGTATCTCCATAAGTTAGCTCCATTATTTTACTGCCGTCATCGGTAGTAACGGTGGCTAATTCTTGCTTACTGCCATTGAAACGGAAATGAGTGGTAATATTGTAGCCATATTTAAGTCTTTCTTCCTCATCGCAAGTTATACGTTCTCTTCTACGAGTTAACATGGTATCCATATTGAGAACTCGATTTAATTTGGCTGGATTACCATAACTATCGGGAACAATTTTGGTTTGGCAATTTTCACATAAATCTCTTGACCAATCATCTCCTGTATGAAAATAACTACAATTGGGGCAAATAGCAACTCTTTTATAATCATCTTCAATTCCCTTGACGGGAATACGAGTTTTATGGAGTTGGAATTTACTGCCCTCATAGTAAACGATATTTTGAGGGGCAAATTCTCTAATGGCAACTACACGAGGACGAGAAATAAATTCTCCTTCATCCCCTGCGGGAATATAAGCTCTGACAGGAAGACGAGGAAAGTTATAACCGGGGAGAAATCCTTCGGAGGCAAAATAGCGATAGGGATAAAATTCCAATTGACTTTGATGTTTGCCTTGTTTAATTTGTCCTACTAATAAGTCAATTTGTCTTTTGGCTTCTCTTTCTAATGCTTCGGCATTGTTTCTTTCCTCTTGAGTTGTGCCGCCTGTGGCTGAGCGATCGATTACTTGACGGGATAATTGTAATTGTCTCACTGCATCTTGATAAAGTTTTCTCCAGCGATCGCAAGCATGGTCAAAACTAATTAAAGCGTTATCTAAAGTATCTTTGAGCCAATCATTACTATACCAAGAAGCTTTTTCTAGATCTTGTCGGCAGAATAAATCTTCTAGAATTAGCTTCGCTGCTTGCAAACAAGCTTGTAATTTAGATGGGGTTAAAGTCAATTGACTTTTAACAATCTCTTTCAGAGGATAACCTTCTTGTTCTAAATCAAGAATTTGATTCATCGAGTTTTCTAAGTATAAACCTGTATGAGCTAACCAGAGAGAGTGAAGGTGGGACTTAATTAGATCTTGATTACCCAATTCTAATTTAGGAGGAACAACAACTCCGGCTACCATTTGTTCTTGTCGTTTGAAGAAATATTGATCATGCCCACTACCAACTGCTGCATAGGTAATCACTAAAGCCTCTTGTCCACTACGTCCTGCCCTACCACTGCGTTGAGCATAATTAGCGGGACTAGGGGGAACATTACGCATATGAACCCACATTCCGCACGTCAAACTGTATAAATTCAGATTACGAGGTTAGAAGTTGAACAGTGATTGACTACGACAAGAAATACTCGGTGATTAGTTCTCTAGCTTATAAAGAGAACTCAGATAAATTAGTAGAAAAATGAGCAACGTTTAAGGGATAATTAAATTCAGTTTTTAATTTAATTTTGGAAATGATATTTTCAGAAGATATACAAGTTCAAACCATTAATCATTTAGGATTAATTGCTGGAGTTATAGATGAAATTGGCATTGAAGAAATTATTAATGATGCCCTCGGTATTGACGAGAGGGAAATGGTGACAGCAGGTCAAATAGTCAAAGCAATTATTCTGAACGGATTAGGATTTATTTCTCGACCTCTTTATCTATTTCCACAGTTTTTTAAAGACAAAGCCACAGAACATTTAATCGGAAAAGGAATACTACCTGAGCATTTGAACGATGATTGCTTTAGCCACAGTAAAAAAATATAATATCAACATAGATTTTTCTCATTTAGATTCAACTTCTTTTGCGGTAGAGGGGAAATATAGTCAGGAAAAAATCACCAAAAATTTGGTGAAAGAAAATGCAGAATTAGAGTTAATTAATCAAATTCCAATTAAGATAATTAAAGGTTATTCTCGTGACCATCGACCAGATTTAAAACAATTTATTTTGGATTTAATTGTGAGTGGTGATGGTGATATTCCACTATTTTTAAGAGTAGCAGATGGCAATGAAAATGATAGAGCAGTTTTCGGCAAAATAGCGAAAGAATACAAATCAATGATAGATTTTGAGACGATGATAGTAGGTGATAGTGCCTTATATACAGAAAATAACCTGAAATTAATGAGTGGAATAGAATGGTTATCGAGAGTTCCACTATCAATAAAAGAGGCAAAAAATTTAGTTTCAGAACTATCAGAATCTGATTTGACTCCAAGTAGTTTAGAGGGATATTTATGGTATGAAGTAAGGAATAATTATGCAGAAATTGAGCAGAGATGGTTAATAGTAGAAAGTGAAAAAAGAAAGGCATCAGATTTAGAAAAACTAAGTAAAAAAATAGAGATCGAAACAATGTCAATGTTGATGGGGTTATGTCTGTTAGTATATTCTTTGGGGCAAAGAGAAGTGCGTCGCTTATTAGAGGAGAGAAAAACGGGGATAAAAAATCAGCTAGGAAAACTAACGGAACGTCCAACGTTAAGATGGATATTTCAATGTTTTCAGGGGATTCATTTAGTAATAAATAGAGGAATAAAACAGATAGTAAATCTAACAAATGAACGAAAACTAATTTTAAGTTTTTTCCCGATTTCTTGTCATAATTATTATATTTTATCTGGATAACTTATGGGATTTAAGAGTCTAAACATTCTCAATTATAATATCATAAATAAAGAATAGAAAACTGATAGATTTGCTCTGTTTATTTATTCTCATTAAAGGTGAAGTTATTGACAATGAGATTTTAATTTGAGCAAAGTTCGCGAATACAAAACGCGAATAAAGAAGATATTGAGTATTATTACTTATATTTTGTCCAAAATAAGTTGCTTGGTTTTAATACTTTTATCATCTTACAAAGTGACGTGCGGAATGTGGGTTAGAAATCAAGGGCGATCGCTTTCTGAAGACGATCGTCAAATGTTTGAAGAAAGATTATTCTTTAATAATGAAGCAGTTAGCACACAAGATATTATGAACTTAGCCCAAAAAGGTGGCTCTTTTGATTTTCTCAATGAAGAACCAGATATTTATACCTTAGAAGATGGAGAAGCGATTTAATCTCTCTTAAAAAAGGTGATATTGTTTTAGTTCCTAAAAGTACAGGTAAATTTACCCATCAGATTTCACCTCTATAAATTACCATTCTTCTTCAGTTAAAGATAAAAATTGCATATTAGAAATAGTTTCATCTAATTGACTATTTTGTTGAGAGTAAACTTGATTTAGTTTTTCGGTAATATCTTTTTTGCGTTCATGATTTTTGAGATAATCACTCATTGCTAAAGCATAAAGTTCATTAAGACTAATTCCTAATTTGTGTGCTAATTTTTCAGCTTGATTAAAGATAGAATCTGGAATAGAAATAGCTGTTTTCATATCTGAAGTTATACTATAAATAATTTAATGTTAATAGTATTTAATTTTGAATAAAAGATAAGAAATATAATTAACTTAATTATACATCTAAGGTGAGTAAACCTCACTCTATGCCTCTCATTCTTAGAAATAAGTCAACCTCATGTCTAACCCTCTTTCACAGGGAAATTAACCTCACCCCCAACCCCTCTCTTACAGGAGAATTAACCTCATCCCCAGCCCTTCTCCTTCAAGGAGAAGGGAGTAATGCCCATTTACCCATTATGGGTGATAAGATTAAAGTAATATACTAAATAAATCAATTTTGTTATGTCAGGAATAAATACGACAGAATTCAAAGAGTTTCATCAGATCAAAAATCTTGTCTCTGCTGATGAAAGAGGAAGAATCACTTTGGGTGCTGAACTAAAAACTAGACAATTTCGAGTGCTGAAAAATGCCCTAGGGCAAATACTTTTAGATCCTGTAGTACCAATTCCTGAGCGTGAACTATGGTTGTGGGAAAATCAAGAAGCATTAAAATCAGTGAAAAAAGGATTACAAGAAGCAAGTGAAGGAGAAATTCAGGAAATGGGATCTTTTGCTGATTTTGCCGAGTTAGATGATGACTCAGAGGATGAGTAAACTGTGCAATTTAAACTCAAATTTACTACAGAAGCGAAAACAACATTAGAGCAAGTTAAACAAACAAATCCCAAAAAGTTTAAAAGAGTCGCTCAAACATTAGGAAGAATGGAAGTCAATCTTCGGCACCCTAGCTTACAAACTCACCAATATCATAGTCTTTCAGGAAAAAATGGGGAAAAAGTATTTGAATCTTATGTGGAAAATAAAACCCCTTCTGCTTATCGCGTTTTCTGGCATTATGGGCCATCTACTCAAGAAATAACGATACTGGCGATTACTCCTCATCCTTAAATTTACTTTCAATTACCTATAGCAATGCTAAATCATTTGTGTAAATTTTAACTGTGAAAACCTATAAACTTGTTAGATTGAAAGCTATAGTGAGCGAAACGCTCACACTCTTTTTTCTAAAATTATATTTTTTACCTAAAAATGGAGATAGAAAGCCCCCGTTATAAACCCAAAAATCTAATCGTTTTAACGGTGGGATGGGGCTTACAAGCACCTGAAATAAATTCAGGTGACAGCCCCTCATGAATAGCGACCAACAACTAAAAGCCGATTAGGCTCTTGTTAAAGTATAATAATTTTATGGTAATAATTAACGGTAAAACATGTTAGTTATTGAAGCTAAATTATACGGCAATCAACCTCAATATCGAATACTCGACGAGATGATTCGAACTGCTAGTTTTGTGCGTAATTCTTGTCTGAGATATTGGATGGACAACGAAAAAGTTGGACAATATGATTTGTCTGGTCAGTGTAAAATATTGGCTTCTGAATTTGAATGGGCAAAAAGTAGATAACCCTAGACATTTAAGAAAGTCTGAGAAGCAACTTAAAAAGCTTCAAAGACAAGTTAGCAAGAAGAAAAAAGGCAGTAAATCTCGTCGCAAAGCAATTAATAAATTAGGGAGAAAACATTTAAAAGTATCAAGGCAACGTAAAGACTGGGTGGTAAAATTAGCTCGGTGCGTGATCCAATCTAACGATTTGGTAGCTTATGAGAAATTAACTGTGAAAAATATGGTCAAAAATCACTGTTTAGCTAAAAGTATCAATGATGCTTCATGGCGGATGTTTTTTGACTGGCTAGAATACTACGGTCAAGTCATGGGCAAAATTGTTTATGGTGTCAATCCACAATATACATCCCAAGAATGTCCACAATGTCAACAAATAGTCAAAAAAACTTTGTCTCAACGAACTCATATTTGTGAGTGCGGATGCGAATTAGATCGAGATGAAGCAGCAGCAATCAATATTTTAGCAAAAGCATTAAGAGAATTAAGTAGGGGTGGGCAATCCCAAACTTCTAGCCGAGAGCTAGTCAACGCTAATGGACACATCAACCTCTGTCAGTTGAGCGAGAGCTTAATTGGTAAGTTGAGTGGATGAAGTTAGAATCCCCCACTATAGCCCGAAGGGTTTAGTGGCGGGAGAATGTCAAAGCTCCTACACGAACTACTATAAAGTTAACATTATGAATGCTTACAAGAAATATTTGACTATTGATGATTCTCAGCAATTAGTTTTATCCAATTTACCATTTAAACCAGGTCAAAAAGTTGAAGTAATTATCTTATCCGAAGAAGATCAACAAATAGAAGAAAGAGTAAAAGAATTACAGGAAAAAATAGAAGTTGGTACCCAACAGATTGAAGCAGGAAAAGTAACAGATGGAGAAGTCGTTTTTGCTCAAATAAAAGAAAAATTACACCAAGATTATGGGGTTGAATAATGGGCAGTTATAGTTTCTCCGAAGAAGCGATTAAAGACTTAAATGATATTTGTGATTATGTCGCCCAAATTAATCCCCAAGCCGCAAGTAATCTTTTTGATGCAATTCGCAAGAAATGCAAATTGGTAGCGAATTTTCCCAATATGGGTAAAAATTACGATAAACTCAAGCCTAATCTCAGAGGCTTTTTAGTTGATGATTATATAATTTTTTATTATCCCCAAGAAGAGGGAATAGCTATTGCGAGAGTTGTTTATGGATATCGAGATTTAGAAGAGTTTTTTGAAGATTCTTAATTTGAAAGACAAAATCCTCCAGTTCAACATCTTAATCCGCTAGCTATTAGGAATAAACTCTTCGTCTAATTTGGCTTTGCTACTCAGGAAAAACTACCGATGAAAATTCCCGTTAAACTCCAAGAATTACTGCAACAAGATCAAGCAACACTCACCCCCATCATTATGTTGATTGGTCAAGGCAATGTAATCTTAGACTGTTCTGGAGTAGAAAGCATAACGGCAGAGCAATTAGAGTTTATTTTTGCCCAAATTCCTGATGATTGGGATTTTACCAAGTTAACAGAAATAATTAATCTAGATACCCTGTCAGAAACCTTTGCTAATCAGCTCCAACATCGTTTCACCCCACCTTCAGAGTCAGAAATAATCCCCCAGTCATCTATAGAAAAAACGCCGCAAATAGAGTCATTAGATATATTTAATCTCCGCAATGAAATCATTGACGATTATCGCAGTTATATCGAAAGCTTTTTAAAAATTCGTGACTCTAAAATTGAGCAGTTTGTCGAGCAAGAGTTAGAGAAAGGAGAACTATGGCCAGATCCTTTAATTCAGCTTAATCCTAGTTATAAACAGGGCAAAAACGTCACTGAGTTAATCACAGAAGGTATCTTACATCCTGAAACCAAAGGCTACTTTTCCCGAAATGGCACTCCTTATACTTTTCGGTACCACCAAGAACAAGCCTTTAGGGTGGCTCATCGTCAAGAACCTTATGTATTAACCACTGGTACAGGTTCAGGAAAAAGTATGACCTATGTAGTACCTATTTTTGATGATTTACTACGTCATCCAGAGATTAAGGGAGTCAGAGCAATATTGGTCTATCCCATGAATGCTTTAATTAATTCCCAAAAAGAAGAATTTGATAAGTTCCTCTCCCAAGTACCTAATAGTCATATTCGGGTAGAACAATATACAGGTCAAGAAAGTCTGGCGAAAAAAACTGAGATTCAAAACAATCCTCCGCAAATTATCTTGACTAACTATGTGATGTTAGAATTGATGCTCAGTCGCACCCATGAGAAAAAATTAGTTGCTTCTCCCGATTTAAAATTCCTGGTTTTAGACGAATTACATACTTATAGAGGTCGTCAGGGAGCGGATGTAGGGATTTTAATCCGTAAGTTAAGACAAAGATGTGGTCAACAACTTCTCTGTATTGGTACTAGTGCCACCATGTCCACAGAAGGGAAAAGAAGAGATCGTCAAAAGACTGTAGCAGGTGTAGCAAGTAAGTTATTTGGGGTAGAAGTAAAACCTGACAACGTTATTGACGAAACCTTAGAACCTTCTATTAAACGTCCCTATCCCACAGTGGAAGAATTGCGAGAAGTAATTGATAGCTGAAGGGGTGACGACACCTCTGAAACGATTAAACTGTAAACATTTCAAAGGCTATTCTCAATAAGAACTTGAGATACTATCAATTTATATAGTATGTCAAAAAGCCGAATTAATTACCAAATATAGCTTTTGGGCTGCTCGTCACCCCTTCAGGGATTTTTGGCAAAAACATGAGCATCCCTTACTACTACAAGCTACACCTAATGAACGTTATAGTATTATTCTGGCTGTTCTCAATCAACTACGTAAATTAATGCTTTAGCAGATGCAGGCTATTTACTTCAAGAAAACGATAAAGTGCAATTGCGGATTGACTCTCTGATTTGGAAAGCAGAAAAAGTAACCAATATTCCCCTAGATCCTATGACATCCAAAAGGTTACAAGGAAGTGAATCAACAGACATTGAAGTTAATCGCTTTTTTCAAGATTTCTACGACTCCAGTAATTTAAGTACCCAGAATTTAGAAGGAAGAGAACATACAGGACAAGTTAAAAACGAACAACGTCAACAAAGGGAAGATAGCTTCCGTCAAGGAGAATTAGCAGCTTTATTCTGTTCTCCCACGATGGAATTAGGCATTGATATAGCGGATCTGAATGTAGTTCATATCCCACATTCCGCACGTCACTTTGTAAGATGATAAAAGTATTAAAACCAAGCAACTTATTTTGGACAAAATATAAGTAATAATACTCAATATCTTCTTTATTCGCGTTTTGTACTTGCGAACTTTGCTCAAATTAAAATCTCATTGTCAATAACTTCACCTTTAATGAGAATAAATAAACAGAGCAAATCTATCAGTTTTCTCTTCTTTATTTATGGTATTATAATTGAGAATGTTTAGACTCTTAAATCCCATAAGTTATCCAGATAAAATATAATAATTATGACAAGAAATCGGGAAAAAACTTAAAATTAGTTTTCGTTCATTTGTTAGATTTACTATCTGTTTTATTCCTTGATTTATTACTAAATGAATCCCCTGAAAACATTGAAATATCCATCTTAACGTTGGACGTTCCGTTAGTTTTCCTAGCTGATTTTTTATCCCCGTTTTTCTCTCCTCTAATAAGCGACGCACTTCTCTTTGCCCCAAAGAATAGACTAACAGACATAACCCCATCAACATTGCCATTGTTTCGATTCTTTTTGGGGTTTTTAAAAACACACTATCGGCAAAAAATAATGGCTCTTTCAGAAAACTAAAACCTCTTTCTGCGGCTTGTTGCTCTTTATACTTAATTAAAATTTCATCAGAATTAAATTTACTTTTATCCAATCTATTTGTAGCTAACACAAATCTTCCTGCTCTTTTTTTTGATTCGTTTATTTTCGTTAAATCTGATTTCAAAATAGCCGTAACTTGATAAGTTTTTCCCGATTTTTCTTCTTTCTTTTTCGATTTTTTCTTGTGATTATTTAACTCACTTTCTGTCATTTTTAGCTCGGTTATGTGATGATATTTTAAAGTCTTATTTAGTCTCACAACTGTTTCATAAGCTCCCTCTGATGAGCTAAATTCTTCTTTCATCAATTTCTTTAATATTTCTTCGGTTTTTTCTTTTTCTTTCTCTATTTTTTCCCTTAGTTTTTCTAGCTCTGATACTTTTCTTTTTTCACTTTCTACTATTAACCATCTTTGCTCAATTTCTGCATAATTATTCCTTACTTCACACCATGAATATCCTTCTAAACTACTTGGAGTCAAATCAGATTCTGATAGTTCTGAAACTAAATTTTTTGCCTCTTTTATTGATAGTGGAACTCTCGATAACCATTCTATTCCACTCATTAATTTCAGGTTATTTTCTGTATATAAGGCACTATCACCTACTATCATCGTCTCAAAATCTATCATTGATTTGTATTCTTTCGCTATTTTGCCGAAAACTGCTCTATCATTTTCATTGCCATCTGCTACTCTTAAAAATAGTGGAATATCACCATCACCACTCACAATTAAATCCAAAATAAATTGTTTTAAATCTGGTCTATGGTCACGGGAATAACCTTTAATTATCTTAATTGGAATTTGATTAATTAACTCTAATTCTGCATTTTCTTTCACCAAGTTTTTGGTGATTTTTTCTTGATTATATTTCCCCTCTACTGCAAAAGAAGTTGAATCTAAATGGGAAAAATCTATATTGATATTATATTTTTTTACTATGGCTAAAGCAATAATTAAAAATAATGGAGATAATCCTTTTTCATAAAGTTTATCCATTATTCTTCCAATTCTATCATCGTTCAAATGCTCAGGTAGTATTCCTTTTCCGATTAAATGTTCTGTGGCTTTGTCTTTAAAAAACTGTGGAAATAGATAAAGAGGTCGAGAAATAAATCCTAATCCGTTCAGAATAATTGCTTTGACTATTTGACCTGCTGTCACGATTTCCCTCTCGTCAATACCGAGGGCATCATTAATAATTTCTTCAATGCCAATTTCATCTATAACTCCAGCAATTAATCCTAAATGATTAATGGTTTGAACTTGTATATCTTCTGAAAACATCATTTCCAAAATTAAATTAAAAACTGAATTTAATTATCCCTTAAACGTTGCTCATTTTTCTACTAATTTATCTGAGTTCTCTTTATAAGCTAGAGAACTAATCACCGAGTATTTCTTGTCGTAGTCAATCACTGTTCAACCTCTAACCTCGTAATCTGAATTTATACAGTTTGACGTGCGGAATGTGGGTTAGAAACTCGCTACTATTTGAACAGTTTTCCCAGTAATGCCGAAGTCTTTGGCCAAGCGGTTCGTAGTCATTGGGGAATAGAAAATTCTCTTCATTGGGTTTTAGATGTTAGCTTTCGTGAAGATGAGTGTCGAATTCGCCGAGATAACTCTCCTGAGAATTTTGCTTTACTTCGTCATATTGCTCTCAATCTTCTTTCTCAAGAAAAAACTGCGATGATGGGTATTCAAAATAAACGTCTTCAAGCTGCTTGGGATGACCAATATCTTGCTTGCACAAGTGTTAAGAATTTAAACAGACAAACTGACTGAAAAGCCTATTTTTCCGTTGGACAATCTTCCTTGTCTACCAATCTTCCCCCTCAAAAGATGTCTTACCCTCACCAGAATGTAAAAAAACTAACCTTGTCAGCTCGCCTCTTGAAGTAGCGATCGCCTTTTGAAGCAGCGATCGCCCTAATGCCAGATTATCTATACACTCTCATTGATTGGAAATATGCTAAGGGCTTGGAGTTAACCAAAATTTACGGAAACCCTCTGAGCTTATCATTTTCCCTTCTTCAAAATTTAGATGCGTTTGCCCTGCGATACCCAACCTTCAAATTGATTTTAATTTGATTTTTTGGTAATAGCTAATTTATTTTTTCAGCAAATCCTAATTCAAAGCATCCTTCAAAGCAGTACGGGCGGCTAAGTTTCCTCTTGTAGTCGTTAAGATATCAATTTCTCTTTGCAACCTTTCTGCTGTATCTTGCATTTCTAATAATGCTTGTTGTTCAATTGCCACTCCATAAAGATTACTAGCTATCCAGTAGGATAATTCTCTGGGTAAAGTGGGCAAATTTTCTGGTAACTCAATTCTTTGATCTGTTAACTTAGCAGACAAGTTCACAACATCATGCAATAAAGTTGTTGCTTCCTTGGCTTTTTCCCGCAAATTATATTGGGTAGAATTATCCTCAAACCACTCCACTAAGGCAACTCGATAAGGTTTTTCCCTCACATATTCTAACACTCTAAATCTCTGCTGCCCTAAAGTTAACACCTTCATGCGATCGTCGGGTAAACGTTCAAAATGGATTATTTCCGCACAACAACCCACGTTAGCAATTTCTCCGTTACTAGGATTGATCATTAATACTCCAAAACGGCGATCATATTCTAAAATAGTATTCATCATCATGCGATAACGAAATTCGAAGATATGCAACGGTAAAGGGCGCCCCGGAAATAACACGACTTCGGGAAGGGGAAACAGGGGTAATTCTCTAACTGCGATGGAAGAAGATGCCATGATTTTTCGCTCTAATTATGCACTTTTCTCTAATTTAGCGGATTTTGGCATCAATTAACAGTTGACCATTCAGTTAAAAAAGTGCGATCCCTTAATCTTTTTCCCTTAGAATCTTTTAGACTTTCAAAATATCTCGGAATTAATGCCAATGGCCTCATTTATATGATCAAATCCGTTTTCTGCTAATTTTTGGGTTAATCCCTGCAAAATTTCTTTGACAACCCAAGGACCTTCATAAATCCATCCGCTATAAAATTGTAATAAACTTGCCCCTGCGGTAATTTTTTCCCATGCGGATTCTGCGTCAAAAATACCCCCTACACCAATAATGGGCAATTTTCCGTTAGTTTTTCGATAAATAAACCTAATTACTTCTGTAGATCGATTTCTTAAAGGTTGTCCGCTAATTCCTCCTGCTTCCTCCGTTATCGGTTTACCCGTAGCTGGCAGAATCCGAGTTTTTAACCCGTCTCTTTTAACAGTGGTATTGGTGGCAACGATGCCCGATAAATTATATTGCTGGGACACCTTTAAAATTGACCTTATATCATCCCAATCCAAGTCTGGAGCTATTTTGATCAAAATCGGTTTTTCCCCTTGATTATGGTTGTTTAAAGCCTCTAGGATTGGCTCTAATTGCTCTCCCCCCTGAAGCGATCGCAATCCGGGAGTATTGGGAGAACTGACATTTACCACAAAATAATCCCCATAGGGGGATAAAAGGTGAAAACTGCCCACATAATCTTCGGCGGCTTGATCTAATTCGGTAACTTTAGATTTACATAAATTAATACCGATGGGAATAGTGCGGGGGTGTCTTTCCCATGTCTCTTTCAGTCGTTGTGCGATGGTCGCAGCACCGTCATTATTAGCACCCATACGATTCAGAATCGCCTTATCGGCTGGTAAACGAAACATTCGAGGAGAAGGATTACCTATTTGAGAATGGAGAGTAACCGCACCCAACTCAGCAAAACTAAAGCCAAAACTTGACCAAATAGCGGCCGCTTGAGCATTTTTATCGAATCCGGGTGCTAAACCTAAAGGGTGAGAAAAGTTTAAATTCCAGAAAGATTGAGATAAAGAAGAATGACTATAACAAAAGGATTTTTCCATCTGTTGAATAGTCCATTGTCCCAAAAAATTATCCTGTCGAAAACTTAATTGTTGTAATAAATTTAAGGTTTGTATATGGGCAAATTCCGGATTAGCTTTTAAAGACGCAAAAAAGGCAGAATATAAAGGTTTGAGAATATTTAACATTTGTTAAGAATGATTACGAAATTAACGATCGCTGAGTAGTTTTAATACTCTTATCTTTGGTGATAATTTGAAGATGTAGATAAAATAACGTTATCGTCTCCACAGAATTAATTAACAAAATAAATCCTTTTTCAATATATTCAGGATAGGTTTTTGTTGATCCCTATTGTATATACGAATACATTATTTTAATTGTGAACTAAAAGTTCATCTAAGTTAACAAAAATTTAACTAAATATTTAGATATGTTAAGCAATAGTTAAAACAATATGAACAAAAAACTCTTTAAAAAACAGTATTCCTCTAGCTACGAGCCGTTTATAGCTTACAAAGCCCTGATCCCAGATAGTTGATAATGGGGGAGGAGAAAAAACCATTAGACAAATTCCATAGCTGTAAGAAAATGAAACTAATTAATTGTTGTGCTTCTGCTTGTCGTTATTGTAGATTCTATAATCCTGAAGGGAGACGAGGGGGAATGTGTTCACAACTGGGAGTTTTAGTTAAAGCGGAGTGGAAATCCTGTAATTTGGCCGCCCCAGCTTTTAATACTGAATGGCAAACCCTTCCAGAAATTGCTGCACTAGAAAAATCCTTTTCTTTAGGATGTGCTACCCCTCAAGCTAATTTAGAAGCAGAATCGGCTTCTCATGGTCTTAGTGAAACAAAAACACTGTCGGATATATTTTAGTTATTAATAATATATTTCAGTTATTAATAGTAGATGTTTTTTGCTCAATCAATCAATCATTCATTTTCTTAACTCCGTCAAATAACATCAACAAACCCCCCAAAATAATGGCTAGAGCCAGTATTCCTAAAATTGAATCCAACTGATTTATCTCCATATATCTTTTTTTTGATAAAATTACTCATTGTCCATTGTTCATTGCTACGGTAACCAAGGATATTGACGGAAATTGGGCGATCGCTTCTCTAAAAAAGCTTGTTTTCCTTCTGTACCTTCCTCTGTTAAATAGTATAAT
Source organism: uncultured cyanobacterium (assembly GCA_963749915.1). GTDB lineage: Bacteria > Cyanobacteriota > Cyanobacteriia > Cyanobacteriales > Cyanobacteriaceae > Geminocystis. The sequence continues at coordinate 394,518 of CAVVOP010000021.1, forward strand.
AAAGTGGCATTTCCTGCCAACTCTTGCAACCCTACTTGGCCATCACAATCGGCATTGAAGGCAGATTTTAAACAACGAATCGCCGTAGGACTTTTTTCGAGGATTTCCTGTGCCCATTTTATCCCCTCAGATTCTAAATCTTCTAGAGGAACAACAGTATTAACTAACCCCATATCTAAAGCTTCTTGAGCGTGATATTGACGACACAAAAACCAAATTTCACGGGCCTTTTTTTGTCCCACAACACGAGCGAGATAACTAGCACCAAAACCGCCGTCAAAACTGCCCACTTTTGGCCCTGTTTGCCCAAAAATAGCGTTATCCGCCGCAATAGTCAAATCACAGATTAAGTGTAAAACATGACCACCGCCGATGGCATATCCAGCAACTAAGGCAATAACAACCTTGGGAATAGAGCGAATTAATCTTTGTAAGTCTAAAACATTTAAGCGAGGCACGCCGTCATTTCCGATATATCCCCCTTTTCCCCTCACACTTTGATCTCCACCGGAACAAAAAGCGTATTTGCCATCAGTATGAGGACCCGCACCTGTCAATAGAATAACTCCAATGTTTTGATCTTCCCTGGCATCGCAAAAAGCAGAGTAAAGTTCACATACTGTTTGAGGACGAAAAGCATTACGTTTCCAGGGGCGATTAATAACTATTTTGGCGATCCCATCATATTTGAAATATAATATGTCGTCGTATGCTCCAACGGTTTCCCAATTAACACTCATGGACAATCTAATAAATTTGGTAACTGTGGATCATTATACTCTGAAGGGTTACTATTATATTTGCAAGATACCAGATACAATATATTATATTTAAACTGTCTGTAATGAATCAATGTGAATGGGTGGGTAAAGTGTATCTTGTCGGTGCAGGACCCGGAGATCCGGGGTTATTGACAATTAAGGGTAAAACTCTCCTTGAATTGGCGGATGTGGTGGTTTATGATGCCTTGGTAAGTGCGGAAATTTTGGCAATGATAAATCCTTATGCCCAAAAAATCAATGCAGGGAAACGTCGTGGTCGTCACTCCTTAGCTCAATCGAATACTACACAATTATTGATTGAAAAAGCAAAAGAACACCCCATAGTCGTGCGCTTGAAAGGAGGAGATCCTTTTGTGTTTGGTCGTGGTGGTGAAGAAATGTCAGATTTGATTGCTAAAGGGATTCCGGTGGAGATTATTCCCGGTATTACGGCTGGTATTGCCGCCCCTGCCTATGCAAATATTCCCGTTACTCATCGAGGTTATAGTTCATCAGTTACCTTTGTTACGGGTCATGAGTCGGCGGGTAAATATCGTCCTGATGTTAACTGGAAAGCCATCGCCCAAGGTTCGGAAACTATTGTTATTTATATGGGTATTCATAATTTAAGTCACATTATCCCCAAATTGATAGAGGCAGGTTTGGACGAAAAAACCCAAATCGCTTTGATTCGTTGGGGTACAAGACCAGAACAAGAAGAATTATATGGTACTTTAGCAGATATTATCGATCAGTTAGAAAAAACTGGTTTCACTGCCCCTGCCATCGCCATTATTGGTAAAGTAGTCGGTTTTCGGCAACAAATCTAGTTAACGTCAATTCAACTGTACAGTAACTGACAATTCTCCATTCTGGTGAATCTCCACTTATGAGCTAGGTTCCGCCGCCCAAGGCATGAAAATGCTGGTTAATTAACTTTATTGTCGCCCCTTGAGCTATTTTACATCAGCTGAGAGCGAAAGCGTTTAATGCTAATAGTTAATAACACGGTAGCAAAGATCAAAAGAGCGATGGCATCATGCCAAATTTCTCCTAAACCGACACCCTTAAGAATTAAACTACGATTAATGGCAACATAATGACGTAAAGGATCGAAGAAAGATAAAAAGCGAAATACTGAGGGCATACTTTCAATGGGTGCGATGGCTCCTGAAAGTTGGATAATTGGTACATTGAAAAAGAAAGAAGTTAAAATTACCTGTTCTTGTGTACGGGATAAAGTAGCAAGTAAAAGACCAAGACCAATACAGACAAATAGATAAAGTCCTGATAATAGTAGAAATAAAGCGAAATTACCGCTAAATGGTAGATTAAAAACTAAACGGGATATCCCAGAAGCTAACAGTACATCTCCCATTAATAAAATAAATAAAGGTACAATTTTTGCAAGCAAAATTTCCCATTCTGCGGCGGGAGTCATCAGCAGTTGTTCAAGAGTGCCAACATCTTTTTCACGAATTAAAGTTACCGAAGAAACTAACGAACCAGTTAAGGTTAAAACAATTCCAATTACTCCGGGTACAAAAAACCAACTACTAATTAAACCAGGATTATAAAGAAACCTAATTTGCGGTTTCACTGGTGCGGGAGGACAATCAACTTTTTGACAACGCAACTTTTGACTATATTGACGAACAATTTGGTTAATATATCCTTGAGCAATACCGGCCGTATTAGCATCAACACCATCAATAATTACTTGAACTTCAGCCGTTTGACTGGACGACAAATTACGATTAAATTCTGGTGGAATTACCAAACCAACGTCAATTTCTCCAGTACGAACTTGTTGATTCAAGATATCCTGGTTATTGGGCGTATATTTAAGTTGAAAAATCCGATTTTCTGTTAAAGCAGACAATAATTCTCGACTTTCTTTGCTATTAGCATAATCTAACCAAGCTAAACTCAGGTGTTCAACATCGGGACTAAGTGCCGAACCAAAAATTAATAATTGAATTGTCGGCGGAAAAATTAACAGAAAAATTAACTGTTTACTGCTAAAAATTTGACGAATTTCTTTGAGCATTAAAGCCCAAAAACGGCTTTCTAAAAGGCGATGCAGAGTTTTCATGGCTAAACAATTTTATTTAACGTTTGAGAAGAATAAAATTATTGACTAATCGAGAAAAACTCTCAAATCTTTCACTTATTGATCAAGGTTTTTCCTGTCGTAGGAAATTCCCGATTCAGCACTTTTACTGTACAATGGTATTCCTGGGTCTAAATATAACAAATATATTAAGGAGAAATTAGTAAGTATGTCTCGATATACAGGACCTCGTTTGAGGATAGTGCGTCGTTTGGGAGATTTACCCGGCTTAACTCGTAAAAATGCTCGTCGTCAATATCCCCCTGGACAACACGGACAAAACCGCCGTAAACGCTCAGAATACGCTATCCGTCTTGAAGAAAAACAAAAACTTCGTTATAACTATGGTGTCAGCGAAACACAATTAATTCGTTATGTCAAAAAAGCCCGTCGAGTAACTGGTTCTACCGGTCAGGTATTATTACAATTATTAGAAATGCGTCTCGATAATACCGTTTTTCGTCTTGGCATGGCACCTACAATTCCGGGCGCTCGTCAATTGGTGAACCATGGTCATATTATGGTTAACGATCGGGTAGTGGATATTGCTAGCTATCAATGTCGCCCCGGGGATGTTGTTAGCGTTAGAAAAAGAGATCGCTCTGTTAATATTGTTAAAAATAATCTTCTTAACCCCGGTTTAGCTAACCTCCCTAGTCATTTAGAATATGACAAAGATAACCTCGTCGGTAAAGTTAACGGTGTTATCGAAAGAGAATGGGTTGCTTTAAATATCAACGAATTACTCGTAATTGAGTATTACTCTCGGAAAGCATAAAGGAATATTTGTTTTGAGATTACAAGTACAGAGTATCATCGGGCGACGGATCTTCAAATAAGAATTTTAGTCGTTCATTGTACTTGATTTACCAATTCCCGACAAAGTCTTTTGAAATAAATGTATATCTCTTTGAGGAAAGGGAATAGATATACCCTCTGCATCTAATCGTTTTTTGACATTTTCATAGGTATTAAAATAAACTGTCCAGTAATCCTCTGGTTTTGCCCAAGGACGAATGGCAAAATTTACGCTACTATCGGCTAATTCCATAACGGCTATAGTCGGTTCAGGATCTTTTAAAACTAAAGGATCACTTTCGATTGCCTCAGAGATCACTTGTTTTACTTGATCAATATCCGCATCATAAGAAACGCCGATAACAGTATCTACTCTTAGTTTTCCTGTTACTGTATAGTTGATAATATTCCCCCCTGTGAGAGTTGAGTTAGGTGCGATTACTCTTTTATTATCAGGAGTAATCATAGCTGTAGTAAATAACTGAATGTCTTCAACTTTACCTAACACCCCATCCGTTTCAATTAAATCACCAACATTGAAAGGACGGAAAATAATAATCAGAACTCCTGCCGCAAAATTAGACAAAGAACCTTGCAATGCCAAACCTATAGCCAAACCAGCTGCACCTAAAATAGCAATAATTGAGGCAGTTTGTACTCCTAAACGATTAAGACAAGCAATGATGGTAAAGATGATGATGACATAATAGGTAATGTTGATTAAAAAAGAACTCAGTGTGACATCAACATTAGCTTTGTCGGTGAATCGCCGAACTATTTTACTTATTAATTTTGCAGCCCATCGACCAATTAAAAAAATGGCAATAGCGGCAATAATATTAGTGCCAAATTGGATTATTAGCTCATATATTACATCTAATATTCCATTTATATTGGTTATGTCATTCATGGATTTAACTAAAGTATATAATTGATTTCAATGACCCGCTTCTGACGGATATAAGTACAAGTAAATAATAATCTATTGTTTGAGTCAATGTGTACTTGGCAAGAGCACAATTTGATGTTACACAGCAAAGAGATTAAAATAGCAGACCTTAATTTAGTCTAAACTACAGGTAATAAAAAACAAGGGATATTGTAAAAACCCCTTGCTATCTTTTATGTAAAAGTATATAACATTTGCTGTTATAATACAAATGAAATAGGCTAAAAACTACTCAACCGCTGATGGAATAAGTTCTTCTTCCCCAGCAGTGTCATTAGTATCTGTATCATTTGACATGACCGAAACTGTTTCACTCTCATCACTGGGTATATTTTCAATGGTTACATCTTCTTCTGGAGAAACACCTTCTAACTCTGATGGAGCTACCTTAGTAGTCTCAGCATCATCAGCTAATAATTTCTCCCTGAATTTAACCGCCATTTCTTCGGCTTTTTCAAAGACTAAATCACGATTTTTAAGCATATCACCGGGTTCAGGTTCTAATTGCTTAGTAGAGAGAGAAATACGTCCTCTTTCAGCGTCTAAGTCAATAATCATCACTTTTAACTCATCATTAACATTAAAGACACTGTGAGGGGTATCAATATGATCATGAGAAATTTCGGAGATGTGCAATAAACCACTAACACCGCCAATATCGATGAAAGCACCATAAGGTTTAATACCACGTACCGAACCAATTACCACTTGGCTAACTTCTAAACCGTTCATCTTACGTTCAACTAAGGCACGACGATGACTGAGTACAAGACGATTACGCTCTTCATCTACTTCTAAAAATTTGAGAGGCAAATCTTGACCAACTAAATCTTCTTTAGTATCTTTAGCACTAATATGAGATCCAGGAATAAAACCCCTCAAACCTTCCACTCTCACTAATGCACCACCACGATTAGTAGCAAACACATTGGAATATACCGTGGCATCTTCTTCTTGTAATTGACGAACTCTCTGCCAAGCACGCATATACTCAATACGACGAATAGAAAGAGTTAACTGACCATCTTCATTTTCATCGGTAAGAATAAAAAACTCTCTGGTTTCATTAGGTTGTAAGACCTCATTTGGGTCATCAACTCTATTGATAGAAAGCTCTTGCACGGGAATATAAGCGGCAGTTTTAGCTCCTATATCAATCAGAGCCCCCCTTGGCTCCATACTAAAAACAGTTCCAGCAACGATGTCACCAGGACTAAAATGATAATCATACTGATCTAACAGGGCGGCAAAATCTTCATGGGTAAAGCCGATGTTACTATTGTTTAGGGTTTCTGTCTGACTGACCATAGGCATTTTATTTATTGTTTCAAATTTACTTACTATTGCTATAATTTCGAATCCCTCCTCAGAAACTTAACGTTAATTAAAGTTTACTGGCTAACTAATTGATATTCCCATTATTTTTATCTAACGAGTTTAAACTCCTTGCCCATAAAATCTGCGATTGCTTTTTGAGCTTTTTTAGATTTTTGTGCTCACAACTAAGTTATGATTGACATGGAGCGAACTATACACACACCTACCAGGTTTTAACTTTTAATGGTTAATCTTCTGGGTAACGTTCATTTTCGGTTGATTCCTTTCGGGGGAAATTGGATTGGCGAATAATAGCCAATTATTTACTCTAACACCAAAAAGGTGCAAAATTTATTGTTTATAGTAATATTATAAAGAATTTTGAAGATACACGCTTCAGCCTCGAGAAGTTCTTTTGTCATTTTTTTTGTTTGTTTCGCAGATCCTTAAGGGTTGTGACAAAGTCTTCAATGCTAGTGAACTTACCATAAACCGAAGCAAAACGAACATAAGCAACCTCTGACAAACTACTTAAATGACCTAGCACTAATTCACCGATGTCTTCACTGGTTATTTCTCTAGGGAATTTTTCTTCTATATCCGACTTAATATTATCCACCAAAGATTCTACTAATTCTGAATCAAGCCCTGTTTTTTCACAGGCACGAACTATACCCCTTAAGATTTTAGAGCGATCAAAAGACTCTGTACTGCCATCTTTTTTGATCACGGTAATCGGTACAAATTCGATTCTTTCATAAGTGGTAAAACGATGATGACACCTTAAACATTCTCTCCTACGTCTAATACTCTGTCCTTTCTCAGTGGTGCGAGACTCCAATACTCTAGTGTTATCATAATTACAAGAAGGACATAGCATATTTTTTATACTTGAGTGAATAGGCAAAATAAAATTGGACTTTGCCGCCTTTGTCAGAAAACAATCAAGAAGCAACGGTGGGAAAATTTGAGGATTTATATACCGAAATTGATTTTTTTGAGATATTTTTATCTTTAAAATAAACAAAAAAAGTCTCCTCCTCTACCATCTTAACTAAATCATGGATTTTATCAAGACAGAGGAAAAAGACTTTTAATATATTTACTAACTAAGAAGGCGAAACAATTGAGTCTAACCGCCCTAGTTTCTCACTATCTATTTTTGAATTCTAGGAGGCTCACGAAAAGCTACAGCGAAAAATAAAACTGCAATCATCATGGTCAACACCAGAATATAAGCAACACTTTCCATTTTTTTTCCTATGTTATAGTTGTGTTTTCTTGTTTGAGAAAGTTAGAATAACTTAAGTTTTTGAGGATTAAGTAAGGATAGAAAGAAAATTAAATTTATTCTCTCCATCTCTCACTTAATAAAAATTATGCGGATTCTGCACGACGAGTGGATTTATCCCCTACTTTTTGGAAGAATCCCCATTCTACTTGGTCCGGATCTAAATCTGGATCAATACCGGCGAATACATCACGAAAGAGAGTACGCGCACCATGCCAAATATGACCAAAGAAGAATAGTAATGCAAAACAAGCATGACCAAAAGTAAACCATCCACGAGTACTCGTACGGAATACACCATCGGAGTTGAGGGTTTCAGTATCAAAAGCAAAAGGCTCGCCTAATTGTGCTTTACGGGCATAACGTTTAACATCAAGAGGATCACTAAAAGTCTTACCGTCTAAGTCTCCACCTAAGAAGGAGACAGTTACACCAGTTTGCTCAATACTTAAAGCCGACTCGGCGCGACGGAAAGGAATATCAGCACGGACAACACCATCACTATCGGTTAAAACGACAGGGAAAGTTTCAAAGAAGTTAGGAAGACGACGCAAAAATAATTCACGACCGTCTTTATCTTTGAAGATAGGATGTCCTAACCAACCTTGAGCAATACCGTCACCTTTATCCATAGGACCAGTACGGAATAAACCACCTTTAGCTGGGCTATTACCTACATAATCATAAAAGGCTAATTTTTCAGGAATTGCGGCCCATGCTTCTTCTGCAGTAGCACCATTAGCAATGTTAGATTGTACTCGGCGCTGAATCTCTTGTTGATAATAACCCTGATCCCATTGATAACGGGTAGGTCCAAATAATTCTACGGGAGTAGTTGCACTACCATACCACATTGTTCCAGCGACGACGAAGGCGGCGAAGAATACGGCGGCGATACTGCTAGACAATACAGTTTCAATGTTTCCCATACGAAGAGCTTTATAAAGTCTTTCGGGAGGACGAACACTGAGATGGAATAAACCAGCAATAATACCAACGATTCCTGCGGCAATATGGTGGGCTACCACGCCACCAGGGTTAAAGGGGTTAAAACCAGCAGGGCCCCATTCTGGAGCTACGGGCTGAACGTGTCCCGTTAAACCATAGGGATCAGATACCCACATTCCAGGTCCCCATAATCCAGTAAGGTGGAATGCACCAAAACCGAAACAGAGTAATCCAGATAAGAATAAATGAATACCAAACATTTTAGGTAAATCGAGAGCCGGTTCGCCAGTACGAGAATCGGTAAATAGTTCTAAATCCCAGAACACCCAATGCCATACTGCGGCTAAAAAGAGTAATCCAGAAAGTACGATGTGTGCGATCGCCACACCTTCAAAAGACCAAAAACCGGGATCAATGCCTGTTTCACCGGTAATACTCCAACCCCCCCATGATCCAGTCACGCCTAAACGTGCCATGAAGGGCAGAACAAACATCCCTTGTCTCCACATGGGATTTAAAACGGCATCACTAGGATCAAATACAGCTAACTCGTACAGAGCCATAGATCCTGCCCAACCCGCTACTAATGCGGTGTGCATTAAATGCACCGCAATTAAACGACCGGGATCGTTAATTACAACTGTGTGTACTCGATACCAAGGTAGTCCCATTGACTACGCTCCTCCTATTAATGTTATTTTTACTAAATGGGGAATAGATCCAGTTTACTATAACCGTTAAGGGTTTTGCCTTTCAAAAATGGTTCTTGAATAGAATAGCCCTATGATCTTTATTTTATGTTAAAAATTCTATCTTTTCTTAGAACTTATGGCAAGATGTTTTTTCCAATGAACAATTATTAAAATAGCGGCTCAAGTTGAAGTTTCGGGGAGAAGAATCTTGGTCGAGTTAGCATCTCAGTTTCTTTTTAGTGATGATTACTGATCATCTTTCTCGTACCTGTACCCCAACATTACTTATCCACTGGCACTAATTCGCTGTTAAACTCGTTGAGAGTTTTGCGTTTTAATTCTACGGATTCCGAACGGGGTACTAAGTCAAAAACCTTGCGTAAAACATCATCTACGGCTTCAAATTCGACTTGTCCGATTTCATCGAACACGACTTGCCCTTTTTGATCTAAGACAACGGTTTGAGGAATACCTCCTTTATAATAATGACCAACTTCATCAGGTTGAAAATTGCCTTTCGGAGAAATGGTATCCACTGTGATAGGAATAATACTGGCGGCACGACCGTAAAATTCTTGAAAACGAGAGACAATAAAAGCAAATTGCTTGGAATCGCTATTATCATCGAGATAATACACCAAAATAACAGGCATTTCTCGATCTAAAGATTGTTTTAATGTCAGCTTAGAGGGGACTAATGAACCGTTACCAGCATAAACCACGAAAATATTGCCATCATAGCGGTCATTATTAATATCTGCACGGCCAATATCAGGGGAACTGAACCAGAAGGTCAAAGTGCAAATAAAAATGATAAGGATACGTTGAAAGGCAGAGTAGCACAGAGTCATTGACATAAATTTAAGTTTGATTTTTGAGATATAAAAAATAAGACCTTGATCTAGAATATGGAAACAGATCTTCATTGTCAAAAGAAAACGATGAACTCATCCAGTAATAATAAATCTTCTTCTACTGTTAATAAATATTTTGTCAATACTCATTATGGGTTATTTAATTTATATCCTTCTGCATCAGTTATTGATATTAGAAGAGCTTATCGGGAGTTAAGTAAACTCTACCATCCCGATACAACTAATTTACCTTTAGAGGAAGCAAAACAAAAATTTCAACGGTTAAATGAGGCTTATGGTATTTTGGCAAATCCCGAAAAGCGATCGCTTTATGATTTACAAATCGGTTATTCCCGTTGGAATGTGATTCAGAGTCCCTATGATTTTTCCCCGTCATCACCAGAAAAAGAAGACTCTATGAGATCAGCTTATTTAGATCCTACCGAAAGACCGCTATCTAGTGGAGAATTATTTGCATTATTGTTAATGGGGACAACAATTCTTGGTTGTATGTTATTAGCCATAACTATTGCTTGGTTGAGAACTTCTAGTATATAGTGATAGTTGGTTGTCAACCTTAAATCCTATCTTTTGCCTGACATCAAGAAAATAATGGCCAAATTAACCCCTAATAGTCCTTTATATAATTTTCCCTTGCCTGAAATTGAAAATTGGTTAAAACAAATGGGATGTGAACAAAATCCCCAAGCACTTAATTGTTGGTATGTAAAAAAACGAGGATGGGAAGCGGAAATAACATTAGAAATAGAGGATCTTAATGTTAATTATGTCAATGCAGGGGCAGATGGTAGCGATATAAAAAGATCATTTCGTTACTCCCTTTCTCGCAGAGATATTGAAGACGCTGTTTTTTCTGGACCCTAGCATTGAAGACAAGGAGACAGGTGGTGGTGGAGAACGGAGAGACTAGTGGAAGAATGCAGAATTAGGAATGTAGAATGCAGAATGAAAAATCTTTAATTTCCAGGGCTTACAAAAATTTAAAACTCTCGTTTTATTTCAGCACTCTATCACTAGAGGATTATGTTTTCAAAAATTACAACTCCTGGGAACTCCCAAGTCATTATTAGTTGTTCATCATTTATTGTCTTATGAGTTCTACAAAAGAAAAAGTCGAATCAATGTTGAGAAAATTGCCCGATGATTGCACAATTGAAGATATACAGTATCATTTATATGTATTGGGCAAAGTTCGTCAAGGGCTACAAGTTGCGGATAGAGAAGGGGTTTTACAACAAGCAGAAGTAGAAGGATTGTTAAATAAATGGCTTATCGAGTAGTTTGGTCTCCTAAGGCAGTAGAAGATGTAGAAGCGATCGCTGCTTATATTGCTAGGGATTCACCGTCCTATGCAGCGGCGGTGGTACAAAGGGTGATCGAAATTACCGATAAATTATCAGAAGAGGCAAAACATGGCAGATTAATCCCTGAAATAGAAGAATCTACCATCATCGAGCAATTTGCCTATAGTTATCGCTTAATTTATCGCCTTGAATCGGGTACCGTTACCGTTGCGGCGCTAATTCACGGCAAAAGATTACTATATTTAACGGATTAGCCCCTCAGTCCACACTTATCTCAAATGGGGTTGGGGGGCAAAATAAAATCTTTTTTCTTAACAAAACTTTACTTGTAGCAAGAAAATCAATCACATTTTCAGAGAGAAACTAGAATGAAAGTGGTTGTTCAAGAATAGAATTAAATGTTGACACTACAAGAAAATCCTCTCAGAGTGGGTTTAAAACAAACTAAAACCCCAGAACCACTAATATTGGTGATATTTGGTGCATCAGGAGATTTAACCCAACGGAAATTAGTCCCTGCTTTATATCAATTGAAAAAAGAAGGGCGACTGCCGGCGGAAATGACTATTGTGGGGGTAGCCAGACGGGAATGGACCCATGACTATTTTCGGGAACAAATGAAGGAAGGAATCGAAGAATTTTCCGATGGTATCAGCAAGGAAGACTTATGGAAAGATTTTTCTGAAGGACTTTTTTACTGTGCCGGAAATATGGACGAGGCACAAAGCTACGAAAAATTAAAAGCACTTCTTGAAGAATTAGACGGCAAAAGAGGCACTAGAGGTAATCGAGTTTTTTATTTGGCAGTTTCCCCTAAATTTTTCCCCCCTGCTATTAAACAATTAGGGGCGGCGGGGATGTTAGATGATTCTTTAAAACATCGTTTAGTCATTGAAAAGCCTTTTGGTAAAGATTTGAGCAGTGCACAAGTGTTAAACCGCATTGTCCAGAAAGTTTGTAAAGAAGAACAGGTATATCGCATTGACCATTATTTAGGGAAAGAAACAGTACAAAATTTAATGGTTTTTCGTTTTGCCAATGCCATTTTTGAGCCTTTATGGAATCGTAACTACGTTGATAATATTCAAATTACTGTAGCAGAAACCGTAGGGGTGGAAGAACGGGCAGGTTATTACGAAAATGCAGGGGCATTAAGGGATATGGTACAAAATCACCTGTTACAACTCTTTTGTTTAACGGCGATGGAGGCCCCTAACGGAATAAATGCCGATAGTATTCGGGGGGAAAAAGTCAAGGTTTTACAATCTGCTCGTTTAGCGGATTTGAAAAACTTGGAAAAAAGTGCCATTAGGGGACAATATTCTGCCGGATGGATGAAAGGAAAACCGATTCCAGGTTATCGTGATGAAAAAGACGTAAATCCCAATTCTACAACCCCCACTTTTGTCGCCTTAAAGTTACTAGTTGATAATTGGCGTTGGCAGGGTGTACCCTTTTATTTACGAACAGGGAAACGGTTACCGAAAAAAGTTTCCGAGATTGCCATTCAATTCCGAGATGTGCCTTTAACTATTTTCCCTTCGGCGGCACAACAGACCAACCCCAATATTCTCGCCCTGCGTATTCAACCCAATGAGGGCATTTCTTTGCGATTTGAGGCGAAAGTACCCGGATCTGAATTACGCACTCGTACAGTGGATATGGATTTTAGCTACGGTTCGTCTTTTGGCATAGCGACAGCAGATGCTTATCACCGTTTACTTTTGGATTGTATGTTAGGGGATCAAACTTTATTCACCCGTGCCGATGAGGTAGAGGAAGCATGGCGCATTGTCGCCCCGGCTTTAACGGCTTGGGATGCACCCTCCGCACCAGATTCGATCCCATTTTATGAAGCAGGGACATGGCAACCCCCAGAGGCGGAATTTTTACTTAACCGTGACGGGCGAAGATGGCGCAGACTTTGAGACTTTGATTTTGGTTTAGGAATAAATAAACTGCCTGTCTTCCTGTCCCACTTCCCCTTTTTTCCCCTTACCTTTATCTAATATTTTATTTATACACAAAAAAACCATGACAACTACTCCTTTAGTTTCTTTACAAGCACCGAAAGATGTTGATTTAGACTACATCGATAGTGAATTAAGACAAATTTGGCAAACTTATACAGGTTCTGGTGATGGTTTAGCCGCCACGAGGGCTTCTACTTTTAGTTTTTTGGTATATGAACCAGAAGCTACTCAGCCACTACTTTCAGCTCTCGGTTTTTATACCGGCCCTGTGGATGGTATTGGCGGACCTCGTACTACTTCAGCCATAAAAGCGGCTCAAAAGGCCTATGGTTTAGATATTACTGGGCTTTCTTCTCCCGCATTGTTAGCTAAACTGAGGACAGAATTTGAGGCTAAACAAGCCAAGGGTAAAATCCGTTTGGCAGAATTAGCCTCAGTAAAACACTATTCTCCTGATATGGAGGGTGCAGGAATGGCCGATGCCATCGCCGCTATCAATCCTTGTCGTATTATTACTTTGTCTCCGACTACGGAGGGAGATGAGGGGGTAAAAGCTCAAGTATCAGCCTATTGCCCTGTTAATAAACGTTCTGCTAATGCTTTAATTTGTTGTGAGTACATCAACATTACGGGAGTTTCTTCTGCTTTTGAGCGCATTGGAGGGGTTATCTCTGAGTTGATGATTCCTGATTTACCTAAATTTATGTGGTGGAAAGCTGGTATTGATGAAGAATATTCTCTATTTCAACGATTAGTTAATGAATGCGATCGCTTAATTGTCGATTCGAGTATTTTTGTTCAACCAGAAGCTGAGTTATTGAAAATAGGTAAATTATTAAATCGAGATTTACCCCTCACGGACTTAAATTGGGCAAGATTATCCCCTTGGCAAGAGTTAACCGCCGAAGCATTTGATCCCCCTGAAAGACGTACTGCTATTTGGGAAGTAGATCAAGTTACCGTTGACTATGAAAAAGGCAATGTTACCCAAGCCTTAATGTATCTGGGTTGGTTAGCTAGTCGTTTAAATTGGCAACCCACTCAATACAGCTATGAAACCGGTGATTACAATATTACTAAAGTTAAGTTTCTTACCTCCGAAGGCAAAGAAATTAATACCGAGTTAGCCGGGGTACCGATGGCCGATTGGGGTGAAGTCTTAGGGGATTTAATCAGCTTAAAACTAACCTCTACTAACCTTAACGCCGATTGCTGCACTGTGCTATGTTCTGAGACGACAGGTTGTATGAGAATGGAGGCTGGAGGAGGTGCGCAAGCCTGTCGCATTCAACAAGTAACTTCTTTAGCGGATCAAGACACGGAACAATTGTTAAGCAAACAATTACAGAGTTCTGGTAAAGATGTTCTCTATCAGGAAAGTATGAAAGTAACAACTCAAATCTTACAATTAGCAATGAACGATTGACAATGAACAATTATACTGACTAGAGTCATAATTTAATTTTACAAAAAACTATTCCCTCCCAATTTCTTGCCTCTCCCGAAAGTACAACAATTATGAGTTAACAAAATTTCATGACTATGACACAACTTTGGGGCGCGTTGTTAATTTTATTTGTCTGCCCTATTATTGGGGCAATACCCCTCATTGACTGGTTTACTTATGCCGTCTCCGGGAAACAATTAACAAAACTAGGCACAGGTAATATTTCCGTGTCGGCGGCTTTTTATCATGGAGGCAAATTGGCAGGAATTTTAGCGGTTTTGTCAGAGGCAGGAAAAGGCATTGCTGTAGTATTATTGACAAGGAAGTTTTTTCCTGTCGCCTCAACATGGGAAATCGTCGCCATAATCGCATTAGTAATGGGGCGTTATTGGGTAGGAAAAGGTGCAGGGGCAACCAACGTTACTTGGGGTATCATTACTCATAATCCGGTGGCGGCCTTGTTGATTTTTCTTATCGGTAGTGTTAGTTTTACCCTGTGGCGAGAAAAACAGACTGGAAGAGTCGGAATTTTAGTGTTGATGGTGGTTATTTTATCTGCTCAACGAATTAATGATTTAGAATATATATTTATGACTGTGGCGTTGGCTAGTTTGTTAATTGGCATTTATCAACGAATGCCTGACGATTTAGAATTACAACCCACGGGTGTCAATCCGGAGTCCGCAAAAATGTTTCGTTTTTTTCGGGGAGATCATGGTATTGTCAGTTTAAATGAGTCTTTAAATCCTTCACAAGTAGGTGCTAAAGCAGCCAATTTATCTTTACTCAAAAAATGGGGTTATGATGTGCCTGATGGTTGGGTTATCAAAGCCGGAGATGATATTGCTAAACTCACCCAATTTTTACACCCTTCTCCTAGTCGTCCTTTAGTAGTTCGCTCATCGGCATTAGATGAAGATTCCACTAATGCTTCGGCGGCCGGCATTTATGATAGTTTTTTAAACATTACCGATACTGTCACTTTACAACAGGCCATTGTTAATTGTCTTTCCTCCTATAATACGCTGACCGCTGTCAATTATCGCCAAAGTAAACAGCAATCCGATAAAGGTATCGCTGTTATTCTTCAACAACAAATTAACGGTATATTTTCAGGTGTCGCTTTTAGTAGAGATCCCGTTAATCAATTACAAGATTGTGTTTGTATAGAAACCGTTGCGGGGATGGGGTTACAATTGGTCTCAGGAGAAGTTACCCCGACACAATATAAAGTTAACTTTCCCGATGAAACCTTAGAAGGAGAAGGGGAAATTCCCCCAGAGGTATTAATTACCATAGCCAAAATTGCCAGAGAAATTGAAAATATATGTAAGGGAATACCTCAAGATCTAGAATGGACTTATGATGGTGAAAAGATTTGGTTATTACAAACTCGTCCTATAACTACATTACAACCTTTATGGACAAGAAAAATCGCTGCTGAAGTCATACCCGGAGTGATAAGACCATTAACATGGTCAATCAATAAACCTCTTACCTGTGGAATTTGGGGTGACATTTTTACCATTGTATTAGGAAAAAGAGCCAGAAATGTGGATTTCAGTCAAACCGCAACTTTACACTATCATCGGGCTTATTTTAATGCGACCCTCTTGGGAGATATTTTTTTGTTAATGGGTTTACCCCCAGAAAGCCTAGAGTTTCTTACCCGTGGCAGTAAGTTTACCAAACCCCCTCTCATGGCAACGGTAAAAAATTCCCTCGGTTTATGCCGATTGTTACACAAAGAGTTAAAACTAGAAACAGATTTTATCCATGATAATGATAGGTGTTTTGCTCCTATTTTAGACGAATTAAAAGACATTAATCCTGATCACTTATCCTTCCAAGAATTATTAAGTAGAATTAATGATATTTTGGAGAGTCTCAAAAAAGCTACGTATTATAGTATTTTTTCTACCCTTAGTTATGCTTTAAGACAGGGAATTTTAAAAGTTTCTCCCGATGATTTAGATAATGAAAATATCCCCGAAATTGCTTCTTTAAATGCTTTAAAAAAAATTGCTATTGATACCCGCAAAGTAATATATAACAGTGAATTGCAAACCTTCGATTCTGATAATTATGCTGCTTTTTTTGCCCATTTAGCTGAGTCTACCGAAGGAGAATCCGTCTTAAATTATCTCGAACAATGGTTAAAAGAATATGGTTATTTAAGTGAAGTTGCTACAGATATTTCTATACCCCGTTGGCGGGAAGATGCAAGGGAAATGAAGGTTATGTTTACTAAATTTATGGGAGACAGTCAAACTACTTCCATCGCTAAAAAGAAAGTCAGTAAGACTACCTGGCAGATAAAAGCAGTACAAAAAAGACTAAATTTAAAAGGAAATGTAACTCGAATTTATTCCCAATTATTAGCAGAATTACGTTACAGTTTTTTGGCCTTAGAAAAGCAATGGTTACAGAAAAACATTTTAACTAATCAGGGAGATATATTCTTTTTAAACTTTGAAGAAATTACTAACTATATTCAACAAAAAAACCGAGATATAAATATTATAGAATTAATTCAACAACGTCAATTTCAGTGGCAAGAAAGCAAAAAAATCACCTCAATTCCTTACTTAATTTATGGTAAAACACCTCAAATGAGTTTAATATCTAAATATACCCCCCTCTCAGCCTCCTCACGTTTTACCGGTATAGCAGCTAGTGCAGGAATTAGGGAAGGTAAAATCAAAATAGTTTCTACTTTAGCACAAGCCAATAATATTAACCGTGATACGATCATTGTGGTACCCCATACTGATTCAGGTTGGACAACTATTATTGCCCAAGCAGGAGGGATCATCGCTGAAGTGGGAGGAAAACTATCTCATGGTGCAATTATTGCTAGAGAGTACGAAATTCCGGCGGTAATGGACATTTTTCATGCGACAGAAATATTTTATGATGGGCAATTAGTCCGGTTAAATGGTACTAAAGGCACTGTTGAAATTTTAAATTAGTATCGCCATTAACAATTAACAATTAACAGTTAATTTATATTTTTTTATTTATATGCAATACTATAGATTTGACTGAAATGTTAACTTATGAATAAAAGTAATTTTTGTCAATATTTTTTAGTGGTTTTTTTTATAAGTTTTTTTTCTTTTACTTATAAAAATTATGTTTACAGTCAAGAAATTATCAAAGTAATGAACCCTGACAATCAACATCAATACTTTTTAATATCGAAAATGTCATGGCAAGAAGCTCAAAATTTAGCAAAAAAAATGGGAGGTAATTTAGTTACTATTAACGATGAAAAAGAGAATCAGTGGTTAGTAGAAACTTTTATTAAACCTGACACGAATTTTCTTTGGATTGGCATTCATGATCAAGAAAATGAAGGGGAGTTTATTTGGGTTAGCGGTGAAAAATCAGATTACTGTAATTGGGCTGAAGGTGAGCCGAATAATAATCCAGAGCAAGGAGGAGAGGACTTCGGAGTTTTAAATGGTTACGCTAATCCTTTTAATCGTCCTGTGGGTACTTGGAGCGATGCGCCTTTTAATGTTAAACTCGAAGCTATAGTGGAGGTTCCTTTGCTAATTTCGCCTTAAATATTAAAGTAATTTACGATCGCTATATTCTGAATCATCCAATTATCATCTAATTGGAGTTACCTTTTCTCAATTGCTGATGAAGATGGGCAAGATACCACATATAATCATTTATTTTATAATCCATCGCCTTATTCATATAAAAAGTCGAATGTTTGTGATCCTTTTCGGCCTCATAATATAAACCAAGATAAAGATTAATATAAAATAAATCTCGAACGTCACGGGTATTAATGGTTTGTAAAAGACCTTCTGCGGACAATTTCCCTGCAAATAGACGATATATTTGACGCATAAATAAAGGGAAATCATTGTGAATAGGCAATAAACACCCCCTTGCGGAAGACGCATTTTCTAATTGAGCGACACAAAGATAGTGCCAAAGAGTTTCTTCCACATCCTGAGAATTGACACTCAAATCCAATTCAAATTGTCTTGCACCCTTAGCATATTTTCCTAAATAATAGTAAGTAATGCCCCTCTGCCACAGATAAGGGGTTAGTTGTGGATTTAATTCCTCTGCCTTGTTAAAATCTTGTAAAGATGCGTTGAGTTGCCCTAATTTAAAGTATGTCATTCCCCTATAAATATAAATTCTAGGATCAAAAGGATATATTTTTAATCGTTGATCACACCTACTTAAATCTGCCTCTAAAACAATTAGCTCGATCATAAAATTTAAATTTAAGGATGAAAAAGAAAATCTTAATCGTCTTCTCAATATAGATTAAGACCAAAAATATCAGGAGAGAACAAAAAAATCAGCATACATTGACAATCTGTGTTATGTTCGGCAAGTATTTTGACTTATTTAAAAAATTACTTATGAATAAATACGTAGATAAATAAGGGACGTCAATCATTTTAAAATAGTCTGAAAAATCTTTTTTAGAATCAATTATTAGTTGACTGATAATAAAAAGGAAAATGCTGGTATGATTTACAAAAAGCAGTATATCATTAAAACAAATTTATAGTTACTACTTATTTGGTGTGCAAGGAGAATATACAAATGAAAGAAATAGATTTAAGCGGAAAGCCGTTTCATTTTATCGGCATTGGTGGCATTGGAATGTCTGCCTTAGCCTACATTTTAGCCAAAAGACACTTACCTGTATCCGGTTCTGATCTTCGTACTACTCACATAACTGAACGTTTAGAATCCTTAGGGGCTCAAATTTTTACCAGTCAAACAGCCGAAAATCTCAAAAAGATAGGGCAATGTCATTCTGGTCCGAGTCTCCTGGTCCATGGCACGAGAAAAAATAGTAGCCATCAAGCTCAAGTCATTTGTTCTACCGCCATTCATAATAATAATTCTGAATATCAAGGGGCTATCGATCAAGGTTATCCCGTTTATCACCGATCAGATCTATTAGCGGCGTTGATTAAAGATTATCAGAGTATCGCCGTTGCCGGAACTCATGGTAAAACAACCACTAGTAGTTTAATAGCTTATATGTTGTTAGAGTGTGGTTTAGATCCCACCGTTATTATCGGGGGAGAAGTCCCAGCATGGGAAGGAAACGCCCGTTTAGGTAATGGCCCTTATCTGGTTGCGGAAGCCGATGAGTCGGACGGATCTTTAGTGAAACATCGCCCTCAATTTGGTATCATCACTAATATAGAACTGGACCACCCTGATCATTATGAATCTTTAGAACAATTAGTTCATATTTTCCAAGAATTTTGCACTCAATCTAATACCGTTATTGCTTGTATCGATTGCCCTGTAGTTAGGGAAAACATCAAGGCTAGTCTCACCTATAGTTTAAATCCCGACACCAACGCTAACTATATCGCTAAAAATTTAGTTCATACTCCCTACGGTAGTCAAGGAGAAATTTGGGAGAATGGTCATTTCTTAGGTAATATTTCCCTACTATTATCAGGGGATCATAACGTTAGTAATGCTTTAGCCGCGATCGCCTTAGGACGCAAATTGGGGTTAGAATTTAAGACCATCGCCCAAGCCTTAAGTACTTTTGAAGGGGCAAAAAGGAGATTTGAGTATAAAGGAACTTATCAAGGAAGCACTTTAATCGATGATTATGCTCATCATCCTAGCGAAATCCGTTGTACATTACAAGGTGCGAGAACAAGATTACCTCAATATAAGGCCAAAAGATTGGTAGCAATTTTCCAACCTCATCGCTACAGTCGCACAGCCACATTTTTGGAAGAATTTGCCCAATGTTTTAGTGAAGCAGACGTGGTAATCTTAACAGATATTTATAGTGCAGGGGAACAAAACAACACTGGCATAGATGGCAAGAAAGTCGCCGCCACCCTTAAAAAATATCACCCCAAAGTATTTTATCACCCTCACCTTTCAACCATAACCGAATTTTTAGCCGACTTTTTACAACCCCAAGACTTAACTCTATTTTTAGGTGCTGGAAATCTTAATCAAATCATACCCCAACTATTAAAACTCAGTCAGGAATCTTTAGCACAAGCCGCGTAAGCAATTAATAATTGACAATTGACAATTGATAACGTGAGGGCGAATGGCATTCTCCAAATAATATCTATTGCCCATTCCCTGTTATTACTTCTTTGTGATGGAGTGAAATATTATGAAATCTATGCAAACAGACTCGTTAAAAACCCCTATATCCTTGCCCGGCAGTGAATGTCTTATCCATCATTCCGTGCCTTTATCTCAATATACTTCTTATCGAGTAGGGGGTAATGCTCAATGGTATGTAGAACCACAGACATGGGACGATATTCAAGCCCTCTTTGAGTGGGTAGAAAACCAACGAATACCCTTCACTTGTTTGGGTGCTGGTTCAAATTTACTAATAAGTGACGAAGGTATTTCAGGATTGGTCTTGAATACCCGTTATTTCAAAGACTATGCCATAGACGAGGAAAATAATATTGTCACCGTCGGTGCAGGATATTCATTACCAAAACTAGCATGGAAAGCCGCAAAAAAAGGATGGCAAGGCTTAGATTGGGCGGTGGGCATCCCCGGCACTGTGGGGGGCGCCGTTGTCATGAATGCAGGGGCACATAATAGTTGTATTAGTGATATTTTACTCAATGCGGTGGTGGCCTATGGCGATGGTAGTATCAAGATATTGTCACGCACTGACTTAAATTATGCTTATCGTTCATCAAAATTACAAGATCAACAAGCATTAGTCTTAAAAGCCAGTTTAGCCTTAAAATCTGGCATGTCAAGGGAAGAAATGCTAAAAATCACCACCGATAACTTTAGAATGCGCAAAAATACTCAACCCTATGATAAACCCAGTTGTGGCAGTGTCTTCCGTAATCCTCAACCCAAGACAGCGGGATGGTTGATTGAGCAAGTTGGCTTGAAAGGTTATCAAATTGGCGGTGCACAGGTTGCCCATCGTCATGCTAATTTCATCATTAATTCTGGTAATGCCACGGCTAAAGATATTTTTAGTTTAATTAATCATGTGCAAGAAGAAGTGGAGAAAAAATGGTCAATTTTGTTACATCCTGAAGTTAAATTATTAGGACAATTTTAAATAATTTTGGCTCTTCCAGACTAGTGGTAGACTAGTTATGATAAAAGCAGAGGGCAATAGGCAATAGTAATTCGTTATTCTATTTTTCCCAATTACAAGTAACTTGCCTACTATTTCCCAAAATTTAGGTGCCGACAAAATTCATAGTGGTAGTGATGCGTTTCATGGCTTCGATGACGTTTTCCCGACTGTTAAAGGCACTAAGACGGAAATAACCTTCTCCTGCGGCACCAAAACCAGATCCAGGCGTGCCGACTACATTAACATTATGTAATAATTTGTCAAAGAAATCCCAACTAGATAAACCATTAGGTGTTTTCACCCATACATAAGGTGCATTGACTCCCCCATAAACCTTTAACCCTGCTTTGGTTAATTCTTCTCGAATAATTTGGGCATTTTCTAAATAAAATTTGACTAATTCCGCAATCTGTCGTTTACCCTCTTGGGAATAAACTGCTTCCGCTCCTCGTTGTACAATATAAGAAACACCATTAAATTTAGTGGATTGCCGACGATTCCAGAGTTTCCACAATTCTACATTAGCACCATCTTCTGCTTTTCCTGTTAAATTTTTAGGTACAACGGTTAAAGCACAACGAGTACCGGTAAACCCTGCGTTCTTAGAAAATGAACGAAATTCGATGGCACAATCCTTCGCCCCTTCAATTTCGTAGATAGAATGAGGCAAACTGGGATCGGTGATAAAGGCTTCATAGGCCGCATCGAAGAGAATAATCGCCTCGTGTTTTTTGGCATATTTCACCCATGATTGTAAATACTCTTTAGTGGCGATGGCACCTGTGGGATTATTAGGGAAACAAAGATAAATCAAATCGACGGCTTCTGTGGGTAACTCAGCCGTGAAATTATTTTCGGCACTGATGGGGAGATAAACTAAGCCTTCGTACTCTCCTTTTTCATTAGCATCCCCCGTATGTCCAGCCATGACGTTAGTATCCACATAAACGGGGTAAACAGGGTCAGTTACAGCAATTTTGTTATTTTTGCCAAAAATATCGAGAATATTACCCGTATCGCACTTAGAACCATCGGAGATAAAGATTTCATCGGTGGATACATCACATCCTCTACTTTGAAAATCATGTTCAGCGATTTTTTCCCTTAACCAACCGTAACCCTGTTCAGGTCCATAACCCTTAAAACTATTCCGATGGCCCATGTCTTCTACGGCTTTAATCATAGCATCACGACAAGCTTGAGGTAAAGGTTCGGTAACATCACCAATGCCTAATCTGATAATATTAGCGTTGGGGTTTTCTTGGGCAAAAACATTGACTCGTCTTGCGATTTCGGGGAATAAATAACCAGCCTTCAATTTTAAGTAATTATCGTTAATTCTAGCCATTATGAATATATGTTAAGGTTATCCCCACCAGTTTATCATTATGGGGAAAGGTTGCTGGATTAAAGAAGGCAGTCCCCATGAAAAAAAATTTTCACCATCAGAGATGAAAGTTGGCACTTTCAAGGCAGGAGGCAGGAGGGAAAATTTTTAGACCACGAAAAAAGCCTTCTGCCTCGCCCGAAGGGCAGTTAAAAATAACCCCTAATTAAACAATTTTAGTTAAAATATCTTTTAGTTTTAGACAATTTTTATAATTTTATCTTACCAATGATTAACAGTTCATTCTTGATGGCTATGGCGATCGCTTTAATGTCTATGATATGGGTAGAATTGGTGAGAGACTGCTATCATTATTTAGCACATATTTGGCAACCTTTGTATCGTTTACATTCATGGCATCATCGAGTATTTAAACCGGATTTATCTGTCAACAGCGAAACCATTTATCGTCAAGCCCACTGGTATAACGATGTGC
This sequence comes from uncultured cyanobacterium, assembly GCA_963749915.1. Taxonomy (GTDB): domain Bacteria; phylum Cyanobacteriota; class Cyanobacteriia; order Cyanobacteriales; family Cyanobacteriaceae; genus Geminocystis. Next base: position 417,911 of record CAVVOP010000021.1, read on the forward strand.
CGGAATCAATGGTCATGTTATTATTTAGTTTTGGTTTTGTGGCCATAGTTTTAACTCAGGGATTAATTGCCGTAGAATATCAGTGGTTGGCATGGATAGGATCAGTTTATACTTTAACCTTTACTGGGGGTGCGATCGCAAGGGGATTGGGGGTACCTCACGCAGACGAAATTACAGATGTTACCCACCGTCAAGGAGATTTTACCAGTATTCCTGCTAATTGGTTCGTGAATCGTTCATATCATTGGCGACATCATTTCGACGATCAAAACGCCTATTTTTGCGGTACATTAACCATAGTCGATCGTATCATGGGCACGGCTTTGTCTTTAAAAGGTAAAAAAATCGCCGTCACTGGTGCCAGTGGGACATTAGGACGGGCATTAATTAAACAATTATATTTAAAAGGGGCAAAAGTTACCGCTCTGACATCTCAAGATCAAGAATTATTTATTAATTGTAAAAATGAGCAAATTCCCCTTAAAACTGTTATTTGGAAAATAGGAGAAGAATCTAGTTTAATTCCTATTTTCGAGAAAATAGATATTTTAATCATCAATCATGGCATTAACGTTCACGGAGAAAAAACTCCAGAAGCCATCGAAAAATCCTACGAAATTAACGCTTTTTCTGGTTGGCGTTTAATGGAATTTTTCTTAAAAACCGTGCAAAATAATAAAGACAAAGCCACAAAAGAAATTTGGGTAAACACCTCCGAAGCCGAGGTAAACCCGGCCTTTAGTCCTCTTTATGAAATGAGTAAACGCACAATGGGAGATTTAGTCACCCTCAAACGAGTTAACCCCCCTTGTGTGATTCGTAAACTAATATTAGGCCCTTTTAAAAGTAACCTTAACCCCATTGGCATCATGGCGGCGGATTGGGTGGCTAAGCAAATTGTTAACTTAGCGGTGAGGGATTTCCGGGATATTATTATCACTATAAATCCTTTGACTTATATCACTTTCCCTTTTAAAGAATTGCTAATGTCAGCTTACTTTAAAGTCCTAACAAAGGATGATTAAAGAAGGCAGTCTCCATGAAAAAAAATTTTCATCATCAGAGATGAAAGTTGGCACTTTCAAGTCAGGAGGCAGGAGGAGGGCTAGCCTTTCGGGTGTAGGTTTTTAATATTTGGGCGAAGGTGAGACTTGGAAGAGGGGGAAGAGGGGGAAGATGGGGAAGACGGGGGAGAAAGTGTCAGATTTTAACGGATTTTTATATATTTTTAGCTTTTTTAAGTATAAATGCTTAAACAGCAAGCCTTTCAACCTTACTCGGCAAAATCTCGGTAATTCCACCAGTTGACAATGACTTTAGAGAAAGCTATCATCGTGGAAGAATAAGTTCAACAGTAGTTGATAGTCTGAATATAAAAATTTACTATCTAAGTTGATATTCACTTTCGCAGAAACTGTTGGGACTATTCTTCAAGTTATTAATCTGTACAATTCTTAGAAAACGGAACAAAAAATGTCTAACAAATCATTCTTCAACACTAGGGTCGCAGTAGGGGCAATGGCTCTTGGTTTAGCTACCACAGCTTCTTTAATGGCTCAAAATCCTGCTGAAGCGGCAAATCTAAAATTTGTGGTCGATGGTACTTTTTTTGGTGGGGGAAGATCTTACAGGGAGTTTTCTCTATGACACCACTGCTGACACATACTCCAGCTGGAACTTAAGAAGTACCGCTGATACTATTTCTCAGGCCTCAGGTGATCTTGCGAATCCTTTTACCTACACCGAAACCTCAGCTCCTATTCCCAGTGGACTTAATAGTGCAACTCAATTCTCTGTTCGTACAGGGAATTCCCCGACTCCTCGCCGAATTTTAAACTTATTCTTCGCTGATTCTTTAGCCGGTTTAAGTGTTGGTGACACCACTACTTTAATTCCATACGCCCTTGATGATGAGACGGGTGCTATTAGTGGTTCTAGAGATGCCTATTTTGCAGCCTGGGTTAAATCAAACAGCTGGTGTATTCGGTGGTACGCTTACTGCTACTGCCATCCCCGAACCCTTAACCATTTTAGGCACTTTCTTAGCCGGTGGTATTGGTGTGGGCATGAAGAGAAAGAAACAACAATTAGAAAAAGAAACCTGTTAATTGATTAGTTAATTCTAAATCTTTTGTTAGGTGATGTATTTTTGATGATTAAGATGCTTTAAGAAATAAAATATTAAAGCACTTAAATCGCAATTTCTGCTCAGTGCAAGTTTAATTTGTGTTGATCATAATAAAGGGGACTCAGAAGACCAATAAGTCTAAGTTTCCTCATTTTTTTTGATCTTAAAAACGACTCTCTGGAGGGTAATTTAGAATAAAGACATGAAGAATTTAAAATAAAAATCAGCAAAGCCTAAATATGTTGTCAGTTTCTGTTTTATCTATACTCGACGAGATAATGATAAATTGGCGATGGAAAGTATAAGAATAAAGACAAATAAGACTAAACCCATAGAAGAAGCATAACTAATATCTAACTCCTTAAAAGCCTTCTCGTAAAGATAGAAAACGATGGTTTTAGTGGCATTGCGAGGACCACCTTGAGTTAAAAGATAAATCTCCTCAAATACTTTTGTGGCACTAAGGGCAGAAATAACCGCCACGAGAAATATATAAGGTTTCATTAAGGGAATGGTGATATCCCAGTGTTTTTGCCAACCGTCAGAACCTTCGATGGCCGCCGCTTCGTATAATTCTGGTGATATACCCTGTAATCCTGCCAAATAAATAACCATGTAATATCCCAATCCCTTCCACACCGTAACAACCATCACACTCCATATGGCCCAATCAGGACTCGTTAGCCAGGGAATGCCCTGCTCAAAACCGAAACTAAGCCAAAATTGGTTTAAAATACCATTTGACCAGTAAATTGCCTTCCATGCTATTCCAGCCACCACCATAGAAATAACTACAGGTGTATAATAAGCTGTGCGAAACCAGTTAATCCCTTTAATTTTTTGATTGACTAAAATGGCTAAAAATAAGGATAAAATCACCAAAGGAGGCACCACCCCCACTAAATAGATGAGGGTATTTATCACCGCTTGACGGAATACTTTATCTTGGGATAATCGTTCAAAATTTGCCCAGCCTATCCATTGAGGTGCTTGGGTTAAGTCATACTCAAAACGGGTAAAACTAAGGGAAAAGGCTTGTATGGCAGGAAGAAAAACGATAATCGATAAAACAATTAACGCCGGAAGTAAAAATAAATAAGGCTGTATTTTCCGGGGAAAATGAAAATTCTTGATCATAACTGTTAATTGTCAATTATCAACTAACTGTTAATTAAATTTTGACCGTCAAAAACCCTGATCAAAGTACCTTTGGGGGGTAAATCTTGGGGTTTAACGGTGAGACGAGTACCTTGAATAATTTTGACATTAATCTCTGCTTCCTTCGCTAAATCCACAAATCTCTGCACTCCTTGTAAATCACATTGATCTGCCTCTGTGGCGCCAGTTAAATATTGAGTAGGAATCATAATTTTCGGATTTAGGACTTTGATGGCTTCGATGGCTTCTTCAGCATTATAGGCTTTTGCACCACCGCCAACAGGCATTAAAGCTACATCAGGAGTTCCCATCAAGATTTTTTGCTCAATATTAATAGGTGAGGCGATACCCCCCAAATGCAAAATTTTTATTCCTCCTTGGGTCCATTTCCAAACGATGTTATCTCCAAATCTTCTACCTTTTTCTCGATCGTGAAAGGTTTTTATTCCCTGAAACTCAATATTTTTGACGTTGTAAACCCCTGCTTCCACCATTAATTCAGGATTATTCGGCAAACCTGCCGCCGAACCTTCATCTAATAAACGGCTACTAATCATTACTAAATCGACTTGGGGTTTAGGTGCGGGATATTGGGCAGTACAACCTAGAGGATTAAAAGGATTTACTAACACTCTCGCCTGATTATTAGCAAAAACAAAGGCACTATGACCCAACCACTGAATGGCAACACCCTGAGATGTATTTTGGGCCATCGCTTGTTGAGGGTGAGAATATCTGGCGGTTAAAAGAGTGGTTAAGACTCCACAACCGGTTAAACGAATCCAGTCACGACGATTAATCATATTAAATAGCTAAACAAAGGTCAAAACACAAAAGACGATTATTAATTGTTAATTGTTCACGGTCAATTATTAATAGATAGAAGAAAATTGCGTAATAATTGTAACCCAGAATCCGTTAAGATGCTCTCGGGATGGAACTGTACTCCTTCCACAAAAGAGTACTCTTTATGCTTAACACCCATGATAATTCCGTCATCTGTCCAAGCAGTTATTTCTAAAACTGGCGGAATGGTATCTTTGTCAATAATTAAACTATGATAGCGAGTAGCGGCAAAGGGATTTTTGAGGTCTTTAAATACCCCTAGGTTATTGTGATTGATGAGAGATGTTTTACCGTGCATTAAACTAGGCGCAGAAACTACTTTTCCCCCGTAGGCTTGACCGATAGTTTGATGTCCTAAACACACTCCTAGGATAGGGTAATCTTGACCCAATTTTTGGACTAATTCTAAACAAATTCCTGCCGAATCGGGATTTCCCGGACCGGGTGAGATAACAATACCATCAGGATTAAGGTTAATTATTTCTGTTACTGTAATTTGATCATTACGATACACTTTGATTTCTTCAGCAACGGAAAATTTCCGACTCAGTTCCCCTAAGTATTGGACGAGATTATATGTAAAACTGTCGTAGTTGTCGATAACCAAAATCAATCTGCTTTCTCCTCTGATAGATTTAGATTGAGATTATTAAGTCTATCGTACGAGGTAACAAAATAAAACCTGCTACTAACAAAGCGGCAATGGCAGAGATTAAAACGGCACCAGCAGAACAATCTTTGGCAATTTTTGCTAATTCATGATAGGTTTGCTTCACGGTCAGATCCACCACTGATTCGATGGCAGTATTGAGTAATTCTAGAACCATTACAGTGGCACAGGTTAAAGAAATAATTGCCATTTCTACGGTGGTAACATGGAGATAAAAACCGAGGCTTATAGCCACAGAAGCTATAACGGTATGAACCCGAAAATTACGCTGAGTTGCAAAAGAATATTTTACCCCTTGCCAAGCATATTTAAAACTAGCGAATAAATCTGGTGCTACTTTCCAAGCTAAATTACGTTTTTCCTTTTTATGAGAGTGATTCTTCCCCAAAAAATTATATCTCTCTCCCGACTTTAGGGTTTGTTCAGAAATATCATCACATAGAGCAGATTCTTTATTACTAATTAGTTGATACTTGGACATTTTATTAAGTTTTGTTGAATAGTTTTTGATCGATTCTTCAGTATAAGCGGATCTTGGATTATTTACACACTGATGATGAAATTCTAGCTATTATTTTTCCTTAATAAATATTTATTTTTTTTATCTTTTTTATAAGATTGATAAATAATACTAATTATCACCCATCAAGAGAAAAAATCAGCGATTACTGGAGATTTTAAACCGATGGAATTAAGAAGAAACTCTTGCTTTCTCAGCATTTTCCTAAGAGAATCATCATCGGGATGATCCCACCCTAGAAGATGTAAAAAACCATGACTAGCTAACCATGCCAATTCAATTTTTAAAGAATGTTTTTGCAATTGTGCCTGTTTTTGGGCAGTTTGTACGGAAATGATAATATCACCAAGAGTCACAGAGTCTATCAAATCACTATCAGGAAAATCTGTTTCCAAGGCAGCAAAAGTTAACACATCCGTTGGCTGATTTTTATGACGAAATTGCTCATTTAAACTTTTAATTTCTTGATCATCTGTAAATAAAAGGCTTATTTCATAGATTTTTTGTTTATCTAAGTCAATATCTAGAAGATTTAGCCATTTTTTAAGCCATTTGTGCCACTGTGATCCATCTATCGGTGATTTTTGATTATTTTCACTAAAAAATAAATCTTCTACATAGAGTTCAAGTTGATATTTGATCATAAATTTATCTGTTTTCCGACAGAAGGTAATCCATAGTGTTTAATTGTTAATTGTTTCCCCGTCGCCAACAATAATTTGCTTGAGGGTGGTAAAGGTTTCAAGGCCGATCAATCCTCGACGAATTCCTTTTTGATTAGATATGCCCAAAAATATTGAATTACCACCTTGTGAATAACGATAAAAACAAGGGGAAGAATTGATATAAACTAAGGCACTGTCGGTTTCCATGGCAAAAATACGCCCTTCTTGATAGGAGTCGGTAACTAAACAATCAGCATGACCACTACTATATTCATTAATCCATGCGATCGCATCATTTAAGTCATCCACCAAACGAAAAGCGATGGTTTTATCTAGGAAAGGTTGACCCCATTGACCGGGTTTAATTAAAGTTAGATATTCAGGAAAATCGGCCACTAAGAATTCATCTCCCACAAGGTTAAATTTTTGTTCTTGAAGATGGTTAAACAGTCTGATAATAGAATTAGATTTTTGTTGTTTATTGATTAACACTTTTTCGATAGCATTGACTCGATCAGGAGTAGTGTTATAACTATCTATGATAACATGTCGAACGAGCTCTAAATTGTGACATAATGACCAGTATAAATAACAATTACCCATCGCAGATTTTAACACTGGTACGGTGGCCATGGGAGCGACTTTGTTAACTAAACTAGGTCGGCCATAGGGGATAATTAAATTAAGATATTGATCTTGTGTGACTAATTCCTCTATAGAGTAACCTTGTTCTGGGGGTAAAAACTGCACAGACAATGGAGGAAAATCAGCTTCTTCTAAGGCGACTTGTAAAACCTGGGCAATAATAGAATTGGTATTACTAGTTTCACTGCTACCTCTTAAAATCAAACTATTGCCAGTTTTGATAGTCAGTCCCGTGGTAATAATCGCTAACTCTGGTAGGGCTTCATAAATGAAAGCAATAACCCCTAAAGGCATTAATTGGGAGTAATTTTGACAGTAAGTAACTTGATAAGGAGAATTGATTACTTTCTGCAAGGGATCTGGTAGTTCTGCTAAAGTTTTTAGTATTTCTACCGTAGATTGAAGTCTTTGAGGAGTTAACTTAAGCCATTCCAAAATTAAATCAGGCACAGCCATTTCCTTGCTGATTTCTAAATCTAAGGTATTAGCTTGTAAAATATCATCAAAGCATTCTTGGAGCTTTTTCGCCATCTTGAACACAGCCTGAGAGCGTTCAATGCCTTTCATACTACCCATTTGTACAAAGGCTTGGTGTGCCTTTTGTACTATAGAAGGAATTGATTGTAAGGGAGTTTGAGTCATAGTGTTGATGTTAACGGCGAGAGGCTAACCAGAGGGAGAAGCACAGTAAGATCAAGATTGAACCTATAATAACACCAGAAATTAAGTTTGCTCCTACACGAAAGCTTATGAATAGGGGTGTTGATACCAAAATACAAAAGCAAAAACAGAGAAGACCCCACACAAAAAAACTTTCTTGCCAGGGTTTTTGTGCAGAAATCCAACGTTTTCCACTCCAGCGCCATCTTTTTTTGTAAGGATAACTCGGATTTAATTGTTCTATATACCCTTCTTTTTCTGCTACCACAAAAATTTGTTGACAGCGATCGCACCCCATAGCCTCCGTTAAGATTATAGGTAATAATATTCCTCTGCGACGACAGGGACAAGGATATTTATGGTTTAAATCAATGGGATGGTTTTTTCCTAAACGCACGATAAATTCTCAAGTCAAAAAAAAGCTAAATATTAACTACATTATAGAACCCATTTGCTGTCTATGCGATCGCAGCAAACCTCTTTAACATTGACCTAATAAGGCATAGATTTAAGGGTTTGGAAGACAACTGACTCAACAGAAATTATCCATAAATTAAACCATAGAACTGAAATTAGTAATAATAATTTTGAGTTCCTTGACTCATTCTACGATTTTTCAAACACACTCTCTCAGGTGAAGTTCAATTCTAACCGATTAATAAAACAAAAGAAGAATTGAAAATTTTCTGTTATTAAAGTTACAAAAATGAAGAAATTTGTCCAGAAGATCTTAAAATTAAAGTAGATGATAATATAACGAGGTATCTTTTAATGAGCACAGAAAATAAGGCCAGAGAACTAATGGCAAAACAAAGACTCCATGAACAGCATGGGGAGGAAAACTTGTTGTCCTTAACGGAACAAGAATTACATGATCATCATTCTCAAAATGTAGAAGAAAAGGCGAGAGAGTTATTGGCCGAAAATCGCCAACATGACCACAATCTAGATGAAAAAATGGTTTCCCGTGCTGAACAAGAGTTAGTGTAACAATTGGCAATTAGCAATTAACCATTAGTCATTAGCCGTTAGGAGTTAGGAATTGTAGATAGTACTGGCAACAAATATACAAATATATTTAAGTACTTGCAATTAAATACCCCCATTTTGTCAAACTCCAAAAACAAACAATTACAATTTATAAATTTTAAAAGTATTGTATCTTAGGTGATCAAGCAGTTGTAGCCTTTGCCTGATCACCTAAGGAAGAAAAGAAATTAGAAACCCTGCATATTTTCACAAGATCCTCTGGATGTACTATCTATAAAGCCCTAGTCGAAATCAAGTAGAGATAATAGTACATATGATCGAACAAAGAAAAAAAGTTGATGTCGGTGATGTTGTTAAGGTAAAAAACAAATTATACTTGGTATTTGGTATTAGAGACAATCGTGCTTTTTGTCGCCTATTTAGGTTTACAAAAACAGGAGGTTTTCAGTGTTATGAAGATTATAATTTTCCTGTTAATATCTGTCAATTAAGTAGCACAAAGGAACAACAAATAATTTACGAAAAAAGGAGGCAAGCTAGTATTCAAAGAAAACCTTATTCTCCCATTCTTGCTAACTATATTCATCATTTAATTCGTTAGTTTTATTTTCATGAAAACAAGATTACAACCCGTGGAAAAGTTTTCTACTTTTTTATCTATAGCTGATAGTCATAGGTTTATTTTGCGTTGGCATACGGATTATAAGTTAAAAAGAAATATTGAAAAATTTAATTATCAAGAATTACTTGATTGCGATGTTTTAGCTTATCGATTTTTAACTAATTTACGGCTAAATCATGAGCTAATTTTACAACATCATCTCACATCTTACTTACAAGAGGTTTCTTATTGGGCAACAAGATATGTTTATTGTCGTCTTCGTACTATTATCGACTCTTTAACTCTCGATGAGTGTTTTTTATTCGCTAGTGAAATTGTTACTCAACCGCAAAAATTGTTAGTAAAATATCAGTCTAACGGTGGCAGTAAAATAACTACCTATGCTCATACTAGACTAAAAACCACCATCACCGATAAAATATATATGAGTCGAAATTGGAAATTATTGACCAATTGGGGATTACTGAAAAAAATTGGGAAGTCTAAACGTCAAAATGTCCTCAAAGAAATTTCTGGTTTAAGAGAAGAAAAATTAGAAGAATATTTATTAGTATGGCAATGTTTTGTCGATAATTATGTATCTTCCTCTCCTCATAGAGGCAAATCCTTATCCCCCCCTAATTTATCCCAATTGACTCTGATGACTAATCAATATAATTTATTAGCTAAAAAATTCTTAACTTTTCCCTCTAAGTTAACGGTAGAAGACTTTAAAAATAGAGTAGAATTTTGTGGAGAAAAAGCCAGACTATTTGTCAACCCCATAAGTATAGAATATCCAGAAGATAAAAAAATTAACCTCGATGATAACTCTAAAGACTACTTAATTAACTTAGAAAAAAATCAAGCAGAGAGAGAAATAAATTACATTCTTACAAGGACTTTTAATACTCTTAATCTTGTTGCCCAAAGTATTTTTTATCTTTCTGAAGGATTAGGTTTAAGTCAACAAAAAATTATTAAAACTATCCAATTAACTCACCCTAATTTTACGGGAGAACAATATCAACTTTCACGAGAAATTGAGAAAATAAGAAAATATTTATTAGACACTATTATTAAACATCAAAAGGGAGAAAAAACAAAAATTGATAAAGGGGATATTAAACTTTTAATTCAACCATTAAAACAATGGTTAGCAGAATATATAGAATCAGAAATTTTATTATTATGTCGGGAATGTTATCAAGAAATTGACAAGAAACAACAAGAGTTACTCAAAGAAAATTATTTTAAATCTTTTGTCGATAACCCTTCTATTATGAATCATATTCCCCCTCAACTTATCAATCTTCTGAGGAAAAAATTAGAAAGTAAACTAAAACTAAAACTAAAACTAATCGATGATATAGTGATTCAAAATCATCTGAGTTTATGGTTAGAAAGATTTTTTCATCAGTATTTTAATCAAATATAAAAATTATATCCTAGTGCTAAATAACTATCATGACTAATCTCATTTTTATGGATACTCCTATCGACGAAATAAAAATACAATTAACCGATGAAATGAAAACCGAAAGTTGGCGAGAAACTAACAAATTAAGTAGTGAAGTCGCCTGTTTTCGTGGTTATCTTAATCTTTTGGTGAGAAAAACATTTGTTTTGTGGCTTAATTTAATGTTAGAAAGTAACTTTTTTGATCAGGTAAAATTAGAAGATAACTTAAGTATTTGGGAATTTATTAATGGTAACGCCATTGATATTGATTCGACTCGCATTGTCTTAATTCCTATGGAAACTCAGGACAAAACCGAGTTTTCTATCCCCGAAGAATGGTTGAAAATTTCTGAGTGGGTGGGAAATTATTATGTAGCTGTAGAGGTAAATTTGGAAGAAAACTATCTTAATTTTTCCGGTTATACTTCCTATGAAGATTTACAAACTTATGGTAGGTTAGACTCTTTTAATCATTGTCTTGATTTTCCTTATGAATGTCTAGAAAATGATGTAAGTTTAATGACTTTAGAATACAAATATGCTTGGGACCCCGTGCCAGAAATTTCACCATTACCGATACTATCTTTTCAGATAAAAGAAAATTTATGCAAAGAAATCCAAGATAATTTATCCCCCCGTCTTCTCCTTGATTTTAATCAATGGTTAAGTTTGATTAGTGATAACCAAACTCGTTATCAATTATTTTATAGTCGTCGATCTATTAATTTAAGTCAATGGTTAAACTGTCAAATTTCTTCTGGTTTAACAAAAAGTTGGCAAACTTTTGAAGCCTTCAAACAACAATATTTTATCCCTAGCTTTCATCAAATTTCTGCTTTTTCTTCTCGTTCATTATCTATTAATAATTATTTAGAAATAATACAAGAAAATAACGATCAAGAAATAGTTAATAATGTGCTTAAAAATCTTGTTAATTTAAAAATTGACAGCGAATTAAAACCAAAAATAATTAAGGCTTTAGCTAATCTTATTAATAAAAGCGAAGATGACGAAGAAACTCGTTGGAATGCAGCTTTAGCTTTACAATCTCTTGATTATAATCATCAATGTTCTGGGATTTGGCGAGGAAAAATAATTAGTTTAGACACAGAAATAAGTACTCATGGATTAGGCTTATTAGTGGGAATTTTACCTAAATATAATGATAAAATTGATATTTTTATTAGAGTTTATTCTCTAAATCAAAATGGTTATTTACCTGAAAATTTAACATTACAAATTATTGATAGTAACAATAACATTTTTACCTCAATAACAACAAATAATGATAATATTATTCAATACAAATTTTGGGGAAATAGAGAAGAAAGTTTTAAAATGAAAATTATAGTTAATAATAATTATATTGATGAGTATTTTTCCATTTGATGTCTAATTTTAGATAATAATAGCCCCACATTTTAAAATCTTTATTAAAGCTGAATTCTGAATTCTGAATACTATCCTAACGAAAATTATACAAATCAAATTGAGATCGATCGCTATTATGATATAATAAATTTCAAATTATTTTTTATGTTTTAAAATTTATAATTACTCCTTGTGATTAACCTAATTAAAACCTCACAACACCATCAATTAGTTATTGAAAACAAAACCCATTCTCTACGGGGTAAAATCTCTATTCCGGGGGATAAATCTATCTCTCACCGTGCTTTAATGTTAGGTGCCATCGCATCTGGAGAAACGACCATCGAAGGATTATTATTAGGAGAAGATCCTTGTAGTACGGCAAAATGTTTTCAAGCAATGGGGGCACAAATTCCTGAGTTAAACATTGAAAGAATAATAGTTATGGGCATCGGACAAGGATCACTACAAGAGCCATTAAATATATTAGATGCAGGAAATTCTGGCACAACTATGCGCTTAATGTTAGGGTTATTAGCCTCTCAACCTGAAAAATTTTTCATCCTTACCGGGGACGATTCCCTCAGAAGTCGCCCTATGGCAAGAGTAATCAAGCCTTTACAAGAAATGGGGGCAATAATTTACGGTAGAAACAATAGTAAAAATGCACCCCTGGCGGTTATGGGGCAAAATCTCAAGCCGATTCACTACTATTCCCCTGTGGCCTCTGCACAAGTAAAATCTTGTCTTCTTCTGGCAGGATTGATGACGGAAGGCAAAACCACTGTTACGGAACCAGCTTTATCCAGGGATCATAGTGAAAGAATGTTACGAGCTTTTGGTGCTACCTTAGAAATTGATCCCGACAGGAATAGTGTCACCATTGAAGGAAAATCTCAACTACGTGGACAAACAGTTATCGTGCCGGGAGATATTAGTTCGGCGGCTTTTTGGTTGGTAGCTGGTGCCATTACTCCCAACTCCGAATTGACCGTGGAAAATGTGGGCATTAACCCCACTCGCACGGGAATTTTAGATGCTTTGATGATGATGGGTGCTGATATTATCCTGGAAAATGAAAGGGAAGCAGCAGGAGAACCTGTGGCAGATTTAAGGGTAAAATCGAGTAAACTTAAGGCTTGTACCATTGAAGGCTCAATTATTCCCCGTTTAATTGATGAAATTCCGATCCTAGCTGTGGCCGCCTGTTTTGCCGAAGGGACTACTCTTATTAAAGATGCGGAAGAATTACGGATAAAAGAAAGCGATCGCCTTGCGGTAATGGCGACGGAACTAAATAAAATGGGGGCAAAAATCACGGAATTTCCTGATGGTTTAGAAATTACAGGGGAGGTTACTCTCAAAGGTTCACAAATGGATAGTTATAGAGATCATCGCATTGCCATGAGTTTAGCGATCGCAGCCTTAAATGCCCAAGGCAAAACCATCATTAACCGTGCCGAAGCCGCTTCCATTTCATATCCCACCTTTGTAGAGACACTGACTCATTTAGTGGCTAAGGTTTAAGAGTCGCTTACTGTGGTGAAAGACAAAAGGGTGAAAATAAAAAGACAACAGCCTTGGTATTTTTAGTTCGCGGCTTGAATTTCCGCTAAGGTAAAAGCAAAGATAAGGTAAAATTAGGTTATGGTTTGCTTGCTAGTATATTTACAAACTAACCTTCACCCTCTAATTGCTAATTCCTCATGGATTTTCTTTTTCTGTCAAAACTATTACCGCTTTTTTTCTATCCTTTGGGATTAGTTTTTTTATTGTTGATTATTAGTTTAATTTTGTGGTGGAAATATCCCCATTGGCTACCGATTCCTGTTATTACAGCTTGTTTTATTTTATTTATTGGCGGTAACTGTTGGGTCAGCAATTTATTAGTTAAATCTTTAGAATGGCAATATATCTCCACTACTGATAATCTACCCAACGCCGAAGTTATTGTCATTTTAGGAGGTGGTATTAAACCCCGTATTTATCCACGTCCGATGGTAGATCTTGCAGAACCGGGCGATCGAGTAGTGTATGGTGCTAAGCTATTTAAAATGGGAAAATCTCCTTTAATTATTCCCACAGGTGGAAGAATCCCCTGGCGGGGTGGAAAAAATCTTCCTTCAGAAGCCGATGATATGACGGAATTACTCTTATTTTTGGGCATTCCCGAATCAGCGATAATCAAAGAGGGTAACTCTTTTAATACTTATGATAACGCTGTTAACACCCGTCGAATTTTAGAAAAATTAAACATTAAGCGTATACTATTAGTTACTTCTGCTATACACATGCCCCGTTCAGTGAAAATTTTTGAGAAACAAAACCTAGAGGTAATTCCCGCACCCACTGATTACCTGGTTACCCAGAAAGATTTTGAAGAAGAAGATACTTTCCAAAATACCCTAATCAATCTTTTGCCCGATTCAAACTACTTAAATAACACAACCTTAGCGATAAAAGAATATATCGGCATCGTAGTTTACAAACTCAAAGGGTGGCTTTAATCCTCAATTATTAATGTTCTTGGCATCTTTATAAGATACAGAATTTGTCATCAACTCAGTATAAAAGATTGCCATCTGATTAGATATATTGAGGACGATTATGAGGGGAAATTTTAATGTTCCAGGGTCAAAATTTTGATCTTTGCAAAGAATAATTAAGTTTTCTATCAAAAAGAATGATCCTCCTATAAGTATGTGCTTTAATAAAACTAGGTTCAGATAAGTAATTCTAGAGAAAGAAAAAACAGTTCAGAAAAGAAAAAATACTAATTGTATCTTAAATTCTTTAGTTTATAGGAACTTTGATGATTTTTATAAGTAACTAAAGTGGGGTTTTATGCCTAAGTAATTTGAGATCATTACGGGGTAATCTTTTATTTTTCTTAATATTTGTTGTCAGAAAAACTGAATCTTGAACAAGAATTAAGTAAAAAAAATCACAATTAATTAACATTGAAAAGAGATTTACTGATAGTTAGTTTTCTGTACTGTATTTAATTCAATAATCAAGGAGATTAATTATTATGGTAAGTTCTGCACCAGAAAGAGTTCAACAATCAAGTAAAAACGAAGAATTTGTTCTCTGGTTTGAAGAGGTTGGCATCGTAGATGTGCCTCTTGTGGGGGGCAAAAATGCCTCTTTAGGAGAGATGATTCAGCAATTAACTTCCAAGGGAGTGAATGTACCTACAGGTTTCGCTACAACAGCCTATGCTTATCGTTACTTCGTCGAAAAGGCTGGTTTACAAGACAAGTTGCGCAAAATCTTTGCCGATTTAGATGTGGAAGATTTACCCAATTTACAAGCAAGGGGTAAACAAGCACGGGCATTAGTCTTAAATACTCCTTTTCCGAAAGAATTGGAATTGGCGATTTCTCAGGCTTATTTTAAACTTTGTGAGCGTTACGGGGCGGATCCGAACTTATGCGATCGCCTTGATAATCCTCAAGAATGCCGTGAATTTAGTTATGCTACGGATGTAGCGGTGCGTTCCAGTGCAACGGCGGAAGATTTACCTGATGCTAGTTTTGCTGGACAACAAGAAACTTATCTAAATGTTCATGGGGTAAAAGATGTCTTAGATTCTTGTCATAAGTGTTTCGCTTCGATTTTTACAGATAGAGCAATCTCTTACCGCACCGTCAAAGGTTTTGATCACTTTGAAGTCGCCTTATCCGTAGGGGTACAAAAAATGGTGCGTTCTGACTTAGCCTCCTCTGGGGTAATGTTTAGTATTGATACCGAAACAGGCTTTAAAGATGCCGCTTTTGTTACTGCCGCCTATGGTTTAGGAGAAAACGTGGTGCAAGGTGCAGTTAATCCAGATGAATTCTTCGTGTTCAAACCGACCTTAAATCAAGGATTTAGACCCATTTTAAACAAACGTCTGGGGACCAAAGAAATTAAAATGGTCTATGATTTAGGCGGTGGTAAACAAGTTAAAAACGTCCCTGTACCCGATTCAGAGCGTCAAAAATATTCCATTACCGATGATGAGGCTTTAACCCTGGCTAAATGGGCTTGTATCATTGAAGATCACTACAGTGCCAAACGGGGACAACCTAGCCCCATGGATATAGAATGGGCAAAAGATGGTCAAACAGGGGAATTATTTATCGTTCAAGCACGTCCAGAAACGGTACAATCTCAAAAGTCTAATAGTGTTCTCCGTGATTATAAACTCAAAGGGACAAGTGAAGTCCTAATATCTGGTCGGGCTGTGGGTGAAATGATCGGTCAAGGTCAAGGCCGTGTTATCCTTGATGTACACCAAATTGGTCAATTTAAAGCTGGTGAAGTACTCGTTACCAACAAAACTGACCCTGACTGGGAACCCATTATGAAAAAAGCCAGTGCCATCGTTACGAACCAAGGGGGAAGAACCTGTCATGCGGCTATTATTGCCCGTGAAATGGGGATACCCGCCATCGTTGGTTGTGGTAATGCTACGGGTTTATTGAAAACTGGTCAAGATATTACCGTGTCTTGTTCAGAAGGAGAAGAAGGACGAGTCTATTCTGGTTTAGTACCCTTTGACATCGTTGAAACTCAACTGGATAACTTACCGAAAACTCGCACCAAAATCTTGATGAATATAGGCAACCCCGAAGAAGCCTTCAAATTAGCCTCGATTCCTTGTAATGGAGTTGGTTTAGCCCGTTTAGAGTTCATTATCGCTAACCATATTAAAGCACATCCTTTAGCCTTAATGAAATTTGATGAATTAGCCGACGAATCCGTGAAAAAAGAGATTGCCGAGTTAACTTTAGGTTATGAAAATAAAGCTGATTTCTTTGTGGACAAAGTCGCCCAAGGGGTGGGGACCATCGCCGCCGCTTTTTATCCCAATCCTGTGGTAGTGCGGATGTCTGATTTCAAATCTAATGAGTATGCAAATCTTTTAGGTGGTGCCGATTTTGAACCTAAAGAAGAAAACCCGATGATTGGTTGGCGTGGTGCATCTCGTTACTACGATGAAAAATATCGGGATGCCTATGGTTTAGAATGTAAAGCCTTAAAACGAGTTCGTGACGACATGGGTTTAACTAACGTAATTCCGATGATTCCTTTCTGTCGTACTCCTTATGAAGGTCGCCGAGTCTTAACAGAGATGGAAAAACACGGTTTAAAACGGGGAGAAAATGGTTTACAAGTCTATGTAATGTGCGAGATTCCTAGTAATGTTATTTTGGCAGATCAATTTAGCGAAATCTTCGATGGTTTCTCTATTGGTTCAAATGATTTGACGCAATTAACATTAGGACTTGACCGAGATTCTTCCCTTATAGCTCATATCTTCGATGAACGCAATCAAGCCATTAAAGAGATGATAGCCATGGTAATTGAAAAAGCGAAACGCAACAACCGTAAAATTGGTATTTGTGGACAAGCACCTAGTGATTACCCCGAATTTGCGCGTTTCTTAGTAGAATTAGGCATCGATTCTATGAGTTTAAACCCTGATTCTTTATTAAAAACTTTGCTTGATATTGCCAAGTTGGAAGAAAGATTAGATGCGGGTAAATAAAGCTAAATGATTGATTTTCAATCCCCCAAAAAAGGGGGATTTTTTTAATAACCAAATTTTATTTTTTATGATCAATTATTTTAAAGGTAATATCAACAATATTATTATTAACAATAACAATCGCAATATTTTAATATTAGAAGTAAATAATATTGGTTATGAAATACAAATACCCAGCCGTTTTGCCAGACAATTAAACATTGACTTTGAGTCACAAATTCAAATTTTTACTCATTTTCAAGTAAGAGATGATCAACATATTCTTTTCGGTTTTTCTAGCACCGCCGAAAGGGATTTATTTCGTCAATTAACTGCTATTTCTGGCATCGGTTCACAATCAGCCATCGCCCTTATTGATACTCTCGGACTAGAAGACTTAGTACAAGCAATTGTAACGGGGAATATCCGCCTCTTAACAAAAACCCCCGGTGTGGGACAAAAAACTGCTGAAAGAATCGCCTTAGAATTAAAAACAAAATTAGCACAGTGGCGTATTTCTGCCGGAATTAATCTGAATACCACCCATGTTTTACCTAGTGCGGAAATTATGGCGGATTTAGAAATGACGTTACTGGCATTAGGTTATACCAATAACGAAATACAACAAGCAATATCAGCTATTAGTCAAGATAATTTATTACAAAAAAATCCCCATGTTGAGGAGTGGATTAGAAGTGCGATCGCATTTTTGTCCCTTAATACCTAACTACCGACCCGACAATACAGATAATTTCTTTGTAAGTCAATTGTCAATTGTTAAGGTGAAGATAACCGTATTAGCACTCAGGCACGAAGAGTGCTAGATTGATGTATGGAGAATAAATAAAGTAAAAATATTTATGGCTAAGATAGTATCATTTAAAGAACAATCGAGAAGATCTTTAGAACAAGGTGCCAATGCTTTAGCGAATGCTGTTAAAGTAACCCTAGGGCCTAAGGGTAGAAATGTCTTATTAGAAAGAAAATTTGGTGCTCCAGAAATTGTAAAAGACGGAATCAGCGTCGCCAAAGAAGTTGAATTAGAAAATCCTTTACAAAATGTTGGTGCAAGATTACTCAGAGAAGTTGCTTCCAAAACGAAAGACATCGCTGGAGATGGTACAACTGCGGCTACTGTCATCGCCCAAGCCATGATTCATAAAGGCTTGAAAAACGTAACTGCAGGTGCTAATCCTGTGGCATTACGCCGTGGTGTTGATAAGGCTATTAGTTTCTTAATCAAAGAAATTGAGGCTGTAGCACAACCCGTACAAGGTTCAGCTATTAGTCAGGTTGCTACTGTTTCCGCCGGGAATGATGAAGAAATCGGCGAAATGATTGCCACCGCTATGGATAAAGTAACCAAAGATGGTGTTATTACCGTGGAAGAATCCAAATCCTTAGCCACTGAACTAGAGGTGGTAGAGGGTATGCAGATTGATCGTGGTTATATCTCCCCCTATTTTATTTCTGATCAAGAAAAGCAGATCGTTGAGTTTGAAAATCCTCTTATTCTCGTCACCGATAAAAAAATTAGTGCTATTGCAGACTTAGTACCTGTATTGGAAAATGTCGCACGGGCTACTAGTCCTTTATTAATCATTGCCGAAGATGTTGACGGTGAAGCCTTAGCTACTCTCGTAGTCAATAAATCCAGGGGTGTTTTAAATGTGGCCGCTATTAAAGCCCCTAGTTTTGGCGATCGCAGAAAGGCCTCTTTAGAAGATATTGCGATCTTAACGGGAGGGCGAGTAATTTCTGAAGACATGGGTTTAAGCTTAGATACCGTTACTTTAGATATGCTAGGTAAAGCTCGTAAAATCACCATTGAAAAAGACCAAACTACTATTGTAGCCGATGGTGGTAATAAAGCCGATATAGATAAAAGAGTCGCTCAAATTCGCAAACAATTGGCGGAAACTGACTCTGACTACGACGCTGAAAAATTACAAGAGCGTATCGCCAAATTAGCTGGTGGTGTCGCCGTAATTAAAGTGGGTGCCGCTACGGAAACGGAATTAAAAGAGCGTAAATTGCGTATTGAAGATGCTTTAAACGCCACCAAGGCCGCCGTGGAAGAAGGAATTATCCCTGGTGGTGGTTCAACCCTAATTCACTTAGCTGCTAAAGTAGAAGCCTTCAAAAATACTTTAACCATTGAGGAAGAAAAAATCGGTGCTGAAATCGTGATCAAAGCCATCGAAGAACCCTTACGTCAAATCGCGAACAATGCCGGAGTAGAAGGCTCAGTGGTAGTGGAAAAAGTCAGAGAATCTGCCTTCAACATTGGTTATAATGCCTTAACTGGAGAATATCAAGACTTAATCGCCGCCGGAATTATCGATCCAGCAAAAGTAGTACGCTCATCTTTACAAAATGCGGCTTCTATTGCCGGAATGATATTAACAACAGAAGCCCTTGTAGTGGAAAAACCCGAACCTGAAGCACCAGCACCCGATATGGGCGGCATGGGTGGCATGGGCGGCATGGGTGGCATGGGCGGCATGGGCGGCATGGGCGGCATGGGTATGCCCGGTATGGGAATGATGTAATCAACTGACAATTAGCAATTAACAATTAAAAACTTTTCGGTTAGTTCCCCGATCTCGATTAACATTGCCATCACGGTTATTCCCTTGACTGCGATTTACTGAACCACTACCAGTAGCACCCACAAAACATCGATACTATTCTTCCAGGCTATCAACTTAAGGCGAGACAAACTGGTTAAGACAAGGTATCAGGTGTTAGGTATTAGGTATTAGGTTTTGGGTTTTAGGTCAAGAAAAAAGAAGTAAACTCGATTTACTAGCCAAAAATTACGATTCGTTCTCGTATCAACCTTTAGAATAGCTAAAAAACTTATAACTTAACACAAACGCCTCTAATACCCAGAACCTCCCCTCACCGAAAATGTCCCGGTTTAAATCAGTAGCCTTCTTCCATTTCTTCGGGGGGAATGTTATTAGTTTCGGCAAAGTAGCTATAGTAAAGTAAACCAGCTAAAATTGCACCTACAATGGGGGCAACCCAAAATAACCATAATTGCCCAATAATTTCCATATTTCCCGCAAATAAAGCAACACCAGTACTTCTAGCCGGATTCACAGAGGTGTTTGTGACAGGGATACTGATTAAGTGAATCAACGTTAAACTTAAACCGATGGAAACCCCTGCAAAACCAGCTGGAGCTCTTCTATCGGTTGAGCCTAAAATAATAATGAGAAAGATGAATGTCATTACTATTTCCGTAATTAGGGCAGATAAGAGTGAATAACCACCGGGGGAATGGCTGCCATAACCGTTGGTGGCTAAGGGATTACTGCCGCTTAATTCAAAACCATCTGCACCACTAGCAATAATTAAGATAATTAAACCGGCCAAAATTGCGCCCACCACTTGAGCGACGATATAGGGCAATAATTCTGAGCCAGGAAAACGTTTTCCCGCCCATAAACCAAAGGAAACCGCCGGGTTAAAATGACCGCCGGAAATATGTCCAAAAGCATAGACCATAGTTAATACCGTTAAACCAAAAGCAAGGGCAACACCCACAAATGCGATACCTAAGGGATTGCCCTCACCACCAAAATTAGCGGCTAAAACGGCACTACCACAACCTCCCAACACTAACCAAAAAGTACCAATTAATTCTGCTACGTATTTCTTCATTATCTTCTGTATAACTTTGTCAACTTATAGTTAAAACTACCTAGAATTGTAATTGCTAGTTTAATTCAATTAATAATAAGTTTTGTAAAATTTGGGTTAGGGAACAACCCTTGAAACATTAGACAATATTTTTAGCTTAAATGTTAAAATTCATCCCACGCCGTAAAATATATTTGTTGATTAGGAGTAATAAAAATGACGGTTGTTTTTTTTGGTGATAGTTTATTAGATATAGGAAATCTTACCGCAACACTTGCCCCCTTTGATATTGAACCATATCCAGCTCCCCTTTATAATCAGGGCAAAGCATCTAATGGACAAGTTTTGGGAGAGGCAATTGCTGATAGATTAGGCATTGGTGCTAACTCTCTCATTGGTAATTCAACAGTTTCTACTCCTCCTAATCCTTTAGAAAATAATATAGTTTATGCTTTGGCCGGTGCTACAACTGGGAATTTTGGTTCTAAGGGAAATGATTTAGATCCATTTCCCATCGGTTTGCAATCTCAAATACAATTGTTTGAGAATATTTTTTCTGTTGCAAATACCATTGATTTGTTGGATAACCCCATTGATGTAATTATCAGTGCGGGAAGTAACGATGTTCTGGAAATTCTAGCAGATCCGAATTTCGTCAATATTTTTTTAACACCAGAAAATGATGACAATGAGGCTTTAATTAATAACACAGTAAATAAGATTGTTGACAATGTTACTCAGGCCATTGATTTACTTCAAGATAAAACTGAAAATATAACTATAGTTGGATTATCCCCTTTAGGAGATACACCTTTTCTAATTAAAACAGATCAAGAAATTGATAATGGTATTTCTATTGATATTGCGGGACAAACAAGTGCTTTATTAACCAATATTTCCGCCCAAGTTAACCAAGAATTAATTACTAAATTTGATAATGAAAGTGAAAATATCCCAAATGTTGAAGTTATTGACGGGATGCAGGTTTTTGAAGATGGTTTAACCGCATGGCAAAATGATCTATCCACATCTCCTATTATAGACATATCTTATTTAGACTATATTTCAGGCAGTTCCAATCTTGAAGACGGTCTCACCATAGAACAATTTGCCTTTGTTGATGGTGTACATCCTACTTCTGCTTTAAATCAATATTTGGCAAGAGAAATAGTACCGACTGAATTGAATACCCCTATCTACCGTTTTCAAAATACTGAAATACCTGGTACCTACTTATATACAGAGGAGGAAGAAAAACAAAATATTCTTCGAAATTATCCTAATTTTGGTGAGGAAGGATTCGCTTTCAACGTTGGCATTGAACCAAGTGATGATTTAATAACTATATATCGGTTTCAAAATCAGGATTTACCTACTGCCTATTTATATGTAGGAGAAGAAGAAAGACAAAATATTCTCCAAAATTATGCCAATTTTAGTGAGGAAGGAATCGCTTTTTATGTTTATGGGGCAAACAGTGACCAAGGAGAAAACATTTATCGGTTTCAAAATCAGGATTTACCTGGTGCCTACTTATATGTAGGAGAAGAAGAAAGACAAAATATTCTTCAAAATTATCCTAATTTGAGCGAGGAAGGAATTGCTTTTGAAGTTGCCTTTTAGTTCTTTTATATTTCTAGATCCTCGCAGTATTGGATGGTATATTTATTCTCGAAAATCACCTAAAGACACGACATAAAGATATCTTAGACAAATAACGCTAAATCAATCAATGTCCCCTATTGCTCAAAAAATCAAATCATATGTTCCCCAGCAAAAGCTTTGGGGTTTAATTGCTTATCAGCCTCGCTGGGGATTAACTCTTAAGGGTTGGCTCTCAACATTACTTTTATTGGTCGCTATCACAGTATTTTTAATCTTTAATATCTATCCTTTTTTAGCCCCTTCGGCACCGATAAAAGCAGAAGCCTTAGTTGTTGAGGGTTGGATTGGAGATGATGGCATTAAAGGAGCCATGGCAGAATTTCAGGAACAAAACTACCAACTATTAATTACTGTGGGGGGTCCTCTGGGTGGAGGAGCCTATCTCTCAGAATATCAAGACTTTGCTCACTTATCTGCTGCTACTGCCATAAAACTGGGCTTCGATACCGAAAAAATTATGGCTATTGTTACTCCACCTAGCCAACGAGATCGCACCTTCGCTTCCGCAATAGCTGTAAAACAATGGTTGGAACAAAATGAACCACAGATTACGGCGATTAATATCTATTCTGACAATGTTCACAGTCGTCGTAGTTGGCTTTTATTTCAAAGAGCTTTGAACCCTGAGTTAGCAGTAGG
Organism: uncultured cyanobacterium; assembly: GCA_963749915.1. Lineage (GTDB taxonomy): Bacteria > Cyanobacteriota > Cyanobacteriia > Cyanobacteriales > Cyanobacteriaceae > Geminocystis. The sequence continues at coordinate 441,096 of CAVVOP010000021.1, forward strand.
GATAATTGCTCATCCTCCTCCAGATTATGATGCTCAATCCTGGTGGACCTCTAGTCAAGGATTCAGAACAGTTATAGGAGAAGCGATCGCTTATGTTTATGCCAAGTTTTTTAGTTCTGCACTTTCGCAGTTTTCCCTTCTCGTCAAATAAGGGAGAAGCACTGATTGAATAATCCGCCTCAGCATATAAAAGTCCAGCCTTTCTATATTACTATATTATAAATCAAGGACCTTTAGGTGGGAATTCTTATAGTGATTCGATAATCATATGGCTAATTTAAGTAATAGTAAACAGAATTTTTCTGCTCAACCCAATAATATTAATATACTTAAAACGTTGATCATCCTCATCATGCTGTCAGGATTAGTTAATGTATTTATCCAAGAGAAAAAAACCCAATTAAAAAAGGCTGGTCAACACATAATTTCTAGTATATATGGTAGTCCGCCATTAGTCATGAAAGGTGGTAATCCTTATATTCGGGCATTAATGCGTACCATCAGCGCCAGTGAATCAAATTATCTCAATCCTTATCACGTCATCTATAGCGGTAAATATGTTACTGATTTGAGTAAACATCCGAACCTGTGTATTAAGATCACCAATGGACCAAACGAAGGAAAATGTACAACCGCTTCAGGTAGATACCAATTTTTAAATACAACTTGGTCTGAAAAGGCCGCACAATACCACCCTCAACCATCAAAATTTCTCCTCTGGAAAGAATATAGTTTTGAAGCACTTTATCAGGATAAAGTATTATATAATTGGTTGACGGACTCTAAAGCATGGAATGAAGATATTATTGACTTATTAGAATACGGAAAAATTGATCAAGTTTTGGAATTATTATCCTCTACATGGACAAGTTTGGGCTACGGTATTGAAGATAATATCCTGACCCAAAATTTACCTCAAATTTATCAAAAATTACTTAAAGAAGAACTGGAAAAGAATTAAGTCTGGGGAAAATAGCCACCAATGGTAAGGAAGATAAATTAGGAATGTCAAGGAGCGAGTTTGCACAGACTCCCTCTAAAATAAATATCTATGAGCCAAAAATAAACCTTTAATCAGTAGTAATTTCAAAACTCCAGTTCCCAAGATGAACGCGGTTTAAGTAAAATAGAAGTACCAATTATATATAGTTCTATGGCTGTAGTTCAACCTGTACCTCCAGAAATTCTCGAACAAGTGGCTGAATATTTTAGTATTTTGAGTAACCCCATGCGTTTGCAAATTTTAAATTTATTAGGGGACGGGGAAAAGTGTGTACAACAATTAGTAGAAAATACGAAAACTAGTCAGGCGAACATTTCTAAACATCTCAAAATAATGTTACAGGCAGGAATTATTAATCGTCGTGCCGAAGGTACTTCAGCCTATTATTATGTAGAAGATTCCCTGATTTTTGACTTATCTCATTTAGTGTGTAATCGTTTAGCAGATAAAATCGAAAAACAAGCACTTCAATTTCGCAATTTTAGTCTTGCTAATAAACAATAGACGAATGGCAAAACTCGAGGAATTGGGAACAGAGAATAATAATTTTGGCGTGATTTTCGCCTCCTTAACGGCAAAATTTTGGGGAAGTATTTATTTATAAATCCTCCATGATTTTAATTATCAATTGTTAACATAATTAGTTGTTTTTGGATCAGTGACCGAACTAGATCTAAGGTCAAATTAGTTTGAGAGATAATATCTCCTACCGTTAGATTTTTAGAGGGATTTTTAGCACAATATTCCATGAAAGTAAACTCCTGATCATTAATGTTTATGGGTTGGAATTGATAGTTAAATAAACTCTTACTTTCCCATCTCGACATACAAGGATTTAATTCCGGTTTTGCTTGTTTTAACAACTCATTATTTTCCCAATTTTGTCTGACTAAAGGTGGTTTTGCTAAGAAAAATTCATAGTGAGTAATATTATCAGGATCAAGTAATTCTATCAAACGGTAACGTTGTTGATCTGTTAATTTTTTTGCCCGACTAATTAAGTCTTGATTATCGCCAATTAATCTTTCTAACTGCCATGAATCAGGGTTGGAAAAACCAATAAATTCTAAACCAGAAACATCGATAAATTTAAACAAAGTATCAATATTATAGTCAACTTCTTGAGGATGGACATACATATCCGCAAAACATTCGTCTCTCCGGTTTTCCCACTGCCAACGCTGTTTTTCTTTGGCAACTAAACGGTTATCTTCGGGTAATGTTGCAAATAACTCCCTACCAACCTTCACGCCATCAATATAATCACCTCGTTTGTCACCTTGCAGTAAAGCAATCGCCTTTTGCATTAATTGAATTTCCCATCTACCTAACTCTCCATAGACGAAAATGTGCATAATACCGCCAACGGCTAATTTTTCTGCTATGGCTTTGATGCCTATTTCTGGTTCAGGCAAATGGTGTAATACACCGACACAGTTAATTAAATCAAAATTATCCTCTAAACTATTAACGGATTCAAGAGGAAGTTGTTTAAAGGTAATTGTACCCTGAAAATTAGCTAATACTCCTGATTTTTCAAGACGTTTTTGTGCCGTAGCTAGGGCATTTTCACTAATATCAATGGCAATAATATCCGCCATAGGATTGTGCAATATTAAATATTCTGTCCCTGAACCTGTACCACAACCGGCATCTAAAATACGGATTTTTTGCCGTTGAGGTTTCATTCCCGTACAAAAATTATAGGCTGACTGGTAATGCCAACGCCAATTGTAACCCGGGGGCGGTTCATCTAATAATGGATCTGGTGGAAAGGGATATGTATTATAAAGTTTTTGAACGGCTTTTCTAACTTCTAACATTATGATGGTTGATTTAATCAAATTCTAACTTCACACTATTATCCTTCACTGTTGAATAATGAGCAATTAGAAATCAAGAATAAGTTAAGAGTAAATAGCATTCATTCATTAGTGGAAATAGCACTTAATCTCACCCTTTGCCCATTTTCTAATTTACCAGTACTTCTTACTATTAAACGATCGCCAGGATTAAGTCCTGCGAATACTTCCACCTTACCATTTTTATTTTCTCCCATAGTAATTTGTTTTACCGTTACCTGTTTATTTCCATTAACATTATCTAAAATAAAGACATTATTAGAGAGTTTCGTCTCTCTGGGATTTCCTATTTTTAAAGCAGATTCGGGAATAAGAATAGGTGGATTGTCGTTATTAGTAAACTTTACCCTTGCTAATAAACCACCACTAATTTTTTGATCTTGATTACTTAATAAAATTTCCAGGGGAATTTGTCTTGAATCTCTCTCGGCAGCTGGAGATATTCTATTAATTATACCTGTAAATTGTTCTTGAGGAAAAGCATCTAAATTAACACCAACTTTTTTCCCTAATTTTAAGTTTTTTAATTCTAATTCTGATACAGCAACATTAACTTTTACTTGACTAAAATCTCCTATTTTGATAATTTCTCCCCCAGGTTGAATTAAGTTTCCTTGTTCAGTTAATCTTTCCAATACATAACCACTATTTGGTGCTTTTATGTGCGTAAAAATGAGTCTTTTTTTCCCTTCCTCGATAACGGCTTTTTGACTGATAATTCTTCCTTTGGCAGTTTCAACAGCGGCTTTTTTAACTTTTACTTGAGATTTTGCCGATTTTACCGACTGCTGAGCAGTTTTTGCTCCCGTGACGGCCAACTCCACATCTCTTTTGGCGATCGCTCCATCGTTGTATAATTCTTCTAATCTATTAGCATCAACTTCCGCTTGTTCTAAAAGTACTTGATTTGATTTTACTTGTGCTTCAGCCGAAATCACATCAGCCTCTGCCTGAGTCACTGCGGAGTTAAGGGAAGCTAATTCCGCTTCTTCTTTATACAATGAAGCTTTTAACAAAGTATCATCTAATCGAGCAATTAGTTGACCAGCCGTGACCCTATCACCGACGTCCACCTCGAGACTTAATATTTGTCCTTCTGCCTGAGATCGTAATATAATTTCTTTAACAGGTTCTGTTGTACCAATATATTCCCTGGGTTGATTTAAAAATCCCCTTGTCACGCTAACCACATCTACGGCAGGAGGGAGAGGAGTTAGATTTACCGTTTGTTCTTCTTGTGCTTCGGTTTTCGATTCCATGAAACACCCGGTTAAAGGCAATAACAATAAAAATAAACACCCATATTTTGCAATAGGATTGGTTACTAGCATAATTTGAGTCCAAACAATATCAAAATTTATCAACAAAAAGTCCACTTCATTGTATCATGTTAATATTCATACTGAGACGAAAACATAGATTATGGATCTAAATTTATTATTTAATATAGCAAATATTTTCGTGCTTCCATTTTGGGGATTGATAATTTTTATTCCTAACTGGGAAATTACACAAAAAATAATGAAATCTTATCTAATATTTTTACCGCTAATTTTTTTGTATATTTATTTGTTCATTATCAGCCTAAATCCAGATTCTATAGCGACTTTATCCAATCCTAAATTATTGGATTTAGCCAAAGTGTTTAGTGATCCTAGCATAACTTTTGCCGGATGGGTACACTTTTTAGTATTAGATTTATTTTTAGGAAGACATATCTATTGGCAAGGACAAAATGAGAAAATTTGGACAATTCATTCTCTAATTCTCTGTTTATTTGCCGGACCAATTGGTTTTTTATCTCATATAATAACTAGAGGTATCCAAACTCAATTAATGAAAAGAAATGACCCTAAATTGACTTAACTTAGGAAGACTAAGAACCCGTTTGAAAAGTCGGATTGATTGAGCAAAATTCACTTGCTTCAATAGACCTCTCCATAAATTATATTACGGAGAGGTCTAATGAAACCCCGTAGCGATACAATGTTGTCCCTATACGATGACTAAAGATACATTATTCGTCTTAGATTTCAATTTCGACGAGTACAAATTAATTAATTAGAGAAATGATGAAAAAAACCGAAGGCTGGCAAGTATCTGGAAATGCGGCTGAAGTCTACGAACAATACTTTGTCCCTGCCATTTTTGGACGGTGGGCACCGCAGATGGTTGATATCGCACACATAGGCTCTGGCGATCGCGTGCTTGATGTCGGCTGTGGAACTGGAGTGCTGGCACGGGAGGCCGCAGACCGTGTTTCCGAGGAAAGTCAGATTACGGGTCTTGACTGCAACACTAGCATGTTAGCGGTAGCGCGTCGCCTTCGACCACAGATCGATTGGTGCCAAGGGGATGCTACGGCACTTCCATTTGCGGATGCCAGTTATGATGTGGTAATGAGCCAGTTTTCTCTGATGTATTTTCCCGACCCAACGGTCGCACTCCAAGAGATGATGAGAGTGTTGCGGTCGGCAGGCCGTCTCGCTGTTGCGGTCTGGGGCCCTTATGGGCATGCGACGGGCTACGTACTCTTGACAGAGATCGCACAGCGCCTGTGTGGGCAAGCAGCGGCGGATGTCCTCACAGCCCCATTCGCCTTGGGGGACAAGAATACGTTAATCGACCTCTGCAAGGCAGCCGGCATCAACGACGCTATCGTCACATTGCGGGAGGGCATCATAACTTATCCCACCATTGAAATATTCGTGGAAACGGAGGTCAAGGGCTCACCGCTTGAAGTCCTCCTCGATGTGGGAAGCTATCAAGGTCTTATGCAGGAAGCACAGGAGAAACTCCAGCAATTCTGCAAAGGTGGTAAAGTAATCATGCCCATGGACGCGTTGATTGTCACAGCAAAAAAGGTTTAATCGCAGCGGAGTATGGCTTCTCTCAAATGACCTGCCACGAATAGTTGACCCATTCGCTAATTTAAATTCGTTGGGTTAACTCGGCAAAAAGTCAAGAGCCTAATTTTCTGCACGGTTGCTACTCTAGGGCCTATAATAAATAATTAGACGATGCAAAGGTGAGCCTCTGAATAAAGGTGTAAGAAACTATCTTAGGTTATCCTTATATGCTTCACCTGTTATGTATGTAATAGAAAACTAGCCGATTAGCTTGGGGGGTAAAACTATGATTGATGCAAATGAGATTGTCAAGGCAATGTGTGAGAAGTACTCGGCGGCTGTTAGTGCCAATAATTCGGTTGCCTATGGGAAACTATTTGCTGCCGACGCAATTAGAATTCCTCCTGGATCAGATCCTGAACATGGTCTAGACAAGATTTTGAAGGGCGAACAAAAGGACTATGATCTCGCGAAATGGACTTGTCAATCTACCCCCATTGATGCTCTACGAATCGACGATGAATGGGTATATGGCATCGCGCAGGCTGATGTGAGCACTGTCTCCTACGCTGATGGGACGAAGAAATCATTTAAAGCCTATAAGACATGGCTTCTTCACAAAGAGAAGTCAGGCGAATGGCTGATCAAAAGGCAGATGTGGAATCTTAAGTAAACAATGATCTTTGTGAAGAGCTTTGGCCGTAGAAAATAGAAAGCATTGCCGAAGTACCTCGTTGGAGCGGAATGATTACGAGCTTAATGCTGAGGCAAAGTAATAATAAGTCTTCTCGTAGGCTATGTTGAAAATTGAATCAAAATTCTTCCAGCTGGAAAATTTTCCCTAATGAGATTAATTTCACCAAATATTTCTATGAGTTTAAGCCCTTGCGATCGCTTTCAGAAATTAGAGCCGATATTCTGGCTTTGGAGAAGAGTAGTTGGGATTTAGAAAAATAGAAAGATATAAAAAAAAATCTAAAGATATAAGTCAAGAGCTTTTCAAGAGCTTTTAAAGAAATTGCCCGTTTTACTTCCACCTCTCGAAGAACAAAGAGCGATCGCCGATTATATTGAAAAAGAATGTGCCAGAATTGATGCCAAGATGCCGAATCCTACCAAGCTTTACTCAACGCCGCCGAACTCGTCGAAACCCTTAAGGGTATCAAACGGGGACTCAAACAAATGAAAGAAGGTCAAGGCAAAACCGCAGAAAGCTTTTTTGCTGAGATGTTTGACCAATTAGATGAGGTTCAATGAGGGAAAAATAACGCCATGTGCAACTTAAAACGAAAGAAGATGAATTTATCTTACCTGTATCGGCAAGTAATGCTGGTTTTTTTGTGCCTATTTTCAAAAATAAAATGTATTTGGGGGCAATCGATAATAAGAGATTATCAAAGGATAAATAAAAATCAGGAAAACTTATTTTAATTTCGGCTTGTTAATACTGATGAATCTTTTTGTGATTTATTCAGCAAACCCTACCTATTACTTATTACTTTTCCCTCACAGTAATGTTTTCGGCACGCTTCCGAGGACGATTGGCACTTAAAATCTAAGTTGTTCGAGTAAATTAACAAAAGGCTGCCAGTTATTGGCTGTGGCAATCGAGTTCCAAACAGACTCAATTTGTGGTTGTAACAAGATAAATGAACTATTAGATTGTTGCAGCCGTTGAGCAATATCTTTCAGTCCCCTTGGTGATTGCTGTAACAATAGTTGATGATAAAGCCAGCACCAACGCTTTAAAATAGCTAGTTCTCCTCCAGAGACCAGAAATTCTAGGTCGTGGACAATAAAGTTAGCATCCTCGCGCCAGGGAAGAGAAAATCGTTGTTTGAGGGCGCAAAAAAACTGGTGATAGCCAACTTTGGTTAAAAATAACAATTGAAGAGTCAAATCAATTAATTCTTCAGTTTCTAAACCAGATAACTGGGCAAACCCCAACTTGTGCAGCATTTGCTCATGGTAATACTGAGTGTAAAGTTGGGGAAAAGTTTCTAAAATTGTCTCCATTGCCGAGAGCGGAATTACCGCTGAGAGGGGACGCTGTAACATTTCTAGATTCCAACGACAGATACTTGGCTGGTTACGATAACTATACCTTCCCTGGTGGTCAAAAGCAGCAGCTGTAAAATAGGGCTTGTAAGTATCGATAAAACCATAAGGTCCATAGTCGAAACTCTCCCCGGTAATCGACATATTATCAGTATTGAGAACACCATGACAAAAACCCACTGCCATCCATTGAGCTACTAATTGGGCGATGCGTTTTACCAGTTCGCCATAAAAGCTGATGTGGCAGTCTTGCTGCTGCCACAAATGAGGATAGTAATATTGAATTACATGATTTAATAGCTTCTGAATTAGATCGGGGCGATCATAATAATCTAACCGTTCAAAAGTACCAAATCGCAGATGAGAGCGACTAAAGCGTATCATAACCGCCCCGCGAACAGTCTCACCATCTCTAGTAAAGGCTTCAGTTTCAATTAAACATAAACACCGAGATGTTTTAACTCCGGCATAATATAATGCCTCTGCAGCTAGGACTTCCCGCAGTCCACCCTTAAGAGTCAAGCGACCGTCCCTAGACTGAGAATAGGGAGTTTGTCCCGATCCTTTAGTACCAAAATCGTAGAGTTGCCCATCAATTCCCCGTACTTGACCATACAAAAACCCCCGTCCATCACCTAAGTAAGGATTATATTGACCAAATTGATGACCATGATAGCGCAATGCCAAACAGGATTGTGGTCCTTGAAAACAACCGCCAAAATCGAGGAAATGCTGATCGGTAACTGTAGCTGAGTCTAGACCGAGAAAGGGCAGAAGCTTATTGTTACGAAAACGCAGGATAAGCTGAGAGAACTTAGCAGGTTGTACTTGGTCAAAAAAATCATTCCCCAAGGACTCTAAAGCGGGTTCGTAATTAAGATCGAAAAAAGGATTGTTAGTATATTGTAGTTCTTTCAATTTGAATGTAATTTCGCTCAAAAATGCTTGGCAGTATGATTAATTGGATCGAACTGAAATCTTTTGCTGCCATGAGTTTCACCATATAAATTAAAAGTTACCGTTGGTTCCTCTCCCACCGCTTCTATGGTATGAATTGCCTCGGTAGTAAAGCTAATAAGATCCCCTGGTTGGATAATTCGTTCGCTGACGCGATTGATTCTGTCGGGAAATTCGGCAGTAGGATCGCGCTTCCAGAAAGTATTTTTCTGTTTGCCCTGTAGTACCATTACTATGCCCCAAGTGCCGTGATTATGGATGGGTAAAGTTATCCCTGGCAAATTCATTTCTGTCTGGATAGTCATGGGAAATCCCAATTCATCGTATAGGGTTACCACAGAACCCCCTGTGTTTTGATTAGGTTCGGGCAGACGAGTTTTGACCGTGTAACAGTTAAGAATTAGTTTTCTAACTAGCATACGCAGTCCCGATAGAGAATTTTCTTCATCTATTCCTTCTTCTGCTGCCAATCTGATCAGATCTTCCACTTCCGTCAAAAATCGATATAGTCGATATTCTTCTGCGATTAAATCCCACTCACGCACGGATTTACATAAATAGCAAATGCCATCTTCTTTTACCAACCAATCTGCTGTTTTCATCCTTTGCTTACTTAATACCGGTGACTAATAACTAATAAATAAACACTTCTTGACTCTGACGTTCTGAGCGCAATATCTCAGCAATGCTTTCTGGTAGTTCTTCTAATCCCGTCTCACTCTCTGAGGCATTAACAGGAGAGGTAAAGGTAAAACAGGGGTCGCAATCTTTGGTTTCATCGTAAACTTGAATTACCCACTTATCAGGCAACCCTTCTACACCAATTTGCACCACATACCAGCGATCTTCTATGGCACAAGAATCGAGTACCAGAAAAAAATCTTTGAATAGTTATAAATGGCATATTAGTTAAACCAATCCAAGCGTCAATTTTTTCTGGCTCAAATCCTGCTCGATTTCATGCCCTGCCGCCAAAAGTCGGGCTTTTTGCTTGGCATTGTTAATACATCCTAGTTTTTGATAAAAGATAACTCGTGCCATAATTGCCTCCATCAAATAATCATTATTAAAAAGTATCTCAATTAATTTAATTGGCAATCCCTGTCGTTAAATAATGAGCTTCTAGTAGAGAAGCAAGGTGATCGGGATGAACGTTAGCGTGCTTGACTTTACCAGGCATCAAAATGATGCTAGGAGCTTTTTTGCACTGCTTCTGACAGCCTGTTAGTTCGATGGTTACTCGGTCTTGTAATCCCAAGTGCTGGAGGGTTTCTGTCAAAGCCTGATAAAGTTGCTTTCCCCCCCGCTTAGAACAACTGGATTTGCGACAGAGCAAAATTTTACCTTTTTTGTTTTGTGTGGGGATAGAAGATGGTGAAACAGATGCAGATTGAGAAACCAGAGATTTATCTTCTCTACCAAGTATGGTGACTTGATCGCTTTTCAGTTTCAGTTTACTGGCATATCCAGAATCTGTTTGCTCCAAAACCACTGATAGGCGATCGCCCTCTACCAGTTTTCCGGGCAGAGTTTCTCGTAATTCTTTGGCCAGTTTGATCGGGATAATCCTCTCTCCAACTTGAACTTGAATATATTTAAGTTCGCCTCCGGGTTTGGGAATAAAACCAAGAAATTCTCCCTCTATTTGATATGTCGATGGTCGGACTTTTGTTGTTTTCATGATTTTGTCTGTTGTATAAAATAAAAATCAATGACGATAGTTATTCCCTAGTGAATTTAGAAGTGAGATCCTCTAATGACTGAGAACTAAAGCTTTTTTTCCTCGAAATCTTGGAACAGAGGCGTACTCAGATAACGTTCGCCGAAACTAGGTTGAATCATGACAATTAGTTTGCCTTCATTTTCATTTCTTTGCCCTACTTTTATGGCTGCGGCAAGGGCCGCCCCCGAAGAAATGCCTGAGAGCAAACCTTCTTCTTTGGCTAGACGACGACCATAACTAAAAGCCTCTTCATTAGTTACGGTAATCACTTCATCAATCAATTCCATTTTGAGAACCTCTGGCACAAAACCAGCACCAATGCCTTGAATTTTGTGACCCCCTGGATTTCCCCCAGAAAGGACTGGGCTATCGGCAGGTTCAACTGCGATCGCCTGAAATTCCGGTTTGCGTTTTTTGATAACTTCCGCTATACCTGTAATCGTGCCACCAGTACCCACTCCAGCTATCAAAATATCGATCTGGCCCTCAGTATCTGACCAAATTTCCTCTGCCGTCGTTTGACGGTGAATTTCTGGATTGGCAGCATTCTTAAACTGCTGAGGCATAAAGGCATTAGGTAGGGTTGCTATCAATTTTTCAGCCATTGCGATCGCCCCTTTCATCCCTTCACTAGCAGGAGTTAGTTTCAACTGTGCTCCATAGGCTTTTAACATCGCCCGTCGCTCTTGACTCATACTTTCAGGCATGGTTAAAATGATCTGATAGCCTTTAGCTGCCGCCGCCATGGCTAGGGCAATGCCTGTATTGCCAGAAGTGGGCTCGACTAATACAGTTTTATGAGGGGTAATTAAACCAGCTTTTTCCGCAGCATTAATCATACTGACCCCGATGCGATCTTTGACAGAAGCGGCGGGATTCATGCTTTCCAATTTGACTACAATTTGAGCTAGACACTCTTGGGCAAAAGGAATTGAATTTAACCGTACTAAAGGGGTTTTCCCGACAAGTTCCGTAATGTTATTAGCAATTTTCATGAATGAATGGTCATTAATTATTAATTCTTGGTCATCAGTCTATTGGTCTGCCAATTTTGAAATGAGGGATAAAACAATTCTCCAAAATCCAAAATCCAAAATTATCCGTTCCCAGTCCCTCAAAAATATCTTGACAACCACTATGCCTCGGTTGATAATTCTGGATATAGACCCAATTGTCTGGCAAGTTGACGGGCAATAAAGACCAGAAATTGAGAACCTTCTTGGTTATTTTCATGGGCCATAATTGTGGCTACCTGCATGATGGTTCGGATGAAATTTTCATCTAGCAAGTGGGCACTGGCATCCAAAACCTCGGGTTCTGTGCCATTGGGACAACGGAGTAGGCGATCAATCAACTTGAAATATTCTTCTTGGCGCTGCTGGTTATCACTCATTAGTTGTTTTTCCTCAAACTATTGGTTATTCGTCTTCATCGGGGGATCTCGTGATCACTTCAAAGACGGTAGTGGCACAAAACTCACGGCTGTCATCAATTTCTCTAACTCTCTGGCTAATTATCTTGGCTTCCTCAATTCTGTCTAGCTGGGCAAGAATTAAGCTCTGGGCAGCGTAGGCATTGAGGTACAATCGGATAGTGGGTTCTTGTTTGCGAGTTATTAAAATTGATTTGAGTTGCAACCACTCGTTTGGTAGATTTTCAGTTGCCGTAAGTAAGCGCAAAACTTCTTGGGCAATAGATAGAGCCACCGTTGGTTTGTGCTTATAAAAAAAGAAACGATAGGCTCCAACTAAAACATCAAGATTATTTCCCGATTTAACTAAAGCTTCCCTGATATATTTCTCTGCTAAAACAGTAGATTCCCAATTTTCGCCAGCTAAAAGCAATAATTGTTTGATTTCTGGTGCAAGATCACACCAAGAAAACTGGTTTTGGATCGTAGGCATGATTCAACTCTTTACTAGACAAAATGCGGACGTAGAGTTTCAACCCAAGTGGCGATACGCTCTTCAGTTTTTTCGCTTTCATTGACTTCATCAATCGGTAAGCCGACAAACTTACCCTCCCGCACGGCAAAAGAATAGTTAAAATCATAATCGTCAGTGGGAACATCCCCAACTATTGTGGCCCCTGCTGATTTAAAATGATCGTATAAAATACCCAAAGCACTGACAAAATTCTCGCCATGAGTTCCACAATCTCCAGCGCCAAACAAAGCAACAATTTTCCCAGTAAAATCTGGTCTTTCCTCTTCCATATCCACTAAAGGATCGCGCCAATCATTTTGGATCTCGCCAGAGCCCCAAGTAGAAGAGCCAAGCAGTAAGTAATCGTACTTCAACATATCGTCAAAATCGTCAAAATCTTCTTCCATGTTGTAGATATCGCATAATTCCTCATCGAAGTGTTCGACTATTTTCATGGCGATTTCTTCAGTTACACCGGCAGTACTGCCATAAAAAATCCCAATTTTGCTCATGATCATAACTCCTGTTAGTATTGTTGACTTTTTTTTTATGCAGGTAAAGGCTCGTGAGTATGGCATTTTTTGGGACAAATGCGAGCACAAGCTTCACAACCGATACATTTTTCGGGATGGGCAATAATCATTACCTGACGTTCGATATCGTCATCATCATCTTCCTCAATGAAATCGCCAAATTCATTCATTGGTTGCAACATTAATACATCACGACCGCAGACCTTATAACATCTGCCACAGCCCAGGCAAGTATCTTTGTTAATTGCTGTAATGAATTGGGGTTCCCAAGTTAATCCCCCTTGAGTCAAACCAGTTAATGTAGCCATGATTGTTCTCCTTATTTAGTTAGATTAGGGAGTAGAGGCATTCTGGATGAATGTCTCTATTTGGTTAAATTAAGCGATCGCTGGTTCAGTCTGTTGGTGACGAACCTTAAGAATTTCGGGATTGTCTAAGCAAAATTGTTGAAAAGGAGTAGTATCAGGGGATTTTTCTCCCTCTTGATAGGTTGCCTCCGCTTCCAAATCTTCCACTAAAGCCCAAGCATCAATGCACTCTTGCGAAGTTGCACCTTTAGCTTTGGCAATCGCGATCGCTCCTTCAATTGCCTTGTCTAATTCTCGACGTAGCAAAGGTACTTTGGGATTTTCGAGAAAATCCCCTTGATAAAGGATGTCGGTTTCGGAAACGATACCAAGTAACTGTCCTTTGATGACTGGTGCGATACGGATACCAGTCAAGGCAAATAACCGAGCGACGTATTCAACACCTAAATCAGGATTGATGACAATACAAGGTTTGGTCATGATCTCATAGACGCGCATATTGGCAGCGTCTTTGCCATAAGCCACTACCTTATTAACAACATCGCTATGGGTAACGATCCCGTAGGCATCTTGGTTATTGCGTAAGGTGACAATTAAAGCACGTAAGTTTTTGAATTTCATCAACTTAACCGCTTCTGCTACTGTTGCCGAACCACGAATAGTAGCGACCTCGTCAGTCATAATATCAGATGCTTTTAACATGACATTACAATCTCCAATATGTTGTGTGTTATTTTCCGGGAGCATTTACTGCTCTCATGGGGGAATAAATATCAACTATCTTTTCTGATCAATGTTTAGATTGACTGAAACCTCGATTACAGTCGCTTGGCATTTAAGGTCTGGGGAAGTTTCAGATCATCTGTTAAATGGGGGAAAGCTAGCTGCCAACCATTTGCTAAGGTTAAAATCTGGCCTTCTGGAGTAGTAGTTTGCTCCACTACTTCCTCCTCTAAATCCTTTTTCGGCACATAGATTGATAAATGCCCAAGCTCATTTTTGTGTAACATGACTTTCATGAGTTTTACCGGTGATTGGTGGTTAGTAGGTTTGGTTAGGGATGAGATTGATCAATTCGTTTGGAGTTAAGCTACGTTTCAACTCAACCGATAAGTCTCTGACTGCATCCACGAGTGATCGTGTTTCTTCTAAACTCAGAGCAATGCCGTATTGTTGTAAAAGATTATTAACTAGATGTTTGCCAGAATGTTTACCAATGACTAAACGACGTTCCCCTCCTACTTCTTCGGGAGTAAAAGGTTCGTAAGTAGCTGGATTTTTGAGAACTCCATGGCCGTGGATGCCAGATTCGTGAGCAAAGGCGTTCTCACCAACGATTGCTTTCCAAGGAGGAACATCGCAGCCAGAGGCTTTGACGACAAATTCCGAGATCTCTTTAAATCTGCTGGTATCGATGCCGATATTGAGGCCATAGATACGTTTAAGGGCCATAACTACCTCTTCTAAAGCTGCGTTGCCGGCTCTTTCCCCCAAACCATTGACGGTAGTATTGACCGATCTCGCTCCCGCCTGAATACCGGCTAAGGCATTAGCTGTGGCTAGGCCAAAGTCATTATGGGTGTGCATTTCTACCGGAATACTTAGCTTGTTGACTAGCTCTTGTACTTTGTTATAGGTGGTTAGGGGATCGAGAATCCCGACGGTATCGCAAAAACGAAAACGACTGGCTCCCCAACCTTGTGCCGCCAAGGCCAGATCCAGTAAGAAGTTAGCATCAGCACGGGAGGAGTCTTCTCCCCCTACGGAAACATACAAACCGCGATCGCAAGCATAGCTAATGGTATCCTTTAGTCGATTTAAGACTAGTTGACAATTGCCTTGAAACTTGACAGCGATTTGGATTTCCGAGACAGGAACCGATATATGCACCCGTTGTAAACCACAGTTAAGAGAAGCATCAATATCAGAGCGCAAGGCACGATTCCAGCCAGTAAGCTGAGTTTTTAATCCCAGGTTGGTAATCTGGGTAATAGCTTCCACTTCAGTGCTACCCATGGCTGGGATGCCTACTTCCAGCTCCTGTATTCCAATAGCATCCATCAAAGTGGCAAAGACAACTTTTTCAGCGAGGGTGAAAGCCACGCCTGCGGCTTGCTCTCCATCTCGTAAAGTTGTATCATTAATGTAAATTTGTGCCATAACTATGTTGCTTAATTATTACAAAAGTTTTAAGAGGCCACAAACCCTAAAGTAAGACTATCGGTGGCGAGGAAGTGGTCGAGATGGAAGGCCCTTTCTTCGGTGGCAAGCAGAATTTGCTCGTACAGGTAACGAGTGGCACGATCGCCTAGACTCTCGGCTTGGGTTGCCTGACGACGAATTAACTCAATAATCGCTTGTTCGGCTTCTAAATTGTTTGTCAGCATTTGGCGACAGTTAAAGATGCCATCTTCTTCTGGGGTAAAGCAACAAAGCTCCGCTAATTTGCTCAAGCTGGCTGCTGGAGTACCGCCTAAACCATTTAAACGTTCTCCCAGATCGTGGGCGTGACCTTGTACAGCTTCGTAACTTTCTTGAAAATATTGATGGAGGGAATAAAATTCCGCACCTTCTACCACAAAATGATGCTTTTGGTATTGCAGATAGAGACCTTGAAAACTGGCTAAGGCAATATTTAAGCCTTCGCACACAAGAGTTACGACTTGTTTGTCTAAGCCAATCGGATTATTGGCAACTTCGCCAAAAGGTTGAATCACTAGTGTCTGTGTCATGAGTTTGAGTTCCTAATTATTAAATGTGGATAAAACTGGGGTTGACCAGCATCGCTCTAACCAGTCGGTTAATTCAGCGCGATTGCTAGTGAATTGCTGCACAATACTGCGTAACAAAACAGCATTAATACAATAGTCAATTTGTACCCAGAGCGTTCCATCTTCAGGACACCAGCAAGGAATTTTTAATTCTTGCAGGCGACGATGGACACTCCAGCGATCACTGCGATTGATTTTGGCTATTTTAGTGACAAAAGCATCGGGAGAAGTGAATTTATACATGATTTTGAGGTTGATAGAGGGATAGTTTCTGTATCTGTTGTTCTAAATTCTCGATACGTTCGAGCAAAGAACGAATGATATGGGCCTCTGGATCAGGTAATTTGCCGTGTTCGAGGGGACAGCCATGGCCAGTCCGGGAGACAATGCGACCTGGAATTCCCACGACTGTGCAATCATTTGGCACATTCCGCAGCACGATGGAACCCGCACCAACGCGAACATTATTACCAATATGAATATTTCCTAAAACTTTCGCCCCTGCACCAACAACAACGTTGTTACCCAAAGTAGGATGACGTTTTCCTGTTTGTTTTCCCGTTCCGCCCAAGGTGGCATTTTGGTAGATTAAACAGTAATCTCCGACTATAGCAGTCTCGCCAATTACTACTCCCATCCCGTGATCGATAAATACTCCTTTACCGATAGTTGCACCGGGGTGAATTTCAATACCAGTGAGGAATCTTCCTAAGTGAGATAAAAATCGGGGAAACAGGGCAATTCGCTTTCCTAACAGCCAGTGGGCTAATCGATGCAAGACTAAAGCATGAACGCCGGGATAGCAGAGTACTACCTCTAGCCAATTATTGGCTGCAGGGTCGCGCTCAAAGATAATCTGAAAATCCGTCCAGATATTTGCCAGCCAAGGGATGTTTGCTAGCAAGTTATGGTGCTTGCTACTCTTTCTCTTTCCCTCTATTTTTATAACTGGCGGCTTTGGTACTGTTTGGATGGAAGATTTTTTGCCGGTGAGAAACATTGGTTTTAGGAAATCTTTCTGTTAGTGGTTATCAAGATAAAATTCACGTTCTGAGATCTAGAAACAGTCAATAACTGTATGTAATGCTTATATCAGTACCTTTAATTTGGTCTTGAGCAAGACCCAAGGTTAGATTGATTAGATTAATTAATTTACACTCATCAACGGGGAAAGTTAGAGCGGCTAAGGGATTGGTCGAGCAATAAAAATTTTTTTAGGGTAGATTTACTGGTATTTTTCACCATGGTGTTAGTATTATTTGGGAGAGGCATTAGTATTTGGTACTCAAAGTTAGATTCTCTACAACTCAGTCGAGGTAGCCAATCGAGGGAGTATAGGGGCAAAAAAATCTCGTACTCAGGAAACCGCTCCCACTCACTTAGACAAAAAGCAGATGGAATATTGTTTGTAGCCTTTGTTACAATTTGTCAAGATGTCTTCGGGACACAGAAAAAACTCAGGGGAAGGAGAATGTTACCATAGATACAGATTCGAGACAGAAACCGAATTTCGCAACATGAATTGAATTCTGAGAAAGCTTTGGAGAGGTTTGACCAGCCTACTCCAATTTTTTTATCTAATATTACTCTCCTGACAATACTGCGGGGGTTTTGGAAAATATCAATGTGGTCGAGGGTAAGGCAGAAGGTAATAAATTCGTGAAAATTTTCTTTCTGAATTTTGAATTCTGAATTTCCCTCCCAATAATGTTTTCGGCACGCAGGCGTGAGCAGTATTACCACCAGACTTGATTTGTTAAAAAAAAGTTAAATTAGATACAAACTTCAATTTTATTGTTATCATCAAATTAGTGAATAGTTGTTGGTGAACAAACCAAAGAAGAAAAATAAAATCCGAATTGAGTGCAACAAACTTGCACTAGAACGAGGGGGTTCTAATCACTTGAAACCTAGTCGTTTAAAAAGGTATATGTTCATCGGTCTCTGGGAAGACAAATACCAGAGTGTCTGAAAATAAATACTAATAACCCATCAGGAAAATACTAGTCCCTATACCCCTAAAAAAATTTTCTCTTCATCAGTTACTGCATAAATAAAGGGTTTAAGGGATTGAGTGCAATTCTAAGCAATCCAATAAAACTAACCGAGTACAAGTTTTAGCTTCAGTAAAAATCCGGATGATATAACTTCAATAACATCTCGAACGAATATCTGAATTCTAGACAGAGTAAATTTTCATCATTTATTTCTGGAAAGAAATTTAGAGTTTGAGAGCTTAGTTATTTTTTAATTTCTGTCTCAGTCCATATACCTTATTTACAGAAATCAATTCAATGTCACCAACTATCAGCACTACCCTAGCAGCAGAATCCAAGACTTCAAAAAGCTGTGGCTGTAGTTCTACTACACCCCAAAAAGTCGATCCCAAAATTCAAGAAAGGATCGAAAAACATCCTTGTTACAGTGAAGAAGCACACCACCACTATGCACGGATGCATGTGGCAGTAGCCCCAGCTTGTAACATTCAGTGTAATTATTGCAATCGCAAATATGACTGTGCTAATGAAAGTCGTCCGGGGGTAGTTAGCGAACTACTCACTCCCGAAGAGGCAGCCCACAAAGTACTGGTAATTGGAGGGAAAATTCCCCAAATGACAGTGTTGGGTATTGCAGGTCCTGGCGATCCTTTAGCGAATCCCCAACAAACCTTCCGTACTTTCGAATTAGTCGCTGATAAAGCACCAGATATCAAACTGTGCTTATCGACTAACGGGTTAATGCTTCCTGATCACGTTCAACGCATCAAAGATTTAAACGTAGATCACGTAACCATAACTATTAATATGGTTGATCCCAAAATAGGGACAAAAATCTATCCTTGGGTGCGCTATCAACGTAAACGTTGGAAAGGAGAAGAAGCATCTCAGTTGCTTCACGAGCGTCAGATGGAAGGCTTACAGGCACTGCAAGAAGCTGATATCCTCTGCAAAGTTAACTCGGTAATGATTCCCGGAATTAACGAAGAACACTTAGTTGAGGTAGATGAAGTAATTCGTTCTAAGGGTGCATTCTTACATAATATTATGCCCCTGATATCTGCCCCTGAACATGGTACTTATTTTGGCTTAACTGGACAGCGCGGACCGAACCCCAAAGAACTTAAAGCTTTACAAGACAAATGTTCTGGCAACATGAAGATGATGAGACACTGTCGTCAATGTCGTGCTGATGCGGTAGGTTTATTGGGTGAGGATCGTTCCCAAGAGTTTACTAAGGAAAAATTCTTAGAGATGACCCCGGAATATGACTTGGAAAAACGTCAAGAAGTTCATGCCGAGATTAAACAGACTAAAGAAGTCTTGAAGTCGGCTAAAGCTCGAAGAGCCACTGGGAAAAAACTTAGAGGAGAGAAAATCCTGTTGGCAGTAGCAACTAAAGGTGGTGGCTTAGTCAATCAACACTTTGGTCATGCCAAGGAGTTTCAAATCTTTGAAGTTGATGGAGTAGACGTTAAATTTGTCGGACATCGTAAAGTTGATCATTACTGTCAGGGAGGTTATGGCGAAGATGCCACTTTAAAAAATATCATCGGTGCCATCTCCGATTGTAAAGCCGTACTTGCTTCTAAGATTGGGGATTGTCCTGAAGGAATGCTGCGCCAAGCTGGTGTAGAACCAATTCAAGGCTATGACATCATTGATAATTTGGCTTTAAATTTCTACAAACAGTTTAAACACCAGAAATAATTGGAGTAGAGCAATGAATGTTACCATTACCCAGACTAACGAAAAAAGCGATCGCTATTGCCTTGAAGATTCCCCAGAACTAAAGACAAAACCATACTCGCCCTTGTTTTTAACTCATAATCTTTGTACTAATTGTCCCGACTATTACGACATACCTCCCTGTCAGACTGACTTTAGTGGTGACAGTGGTTGCTTTCCCGGCCTCGAACTTCTAGATCACAATTAAAGAGGATTCAGATTATGACTTACAAGATCACTGAAAAATGTATAGCTTGTGCTAAATGCTTAACTCACTGTCCTACAGGATCAATTGGCAAAAACGACCAGGGCAAATTCTCGATCAATCCCCTTCTTTGTAACGATTGTGTCGGCTCTTACGGAGTTGCCCAATGTATGGCAGGTTGTCCTACCTCTCAAGGTTGTACTCCCGCAATCCCGGGTTTGATTAATTTGGCTTCTCAGACTACGGATAAATATTGGGATAACTGGTTCACAACTTATGAGTATCTGATTCTCAGGCTTAAGGCCAAAAAAGAAAATCCCTATTGGCAAAATTGGTTTGATCTTTATGCACAAAAATTAGACCACTTAATACATACTTAGAAATTTATTAATTGAACAACTCAAGGAATATTAGATTCGTGTTAATTCAGGAGAAAGCAATGAACGACTGCATTTATCTCGACAATAATGCCACAACCAAAATAGATGAAGATGTTTTAGCCGCAATGCTACCTTATCTCACTATGTATTACGGAAATCCTTCGAGTATGCATACTTTTGGAGGACAAGTCGGGCAAACTATCCGCCAAGCCAGAACTCAAGTAGCCTCTCTGTTGGGAGCAGAAGAGTCAGAAATTATCTTTACCAGTTGCGGTACAGAGGGAGATAATGCAGCCATTCTTGCCGCACTGAAAGCTCAACCGAATAAGAAAAACATTATTACTACCGAAGTCGAGCATCCAGCGATTTTAAACCTATGCCGAAAACTGGAAAAAGAAGGTTATAACGTTACCTATCTTTCCGTTAATAGTAAAGGACAAATCGATCTTGACGAATTACAAGCCTCCATAACAGGGAACACGGCAGTAGTTTCTGTCATGTACGCAAACAATGAAACTGGTGTAATCTTCCCCATCGAACAAATTGGGCAAATAGTTAAAGAATATGGTGCAATCTTTCATGTTGATGCTGTGCAAGCGGTGGGAAAAATTCCCTTAAACATGAAAACCAGTACCATTGACTTGTTAACCTTATCTGGTCATAAAATTCATGCTCCTAAGGGAATTGGTGCTTTATATGTTCGTAAAGGTGTTAGATTCCGTCCTTTATTAATTGGTGGACATCAAGAAAGAGGACGTAGAGGTGGAACTGAGAACGTTGCTGGTATAGTTGCACTGGGGAAAGCCGCCGAACTGGCACAGGAGCATCTAACCGATATTGATCAAGAAAAACAGCTACGAGATAAGCTGGAACAGGGTATTCTTTCCGCCATTCCCAACACCGCAGTTAACGGCGATCGAGTTAATCGATTACCCAATACAACTAATATCGGCTTTAAATATATCGAAGGGGAAGCAATTTTACTTTCTCTTGATCAATATGGCATCTGTGCTTCTTCGGGTTCAGCTTGTAGTTCTGGCTCTTTAGAACCCTCTCATGTTCTCAGAGCTTTGGGACTGCCCTATAGTGTACTACACGGTTCGATTCGTTTTAGTTTATCCCGTTTTACCACGGAAGCAGAAATTGACGAAGTTCTTAAAATTCTACCTCCAGTTATTAATCGTCTGCGGGAAATGTCACCCTTTAACAGCGATGATGCTGATTGGCTTAAAGAACAAGAACAAGCATTGCTTGCGGGTGTCAGGTAGTTTTTCACGCCCTCAGGTTAAAGTGCCTGTTCTCCATCACTAACATTTATGCTCACAGGTTAAAATGCCTGTTCTCCATAACCAACTAACTAAATTACTAGCTACTAAGAAAAGAAAATGTGGGACTATACAGACAAAGTAATGGAACACTTCTACAATCCTCGTAATCAAGGCAAGATTACGGAGAAGCAACAAGGAGAAGAAATTGTCACGGGAGAAGTCGGCAGTATTGCCTGTGGAGATGCTCTTAAACTGCACCTCAAAATTGACGAAGCGTCTCAAATCATTAAAGATGCTCGCTTCCAAACCTTTGGTTGCGCTAGTGCCATCGCCTCCTCTTCTGCCCTGACCGAATTGCTGAAAGGCAGAAAAGTAGAAGAAGCTCTACAACTAACTAACAAAGAAATTGCCGAATCTCTGGGAGGACTGCCCGAAGAGAAAATGCACTGTTCGGTAATGGGACAAGAAGCTCTAGAAGCTGCTATTTACAAATACAAAGGGATTACTATTGAAACCCATGAAGAAGATGAAGGAACTCTTATTTGTCGCTGTTTCGGCGTCACCGATACCAGAATTAAAAGAATTATTCGCGAGAATAATCTTACGACTGCGGAACAAGTTACTAACTATGTTAAAGCCGGTGGTGGATGTAGTTCGTGTTTACCAGATATCGACGATCTGCTCTATGAAATTACCACCGAGAAGGAAAAAAGCCTGGAGGTGGCAACAGAAGATTTGGCAAACGGCCATTCTCTACCAGTATCATTCCCCACTACTCAAACCCCAAAACTCCTAACTAATCTACAAAAGATTACCTTGATTCAAGGAGTAATCGACTCAGAAATTCGACCAATTTTAGCGGAAGATGGCGGCGATATTGAGCTATTCGACGTAGAAGGAGATAGGGTTAAAGTCATCCTCAAGGGTGCTTGTAATGGCTGTGCTTCTTCCACTGAAACTTTAAAATTTGCCATCGAAGCGACTCTCAAAGAACGGGTTTTACCCACTCTCTTGGTTGAAGCTGTCTGATGAAATGCAGAATGCGGAATGCGGAATGCAAAAGCCTTCCACCACAATTTATTCAACTACTAATTGCTAAAAAATGTTTTTCCTTTACCCCCACGATTACGGAGAGCGATCTCCTCCAAAGCTTCACTCAGATCAGGATTAAAGATTGGCATCTTGTCAAGATGAACCCTTCGCCGGGAACGGAATTTCCCAGTAACACTAACTATCAATCATCTGAACCTGGTTGCTCTCGACAATCCTGTGCCCTTGAGACTCAAACACTTGTTTAATCTATTATTTTCAGCAGAAATTGCCTCCAAGATTGAACAAACCTAATCCATTCAGATCATCTCATCGTAACAGCTAAGAAATAAGGGTTCGTAGGGACGAAATTCCCCAGACTAAATATTACCAAACTCAGATTATTCTTACTGAGCGGGATCTGAAATTGATTCAAGTATTGATTTCCATTAACCTTTAATAATTTAACCAGAAATAACCATGAGACAAATTGCATTTTACGGAAAAGGCGGTATCGGTAAGTCCACTACTTCTCAAAATACCATTGCTGCCCTCTCAGAAACTCAACGAGTTATGATCGTTGGTTGCGACCCTAAAGCTGATTCTACTCGCTTAATGCTTCACTGTAAAGCCCAAACTACTATTCTGTCCTTAGCTGCCGAAAGGGGTTCAGTGGAAGACCTTGAACTAGAGGAAGTGTTGTTAACTGGCTACAACAACGTTCGCTGTGTTGAATCTGGTGGTCCTGAACCTGGTGTGGGCTGTGCCGGCCGTGGGATCATCACTGCCATCAACTTCCTCGAAGAAGAAGGTGCTTACGACGACATTGATTTAGTCTCCTACGACGTATTGGGTGACGTTGTTTGCGGTGGTTTCGCCATGCCTATCCGTGAAGGAAAAGCCCAAGAGATCTACATTGTTACCTCTGGCGAAATGATGGCTATGTATGCAGCTAACAATATTGCCCGTGGTATTCTCAAGTACGCCCACTCTGGTGGTGTTCGCTTAGGCGGTTTAATTTGCAACAGCCGTAAAGTTGATCGTGAAGTTGAATTAATCGAGGCCTTAGCTGAAAAACTCGGAACCAAGATGATTCACTATATTCCTCGCGATAACGTTGTTCAACGGGCAGAATTACGTCGGATGACTGTGATTGAGTATGAATCTGAGCATCCTCAAGCTGATGAATATCGTGCTCTTGCTCGTAAAATCGAAAACAACACCGACTTAGTAATTCCTACTCCCATCAGCATGGATGAGCTTGAAGAATTATTAGTTGAGTTCGGATTTATGGATTCTGATGCAGAATATCAAAAAGCGCTTGCAGCCGATAAAGAAAAACAAGCTACCCTCGTTTAACTTAGTTAACAGTGACCAGTCCACAGTAAACAGTGAAAAAAACTAAACGTAAATCGATTACTTACTATTTACTCAATAACTATTAGCTGAATAACTGGTCACTGATAATTGATAACTGAATAACTGATAAATTATACCGGAGAATATCATGGCAACAACTGTAGAACAAAATAAAGAGCTGATTAAAGAGGTACTAGAAGCCTATCCCGAAAAGGCGGCTAAAAAACGCGAAAAACACCTCGGTGTTTACGAAGAAGGTAATTCTGATTGTGGTGTCAAGTCCAATAAAAAATCTGTCCCTGGAGTAATGACCACCCGTGGTTGTGCCTATGCCGGAGCAAAAGGGGTAGTTTGGGGACCAGTTAAAGACATGATTCACGTCAGTCACGGGCCTGTAGGTTGCGGTTACTATTCCTGGTCTGGTCGTCGTAATTACTATGTTGGTACCACTGGAGTTGATACTTTCGGGACCATGCAGTTTACTTCCGATTTCCAAGAAAGAGATATTGTCTTCGGTGGTGACAAAAAACTGGCCAAACTAATTGATGAATTGGAAATTCTCTTCCCCTTAAGCCAAGGTACTACTATTGAATCTGAATGTCCTATAGGCTTAATTGGAGATGACATTGAAGCTGTGGCTCGCAAGAAAGCTAAAGACTCTGGCAAGCCTGTAGTTCCTGTACGTTGTGAAGGCTTCCGGGGTGTTTCTCAATCTTTGGGACACCACATTGCTAACGATACTGTTCGTGACTGGGTATTACCTAAAGCTGATGAATATCGTAAGCTCCCTGAAGGCTTTGAATCAAGTCCCTATGATGTTAATATAATCGGTGACTATAACATTGGTGGTGATGCTTGGCCTAGCCGCAGACTCCTTGAAGCCATCGGTTTACGAGTAATTAGCCAATTCTCTGGAGATGGTAGCTTTAATGAAACCGTAATGACTCCTCTGGCTAAACTCAACTTAATCCACTGTTATCGTTCCATGAACTACCTCTGTCGTCATATGGAGGAAAAGTACGGTATTCCTTGGCTAGAGTATAATTTCTTTGGACCTACCCAAATTGCTAAATCTCTACGGAAGATTGCCGCTCAGTTCGATGAAACCATTCAGGAAAAAGCCGAACAAGTAATTGCTGAACATCAGGCTCAAATGGATGCGATCGTTGAGAAGTTTGGTCCTCGCCTCAAAGGTAAGAAAGTAATGATGATGGTAGGTGGACTACGCCCTCGTCACGTAATCCCAGCCTTTGACGACTTAGGGATGAATGTAATCGGTACTGGTTATGAATTCGGTCATGGAGACGATTATAAACGTACCGCTGATTATACCCAAGATGGCACCGTTATCTATGATGATGTCAGTGGCCATGAGTTCGAGGAATTCGCTAAACAGCTAAATCCCGACTTAATTGCCGCCGGAATTAAAGAAAAATATGTCTTCCAGAAAATGGCTTTGCCTTTCCGTCAGATGCACTCTTGGGATTACTCAGGTCCTTACCACGGTTATGAAGGTTTTGCTGTGTTCGCTCGTGACATGGATTTAGCGATCAACAACCCCACTTGGGATTTAGTTAAAAATCCTTGGGAAACCAAGTAGGAATCAATACTGTTCGGTTAGCCCCAAATTTGAAGTAAGTATTTTCCTTCGTCTTTCATTATCAAGCATTTGTGATTACTCGTATTTATTTGAGAGCCAAAACAAAAAATAAGTAATTTAAGGACGAAGGATTCAGAAAAAAACAAATTAGCCACAATTAAATAATATTTCAAACAGAGGAAGAGCATCATGACTCAAAATACTGAAAATAATGTAACTGCACCCGTTTCAGAACCCGGTGTCATTCAAGATCACTTCGATTTATTTCAAACCGATACTTATCAAGACTTATTTGAATACAAACGTCAGTTTGAAGGCGCCCACAGTAAGGAAGAAGTAGCGAGAATTGCCGAATGGACCAAAACCTGGGATTATCGTGAGAAAAACTTTAGCCGCGAAGCCCTAACTGTCAACCCAGCCAAAGCTTGTCAACCTCTAGGTTCTCTCTTTGTGGCTGCTGGTTTTGAAGGAACTTTACCCTACTCTCATGGTTCTCAAGGTTGCGTTGCCTATTTCCGTACTCACCTAACCCGTAATTTTAAAGAACCCTTTCAAGCGGTTTCTTCCTCCATGACTGAGGATGCAGCGGTATTCGGCGGACTCAAAAATATGATCGAGGGGCTGGCAAACTCCTATGCCCTCTACAAACCTAAAATGATTGCCCTGTGTACTACCTGTATGGCTGAGGTAATCGGTGATGACTTGGGTGCATTTATTCAAACCTCGAAAAATGAAGGCTCTATTCCCCAAGATTTTCCTGTTCCCTATGCTCACACTCCTAGCTTTGTTGGCTCTCACATTACTGGTTACGACAATATGCTAAAAGGTATTCTGGAGTGTCTGACCGAAGGTAAGAAACAAGAAACCACTAACGGTAAGTATAATTTTAATTTGGGCTTTGATGCTTATGTTGGCAATACTCGTGAACTAAAACGAATTCTCCAATTATTTGAGCTCGATTACACCATTCTCTCGGATAATTCCGATGCCTTTGATTCTCCTAACACTGGTGAGTTCCAAATGTATAATGGTCTAACCAAACTGGAAGATGCTGCCGATTCAATTAACGCCGAAGGTACTTTCTTCTTCCAAAAATACACTACCCCTAAAACTCGGAGTTATATCGAAAAAGATTGGGGACAACAAACCTTTAATTTCCGTCCTTTTGGCATTCGTGGTACTGATGAGTTTCTGACTAAATTATCGGAAATTACTGGTAAGCCTGTACCGCAAGAATTAGTAGCAGAAAGAGGTCGTGCTGTTGATGCTATTACTGATTCCCAAGCTTGGATTCACGGCAAACGCATTGCTCTTTACGGCGATCCTGATCATGTATTTGGTTTAGTTAACTTCTTACTAGAATTGGGTGCAGAGCCAGTACATATCGTTGTTACCAACAGCAACCCTGAATTTGAAGAGGAATTGCAAGCTGTTTTAGATGCTAGTCCTTACGGAAAAGATGCCACTATCTGGGGGAAAAAAGACCTCTGGCACTTACGCAGTTTATTATTTACTGAACCAGTAGATCTCATTATTGGCAACTCTTACGGTAAGTATCTCTGGCGTGATACCCATACTCCTTTAGTGCGCATCGGCTATCCCATCTTCGATCGTCATCATATGCACCGCTATGAAACTTTAGGTTATCGGGGAGCTCTCAACCTCCATAACTGGATTATTAATACCATCCTCGACGAACTCGATCGCCAGACTATCATTCCGGCGAAAACTGATATTTCTTTCGATCTAATTCGTTAATCAATCACATTTCTCTGTAAATGTAGGGTGGGCATTGCCCACCTTATGTCCGAACTTTCCTAAGTGGTTACAAGAGCGTGATTCGATAGCAGATTTTGTTGGGTTTCTTGCCTCAACCCAACCTGCAATATTTAAATCTTCAAGGAGGAGAATAATGAAATTAGGTGAAGTGGAACTCGATCAAGAACCAGCTTTTGAGCTTGATACTAAAGTTAGAGTCCTTAAAAAAATTCGCAATGATGGTACTTTCCCTGGCAAGCAAATTGGTGAAACTCTAGCTAACAAAGGAGATGAAGGATACATCATTTCTATTGGTACATACTTGCAAACTGCTTACATCTATTCGGTTCATTTTCTGGAAAATGGAAATGTCGTAGGTTGCCTAGGGAAAGAACTAGAATTAGTTACTGAAAACTGAAGAAAATTATGTTTACTTATCCCGAAAATCATCCTAACTCCCTAACTAAAACCAAAAAATTTCCCCTCGATCCTTTCTATCCCTTACGATGTTGGGTAGATAATATCGAAGTAAATAACGAAAAATTTGCTCGTTTTCTTTGTAATTTAATTCCCTGTACCTGTCCTTTTGAAAGGGATGTAACTATCTGGGGAAAAACCTTTCATATTCCTGCTTTGTGTAAACTCAACCCTCTCTATAAAGAGGTTGTCAATTTGCGCTTCCGTGCTCTTATTTATTTAGAAGGCGATTGTGGGCAGGATATTGGCCAATATATTTGTTAACAATTACGAATTACGAATTACGAATTACGAATGAGTAGGACAAAATGTTTAGATTTCTAAAATCTAAAGCTTGTAGTGAGCGAAGCGAATCCAGCCAAAATCGAAAATCCAAAATCTAAAATCTAAAATCCCATGACCAAACCCAAAATCGCTGACCTTCTTAATGAACCCGGTTGCGAACACAATCACAAAAAAGGTAAAGGTAACAATAAGGCTTGTACTCAACAGGCCAAACCGGGTGCCGCTCAAGGTGGATGTGCCTTTGATGGAGCCTCGATCGCCCTTGTTCCCATTACCGATGCGGCTCACTTAGTTCACGGACCGATCGCCTGTGCGGGCAATTCTTGGGGTAGTCGCGGGAGTCTTTCCTCTGATGCGACCACCTATAAAATCGGTTTTACCACGGATATTGGGGAAAATGACATTATTTTTGGCGGCGAAAAAAGACTATATCAAGCCATCGGCCAAATTGTCAAAAGCTATAATCCTCCGGCTATCTTTGTTTACTCAACTTGTGTTACTGCACTGATTGGGGATGATTTGGATGCGGTTTGCGAATCAGCTACTAATAAATATGGCACTCCCATTATTCCAGTTCACGCTCCCGGTTTTGCGGGGAGTAAAAATCTCGGTAACAGGCTAGCTGGGGAATCCCTGTTAGATTATGTGGTTGGCACTGCTGAACCTGAATACACTACCCCCTATGATATTAATCTGATTGGGGAATATAACATAGCCGGGGAACTTTGGGGGGTATTACCCCTCTTTGAAAAAGTGGGGATTCGCGTTCTGGCTAAGATTACTGGCGATGCAACTTTCTCGGAAATTCGTTATGCTCATCGTGCCAAACTCAATGTGATGATCTGTTCTAAAGCGCTGATTAACATGGGACGAAAAATGGAGGAGCGTTATGGTATTCCTTATATCGAAGAGTCTTTCTATGGTATTGCTGATATGAACCGCTGTTTACGGAACATTGCCCAAAAATTAGGGGATGAAGCCTTACAACAACGAGTAGAAACTCTGATTGCCGAAGAAACCACCAAACTTGATTTAGCTCTTATTCCTTATCGTGCCAAACTCAAAGGCAAAAAAATGGTGCTATATACAGGAGGGGTAAAAAGTTGGTCAGTTATGTCAGCCGCTCAAGATTTGGGCATGGAAGTAACCGCAACTAGTACAAAAAAAAGTACTGAAGAGGATAAAGCCAAAATTAAACAGTTATTGGGTAAAAATGGCATTGCTCTGGCTAAAGGTAATGCTCAAGAATTATTACGAGTTATTGAAAAAACCAAGGCAGATATGCTCGTAGCCGGAGGACGGAATCAATATACAGCCCTCAAAGCTCGTATTCCGTTCCTAGATATTAACCAAGAACGCCATAAACCTTACGCCGGATATGTGGGACTGCTGGAAATGGCTAAAGAATTCGATCGCGTCCTTCACAGCCCTATTTGGCAACAGGTTCGTCAACCAGCACCCTGGGAAACAGTGAACAGTAATCAGTAAACAGTTATCAATCTTTAAACGCCATGACTACTACCATTATCAAAACCAAAAAATCTGTAGCTGTCAATCCCCTCAAACAGAGTCCACCTTTGGGTGCAGCCTTGGCTTTCTTGGGATTGAAGGGAATTGTGCCTTTATTTCATGGTTCTCAAGGTTGCACTGCCTTTGCCAAGGTACTGTTAGTGCGACATTTCCGAGAAGCGATTCCCTTAGCAACCACTGCTATGACCGAAGTTTCAACCATTTTAGGTGGTGAAGAAAATATTGAACAGGCGATACTAACCCTAGTAGAAAAAGCTCAACCTGAATTGATTGGTTTGCTAACTACAGGGTTAACCGAAACCAGGGGGGATGATATGCAAGGGATCCTTAAATCGATTCGTCAGCGTCATCCCGAACTAGATTATTTACCGATTATCTTTGTTTCTACTCCCGATTATAAAGGGGCTTTGCAAGATGGTTTTGCCGCTGCGGTAAACTCAATTGTTGCTACCGATTATGGTCAAACTATGACGGTAGAAACCTTCCCGGAAAAGCCTTTACCAGAACAAATAACTATTTTAGCAGGCTCATTGCTCGGTCCTGGGGATGTGGAGGAAATCAAGGAAATCGTCTCTGCCTTTGGTTTAAAACCCATAGTTATCCCTGATTTATCTGGTTCGGTGGATGGACATTTAGATGATGATTACAATACCAAAACCCCAGGGGGTGCTTCCTTATCACAATTACAACAACTAGCTCGATCTCAGTTTACTATTGCCATCGGCGAAAGTATGCGTTCGGCGGCGGAAATCTTACAACAAAAATTTGCTACGAGTTATGAAATTTTACCCCGCTTGACAGGTTTAGGTACAGTAGATCAGTTTTTGTGGTTATTAGCCCAGATTGCTACCAATAAAAATCAAAGAGATTCGCCCCTCTTACCTCGAATACCGCCTAAGTACCAACGTCAGCGTCGTCAGCTACAAGATGCCATCCTCGATACCCATTTTTATCTGGGGGGCAAAAAGGTTTCTTTAGCATTAGAACCTGATTTGCTTTATCAAACCAGTTGGTTGCTGAAGGAAATGGGAGCGGAAATTCAAGGGGCAGTAACCACTAATAACTCCCCGTTACTCTCAGAATTACCCTTTGAGCAGGTGACGATCGGGGATTTAGAAGATTTGGCAGTTTTCGCTGAAGGTTCGGATCTGATCATTACTAATTCCCAAGGAAAAGCCCTTGCTGACAAACTAAACATACCCCTTTATCGTCTGGGTTATCCCATTTACGATCGTCTGGGAAATGGTTCTCGTTGTCTCGTGGGCTATCGAGGTACAATGCAATTTTTGTTCGATCTCGGCAATATTTTTATTGAATTAGGGCATTAAGAATTGTGAGTGATTTTTTTCTCAAAAATAATCATCAATTTCATTTTTATTCCCAATTTTCTGACCCAGTAACTTTGTCAGTTAGTTGTTTTTACTAAAAAGCCTTGGGCAAAAAATCCCGAACCTTTGATTTTGATGATGAAGAGGAATAGTTTTTCCCGCCATACTCAAAATTAACTACTAATTAATTATGACTACTACTATTGTTAAACCGGAAATTGATACTAGCATCATTGAACAAAGTGCTTTTCTCCAAGAATTAGTGCTTCAAGTACGAGCAAGGGACCATCATAACATTTATCGCAGTTGCCAAGATGAGTTGATCCTAGCTAATTACTTGATCACCAAAGACAAGAAAAACCAAATTTTGGTAAAACGAGATGTGGATTCACTCACCGAATTAAAGATTTTCTGTTTTTATCAAGCGATCGCCTCTGGAATCGAAAAACAAACGGGCAAATTCTCTCAAGTGGTGATGAGTCTTTCCCCTGAAGGCTTTGGCAAAGCCAGTATCTGGACAGGTCCTCTCATAGTATTGTCTCGTACTTTGAAAAACGCTCAGTATTTTGGCTATCCTTCCCTGAAGAGATTGGCATCTCAAGGTGAAACATTGGTTAATTTTGGCATCAAAACCAGCGATTTATTAGCAATAACTAATATTTAGGAGATTTGAAACCATGAAAGTTGCCTTTGCTACCCAAGATAACGTTCATATCAATGCTCACTTTGGTTGGGCAAAAAAAGTAGATATTTATGATGTTTCTTCTGAAGGTTATGAATTCCTCAACACGGTTGAGTTTGGCGGTGATCTTAAAGAAGACGGCAACGAGGACAAGTTGATTCCCAAAATTAAGGCTGTTAGTGGTTGTCAAATTGTTTATGTTTCTGCCATTGGAAGCAGTGCGGCCTCTAGTCTCTTAAAACATAATGTTACCGCTCTAAAAGTTGAAAACCAAGACAATCGAATTACCGATGTTCTCAACAGTTTGGTAGAAACATTAGATAGTCCTCCTCCTTGGTTGCGTAAAGCCTTGGGTAAAAGATCCCACACCTTTGATTTCGACGATGAACAGTTATAGAGAGATAACTAATATTTAGGAGATTTGAAACTATGAAAGTTGCCTTTGTCACCCAAGATAACGTTCACATCAATGCTCACTTTGGTTGGGCAAAAAAAGTAGATATTTATGATGTCTCTTCTGAAGGGTACGACTTCCTCAACACAGTTGAATTTGGCGGAGAACTAAAAGAAGATGGCAACGAAGACAAATTAATGCCCAAAATGAATGCAGTTGCCGATTGCACGATCGTCTATGTTTCAGCGATCGGAGGCAGTGCTGCATCTCGTTTACTTAAAAACAAGATTACTCCCCTAAAAGCGGAAAACCAAGAAGATGAAATCGCCGATGTTCTCGACAGTTTAGTGAAAACATTGGATAATCCGCCTCCTTGGTTGCGCAAAGCTCTGGGTAAAAATGCTTCTAGGTTTGATTTCGAGGAGCAAGAAGAATTGTAGGAATTTAGAATTACCCTCTCCTGGCTACTTACTCCTAGTAAAAATTAACGACAAACAATTATGACTACTACAATTACTAGACCGGAAACTACTACTAACATTGTTGAAGAGAGTAACTTTCTTCAAGAGCTAGTACTTCAAGTGCGTGCTCAAGATCATTATGGCGTTTATCGCAGTTGGAAAGATGAATTGGTACTAGCCAATTATGTGGTTAGTAAAGATAAGAAAAGTAAGATTTCTGTGGAAGGAGATGTTGATCCCGCCACGCAATTAAGGATTCTCTGTTTCTATCGAGCGATCGCCGCTTGTATCGAAAAACAAACGGGTAAACTCTGTCAAGTTGTGATTGATCTTTCCCATGAAGGCTTTGGCTGGGCAATTATCTGGACTGGGCGCTTGCTGGTATTATCTCGCACCCTAAGGGATTCTCAACGCTTTGGCTATCCTTCCCTCCAGAAATTGGCGGCTCAGGGGGAAAGATTGGTCGATTCGGGGATCAAAAACATCGAGAAGTTTCCGGAAGCGGCGAATGCTTAGATTCCTTTAACAGTAAATAGTTATCAGTTGATTGAGCATCAAAACACGAACATGATTACAGTTGAAGTAAACACCCCAACCCCCGAAGCTGTTGCTGAGTTAAAGAAAAAAATCAAACGTCTCAACAGTAAGGCTGGGCAAATGAAGATGGATTTACACGATCTCGCCGAAGGTTTGCCCACAGATTACCACCTCCTTATTGAGGAAGCGACTAAAACTTACGATATTTATCGTGAATTAGCCGAACTCAAACAACAATTAAAAGCTTGGGAGAAGCAATTATCATGATTATGACTAACAGTAAACCAAAAACCTTAACAGCATTCCAAAACTTAGTAGATGCGGAAGATTACTTACAATTTTTTGACATCGAATATGATCGCGATTTTGTTAATATCAATCGCCTCCATATTTTAAAGCAATTTTCTCTGCTGATTAAGGAAGTAGATCAAGCTTTTCCCGAAGTCAGGGAAACAGAAAGATTAGAGAAATATGCAAGTGCCTTGGAGGAAGCTTATCAGGTTTTCTTAACCTCTAGTCCTCTGGAAACCAAGTTATTTAAAGTATTTCAAAGCAAACCGAAAAACTTTGTTTCCTTAGAAGAGCTAACCAAAAAGACCACGGGAAAATAAGCCAAAACCAATAACGTAACGGAGGACAATGAATAATGTTAACACCGAAAGAATTAGAACGCTATAGCCGACAGATACAGCTTCCTGGTTTAGGCAAAGAAGGACAGAAAGCGCTAAAAAATACCACTGCTCTGGTTTCTGGGGTAGGGGGTTTGGGCGGTACTGTCGCTGTTTACCTAGCGGTTGCTGGTATTGGTAAGTTAATTCTAGTTCGAGGTGGTGGGTTACGTCTCGATGATCTGAATCGTCAGATTTTGATGAGCGATGACTGGGTGGGTAAACCTAGAGTTATCAAAGCTAAAGAAACTCTCACCCAGATTAATCCTGACGTAGAAGTTGAGGCGATCTCCGAATATATCACGGCGGATAATGTCAATTCTCTTGTCCAACGTTGTGATCTTGCCCTCAGTTGTGCTCATAATTTTCCCGAACGAGATTTACTCAATGCTGCCTGCGTGAGTTGGCAGAAGCCCATGGTAGAAGCTGCCATGAATAGCATGGAGGCTTATTTAACCACTATAGTTCCAGGTAAAACCCCTTGTCTGTGTTGTTTGTTCCCGGAAAAACCCGACTGGAATCGCCGTGACTTCGGCGTACTCGGTGCGGTTTCTGGAACTCTTGCCTGTCTAACTGCCTTAGAAGCAATCAAGCTAATTACTGGGTTAGGGAAACCTCTTTTGGGACAGTTACTCAATATGGATTTAGCTAATCTCGAGTTTCGCAAACTCCGTCTGTACAAAGATCCTGATTGTCCAGTCTGTGGAAAAGCTTCTAGTGATGCAGTGAGACAAGTAGATCGAACAGCAGTTTTATCCCCCTAAATCTCTCTTTAAAAGAAAAACTTTCCCTAACAACACAGCTTAAAACTAACAACAAACTAATCTTACAAACAAATAACTAAAAGGAGAATTTCCATGACAGTTTTCTTAACCGAAAAAGCCGCTTTCAGACTTCGTAGCTTTATCCGTGCTAATACGGATGAAACTACTCCTGAAAAAGGAGTTCGCGTAGCCGCAGTTGATGGCGGATGTAGTGGCTTCGAATATGCTTTAGATGTTGTTGATCGTCCCCAGAGCGATGATCTAATTTATGAACAAGATAAAGTCAAAATTTACCTCGATCATAAAAGTGCTCCCTTCTTAAATGGTATTGTCATTGACTTTGTGGAAAGTCTAACTCAAGCTGGATTCACTTTTGAAAATCCTAATGCTACGGATAGCTGTGGTTGTGGCAAATCTTTCTCGGTGGCAGATTGCACTCCCGAACCTGTGCCCTGCAGCTAACCTGGATTATTCACCAAAATCAATAACAAAATAATTGACTACTAACCGAAAAAATTATGACTACCACTTATAAAGTCCGCTTGATTAAAGGAAAAAAGAAAAAACCTCCCGAAATAGATGTAACTATCAATGTTGCTGAAGATGAATATATTCTCGATGCAGCAGAAGAACAAGATCTAGATCTTCCTTCTTCTTGTCGTGCGGGCGCTTGTTCTAGTTGCGTGGGCAGAATTGTCGAAGGGGAAATAGATCAAGAAGATCAAAGTTTCTTAGATGAGGATCAAATTGCGAAAGGATATGTACTACTTTGTGTTGCTTATCCTAAATCTGATTGTACGATTAAAACCCATCAAGAAGCTTATTTGGTTTAAATAAATCGTCATTGGTTCCTCTTTGTTTGTTCTTCTCTTTGAGTTACTCATGACCAATAACTGAAAAATACACAAGACCAATGACCAAAAACAAAAAAATCTGGAAACAAGTTGTTTATAAAATTGGGGTTTGGATAACCGCCGAAATTTGGCTCAATCTGATCGGATTAGATAACATTGCTGATTACAGTGAGTTTACTTTTGCTCAAGATTTAGACATAAATCTGAAAAATGACAGAAAGGTCAAAATTACTCAGTATCCACCCCAATTTTGTCCTCAGGTAAATGATTTTTGCCCTATACCACCAACAGTAGCTAACCCAACAGATCTGGCAGAAGATAGCTGTAAGGTTAAAGTGGAAATATTCAAAAACAAATGCCAACAACTTGCACAACCTTGTCTAAAAATAGTGTGTTTCCTGAGCTCATACACATCCAATATTATTAATCAACCATAATTTATTAATTAAGTTGATAATGATTAATCAAGAACAATTCACTAAAGAATATATCAGGATTATCAACAATTATTATCCCACGGCGGGTCGATTATTACGCCGTTGTTTGCTAAAAATTCTCAAGTTAAATGTCTATCACGCTAATAAGTATTCTTACTATTTAGCTATTTATTATCCAGAGCGATTAGGTGCTCGTTTATTAGAGCAACAAGACCTTTTTAGAGAAGCAGCAGAAAATATGGGATTACTAGAAGTAGTTTTTAAAAATGCTAACCATTTAGTCAAAGACCCACTTTCGAGCATAAAACAGCAAGATTTCCGTTTCTGGTTAGAGTTATGTTGGATTGCCAATGATGCCGACTAATTTTTTTAAGGAGGATGAAGATGTTAGTAATTAGTTTACTTGTTTTATCAATATTTATAGTAGCAATTATTTTAAGTATTCATAATAGTGATGAAGTTCACCAACTAGTTGCTTTTTTATCGATATTTATTACTCTGATTTGTGTGTTTATCTTAACTCCTCTTCTGCTAAAAGGTGTATTGGTATTATTGTTTTTTACTATAGGAAATAAAATATTTCCTGCTCATCGCAGTTTAAAATAATCTTTTATCACTTATTATTCACTGATCATTATAGTAGCTAACATTGAATTTTATCAATCTCAATTCTAGTAACTATATATATAGCAGTCCTAAATACTCTGTAGCAAAAATCGAGAGCGATAGAGAAAACAAATATTAGATAACTCAGGATAAATAATCAACTTAGAAATAATAAAAGACTGATAATTAATGACAGTTTTGTATCTATATTTACGGTTATTTAAAAAGTTATTGTTAAGATAAAATATTAATGAAAAAAATAAAATGGATTGTCACGACTGTTATCAAAACTGTCAATCAAAAAGACAGAATACAGGGTGGAAATTATTTGGTTTTGGCTCGAGAAAATCAGCAAGAAAAAATTTTTCCCACCACTCTCAAACCACTATTGCTTTAGTCGGTTCACCCAATGTTGGTAAGAGTTTATTGTTTAACCTCTTAACTGGGACCTACGTAACGGTTTCTAATTATCCGGGGACAACAGTAGAAGTAGCCCGAGGCAATGCCATAATTGCTGGAGAAAACATCACCTTTCTCGATACACCGGGCATGTATTCGCTGATTCCGATTACCGAAGAAGAGAACGTCGCCAGAAATTTAATTATGAACCAGACAGTGAATTTAGTAATTCACGTCGTCGATGCTAAACATTTAGGCAGAATGCTTAATCTTACCCTGCAATTAATAGAAGCTCAATTACCAGTATTACTGGTAGTCAATATGATTGACGAGGCGCAAAAATTAGGCATTGGGGTAGATGAAAATCAATTAGCCTACCAACTAGGGATTCCTGTTATCACTATGGCAGCAGCACAAAAATTAGGACTGAAAAAATTAACTGCAAAGGTAGCCGATTATGTCCAGTCAACTTCTTTATCCGCCACTTATTGAAGTCGCAATTGCTCGCATTGAGTCTTTACTGAGTGATCAGGCGGAAAACCAAATTTCCCGACGCAGTCTTGCTCTTTTACTACTGCAACAAGACCCCATCTTGCGCTCGCAGCTAGAGCAAGAACCCTATTTTCCTGAAATTGAGAGGGTTATTAACGAGACTCAGGCAGGGATGTCTGAATCATTAAGTTTTGCCATTGCCCAATCCCGTCATCAATTAGCGATGGCGATTGAACAAGATGTTACGATTCAACCGCAACAGCCAAGAGCTTTTAAGTATGAGTGGTTGCATCAGTTAACCGTTCATCCCTTAACGGGAATTCCCCTGCTTGCTTTAGTTCTCTACTTCGGTGTCTATCAATTTGTTGGGGTATTTGGTGGGGGAATATTAGTCGATGGGATTGAAGGATTTTTTGAGTCCCAGATTAATCCTGTGGTTAATACCGTTGTCGCTGTCATTTTCCCCTGGCAAATCATTCAAGATTTGTTGGCTAACGATTATGGAATTATTACTTTAGGAATTCGATATGCTGTCGCCATCGTCTTACCCATTGTCACGACTTTCTTTTTAATGTTTTCCCTCTTAGAAGATAGTGGTTATTTACCCCGTCTATCTTTACTGGTAGATGGATTGTTTAAAATCATCGGACTTTCAGGGCGATCGGTTATTCCTCTAATTTTAGGATTAGGCTGTGGTACTATGGCAACTCTAGTCACTCGCACCCTCGAAAGTAAACGAGAACGAATTATTGCTACTTTACTCTTAGCTCTAACTATTCCCTGTTCAGCTCAACTAGGGGTTATTTTAGGCTTACTTTCCCAAGAACCTACTGCTCTATTTATCTGGGCTGTGGTGATGGTGGCAATCTTTTTGGGCATTGGTTTTTTGGCAGGGAGAATTATACCCGGAAAAGCCTCTTGTTTCTATATGGAGATTCCCCCCTTAAGAGTGCCGAGTCTCGAAGCTATTCTCACTAAAACCTATGTGCGTCTTAAATGGTACTTTGGTGAAATTTTGCCGTTGTTTATCTTGGCTTCAATTTTAATTTGGGCAGGTAAACTTACGGGGTTATTCGATGTTTTAGTCAGAGGATTAGAACCAGTAATGCTGTGGTTGGGATTACCCCAAGAATCCGCCCCAACGTTTTTATATGGCTTTTTCCGTCGTGACTACGGGGCAGCAGGAATGTTTGACTTGCACTCTTCGGGAATTTTGGCTGGTCAACAATTAGTAGTAGCTTCTGTAACACTAACTCTCTTTATTCCCTGTATCGCTCAATTACAATTTATGGTGAAAGAAAGGGGAGTAAAAAATACAATTGCGATCGCTAGTTTTGTCGTTTTCTTTGCCTTTTCTTTAGGCTATGTTCTCAATCAATTATTAACTATTCTGGAGGTTAGCTTTTAAAATGTTTACTCAAGGTTTCTCCGTTCACTATTCTCCCCTAAATTTCTTGGCAACTAAAACCGAAGGTATTATTACTGGCATTAGAAATAAAGACGACAAAATTGTCAGAAAGCTGTTGTCAATGGGAATTAATGCAGGAATGCCTATCACCTTGGAACAAAAATTCCCTTCTTTTGTGATTAGAGTAGGTCAAACTCGAATTGCCCTCGATCAAGAGATTGCTAGTTCGATTAAGGTTAAAGTTACTACAAAAAATTAGTTATTGGTTAAGCTAAGACGCACTTATTTCGCAATGCTTAACCCCTTACAGCAAGGAGATCATAGCTTAAAAAATGTTATCGATCTAAAAAAATAGGAGAAATATTATGATAAATAATTGCACAAAAATATTAGGGTTTTTAAGTATTAGTATTCTGTCATCATTCTTAATTGGTGGATGTGATCAATTGAGTAACATTAAACTAGAAAATCCCAGTCTAGCTACCCCATCAACTCAATTAACTTTATCAGCAGCAGCAAGTTTAAAAGATGTTATAGAAGAAATTGAGTCTCTTTATCAGCAAAAACATCCTGAAACCGAAATAATTTACAATTTTGGCTCTTCTGGCTCGTTACAACAGCAAATTGAACAGGGTGCACC
The DNA here is from genome assembly GCA_963749915.1 of uncultured cyanobacterium. Lineage (GTDB taxonomy): Bacteria > Cyanobacteriota > Cyanobacteriia > Cyanobacteriales > Cyanobacteriaceae > Geminocystis. Next base: position 480,371 of record CAVVOP010000021.1, read on the forward strand.
AGTAGATGTCTTTATTTCTGCTGCACCAAAGCAAATGAATGAGCTAGAAAAAAAAGGGTTATTACTAACAGAAACTCGCCGAGATTTATTGAAAAATCAGATGGTTTTAATTACTAGTACCAGTAATAATAAAAGTAATTTGCAAGTCGATGATTTTAAGGATTTAACTAATAAAGAAATAACCACAGTTGCTTTAGGAGAACCAGAAAGCGTTCCTGCGGGAAAATATGCCCAAGAAGTGTTAAATTTTTTTAAAATCGCTGATCAAGTAAAACTTAAAGCCGTTTACGGTAAAGATGTCCGTCAAGTGCTTAATTACATTGCTACAGGTAATGCTGATGCAGGAATTGTCTATGGTACCGATGCCCAATTTTCCGAAAATGTGAAAATAGTGGCGACAGCACCAGAAAACGCTTATTCACCCGTAATTTATCCCATTGCTGTCGTTAAAAGTAGCGATCATCCCGAAGCCGCAACAGAATTAATAGAATTTTTTACCACCCCCGAAGCCCAAGCTGTATTTAAAGAGTATGGCTTTGTCTCTGTGAACAGTAATCAGTAAGCAGGAGGGAGATAGAAGGTAGAGGCAATACTGTTCGCTTAAGGAAGTATGAATGTGGTCTGGGGCAGGAGGCGGGAGTTAGCTTGGGTCCGTACAGCAGTCAATAAATAATCAATAATCAATAACCAATAACCAATGACAAAATTAACTATCAAACGAGATTGGAAAACCTATTATAATGCAGTAGCCAATCGTCCACCCAGGAAAACTCTGTTAACAGCTTTAACTGCTTGTAAAAATCCTGGATTGGCCATGGATCTTGGTTGTGGAAATGGCAGGGATACCGTGGAAATATTAAGGCACAATTGGCAAGTATTGGCGATTGATCAAGAACCAGAGGCGATTAAGAGTTTATTAGCTCGTTTTAATCTCGATATTCCGCAATTAACTACTCAAATCGCTCGTTTTGAAGAGTTACAATTGCCTCAAAACGTGGATTTAATTAATGCCAGCTTTTCTTTGCCCTTTTGCTCTAGGGAAGTTTTTCCTAGCTTGTGGAATCAAATCTTTAACTCTTTAGTTAGTGGTGGTAGATTTTCTGGACATTTATTTGGCGATCGCGATTCTTGGTGTAATAGTGAATTAATTAACTGTTTTACACGATCGCAAGTAGAAAACTTATTACAATTTTATGCAATCGAACTACTAGAAGAAGAAGAACATCAAGGGACAACGCCACTAGGAGAAGATAGATACTGGCACATTTTCCATATTGTGGCTCGTAAAAAATAGCTTAGGAGCAAAGTCAATACTGCTCTAAAGTGTGCCGAAAACTTTACTGTGAGGGGAAAGTAATAAGTAATAATTAATAAGTAAATTGACAAGATTAAAGTTTTTAATTCCCTCCACAAAACATGATTGATTTAGATTTATCTCCCATTTGGATTTCCTTAAAAACTGCTACTACTGCCACGCTGATTACTTTTTTCCTTGGTACTATGGCAGCGTGGTGGATGTTGGGTTATCGAGGTAAATTGAAAGAAATAATTGAAGGCTTATTCACTGCTCCTTTGGTACTTCCCCCCACGGTAGTTGGTTTTTTATTATTGTTATTATTGGGAAAAAATGGGTTTATCGGTAAAATATTAGCTTCTTTTGGCGTTACCGTTATTTTCTCTTGGTATGCCACTGTTATCGCTTCTACAGTGGTGGCTTTTCCCTTAATGTATAAAACTGCTTTAGGAGCATTCAAACAAATCGATGGGAATCTCATTGCTTGTGCTAGAACTTTGGGCGCTTCAGAAGGAAGGATTTTCTGGGAAATTATTCTCCCCTTAGCCAAACATGGTCTAATTGCTGGTACTTTACTCGCTTTTGCTCGTGCTTTGGGGGAATTTGGGGCAACTTTGATGTTAGCTGGTTCGATTCCAGGGAAAACTGAAACAATTCCCATCGCCATTTTCTTTGCTGCTGAAGGTGGGGCAATGGATCGAGCTTTGGTGCTAGTTATAATTATGCTAGTAATTTCTTTAGGAGTAATTACGGCAGTTAATTATTGGACGGAAAGTAATAAGTATCATCACTCAAAGCTCCGTCTTAGGAGAGAAAGAATTTTCGCTCTGTTTTCGAGGATGTCAGTAAAACGACAAAAACCTCTAGATTATCCCCTACCTCAAGCTGAGATTGAGTTAATTGTCGATATTCAAAAACAACTCCCCGGATTTTTATTAAATGTTAGTTTTCACAACGATCAAACACCCTTAGGATTACTAGGAGCTTCTGGAGCGGGCAAAAGCCTGATTTTACGCTGTATTGCTGGATTATCTCATCCAGATCGAGGACGTATTGTTTTAAACGGGAAGGTCTTGTTTGATTCAGAACAAGGCATCAACTTACCACCACGGGATCGCGCCTGTGGTTTTTTATTTCAAAATTACGCCCTGTTTCCCCATCTAACTATTGCCGAAAATATTGCCTTTGGTATGCCGTCAGGAAAATCTAAGGGAGAAATTAAACAAGAAGTAGAGCGGCAATTAATCGCGGTGGACTTATCAGGTATCGGGGCTCGCTATCCTCAGGAGCTTTCGGGAGGACAGCAACAGAGGGTTGCTTTAGCTAGAGCTAAAGCAAGCAAACCAAATATCATGCTTTTAGATGAACCTTTTTCAGCTTTAGATACTTATTTACGTGATAAGCAGGAAAAAATTCTCAGAAATAACCTAATTCGCTATCAGGGAGTCACTTTATTTATTACCCACAACCTAGAAGAAGCCTATCGAGTATGTCCTAAACTCTTGGTGGTAGATCAAGGACAAATAATCGCTCATGGTAGGAAACAAGATATTTTTGAGCATCCTCGTAATTTAAGAACCGCACAATTAACTGGGTGTAAAAACTTTTCCCGGGTTCTGGTAATGGGCAGACAGCAAATTAAAGCAATTGAATGGGGTTGTATCTTAAAAGTAATAGAACCACTGCCAGAATCCCTCAAATATGTGGGTATTCGTGCCCATCAGCTAATTTTTCCCAACATAGATGATCAGGTAAATACTTTCCCTTGTTGGTTAGCGACAATTAGTGAAACCCCACACCGCATGACTTTGTATCTCAAGTTAAACCAATCAGCTAATCATCCTGAAGATTATCATCTACAAGCGGAAGTCTTTAAAAATAAATGGATGGAGTTAAAAGATCGTCCCTTTCCCTGGAAAATTCAACTCAATCCATTACGACTTATATTAGTAAACTGAAGTACTTCACTCCATAGACTAGGGCTGTTACAAATTATTCCGGCACAGTGCCCGAATTGAAAGGTTACCAATGAACAATCTACCTTAGTAATCTTCACTATGCTAATTAATAAATTGTCCTTTCTATCTTGAGATATTATGCCAGTTACTAACCTTCAAGAACTTGAAGAACTCATCCAACGAGTCAAAACGGCCCAAGAAAAATATGCAACCTTTAGTCAAGAACAGGTTGATTTAATATTTAAAAAAGCAGCCTTAGCTGCCAACGCAGCCCGAATTCCTCTCGCCAAATTAGCGTCCCAAGAGACACAAATGGGTGTAATCGAAGATAAAGTGATTAAAAACCATTTTGCTTCCGAAATTATTTATAATAAGTACAAACAGGAAAAAACCTGTGGCATTATCGAAGAAGATAGATCTTTTGGACTGCAAAAAATTGCTGAACCCGTTGGTATTCTCGCCGGGATTGTTCCTACGACTAACCCCACTTCTACGGCTATTTTTAAAGCCTTAATCACCCTAAAAACCCGTAACGGGATTATCTTTTCTCCCCATCCAAGGGCAAAAAACTGTACCATTGAAGCAGCAAAGGTGGTTTTGGACGCAGCAGAAGCGGCGGGGGCACCAGAGGGGCTAATTGGTTGGATTGACCAACCTTCTGTTGAATTATCACAAGCTTTGATGCAGCATCGCCATATTAATCTTATTCTGGCTACAGGGGGGCCTGGTATGGTGAGGGCTGCCTATTCATCAGGTCGTCCTTCCTTAGGAGTGGGCGCAGGTAATACTCCCGCCTTGATTGACGACACGGCTCATATTAAAATGGCTGTTTCTTCAATTATTCTCAGTAAAACCTTTGATAATGGCATGATTTGTGCGAGTGAACAATCAGTCATTGTGGAAGATTCGGTGTATGAAGAAGTCAAACAGGAATTTCAGGAACGGGGTGCTTATTTCCTTAATCAGGAGGAGAAAGACAAAGTTGCTGATATAATGCTGAAGGATGGTCATATTAATCCCCATGTAGTGGGTCAATCGGTGCAAAAATTAGCTGCATTAGCGGAAATTACTATTCCCAAAGATACTCGTGTTCTCATTGGGGAAGTAGAAAATATTGGCCTCGATGAACCCTTTTCCTATGAAAAACTTTCCCCTATCTTAGCCATGTATCGGGCGCAAAATTTCCAGGATGGGGTAGAAAAGGCTGAAAAATTGGTCGCCTTTGCTGGAAGGGGACATACGGCGGTTCTTTATACTTCTCCCGACAACCGTGACCACATCAAACGCTATGAAGATCAGGTGGAAACAGCAAGAGTGCTGATTAATACACCGTCATCTCAAGGAGCGATCGGAGATTTGTACAATTTTCGCTTAGATCCTTCTTTAACCCTTGGTTGTGGCACATGGGGCGGAAATTCCATCAGTGAAAATGTTGAACCTGCCCATCTACTGAATATTAAAACCGTGGCAGAAAGACGGGAAAATATGCTGTGGTTTCGAGTTCCTCCCAAAGTCTATTTCAAATATGGTGCATTATCCGTTGCTGTTCGCGAATTAGCTGGAAAAAAACGGGCATTTATAGTCACCGATAAACCCTTATTTGACTTGGGAATGACTGCCATCTTAGAAGATGTTTTAGAGGAAGTGGGATTAAAATATGACATTTTCTATGATGTTGAGCCGGATCCTTCCTTAGAAACGGTTCAGCGTGGTTTAGCCCTAATGAAAACCTTTAATCCTGACGTTATTATCGCCTTAGGCGGGGGTTCTCCCATGGATGCAGCCAAAATTATGTGGTTGCTGTATGAACATCCCGAAATCGAATTTGAAGGTTTAGCCATGCGCTTTATGGACATTCGCAAGCGCGTTTATGAGTTACCCCCATTAGGAGAAAAAGCCATCATGGTATCGATTCCTACCACCTCTGGGACAGGTTCTGAGGTCACTCCTTTTGCTGTTGTTACAGACCGACGGAATAATATTAAATATCCTTTGGCGGATTATGCCTTAACCCCGACAATGGCCATTGTTGATCCTGAATTAACCCTGAATATGCCGAAAAAACTAACGGCTTACGGAGGAGTTGACGCTTTAACTCATGCTTTAGAGGCTTATGTCTCGGTTTTAGCCTCAGAATATACCAACGGGATGGCCTTGGAAGCGATTCGACTGCTGTTTAAATATCTACCCAGTGCTTACGAAAATGGGGCAAAAGACCCGAAAGCACGGGAAAAGGTCCACTATGCAGCGACAATGGCAGGAATGGCTTTTGCTAATGGGTTTTTAGGCATCTGTCATTCTCTGGCGCACCAATTGGGCGGAATTTTTCATATTCCTCACGGGTTAGCCAATGCTTTGATGATTCCCTACGTTATTCTCTACAATGCCACTGATTCACCCTTCAAACAAGCCACCTTTTCCCAGTACAAATATCCCAATACGACTTGGCGTTATGCTCGTATTGCCAATTATTTAGGGTTACCGGGAGAAAGTGACTTAGAAAAGGTGGAAAATCTGGTCTTAGCCATTGAGCAGTTAAAACGTCGCTTGGATATTCCCTCTGCCATTAAGGATGTTATCCCTGAAAGTGAAGCGGAATTCTATGCTAAGGTTGATAGTTTAGCAGACCAAGCCTTTGATGATCAATGTACAGGTGCAAATCCTCGTTATCCTTTAATTAGTGATTTGAAGGAATTACTGATTCAAGCTTATCAGGGTGATTTACCCTTTAAAATTGTCCAGAATCGCAATGGCAGTAGCAAAAAGGTAGAGGTGCTTGGAGATCCTCAACCATTACGATCTTAAATTGTAGTTTAAACAGATCTTCTCCATCCCTCTTGTTCCCACTGAATCAGAGGGATTTTAGCTACTAGATAGAGATCGCCTGAAATAAACTAAACTTTAAAATCCGGCAAAACCACTTGCTGCCAAGTAAACCTCATTCCAAGAAGGTGGTCTATAATCTTGATTCAAAACCTGATCGACATATCTCACCACGGGGGGCAATTGTTCCCCTCTAATTTCTCGTTTCAGAAACATTCTTAATTTGGTTTCCCAGTCTTGAGGATAGTTTCTGATGATGGGATGTTTGATAACCAGCGATTGATATTCCCCTTGATCTGGATCAACAATTACATCCAAACTAAGAAGGCCCAAAGAGCGAACAAAAATCCCAGTAGCGGCAATGACAAAATTGGCGTTAATTCGTCTTTGTTTCAGGACAACTACAAAATGTCCTCCTTCGGCAATATGATAAACTAATGCGTTAGGGTCTTTGACTGGTTGAACTTCAACATTGTAGCCTTTTGTCAGTCCTTCTTCTAAGGTAAGATCTTCATATTCTTGTTCGGGATGGGGGAGATAGATCGTAAATTGATGTAAATCGAGCCAAGGATTGTGTCCCGTTTCGTTAGTCGAGTGCTTGCCAGAATTGTATTGTTGGCGCCGTATCTGTTGACCAACATAACTCTCGCCATCGCAGATATTAATCAGAGCCATGTTAAGAACGCATTGCTCGAACCGACTAAATGTTCCTAAAACTTGCATAATTTCCTCCTTGATCTTTTGTTATTTGTTGTTCAGGAAAAATTAATAACTAAGAATCAATAACTAAATAACTAATAACCAATGACCATTTATTTAATCTTCATCCAAAGCAGGAAACGCCTCTTCAATCTCCCATAAAACACTTTGGTTGGCAATAAACCAACTGCGAGTTTCTGGAGTTAATTGAGCCCAAACTAAGTCAAGGTCAATATGAGGAGATTCGTAACGATATTTTTTCCCAAGAGAGCGCAAATTTTCAGTAACGCCGAGAGGAATCCCAAAATCTAACCAATTTACTTCAACTACTTTGCCAAATATCCCACCAGTAGGATCGTAAATTAATTGGGCTACTCGAATTAAATCGGCAAAATGGGTAGGTCTTAGTCCTGTTATTTGCTGAATTTCTTGAACACGCTGTTTATTTTGTTTTATGTTCATAATTTGTTCTTTTTTATTCTCGGAAATCACCTTACTAAACTAATCACCAAGGACTAACCAACAGCTGTATAGTTTTTCAGCCGTTTATCGGCTGCAATCCCTAAAATCTTAGCTAACCAGGGAGGTGGAGAAGTTGCCAGTGCTTTTTGTAAGTCGGCTAATATTTCTCTGGCCGAACCGCCTTGTTCTATTTTCATGGGATAGATATTAGCTTGGATGACTGTAGCGGCAGCAGGCCCACCAATGGAAACAACGTAGAGAATAGCACAATCTCTAATTAAATTAACTCGGAATCTATTTTTTTCTTCGGCTAGATCTGCTTCTACTGCCGAGCGAACATCGATCAATTTGAGTTGGTCTGCGGATAGTTGATAAATTAAATAACGATGACAAGAACCAAAATGTCCGTCTAATTGCTCTGCATTATTGGAAGCTACAGCAATTCTAATGGAGTTAGGCAGATCTCCTTCTTGATATGACTCAATCGGTAAAGATTCTTTATAATAGTCCTGTTCACCCCATAAGATTTGTACCGCTTCTTTGAAAGCTTTTATGTCACTATTATCCGCATCTTCGCCTTCCCATTCGTTATCAACTTCGTAAATATTACCAAAAGATTTTTTTAATTGAGTGACTGTAATTTTACTAAGGGATTCTTGGGTAATCTCATCGTCTAGATGGATTTGCAAAGCCTCGATTAAATCCTTGATAGATACATCGGGTAATACCTTAGCCGCTAAAGCAATTCTGAGGGCGACTTCGTTGGAAATAGGTTGAGTAGTCATTTCTTTACTCCTAAATTTAATTGATTGATTGAAAGGAGAATGCAGAATTTAGATTTTAGATTTTAGAATTTCAGAATTAGACATTTTCTGCATTCATTAGGGCTTAGGCAATTCAGTATAACTAAAGTAACAGTCAGCTCGATGCCCCGTCACTAAGCCTACGGGGTTCCTAACTTAATTCTCCCGATTCGACCGATTAATTTTCATACTGTTGCTCTAGCTTAAGAAATTTATAGCAGTTAATTGTTTTTAGAACAAAACTGGGGACTCAGATTAGATTAATTAAGGTTGTACTTACAGGGTTGAAATCTAGCCATAATAAGTTAAATTAAATTTTCTTAGGATAAGGCACGAGTATTTTTGATTAGAAGTACAGGTATTTTTAGTGGGGTTATTGAAGAAATTTATTTAAGCTCAAAGTTAATCAAGACAAGAAGATGAAGTAATTATCTGGTTGAATTGTAGAGTGATCCCTTTGTACTCGAACTCAAATTACTGCAAAAAGTCCACCCAGTGTTACAACAAGATATAGAAGTTATCAGTTGTTAATTGTTAATTGTTAAGTCTTTTTATACGGAAGCTAAAACTTGAGAAGTAACTTTATCAGGTACTTGATCTAAATGATCATATTGCCAATTAAAGAATCCTACCCCTAAACTTAGGGATCGCAATTCGATAATAAAATCTTGCATTTCCCCTTGAGGTAGATAAGCATTCACCTGATCCCAATTTTTCCAATTGGACATAGTATCATAACCCAAAATTTGTCCTCGATGAGTACTGACCAACTGTAATACTTTAGATGTAAATTCAGACGGTACAGATATATCTACTTGCAAAATTGGCTCAAGTAAAATCGGCTCACATTGTACCATCCCCTCCGTCATCGCAATCCGTGCCGCTTGCTTAAAGGCTTGTTCTGAGCTATCGACGGCATGATACGAACCATCGGTAAGGGTGACATCAATATCTACTACGGGATAGCCCAAAGGTCCTTGTTGTAAATATTCTCTGACCCCGGTTTCCACCCCTGGAATATACTGTTTAGGTACTACGCCGCCAACAATAGTTTGATGAAATTGGAAGCCCTCCCCACGAGAAAGAGGTTTTATCTCTAGATAGACATCGCCAAACGCCCCATGACCACCACTTTGATGTTTATAACGCCCGTGAATTTTGATGGATTTACGGATGGTTTCTTTATAAGGAATTTTCGGATTTTTGGTAATCATCAATAAGTTATACTTATTTTTAAGCCGTTCGAGGGTGACTTGTAAATGTATTTCGCCCTGTCCCCACAAAATAACTTCATGAGTATTTTCGTCTTGTTCCCATTTCAAAGAGGGATCTTCTTCTAAAATTTTGGCGATCGCACCAGAAATTTTTACTTCATCTCGGTGATTTTCAGCGGTAACAGCTTTAGGGTAAACAGGTTCAATAATTTGAGCTTTAGGGAGAGACTTAATTTCTTGACCAGCATTTGTGAGAGTATCCCCTGTTTTTATGCCTTCTAAACGCCCTAACACTACAATTTGACCGACGCTAGCCGAATTTAGGGATTTTTGTTGACTACCCATTAACTGATAAATACCGCCAACCCTTACCCCGTTGAGGGTCATGCCATCAGTTAAATTACCTTGCCACACTCGCACTAAAGACAATCTTCCCCCCTGTGCACTATAGTAGGTTTTCAATACTTGGGCAATAACAGTGTCCGTATCGGAAGTGAGTTGTTTTAAACCTCGTCTTTCGGCAGTTATCGTTGGTTCTGGTGCTTCTTTTATTAAACTATCTAATAATGGACGCACTCCATAATCATTTTGGGCAATACCGAAAAATACAGGGACAATCAAATCAGCACTTAAATCTTGTTTTAAATCCCTGATAATTTCTTCCTTAGAAGGCTCAATTTCTTCTACTAATTCTTCCAATAAATGATCATCAAAATCTGCCAAAATCTCCAACATCTCTTGCCGTGCTTCGGTTTCCGCCTCTTTCAACTCATGGGGAAAAGCCACTAAATCCGCCTCGCTACCCTGATGATAATGGTAGGCTTGTTCCGTAATTAAATCGATATAACCGATGATATCTTGAGCTTTTTTGATGGGGTATTGTTGAGGTACCAGAGGACGACTAGAAACATCTTTGATAGCTTTGAGCACCTCCATGAAACTATCTTGGGATCGATCCATTTTATTGATATATACTAGGTGAGGGATTTGCCACTCATCCAAAAATTGAAATAAGGGTGCAAGGGTTAAAACTTTATTTACAGAAGGCTCACAGACGATAATAGTGCAACCAGAACCCACTAAGGCATTATAGGTTTCTTGCATAAATTCTACGGAACCTGGACAATCAAGAAAAGTAAAATTAATGCCCTTATATTCGGTATAAGCAGAGGATACTTCCACACTCATGTTACGGTTTTTTGCCTCTGGGGAACTATCACTGACGGTATTACCGTCATTTACATTACCTTTGCGATTTATCGCACCTGAAACGAATAATAAACTCTCTAACAAAGTCGTTTTTCCAGTAGAATAAGGACCAACGATCGCTATATTTCTCATAGATATACTAGTATTTTGATTCATAATTTCTGCTCCTAATGTGAGGGTAATTTTCAGATTAACTAATTAGGTTTTAATCCTAGAATCTTCGATTAATCAGAGTTTTGATAAAATTGGCTATATTTTCACACTAACTTATTTCTGACTTTTAGAGGTAGATAATGTTATTTATCTTAAATATTAATCAAATTGTAAAGTTTTAATTTTAATTATGAATTTTTTTTACCTAATTTTAACAAAAATAATTAATTAACTATCAACTATCAACTATTTTTGTTTGTCACGTTACATTTAGTTTGATCATAGTTAGGGATAATATTATAGGGGTTGTGGAAAGCAGCAGGTATTTCTGTATTTTGGGACTATAACCCGAACTAATTTGTAATTGATTATCGATGAATAAACACTTGAGTAAGAAAAATGAAACCATTGATTATTGTTTCTGCATTAGGCTATACGGGATACAAAATTTATAATTTATTAAAGCTACAAGATGCCAATGTTGTTGGCATCAGCGATCGCCCTATGATCACTCAAGTTGATGATAAAATTATTGTCGGCGATTTACGCTCACCTCAAGTATTAATGGAAGCGGGAATAAAACAAGCCTGTACTATTGTGTTAGCTAGTAGCGATGATGCCTTGAATGTGGCCATTTTGACTCAAGCAAGAATTCTCAACCCAAAAATTCGCATCGTTAATCGTCTCTATAATCATACCCTCGGGACAAGGTTAGATCATACTTTGCCGGATCACTTTACCATGAGTGTTCCTTCCTTAGCCGCCCCTATTTTTGCCTTTGCCGCTTTAGGAAATCAAGCCATTGGCCATTTGAAATTATTTGAACAGACATGGGCGTTGCATGAAGAAGTTATTACCGGAGAACATCCCTGGTGTGGGTTAAGTTTGGCCCGATTGTGGGATAACCTTGACCAGATGTTGATTTATTATCTACCAAAAAATGGCGAAATGGACCTTGTTTCCGCAGTGGTGAAGGATCAAACCTTAGAATTAGGAGATCATCTAATCTTAGCCAATAAAGCCAAAATTAACCCTAAACGTCCTTTTTTCTTGTCTCAATGGTTTAAAGCCTTTTTCAATGTCGGCACTTATAAGCAATATGCACAGTCCATAATTATGGTGACATTAACCCTGTTAACCCTAATTTTCTTAGCGACATTTACTTATTTATGTGTCAATTGGGAAATTTCTCCAGTGGATGCCCTTTATTTTAGCGTGGGTATGATTACTGGTGCTGGGGGGAAAGAAGAAGTAGCGGAGTCCGCACCCGGTATAATTAAAGTTTTCACGGCGATTATGATGATTGTCGGTGCCGGAATTGTCGGTATTTGTTACGCTTTAATCAATGATTTCGTCCTAGGCAGTCGCTTAAAACAATTTTGGGATGCTGCTAGAGTGCCAACCAAAAATCATTATCTCGTCTGTGGTTTGGGTAATGTGGGCATGGAAATTGTCAGGGAACTGCATCAACAAGGCCATGAAATTGTTGTTATTGAACCTGATCAGAATAACCGATTTTTGCACTCAGTGCGATCGCTGGGTATTCCCGTCATTGTGGAGGATGCCTCTTTAGCAGATACTTTACAAGCGGCAAATATCGAAGGGGCCAACTCTATTATCGTCGTGACGAGCAATGATATGATTAATGTAGAAATCGCCTTAACAGTCAAAGCCTTAGTGCCGAAAATCCCTGTTATTTTAAGAGTACAAGATAATCAATTTGCTGAATCTGTCAAAGAAGTATTTCAATTTGAAAATGTTTTATCACCCACCGAACTAGCTACTCATTCCTTTGCGGCGGCGGCATTGGGGGGAAGAATTTTAGGGAACGGTATGACCGATGACTTATTATGGGTATCACTAGCAACAATGATCACTCCCAATCATCCGTTTTGTGAAAAAATTGTCAAAGAAATTGCCACAGAGGCAGATTTTGTACCTCTTTACATATCGAGGGGAATGGATAACATTCACAGTTGGAATTTACTCAACACTAAACTAATGAATAACGATGTCTTATATTTAACCATGCCTGCTACGAAATTAGAGCAACTTTGGCGAGTTTCCCCTTCTTCTCCTTTACTAATTTCTCGTTAATGTTATAGAACTGTCAACAGGTGCTAACATTGAGGTTGTTATTTTGTTAATTATTCACTGAAAAAAAGTGTTACCTCGTCATTACCTTTTCTCTATCCTTGCTTGTCTCAGTATTTTTTCTTTTACCCCTAGTATTAAAGCTCAAGCCTTATTACCCTATACTCCTGAATTAAACGCCGAATTTTTAGATTCTTATGGATCTCAATTATTGCAAGATGCTGTTCAGTTAATGCGTTTTCGAGAATTTGAACTGGCTTTATCAAGGGCAAAATTAGCGGTACAATTATCTCCTAATCATTATGAGCCTTGGTTTATTTTGGGGACGTTAAATATTCAAGCTGGAGAGATAGAAGCTGGAGTCAAGGCTTTACAAGAAGCCAAAAGATTAGCCCCTGAAGATTCAAGTGTACTCTTTTCTCTGGGTAATTCCTATTTTCAGTTAGGAGATTATGATTTGGCGGTGAAAGAGTTACAGGCAGGTTTGAAAATAAATACGGAAATGCCGCAAGCCTATTTTGATTTAGGGAATGCTTATTTTAAATTAACGAAATATTCAGAAGCCATCGCCTCTTATCAAAAAGCGGTTAAATTAGAAAAAGAATTTTGGCCAGCCATCAATAATATCGGTTTAGTTGAGTACGAAAAAGGTCAAGTTGATAAGGCGATTGAATCATGGCGTCAAGCCCTAACTGTTGAGAAAAATCAGGCTGAACCAACATTGGCGATAGCCGTGGGATTATATAGACAAGGGAAAAAACCGGAAGCCATCCAATTAGGGAAAGAAGCCTTGAAAATTGATAATAGTTACGGAAATTTGGAATATTTAAAAGAAAATCTTTGGGGAGAAAAATTATTAGCTGATACCACTAAATTTTTCCTAGATCCCGCTATTGCACCGTTAGTAGGGAAAAAACCATCCCTTCCCTCAGAATAAAATCATCGTTTTACATTGCAACAGTTTGATATCTAACTCATTCTTATACCTGTTAAATTCTCATCAACACAGGCAATAAGAACTGATTTTTGCCCTTATGGTTGGTTATAACTTAATTATTGATACTCACTCTTTTTAAGGGTGGTTTTTGGCGAAGTTTTTTGTAAATGGTTCTAAAGATGATAAACTGAGAACTTATAATAAATCTGACGATGCACAGATCACTTACAGCCGTTTTCAGATTCATCAATAATAGTGACAATTGTGAGCTTTTTGCCGAACTTGTAGATTTTATTCTATAATTTTTGTGGCAAATTAACATAACTAATTTTTAAATTATTTTATTCATCCACTTCTCGAATACTAATTATTAGCAATTAATCTTAGTTTATATAATATGTCAACTTTACATGGTAGCTTTTTAATAAAAAATGAACGAAAATATTTTTTTATTTGGAGTGAAGAATGGAAACAATTAGAGAGGGAAAAATATGATTTAGAAGCTGAATATTTATATCTTTATCCTTTTTTACTTGATCAACCTACAATTTTATATTCTTTTTTAGAAAAATATAGTTACGCTGGTTCTTTACAAGATTATAAAGATAATTTAGATAAAATTTGGCAATGGGAAATGGTGTTATTTCCCTCTCAAAAAAAACCTAAATCTAAAACAGTTATTCCCCTTTTATATGAACAATTTATGGGTATTAGTAACAAGTTGAGTACTGTTATTTTGTACCCTTGGGAAATAGGAGGTTTTAAATTAGACATTTTTCAATTGTTAGATTTTTTACCTAAATTACCTTTAGGTAAAGTTAGTTATATCGGATCAGACCTGCGTTTTTGGAGTCATATTTATCGCTGGAGTTTAGACTTAATTTGTCGGCAGAAATTTTTGCCCTGTATTGATGAAAAAAATAAAACTTTTTGGCAACCATTACTAGATAGTAACATCGATCAAAGCAGACTGGCTCATTTCATCCAATCAATGCCTTCTCTGTGTCGTTGTTATGTAGAATCAGAAGATGATCCGATTATTCCACAACAAGAATTAATACTGGATTTTTTAGGCACAATTTTGGATGCACAAGTAAGAGAACTTTTAAACAATTATTCCCCTATTCCGAATAATGATTTAATGATTCAGCCATGGTTAGAATCCCTAAATAGTAAGGAAAGTTTTACTTCCAAATTATCCTCATTAGATGGTAAAAGATTAAAAATGGCTTTTGACAATTGGACCTTACCCATTCAAGATAATTTAATAACTTCTGATTATCAATTACTAACAAAACAGTATCGAATTTGCTTTAAATTACAACCTCCCATTAGTCAAAATCAAACAGATAATTATGATAATTGGAAATTAAATTATTATTTACAAGCATTGGATAATCCTGATTTTTTATTACCCACTGAACAAATTTGGACACACCCTTATCCCGAACTAGATATCGACGATCGCACCATTGAAAATCCCCAAGAAATTATCTTAAAAGGTTTAGGATTAGCCAGTCGATTTTATCAACCTATTGCTAGAAGTTTAGAGGAATCTATGCCTAATTTTTGCACTTTAAATGCCATTGAAGCCTACCAATTTATTCGTAGTATCGTTTGGCAATTACAAGACAATGGTTTAGGAGTAATTTTACCCGATGGTTTAGCTAGTGGCGTTGATGAGAAACGGTTGGGAGTAAAAATTGAAGCCAAGGTTAACCAGAAAAAAGGTGAAAGATTAAACTTAAATAGTCTGCTGAATTATAATTTAAAAGTCGCCGTTGGGGATAAAACCTTAACAAAAAAAGAGTTTCAAAATTTATTAGCCCAAAAATCTCCTATTGTGGAAATAGATGGACAATGGTTAGCCTTACAACCCGCCGATGTTAAGGCCGCTGAAGATATTTTAAATCAAGCGGAAAATAATATTAATTTAACAGTAGAAGATGCCTTAAGATTAAGTAGTGGTAATGCAGAAACCATCGCTAAGTTGCCTGTTATTGCCTTTGAAAGTAGTGGTGCTTTAGCCGATTTAATTAACAGTATTAATGATAATCAAAAAATTGAAGTTTTACCTACTCCTAAACATTTTAAAGGTACTTTACGTGCTTATCAACAAGTTGGATTTAGTTGGTTATATTTTCTAGAAAAATGGAATTTAGGGGCATGTTTAGCGGACGATATGGGTTTAGGAAAAACTATACAATTAATCGCTTTTTTATTAACCTTAAAAGAACAAAAATTATTAAACAAACCTAGTCTTATTGTTTGTCCTACTTCAGTACTAAATAATTGGGAAAGAGAAATTCAAAAATTTGCACCATCATTAAAAGTAATTATCCATCACGGAGAACAAAGAAGTAAAGAAAAAGTATTTCTAAAAGAAGCTCAAAAAGTTGATGTTATTATTACCAGTTTTGCTCTAATTTATCGTGATTTTGACACTTTAAATATGATAGAATGGCGGGGAGTTATTCTTGATGAGGCTCAAAATATTAAAAATCCCCAAGCTAAACAAACCCAAGCCGTACAAGAGTTGAAAACAGAATTTAGAATCGCTTTAACTGGTACTCCCGTCGAAAATCGTCTATCAGAATTGTGGTCAGTTTTAGAATTTTTAAATCCAGGTTATTTAGGTACACAACAGTTTTTTCAACGACGTTTTACCATACCCATCGAACAATATGGAGATCAACATTCTTTACAAACTTTACGATCTTTGGTACAACCTTTTATCTTACGGCGTTTAAAAACAGACAAAAATATTATTCAAGATTTACCAGAAAAACAGGAGATGAATGTTTATTGTGGCTTATCGTCTGAACAAGCTCAAATATATCAAAATTTAGTAGAAGAATCTTTGGTAAAAATTAACGAAAGTAACGGTATTAAACGTCATGGATTAGTCTTAACTTTATTGATGAAATTAAAGCAGGTTTGCAATCATCCTGCCCATTTGCTAAAGGAAGAAACGCTAGATTTTTCTCCCAGATCCGGTAAATTGTTGCGATTAGAAGAGATGTTAGAAGAAGTTGTGGACGAGGGCGATCGTAGTCTAATATTTACACAATTTACAGAATGGGGAAATCTATTGCAACCTTATTTAAAGCAAAAACTAGGGGTTGAAGTACTATTTTTATCGGGGAGTACCAAAAGAGAAAAACGTCAAGAAATGGTCGATCGTTTTCAAAATGATCCCCAGGGACCACCCATTTTTATACTATCTTTAAAAGCAGGGGGAACAGGTTTAAATTTGACAAAAGCAAACCATGTTTTTCACTATGATAGATGGTGGAATCCTGCGGTAGAAAACCAAGCAACAGATCGAGCTTTTCGCATAGGACAAAAACAAAATGTACAAGTGCATAAATTTGTCTGTAGTGGTACATTAGAAGAAAAAATTAACGATATTTTAGAAAGTAAAAAACTACTAGCGGAACAGATAATTAATACCGGAGAAGACTGGCTAACGGATTTAGATACAGATAAATTAAGAAATTTATTAGTCTTAGAAAGAAATGCTGTGTTATAAAACTTTAGGGTAACTGTGCTAATAATTCATCAAAAATATGTTATGATGTCTGGTGGTTAACGGGATGTAGCGCAGCTTGGTAGCGCACTTCGTTCGGGACGAAGGGGCCGCAGGTTCAAATCCTGTCATCCCGATTCTAATCAAACCTGTTGTACATTATCAAAATCGAGGTAAATTAATCTTAGATGCAAGTTGTCCGCCAAGACAAAGAAGACCAAGAAAAGAAACCAGTAGAATTTGGGGGTAAAATAAGTGCCAGTATTTATGAAAATTTTGTCTTTTTAGATAACTGACGTTACGCAAAGAGTCATAAATCAGGTTAAAATGACAAAATGAAACAACAACTCAAAGAACCCTATAGTGATTATCTAATTAGTTCTTTCAATCAAGTGACTGCCACAGGCTTATCATCAGCATTGAAAGGAAATGTCAGCCATGATCAGGTGACAAGGTTTTTGTCCGGAGAAGAGATGACAAACAAACAACAAAATCGAATACTGGTTTAGCTAAATCACCAACAAAGTGTATTAAAACTCAGTGTAATCATATTTTTATGTCAATATATGCAGCGTTTCAATTAGAATGCCTAAAGATCAAGCATAAGGTCAATCATTTTGCTCTTCGGAGTCGTATTTACATTAAGGCACTCCAAGAAGCTATGACAGAGTTACAGTTGCTCAAGGCTGCGTAACATCAGTGAATAAGCTGAAAAATAAACAAGGTGCGTTACACTTCATTAACGTACCCTACAAGATATGACTATTTGGTATGTTACCCAGAAAGTTTCGTCTTTTTATCCTGTAAGGATTGACTATCAGGAAAGTTTCCGCATAATACATAGTTAGCCTTAAAGGAACAAACACATGTCCCAAGATATCCCGGTACGTGAACCATTCCGAGTGCCCTTTCGTTCATTCACCCCGTTTCTGCTGATCTCGTTTGGATTGGCTTGGGGTATCCTTGGAATGTACATCCTTCTTCCAGAACGAATGGGAGCGGTGTTCGGGCAACTCACCGGCAATCACCCGCTTTTCTTCCTAGCCGTATACGCGCCTGCTATCGCAGCCTTCACTCTAGTTGTCCGCTACGGCGGATTTACAGGCCTGCGGCGCTTCTTCGGGCGTGTGTTGCTCTGGCGCTGCAGTGCTGCCTGGTACGCTTTTCTGATCATTGGCATACCTTTGATCTTCATCTGCGGTTCCTGGCTCAGGGGAAACCTTTTCACTGAACCCTTTCCATTCCCGTCCTTTCAGTCTTTGGTCGCGGCGTTGGTCCTTGCCGCAATCAAAGGCCCGATGGAAGAGTTTGGCTGGAGGGGGCTCGCACTTCCTCTTCTTCAAAGAAAGTTCGCTCCGCTCTGGGCCGGACTGATTCTTGGAGCCATCTGGGCACTTTGGCATTTGCCGGCCTTCCTGTTGAGCGGAACCCAGCAGAGCGAGTGGTCATTCACCGCGTTCTTTGCTGGATGCCTGGCGATAAGCGTCATCGTAACGGCACTGTTCAATGAGTCGAAAGGCAGCATTTTGCTGTCGGCGTTTTTCCACTTCTCACTCATGAATCCTATCTTTCCTGACGCCCAGCCCTATGACACATACCTGTTGATCGTTGTTGCTGTCCTGATCGTCTGGCGGAAACGTAATAATATGTTAAAAAGACAAGGTGCTGTAGTGGAAGTAATTTCGCATTGAAAGGCAGCCGATGGCTAAATCGACGTTAGCTATTTATTCAAATGAAAACTAATATGAATGCTTTGTTCGCAAAAGCTATAGCAATTTGGTTATTAATTGCAGCAGGAGAAATATTGAATGGAAATTTCCGTGTCAGATTCCTGCATAGAAGATATGGAATAAATCGTGCCAAGAAAATTAGTTTCTTCACGGGGATCACAATAATCTATACGATATGCTGGTATACGCTACCCTGGGTCAATCCCGCAAACTTGCAAGACTGTTTCCTGATAGGTCTGATCTGGATGCTCTTAATGCTTTGCGTTGATATTTACTTTGGAAGGTACGTATTCCGTGTCAAATGGATTAAGATATTAGAGGACTTCGATCTAAGAAAGGGTAACCTGCTTGGTATAGGCATGGGATTGTTATTTTTCTGTCCGACTATCGTATATCTACTGACTTGAAACAATACCGGCTCCTAATAAGTGAGACCAAAAGGCTAACAAGGCTAATACAGCCGACGCAAAAAGGCGCGCGGCTGATTAGCGGCGTTAGCTTGATTGATCGATTCTAACCACACAAAACTGGTGAGTGAAATGCATAGTATAGCGGAACTTTGCGATAATCTCGTAACAGCTTATGAAGCTAAAGGGCAGGCGGTCTCTCAAAACCTGAAGCCCGGTATTTCCGAGTCTGCATATGCCAGGGCCATTGGTTTTGACCTCCAAGAGATCCCGCCTGCTGTGCTCAAGCTGTATCAATGGCGCAACGGTTGCGCCGATGAAGAGGCTGAAGCGCTGTTTTTATTTAGAGACAACTGCTTCATCAGTGCCGAGCGAGGCAAAGAAGAACTCAACCAAATCAGAAAGTTCTATAGCGCTGACGATGAGGATCGATTTGACCTTAGTCGCGTGATTCCCATCGCTGCTTTCGAGGGTTCAGTATTCGCAGTGATAACTGGCAAACATAACTTTGGACCTGAACTCGAGTATCCGGTCGTCAGTATCTTTGAAGGCATTGACCTGTTGTTCAGCTCTATTGAGGCCATGTTGCATACCTGCATTGCCTGGGTCGCTCACCCTGACTGGGATCCTTATGATGCACTTCCCAGGGATGTAGAACTTGAGATTTGGAAGCGGTTGAATCCGGCAGTAGACCTGGGGTGATAGCCAATCCCGCTGCCAATCGCCACATTACATTAGTTTGTTCTTCAGCTAAAGTAAAGCCACCTAAAACGTTCCCCTCAAAACGGCTCAGTCTTTAAAATTACAGGGGCAGCCAGATTGGTCAGAGAAAATTGACCAATATTTATACGAGGAAACTCTCTCCAACAATGATTGAAGTTTTTTTAGATACTTCTTTTGCGATCGCCTTATCTTCTGTCACCGATCGAAATCATGAACTGGCTGTTAAACTTGCCAATCAACTTGGGACTGACGGAAACCGTTTGGTCACAACTCAGGCGATTTTGCTGGAAATAGGTAATTCGCTTTCTAAACAAAAATACAGGGCAGCGGCAATCCAACTTTTGGAATCTCTCGAAACTGACCCCTGTGTCGAAGTCGTTTTATTAACTGACAACCGATATCCATTTTCAGCAGGCAGGTTTTCGAGCATTGTTAAGGGACTAATCCTCTTACATGAATCCTAACTTAGCCGTTATTTTGAAAAAAAGAGGAAGGCATTTACGATATTGAGTGCTTTTTATTTGATCTTATCTCACTGCAAATGCGAGCTTGCTTACTATGTTAACTTAGTTTTAGTGAAAAGGCGATCCCGCAGGGATCTGCTTCGCAGGGCGCATCTTTGATGCAGCACTACGCGATCGCACTGAATACGTATTATCAAGAAAAGAGATAGCTTTTCTCTGTCTTATAGTAATAATGTTTCACCCAAATTACATTTCTAACTTGTTCGAGCAATTTTTGAGGAGGTTTTGACATAGAATGATATTCAGAAAAAGTCTTGATATTATGACTATTTGGTATGTTACCCAGAAAGTTTCTGGCTATTATCAAAAAATATACGGAAAATTTCGTGATATCATTCTATATGGGTTTGATATCCAGAAAGTTTCAGCTTTTTGTGCTGTAATAGTTAGCTAGAAGGAAAGTTTCTTTATAATATATAGTTATGCCCCCCAAAAAACAACGACTATCACATCCACAATCCAAATAAAGATGCGAAATCGTTTTTTGCTATCCATCTTTACACTCGCAGCTCTGGTAATTTGCACTGCGCACCGATCTGTAGCGCAGAACAAGTCTGCTAATGGCGATGTCACATCTGCAACACTATCGGACATTGCCAATCTAATCACGTCCATTGCGCAGATCCTTTGGCCTGTGCTATTCCTGATTCTTCTTTTCTTACTCCGTCACCAAATTCGCGCTTGGTTCGAATCGGGGGCGGAAATTGCTTGGGAGTTCATGGGCAATAAGCTCGTTGTGAAGCCATCACAAGTCGTTAGACCACCAGTTGGCGAGAGTGCCGAATCTGTGCAGTTATCTGCTATTGAGTCGCGTGACCCAATACCGGTTGATTACTATTTCATAAACCACACATCCTTCCTTCGTCTGGACAAGCAAGCGGAATTCCAGACTCGGACAGGCGTTAAAGCCCCCCACTACGATATCCGCGTGATCGTAGATTCTTACTATCGCGGTGCGTTAGACCGAGTAAAGTATGTGAAATATCTGCTACATCCAGCATATCCGGAACCAATTCAAATCCGTTCACAGGCAGCGAACAAGTTTTTGCTTAAAGAACTCGCAAATGGTGAGTATGTCCTCATCGCACAGGTGTATCTGAAAGATCGTAAAGAACCCCTCATTCTTCAACGTTATATTACTTTGTACAAAGACGGTCCCAGATTGGATATTCCGCACGAGGCATAACCAGGCGATGGAGCTGCTATTTCGAGGTTTTTCGCTTCGTTTTAGTTTTTTCGTCGCCGCTCATCTTTGTCGTTATACCGCCATTTTTCCATGTACAGTGAGCTACATGTAGGCGTAAAAATTGGTTCGATGAGCAACAAGGTGATACATGAGTTTACGCGTTGAAATAGATGGGAGTTGGTCAGCGGAAGATTTTGCGCGAATGTTTGCTTCAGTAAATGACATTCTCCGCTTTGCCGATTACCGCGAAGATTGCGAGGCAGATTTGCCCTTCAACAATCTATGTTTGGCGTAAGCTTGACGAAACTGATTGATGGAGCAAATCTTGCTCGTTCCTTTGAATCTCTGGAAAGTGATGAAGGCTTAATGGTGCCCCGTTGCACATACGCTTCGCCAGGGGTTACAGATTTCACAGGTTTAGGACAAGCATTAGGTCATCTCAAAGACGTAATTATCAAGCTAATTGATGTCAAGGCTGCATCTCGTGAAAGAAACATAAGAAATCAGATATTGGAAGAAGAGTTACAGGCAGCCGCACTAAAAAACGTGCGTGAAAAGATAGCGATATTAAAGGAGCCCTCCTTCTGCCTTCTGCCTTTCAACTCCTGCCTTCTTTAATCATCAACTTTATGGGCAATTTTCAGATTCTGTGGTTTTTACTTCTACTTTTTCATAACCTGCAATTTGCATTAATCGACTAATTAAAATTACTGCTTTTTCGTTGGCCTGATCTAAGATTTTTTGCTGACAAGCGGTTTCTTTTATTTTTATTAAAGTTTGACGCTGTGCTTGGGTTTGTAATTGTGGGGCCACATCAGGGCCTAAGTTGAGAAAACCTCGGTCGTAATCATACACTTGGGATTGATTGACGTCTATTTTTTCCTCAATAATTTCTGGTGCTGGTAATGTGATTTTAAGTTTATTTCCGTCAATGAGAATATCTTTAGCCCTCATGTTACTTAAATCTAATCCTGCTTTTACCTCTCCTCTGGCTACATAAAGTAAATTTGTTTTGCCGATGACGATATTACCCAATTTACGACTAGATGAAGTTGGCACAATAGCATCCATGACAAACTTTATGGTGGTTAATTCACTAATGGCTTGAACTTGTTTGACAATTAAATGAGGGTTATTGATTTGTGGGGGGGTAATTTCGTGATCAATAATCTGGATTATCCCCTGTAAAGTGTTATGTGCACTCTTCCAAACTCCCAATACACCGAAAAGAATTATCAAGGTTAAACTGCTGGTCATCAAAGCAGTGTTTTTCAACAGCCGGGAACTGAAAATAAATGGTTTAGAACTGTTCATCAAAAGAAAAGGATACTTTTTGCAATTCTGAATATTATAACTGAGACTTTGCATCAGTACAAAAATTGACCGTATTCGTCAACAAAATCAGTAACTACCTTTGAGTAGTAAAATATTTGAAGAGAATTAATTACCAAGCCCTATTAAAATAAAAACTTGCTAATTAGACAATATAAATTGATTAAGTTCTCTGTTCTAAGGGAATATATACTGAACTTTTATGATAACCGAAAAAATTTTTGGCAAAAAAAATCCTGTTATTGGTGTCGTTCATTTATTACCTTTACCGACCTCCGCTAGGTGGAGGGGCAGTTTACGGGCAGTAATGGAAAGGGCTGAACAAGAGGCTACAGCTTTAGCCGCAGGGGGTGTTGATGGTATTATTATCGAAAATTTTTTTGATGCACCTTTTACTAAAGATAATGTAGATCCTGCTGTGGTTAGTTCTATGACTTTAATAGTTGATCACATTATGAGTTTAGTCATGTTACCCATTGGCTTAAATGTACTGCGAAATGATGCTAAAAGTGCTTTGGCGATCGCCTCCTGTGTTGGTGCAAGTTTTATTCGGGTAAATGTCTATACGGGAGTAATGGCAACAGATCAAGGTTTAATTGAAGGAAAAGCCCACGAAGTCCAACGATATCGTCGAGAATTGGGGGATGATATCGCCATTTTCGCCGATGTTTTAGTGAAACACGCCCGTCCTTTAGGTACTCCTAATTTAACCACTGCGGTACAAGATACCATTGAAAGAGGTTTAGCTGACGCAGTAATTTTATCAGGATGGTCAACGGGGTTACCTCCTAGCATAGAAGATTTAGAATTAGCACAATCCGCCGCCAAAGGTACACCAGTATTTATTGGTAGCGGTGCTACACCGGAAAATATCGCCGATTTGATGACTTTTGCTGACGGAGTGATTGTCTCAAGTTCCTTAAAACGTCATGGTAAAATTAACGAAACCATTGATCCCAGCAGGGTTTCACGGTTTATTGAAGCGGCACAAACTCCCATAGCTTCCCCCGAGTCTGCTTCTTCTCCCGCCACAAAAACAGCTGATCAAGCCTCATAATTAAACTGTTAAAATTCAGATAAACATTAATTTAATTCTCTATAGATAATCATTATGCTTCGTCGTCGTCGTAACCTGCCTTGGATTCAGCGCAAATCTCGATTTATCATTGGTACGATCGCCATTGTCGGTTTAATCTTAACCATCTATCTAACTATTATCAAACTAATGGGAGGAGATGTTGCTTGTACTGCTGATGCCGCCGGTGGCTGTGATAGCGTGTTAAATAGTTCTTATGCTTATCCTCTCGATCCTCAAGGTAAAACAGGCCCACCTTTGAGTATATTCGGTTCATTAGCTTATCTTAGCATGGCTATGTTTGCCTTAACCCCTTTATTTATTAACCCCGAAAAAAACAAAGAATTAAGACAAAAATTAGAAAAATCTACCTGGTGGCTAATGCTGGTGGGTAGCTTTACTATGGCGGCTTTTAGTCTTTATCTAATGTATGTTTTAGCCTTCAAAATTCAAGCAGTATGCCCTTATTGTATTGGTTCAGCGTTATTTTCCTTGACTTTGCTAACATTAACTATTGTTGGTCATGATTGGGAAGATATGGGACAAATTTTATTTACAGGAATGACAGCGGTATTGATTACTCTCGTTAGTGCGGTGGGAGTTTACTCTAATGTTAACACCGTAGTGACAGAAGATCCTGCCGTAGAGTTGGCTGCCGGGGAAAAAATACCAGTTCCTCAAGCACAAACAGCACCACAACCGCCTTTGGGGTGGGATATAACTACTACTTCAGGAGAAGCTGAAATTTCTTTAGCAAAGCACTTGGCTTCTAAAGGTGCAGTAATGTATTCTGCTTATTGGTGTCCTCATTGTTACGAACAAAAACAGCTTTTTGGCAAAGAAGCATTTAAAGAAGTTGGTAAGATAGAATGTGATCCCAAGGGTATTGCACCTGCACCTCAAAAATGTGTGGATGCTAAAATTCGAGCTTTTCCTACGTGGATTATTGATGGGAAAATTCATGAGGGTGTGCAAACTTTGGACCAATTGGCAAAATTAACTGGTTATACTGGCGAGATGAATTTTAAATACACAATGCCATAATCAATTAACAATTAACAATTAACAATTGCCAATTCTTCCCCAATGTAATTTCTTTTGTTGATTATCCCATTGCCAACGGATTAAATTAGCGGGGGAGTTTACCTGTAAAGTTGGCAAATTAATAGCTTTACGGGGTGCATCAGTGACAAGAGCGATCGCCTGTTCTACATCACAAATACCCCATTTAACCAAATTTTCTGCCCCGACCAATAAGGGTAAAGTAGTGCCAGATAATGTGCCATCAGGTAATCTAGCAGTGCCGTTTTTTACCTCAATAGTGCGCTCATCCCAAGGGTAAAAACCTTCAGATAATCCTATGGGCGATAAAGCATCACTCACTAAAAAAATCCCCTGCTGATAATTGCTAGCTTGTAAAATTAGCTTTAACATCGTCCGACAAACATGATTACCGTCAGCGATTAAACCACAATAAACATAGGGATTAATAATGGCTTCACCTAATAGTCCGGGTTGCCGATGATGAAGGTTAGGCATGGCATTAAAAGCATGTGTTACCATAGAAGCACCTTGCTCAAAAGCATCCTTAGCCTGTTGTGCCGTTGCCAGAGAATGCCCTAAACTAATGACAATACCCTGAGAATGTAAAAAGGGAATAACGTCTCCCTTGGTGTCTAATTCTGGTGCAAGGGTGATAATTTTAACAATATTAATATATTCTCCCAAAACTTGTTTAACATTATCTAAAGTTAGGGGTAGTAAATATTCCGCAGGATGAGCTCCTCTTTTATCATAATTTAAAAAAGGTCCTTCTAAATGAACGCCAATTATTTTCGCTTGTTGAGGTTTTTTGGGTAAATTTATATGCTCATTAATTACCCTTAAAGATTGATGAATTTTTGTGATTGAAGTTGTCACGATAGTGGGTAAAAATTGATCGACTCCCACTCGCCATAAATAAACACAAATTTCCTCAAGTTTATTCAGATCTTCAAGGGTTAAGTCGGGAAAAGCTAGCCCTAAACAGCCATTAATTTGTAAATCTACCCCCCCTAAGGAAAGCCAATCACTTTGTAAATCTAAATCCCCTTGAGGACATAAATTAGTATCTTTTATAGAAGTAATTAAATTATTTTCAATGGTGATAGTCTGTAAATTTTCATAACCAATTAATCGGGCATTGGTGATAGCTTTAGTAATAATCTTTTTAACTGCCATATTTTCCATATATCCATATAGGATCTTCTATATTATTAGACGTCATTATTAAACTTCTTAAAGGGTATTTTTCCATATTATCCATATTATCCATTGATTTAGCTTATTGGAGAAAAAAAAGACGCAAATTTGCCATATAATTGAAGATGTTGACCTACTGAGTTATTCAAGAGAGATAAATCAATGATCGAAATGAAGGTAGCGGCAATAGCTTTAGATGCTGTGACTCGCAGTCCTATAGTACTTTTAAAGGATGCTACTGGGCGCCGTGCCTTACCAATATATGTAGGGCAAGATCAAGCCAGATCTATTATTGGAGTATTAGAGCAACAACAACCCCCTCGCCCTATTACTCATGATTTGATAGTTAATATCTTTTCGGCTTGGAATTTAAAATTAGATAAAGTTATCATTAACTCACTACAGGACAACACTTTTTATGCTTTATTATGTATGAAATTGGGCAAAAAAGAGAAAAATATTGATTGTCGTCCCAGTGACGCGATCGCTATTGCTGTGCGTACAGGATGTCCGATTTGGGTAATGGAAGAAGTGCTTTTAAATGCTTCGATTCCCGTCGATAGAGAAGCGGATGATGAAGAAAGAGAGGCTTTTCGGGATTTTGTCGCCAATTTAAGTCCAGAAGAACTAATTCGCCGTGCCAGAAAAAGCAGTGAGGAAAGTTAACAATTAACAATTAACAATTAACAATTAACAATTAACAATTTTAAGGGGATGATGAACTTGATATTTATGCTCTTGAAGATGGAGAACTGATAAAATTAAGATGAAATATCGCCGTTTTGGGAAAACTGAGCTAAATTTATCGGTGTTTTCCCTAGGTTTAATGGGTTGTTGTTATGCACAATCTCAGTTATTAGAAACCGTTAAAAAGGCTTTAGAATTAGGAATAAATCATCTCGAAACCGCTAGAGGTTATGGGGAAAGTGAGGCATTTTTAGGGATAGCTTTAAAAAACTTAAATATTGCTCGTGAAAAGATCTTTATTACCACTAAATTTACTCCTATTAATGATGGTAAAATCGTACAACAGTGGCTAGATGAATCTTTATTTCGTTTAGGTGTTGATTATATTGACAATATCGCAATTCACGGGATTAATACATGGCAACATTTAGAATTATTAACCCAAGAAAATAGTTGTTTAACATTTTTACAAGAGGCAAAAAAAAAGGGTAAAATAAAGCATATTGGTTTTTCAACTCACGGTAGTTTAGAGTTAATTTCAGCAACAATTTCTACGGGTTTTTTCGAGTTTGTTAATCTCCATTATTATTATTTTTTTCAACGTCATGCACTTATTATTGAATTAGCCAAAAAAGAAGATTTAGGAATTTTTATTATTTCTCCGGCAGACAAAGGTGGACGTTTACATCAACCTTCGGCGAAATTAAGCCAAATTTGTCAACCTTTTGCCCCTTTGCTCTTAAATTATCGTTTTCTCTTGAGTGATTGCCGAATTACAACCCTAAGCGTTGGTCCGAGTAACCCTGATGAATTAATTACTCCGTTATCGGTAGCCGATAATGATCAAGAATTAACGACTTTAGAGTTAGCAACCTTCGAGAAGATAGAAAAAAATCTCGCAAATACTTTAAAAAGCGATCGTTGTTTACAATGTTATCAATGCTTACCTTGTCCTGAAAATATTAACATCCCTGAAATTTTGAGACTCCGTAACTTAGGAGTTGGTTTGGAGATGGCGGAATACGCAAGTTATCGTTATCAGATGTTAGAAAATGCCGGACATTGGTTTTGGGGTCAAAAAGCTGATAAATGTACGGATTGTGGTGAATGTTTGCCAAAGTGCCCTGAAAATCTCAACATTCCCGAATTATTAAGAGATAGTCATACTAGATTTAATGGTAGTGCAAGGCGACGTTTATGGGAATAATAAGGGATTGAAAATATAGAGTAAAAGATTGATTGGTAATCATAGTAAAAACTTCTTTTTCCTTGATCACCAATCGCAATTTTTGAATAATTAATACCATTTTCTTCGCCTTTATACTTTAGCTAATGTCATCGCCAAACAAGTCCAATTCTCCTTGGGGAACGGTAACAATAAATTTTGTGCCTTCATTTTCTTTGCTTTTAATTTCTATTTTTCCTCCCTGTAAATCTACTGCTTTTTTTACTATTGATAATCCTAAACCATTACCCTTTATTTTACCCACATTATCGGCTCTTTCAAAAAGGGTAAATAGTTTCTCTCGGTAATTTTCTGGGATTCCGATACCTTGGTCTTCTATTTCTAAGATAATTTGTGTTTCTTGACAGTTTATTTTTACAGTAATTTTTCCCCCGTCAGGAGAGTATTTGATGGCATTAGAAATTAAGTTATTAAGAATATGATTGAGAATTTTTTGGTCTAAATATACTTGATGATTTTCTTTATTTGTATATAATTTTATCTCATGATTTTCTGATAAATTATTATATTCATTTACTATTATCTTGAGATATTCTACTATATTAAATTTTTGCGGAGAAAGGGCAATTTTTCCTTCTTCTGCCCTACTTATTAGTAATAAATCCTCAAGGGAATCTGTCATTTTGAATACGGCAGATTTAATAAAATTAAAGTACCTTTCTTTTTTCTCTGACGGAATGCGATCGCCATAATCCCTAATTAATTCAGTATAACCGAGAATATTAGTTAAGGGAGTGCGTAAATCATGAGAAGCGGTAGCTAAAGCCTGAGTTTTGATTTGATTTATTTTTTTCTCCTCCGATAAATCCACTTCTCTCTTCATATCTTCTTCATACTTTGCTAAGGCGATGGATATAGTAGTACAAACATCAACCATTTTATAAGGTTTCACTAAATAACCATAAACGGGGGTAGATTTAGTACGCTTAAGAGTATTAGCGTCAGCATAGGCACTAAGATAAATTATGGGAGTTTTATGTTCACGATAAATGGCTTGTGCGGTGGTGATACCATCCATCTTCCCTTTTAACATAATATCCATTAAAATCAGATCAGGTTGAGATTCTCCCACTTTTTGGATCGCTTTTTCTCCTGAGTTAACGATGCCACAAATTTGATAACCTAGTTTTTCTAAATCTAAGGCCAGACTCTCGGCGGCAATTAATTCGTCTTCCACTATCAGAATTTGTGCAAGTTTCATTTTTGTTTCGTCTATATTTTTCATGAATCAACAGAGGTTAGGGAGTGAATGTGATTAAAAAAACAGTGCCTTGATTATTGGTATCCACTGATATTTCAGCGTCTAATTGTTGACTTAATAATCTTACTAATCTTAATCCTAAAGAGTTATTTTTTTCCCAGTCTAAATCTGGCGGTAATCCGATACCATTATCTCTTATTTCCAATTTTACCCTTTCTTTCTCTTCTACTTCTACTGCCAAATTAATGGTAACTTCTCCTTCTCCCGTGGGAAAAGCGTGTTTAAAGGCATTGGTGACTAATTCATTGATTAATAATCCGGCTGGAATGGCGGTTTCAATACTTAAATGACATTCTTGTAAATGGGTAACGGGTTTGATGCCTGTGTGATAGTGGTTATAGGAAAGAAACAAATTGGATACCAATTGATTAATGTAGTCGGCAAAATTGATCTCAGAAAGGTCATTGGATCGGTATAATTGTTCATGAATTACTGCCATTGTCTGAATCCGATTTTGACTGTCTTGAAAGAGGTCTTTTACCGCTTCGTCTTCTACATAACTAGATTGTAAATTCAGCAATCCGGAGATAACATATAAATTATTTTTTACCCGATGATGGACTTCTTTAAGTAAAATTTCTTTTTCTTGTAAAGATTTAAACAGCTTTTCTTCCGCTTGATGTCTTTCCGTTACATCCGTAGAAATACCATCAATGCTTACTGCCCTACCGTAATGATCATACACGATATGGGATCGTTCTCGAATCCAACGAGTATCCCCTGTAGATAACTGAATTTTATATTCTAACTCCCAGTTTTTACCATAATCGTTTTGTAAAATGCCTAACTCGTAACTTTCCATAATATCCGCCCAAGTATTTTCTACTAATTGACGGTATTCTGGTACTACCATCTCTAATAAAATACCTCGATTGGCTAAAATATCCGCTGGAGAATAACCATATAATATTTGGCAAGCAGGGTTGATATAACGTGGCTGTAAATCTGGTAATGACATTGACCAAACTACGTCTTGCAAAGAACTTAATACACTATTCAATCTGGCTTCACTCTGCTGTAAAGAGGCTTCTGCTTGTTTGCGATCGCTAATATCATTAATTACAGCTATAAAGTAAGAAGGATCAACAGCGACCCATACCACCGACATAGTTAAGTTAACCCACAAAAATTGACCATCGGCACAACGAATACGAATTTCCCTTTCAAAAGTGGCATGATAACCAGCTAATAAACCTGATAAATCCGTGAGAGTAGGGGAAACATCGTCGGGGTGAATTAAGGAATGAAAATCTACACCCACTAACTGATCACGAGTATAATCCATTAATTGGATAAATTTATCGTTAACTAATACTAGCTTACCAGGTAAACTCACTTGTACAATACCTACCGCCGCCTGATTGAAAATGCTACGAAAACGTTGTTCACTTAATTTTAATCGTAATTGTGCCAGTCTAACTTCTTCGATGTCTTGTCCACAGGCAATAATACCAATTCCCTGACCATGATTGTCCGTGAAACGGTTAACATTCCATAACAATGTCCTCTCATCACCATTGGCTGTTAAGATTTTATTCTCTAAATTTCGTTGAACTGTTCCGACCTTTAAAGTTATATTTAATTTATCTCTCAAAATATCTCTTTGATCAGGGGCAATAAAGAGTAGGAAATAGTCCTCCCCTAATACCGAGTCTCTTTGCCAACCAAAGACTTTTTCCGCTTCCTCGTTCCATTCCAGGATACGATATTCCTGATTAAGTACCACTAAAACAGTCCCCGCCGTTTGTACAAATGTCCTTAATTGGGTGGTAGTTTGTTCTAATTCTTCCGTGCGATCCTTTACCCTTGTTTCTAACTCCTCATTGAGACTACGCAATTGAGATTCTGCCTGTTTTGCAAGAGTTATATCTCTAGCAACGGCGTAAATAATGCCTTCTTCATAGGGGAGACTTTTCCACGCCAACCAACGATATTGTCCATCGTTTGTTAACCAACGATTCTCGAAATTGACACTAGGGAAACCACTACTCAATTTTTCTAACTCTTGTTTCGTGATTTCTACATCGTCAGGATGCACAAAGGAAAGTACATTATGGTCAACCATCTCCCTTTGCGTATAACCCAAAGTCGTCAGAAAACTGGAATTAACCCGTTTAAATGAGCCATCGTTTCCCATAATACAAAACATATCCAGAGAAAGATTAAAAAAGTAGCTCAATTGTCGTTGGGTTCGACTGCGATCAATAGCCGTAGCTAAAACATTGGCAACGGTTTGTAAAAAATTAATTTCTTCGGGGGTAAATTTACGGGAAATTTGACTATAAATACCCATAACACCGAAACAATTTTCCTTGCCTCCAATGGTCACCGTTGCACCACTAACAATTCCCGTATTATGTAAGAACGGAGAAGGACTGAAACGGGTTTCTACGAATAAATCCTCTGTCATCACGGGTTGCATCATGTTAAGAGTATAACCTGGCATCCAACGGGGAGATGAACCAATTTGTGCTAGTCCTATCCAATCTGATAACCAACCTATCCCTGCTTTGAGTAAAAAAGAGGCATGATTCGATTGCAATTCCAACAAGTCACAATACTTCACTTTTAGTGTGTCGCTGACAATCTTAACGGTGGTATTCATCAAGGTGTTTATGTCATTGCTGATTAAGGCCGTATTTCCTAATTTGGCAATAGCAGTCTGATATTCGGCTACTTGTAAGGCTTTTTGAGCATATTCCGACTGTTGAATGGCAATGGCTACTTGTGAGCCTAGTTTTTGTAATAATTCTAATTCATCTTCCAACCATTGACGGGGTTGAAGACAATTTTGTGCCGCCAATAACCCCCAGAGTCGATCATGAAAAATAATAGGTACAACTAAGTTAGCCTGTATTTGTATCCCCAACAATAAATCCAGATGACAGGGAGACAGATTTGCCGTGAAAACATTATCTACCGCCTGAATCCTCCCGTTAAGATAGGGTTGAATAAAATCTTTGGCGAAACAGTGATCTTGTACTACTCGCCCTAAAATAGACATTACCCCCGGAATTACTGACTCGGCAATAATAACTCCATCTCCATCGGGATATAACTGATAGACGATAACTCGATCGCAATCTAAATACTCTCGCACTTCATTAACAGTACTGGTTAAAATTTCATCTAAATGAAGAGATTTACGAATGCGCTGACTAAGTTGAGATATTAACTTTTCTTTTTCAACTTGTTTTCTTTCAATTTTAAAAGCATTTTTGATCCTATCAATTTCTTTTTGTTGTTGTTTTAAATATTGATGTTGCCATTGGGGAGTTAAAACTTTAATTAAATTTCGGGAAGTAACTAAACTAAGTCGATTATAAATGAAAAAAGAACAAGAGTCATCGCTAAAATTTTCGTTAATTATTCCATAATTAATAGCACAAGAATTAATAATATAATCAGAAAAATAGTAATTAATTAATAGACTTAAATTTTGCTCTAATAGTTTACTGATGTCAGTAATTTTTTCTCGATCCTCCAAATAAGTAAAAGGTTTAATTTCTAGCTCACTGATGGCTTTATTTGTCCAACTATGCTTAGTAACAGCGGCAATTATCGAGGAGATATTTAAAATTTTAACACAAGAATCCGTTTCAAAAATAAATCCTTGAAGGTGATTATTTATGCTTAAACTTTTAATTATTGATAATAAAGAAATATCGTTATTAATTTTAGCTAAATTAGGCTCAATAACTTCTTCTAAAGAAATTTGTTGGTAAAAAGATTCGTTATTAAAATAACAACAAAGACTTTTTGCAGTGATTATTCCCATCAAATGACCTCGATTATTTAAACACCCATAAACAAGATACTTATCTTGATAAATATCTTGAGCAATGGTGAATATATCTGGTAAATTTGGCTCTTTTGCACTGGGGAAACTTTGACAAAAATTTTTTGCCCTTAAAGAATAAATATTAACATTAGAGGCAATTATTTTCAGAATAAGACGCTGAGAAATAACCCCCAAAGGCAATAAGTCATCTACTACGATTAAATACTCATAACCCATAGCCAATTTTTTCAGGACGTCTAAAAAGGAAGTATCTGGGAAAACTAATATGAGGTGATAATCAATAATAGTTGTCTTAAATTCTTCATGGATAACCATAGTTAAACAATTAACGATGAACAATTAACAATCAGCAAAATATAATCGATTTGATTGTTAACCGAGGATATATTTAAGTCTAGTGTAGCGTGAGTTTAGTTGAAGAATTATCACTTTTGAAGACAAATAAGATAAAATAATTGCCAATATTCTCTGTATCTTTTTGTGTTCTAATGGGAAAAAATGGCGGGAGGCGGATTTGAACCACCGACCTTCGGGTTATGAGCCCGACGAGCTACCTGGCTGCTCTATCCCGCGTTGCCTTTACCATCCTAACCATTATTTTTATTTTTGACAACCTTTTTCGTAAATTAATTATTTTGTCTATATCAATTGTTATTCATTAGGCATTCTCCATCATGGTAAAATCAAGGATAACTATGTAAAGAATCAAGAAAATTTAAACACATAATTTGCAACTAATTCTACAATCAAGATATAGACAAAGTTGTGGATTGCTAAATACGAAAATCTATGGTAGCTTCTAATATTCCTTCTTTCAAATTATCAACGGATGTAATTCCCCTCCAATGTACTGGTGCTTATGCCTTGATGGATAGTCTTTGTCGTCATGGAGTTAAGCATATTTTTGGTTATCCCGGCGGTGCAATTTTACCTATCTACGATGAATTGTACCGTTTTGAGGAAAAAGGCGAATTGCAACATATTCTCGTTAGACATGAACAAGGTGCGGCTCATGCGGCTGATGGTTATGCTCGTGCTACGGGTAAAGTTGGGGTTTGTTTTGGGACTTCTGGTCCTGGAGCGACAAATTTAGTTACAGGCATCGCTACCGCGCATATGGACTCTATTCCGATGGTAATCATTACCGGACAAGTGTCAAGGGCGTCTATTGGTTCAGATGCCTTTCAAGAAACAGATATTTATGGTATTACTTTACCCATTGTTAAACATTCTTATGTTGCCCGTCATGCGCTAGATATTCCTTGGATTATTGCCGAGGCGTTTTATATTGCGAGTACAGGCAGACCAGGTCCTGTTTTAGTGGATATTCCTAAAGATGTGGGTTTAGAACGATGCGAATATATGCCCGTCAATCCCGGAAAGGTAAAATTGTCCGGTTATCGCCCTACGGTCAAAGGGAATCCTCGTCAAATCAATGCCGCAGTGGAATTAATTGCCTGTGCTAAACAACCATTACTTTATGTTGGTGGTGGTGCTATTTTGTCCAATGCCCATGCTCAAATTCAGGAATTAGCGGAGCGTTTCCAATTACCCGTTACCACTACTTTAATGGGTTTAGGTGCTTTCGATGAACATAATCCTCTTTCCGTGGGGATGTTGGGAATGCATGGTACTGCCTACGCTAACTTTGCCGTGAGTGAGTGTGATTTATTAATTGCCGTTGGTGCGAGATTTGATGATCGAGTTACCGGAAAATTAGATGAGTTTGCTTCTTTTGCAAAAGTAATCCATGTCGACATTGATCCTGCGGAGGTGGGCAAAAATCGCCGTCCTGATGTGCCAATTGTAGGGGATGTGCGTCAAGTTTTAGAGCAAATTTTACAACGTGCCAGAGAGTTAGATTTACCGACTCAAGATACCTTAACTCAAGATTGGCTAGCACGGATTTATGGCTGGAAAAAAGACTATCCTTTAGAAGTACCCCATCCCGTTGATTCGATTTCCCCTCAAGAAGTCATTGTCGAAGTAGGAAATCAGGCCCCTAACGCTTATTACACCACAGACGTAGGTCAACATCAAATGTGGGCGGCACAATTCTTAAAAACAGGCCCTCACCGTTGGATTTCTAGTGCTGGTCTGGGTACGATGGGTTTCGGGTTACCCGCAGCTATGGGTGCAAAAGTGGCTGTACCCGATGAGGAGGTTATCTGTATCAGTGGTGACGCTAGTTTTCAAATGAATTTACAGGAATTAGCCACTCTGGCTCAATATAACATCAAAGCAAAAATTGTCATCATCAATAATGGTTGGCAGGGCATGGTTCGTCAATGGCAGGAAACCTTCTACGGTGAGCGTTATTCTTCCTCTAATATGGAAACTGGAATGCCTGATTTTGCTCTCTTAGCTAAGGCTTTCGGTGTTAAAGGCATGGTTGTTCACCATCGTAGTGAATTATCTAGTGCGATCGCTGAAATGTTAGTCCATGATGGTCCTGTGTTATTAGATGTTCACGTTAAAAAAGATGAAAATTGTTATCCAATGGTAGCCCCTGGGAAAAGTAACGCCCAAATGTTGGGACTACCGAAAAAAAACTCAACAAACAACTAAAAATTATACGTTTTTATAAGAATTTGTGAGATTTTTCACTGATGATGATAATATAGATTACCAATTAGAAAAATAAGTTTACCAAGGAACTATTTGTATTATGGAAGCTACTATATTATTGGCTAAACTACCAGAGGCTTATGAAATTTTCAATCCTTTAGTAGACATATTGCCTATCATCCCTTTATTCTTTTTGTTATTAGCTTTTGTTTGGCAAGCGGCGGTTGGTTTCAGATAAATCGCCTTTGCAAAATCAAAATATAAATAATAATCTAAACCCATGCTTTTTGCATTATCAGAGTGTGGGTTTTTCTTGGCTTCAATTTGATCTTACACAGGAAATATTAAATGATCACAACAAGGGAATAGTGCCTAAAATTCCTTCTATTTTTTGGTAAATTTCCATTAAGCGATCGCCGTTAATATGAACTTCAGTGGTAGGATAACTTTGCGCTACTTCCATAATACTAATATTATTATCTTTCAAAGCTGATGTGACCACCGCACCCCGTAAAGATTCTCGACTGGCTTTCTGACTTGGAGTCGTAATCACCTGTGCAAAAACATCCAATACGACTCCCCCCAAAGGATTATTTAACATTTTTGACAACATTACCCCATTCACAGGAATTTTTCGGCAAAGAGTATCTCTTACATTTTGCGGTTTTTGGTTTGCTAACCTCAAGAAATCACTTAAAGCGGGGGAAATTTCTTCTGTTTCACAAAATACAGTTAAATCTTCAACGGGGATAGACTGGTGCAACACACTATAATTTAAAATAATTTTGTCCGCAGCGATGGCCTTAGTAAAAGGATTAAAAATTAAAGTAATTAGAGTAGAAATAATCAGAGAATAACGAGTTAGGGAAGACATATAATCTAAATAAAATTAATTTTAACGCCAGTTAACCTGACGCAAAATAATTTTAAAAGTTCATGATATATAGCAATCCTATTTGATTTGTAAGAATAAATGCTGTTGAGAAAATCTCGCCATGGGGTTAGTGTCTTCTCATCAATGATTCAGGACTGCTATAGAAACAGAAAAAGAGATTAGGACAGATTAACAGGTTTAACTTATAATACGGTAAGGTGATTATTCTGAGCTCAAAAATCGCTACTTGCTTCCACTACTGTTAATTGTGGTTTTCCCAACTTTTGTAAATAATTTATATGCTCAATAACCGCTTCTCGAATAGTACCATAATTAATGTAGTCAATGTTAAATTCTTGACAAGTTTCTTTAACTATGCGGTGAATATTGGGATAATGAACATGAGACATTCGGGGAAAAATATGATGCTCAATTTGAAAATTTAATCCTCCTAAATACCAAGTTAAAAGCCAGTTATTAGTCGCAAAATTGGCCGTAGTTTTTACCTGATGTATTGCCCATTCATTTTGTAAGTATTGATCTTCAACCATAGGAAAGTCATTTTTATCCATGATATGAGCGAGATTAAAAATAATCGAAAGATTAAATCCTACCATGCCCAAAATTAGCAGATTCGCAATAATTACATGGAATAGAGGATGAAAAAAGCAAGGCAAGATTAAGGCATAAAAAATATAAAATGCCTTGAATGAAAATAAAACACTAAGTCTTTTATAGCCCAAATTTGGTAATTTATAATCGCCTATTTTACCTGTAATTAGTTTTTGAAAATCAGACAAATAAATCCAATAAAATAATAAAATCGCGTAAACCAAAACAAAGTATAAATGTTGAAAACGATGCCAAGGTTTCCATTGTTGATTAGGATTTAATCTTAATAAAGATAAAGTGTCCATATCCGCATCAATGTTATCGATATTAGTGTAGGTATGGTGCAGAAAATTATGGGCTTGTTGCCACAAGGCACTACTACCGCCCACAAAATCTAAAGATAATGAGCCTAGTTTATTTAGCCATGAATGCTGAGAGTAGCTGTTATGATTTGCGTCATGTTGAATATTAAAACCAATCATGACATAAAACTGAGACAGCAGAAACCCGATTAATAAAGCCACCCAAATATTATGGATCAAAAAGACGAGTAAAAGATAACAAGTGATATAGCCTGTAAAGATAATTCCTGATTTGAAAAATATTTGCCGATTACCCTGATAATTAAGTTTTTCTTGGGTGAAATATTCATCAACACGAAGTTTTAAGGTTTTATAAAAGCCCGTTTTCTGGGGAAATTTAGCAAGAGTCATTCTATAGGTTTATATGTATGAAAATCAACATTGGGACGGTAACGATGGCTACCAGTAAAAACATAACATGATCCATACCCTATTGATTCAAAAAAACCATGAATGGTTGACCATTAACCATTGACAAATGAGGATCAAAATTGATTTCTTATTGCGATTAGTCAATTCGGTAAAGACATCATATTATTAGACCCCTTGCAAAAATAGATTTCTCGGTTAGGTAATTTTGGATTTTGGATTATCCAAGCCTTTCTGACTCCTGACTCCTGACTCCTGACTTCTCTGACGACCAGATTTTTTGACTTTTGCAAGAGGTCTATTATATCCCCTATGTTTGATGTTCAAAAACGTTAGTATAATACATTAGATCTAAATCAACAAACAGAGAAATAGTGTCAAAACACCTCTTGGCTAATTCCCAGCGATCCTCTCTCTGTAACATTGTAGTTAATTTCTGTCTTACGGGTATTAGATAACGAACATCATTAGCCGCATAACTGAGTTGTGCGGGCGATAAACTGTTAACATTTCCCCAATCCGAACTTTGAGCTTTCTTATCTAACTCTACCCCCTCTAATTCTTGTACTAGACTTTTTAAACCATGGCTTTGAGTATAAGTACGGGCAATTTTACTGGCAATTTTTGTGCAAAAAACAGATTTTGTTTCGACATTAAAAGTATATTTGAATTGACCTACATCAAAACGGGCATAATGAAAAATTTTCGTAATAGCAGAAGATTCTAATAGTTGAGTCAAATTAGGTGCTGAAGTTTGTCCTTTGGCGATGCGAATGGCAGTAACAAAACCTTTGGGATCACATATTTGTACTAGGCAGAGGCGATCTCGCTGAGGCACTAAACCCATGGTTTCGGTATCCACGGCTAAACATTCAGCTTGAAAATACTGATTAAAAATTTCCGAAGGCAAATCCCCTTCACAAACCAAAAACTTATCTAATGACATAGATCTTTAATAAAGGACAATGGACAGTTAATAATTGATAATTAAGGGAATAGGGACAAGGAAATCTTTATTATTACTTGTCCCTATCTCCAAACTCACGTTAATTATTCCTGATCCTGATGACGAGGAGAAATTTGCTCGGCCTCAGGACAATCATCGGACACCAGTACATCAGCATAGCCACGAGGAACAGAGGCTAATTTACGACTAATAGCACCAATGCTTTCAAGGCGTACAAATTCTTCCCACGAACTATTCTCGTAGTCTTCTTCCATTTCATATCGAATAGAAACTACATCGCCCTCGATGCCGATAATTTGTGCATCTTCAATCCAACGTTGTTGATCTCGCAGGAAGACAGAGACATCACAACCTTCTTTATACATCTGATAAATTTTGCGGTCTAACATATACTTCTCCTTACACTGCTAAAGATCAAAATAATTTTTAGGATAATTGTAATGGTAAAACTTCTCAAGGTGAGTTTTTTTTTCAAAGTAGAGATAAATAAGAATGTCCATTGTAACTAATTTTTAGGACTTAAGTTAACAAAAACCCTTGAAACAGAGAAAAGCAAAAGCAATGAAGATAAACATTTGATGAGCATAATTATTTTCAGGGTGAGACCAATTCTAAAATATTGAACTTATGAACTTGTTAAACTATCGTAGCATTTTATTCCCATATATATTGTTTTGATAAGCTTGAATAACATCAAAAGTGTATTCAGTTACGAGTTCTGTTTGTTCTAACATGGCAAAATGTCCGCATTCGTCAATTTCATAAACATTTTGTTCGCAATGTTGAAAAAGGGTATGAAAACTTGCTAAATGTTTTACGTATTGAGTTTCCATAATTTGATCTTGTTTCCCGGCGATAAAATATGCTGGTTGACGTAGACGGGATACTATTTGCGGTAAGTAATGGACTTCATCCTCGGTTGTTGATTCTAATAGTGAACTGATGGCCGCCTGTTCATCTGCAAATAAAAAATCTTTAAGTCTTTGTTTTCCCCATTTAATTTCTAAGGGTTTTTTAACCATCATCCTTGCAAAAATAAAGTCAAAAAAAGGGACATTTAATAACCATTGAGGACGAAATTTAATGAGATTTTCTCCTGCTTTGCGGAAACGTTCAAATTCTTCTTTCAGGTAGATTCCACCTCCGGCATTAATACAAATTACCCCCTCAACCATGTCGCAACAAACATCCGCCCCCCACAAGGCAATACTGCCACCCAAAGAGTGACCGACAAGCCAAGCCTTATTTATTTTTAATTGTATTAGTAATTCCTTTAAGTCTTCAGCATAACTATGTAAATTAAAGGACAGAGATAAATTTGTTAGTAGTGGTTGATTTTTGCCGCTATTTTCCCCTTTTATGAATGAAGATGGCAGTTGAGATTGACCAAATCCCTTTAAATCATAGGCTAAACAAGAATATTCACGTTTGAGTTGATTGATTAACGGTGCCCAATATTCATAACTTAGTAGCCATCCGTGAATGAAAACCAGTACTGGTTTGGATGAGTCGGCAGATTCACTTTCGGTAAATTGATAAGAATGATCGACACCACGAATATTAATCTTATTCATTGATTTAGCTGGGCTTGATTAATTCCTATGATCTTGGAGGAAATCAGTAAGTAAAATATGGGCTTTTCCACTTTCTCAATATAACCCACAATGGGGCGGAAAAAAAATTAAACCCCAACAACGTGAGTTCGATTTGGGATTGGAGGTTAATTGTGTCAATCTAATTCCAGATTTTGTTAAGTTCGTCAACAGTGGAATTGCCATGGCCGATCACCTATCCCACACTTTGCTAATGCACTACTCTAATTTTTAATTAATATTCCAACCCAAACGAGTGGGTTGTTGATAAATTTTTTTGAGAGTATTTATATCTTGGGGGGAAATAGTCGGAATTTCTCTTGTGTGGG
The DNA here is from genome assembly GCA_963749915.1 of uncultured cyanobacterium. GTDB lineage: Bacteria > Cyanobacteriota > Cyanobacteriia > Cyanobacteriales > Cyanobacteriaceae > Geminocystis. The sequence continues at coordinate 521,433 of CAVVOP010000021.1, forward strand.
AATGATACATTATATCTGCATTGTTTAAACTGTGTCCCCAAATACCGATGGCATGACCCAATTCATGAGTAATATTAGTTAGTAAATAGTCAAAAGTTTGATGGGGATTAACTTCAATCGTCATTTTGTGGCACAGTTGAGGCGTTTGAGTTTTCGTCAAGTAAAATTTTACCGTGGTCGTAGCCGCTTTTGCTCTTGGGAGGTTATATAATCCTGTGTCAGGGTTAATTTCTGCTTTAAACTCTGGATAACGACGATAAATCAGAATATCGGCATTTTCTGGGGTATCAACTTCTATTAATGGTAAATAAGGATTCCATGATGCGATCGCTATTTTAGAAGCTTTTTGCCATTCTTGAAACTGAGTTAAGCCAGCAGGAGATAAATCAGCATCAGGAGATTGTAGATAAACCTTAACAGGAAAATGTGACCAAATTAAATAACCGGCTAAATGAGGCTCAATTTCACTAAAATAGTCTCCTTGGTTATGGGCGGTCCAATGTTGTAAGGAAACCGGTAAAGGATGAACTTGTAAAGGAGGTAAATTAGTATCTGTAGCCCTAACAGCACGACTTAAATTCACCAGTATTAAAGTAGCAAAAAAAACAACTAATATAGACTGTAATTGATTTTTAACTATCTGTTTAATAAGCCCCCCTAACCCAAAATTGCGGTAAATTTTTCAAGATTATGTTGATTATTGATAATGAAAAATTTTAGCCTAATTTATTCCCCACAATGGGAGTTAGGGGCAAAACTAATTATCAATTGTTAATTATTTAACCAACCAGCACTTAACACAACGGTTAAACTAATAAAGGTTAGGCTTAAAATCCATGTAATTCGATTAAGAGTTGCTTCGGCACTTTTCGTACTAGAAAAAAGTTGTGCTTGACCTCCAATGCCGCCTAATCCATCACCTTTGGGAGAATGTAATAAGACTAGAATTATTAACAGTGTGCAGGAAACAACCCAAATAATTTGTACTAATTGATAAACGGTCATAATTGGCAAAATTTATTATTTTAACTACCCTATTATCTCAGATCTAGGACCCATTGAAGACAATTACCCATAACTTCATTTAAACCGATATGCTGACGGGAGTGCGATTTTGTTTCACTTCATATTCCGATGTTGTGATCAAAGATTCCCCCGTCATTTCCGGGGGTTTAGGCAATTGTAAAATATCAAGGATTGTGGGGGCAATATCTGCTAATTTGCCATTTTCTCGTAATTGCACATTATCACCATGACCAACTATTTTACGTCCTTCTCCTTCAATTAAAATAAAGGGTACTTGATTTGTGGTATGTGCAGTCCAAGGATTACCATTTTCATCCTTCATATATTCTGCGTTACCATGATCGGCTGTGATAATAACTGTGCCACCTACTCGGCTAATAGCCTCCAATAATTTACCCACACAAGTATCCACAGTTTCGATAGCTTGTTGAGCCTTATCTAATTTGCCCGTATGACCTACCATATCAGGATTTGCATAGTTCATCACAATGAGAGAGTAAATTCCCTTAGCAATGGCCTTAGAAGCCACCTTGGTTAATTCTTCCGCCGACATAGCTGGTGCTTGATCATAGGTTGAAACCATGGGACTTTGTACTAATTCTCTGTCTTCACCTTCCAAAGGTTGTTCTAAACCACCATTAAAAAAGTAGGTTACATGAGGATATTTTTCCGTTTCCGAGGTGCGGAATTGTTTTAACCCGGCATTGGCGATAACTTCTCCGAGGATATTCGTAAGCTGCTGAGGTTCAAAGGCTACTTTTACGGGTAAATGGGGATCATATTGGGTGAAAGTAGCAAAACTAAGGTTATCAATTTTCTGTCGCTCAAAACCATTAAAATCACCCATGGTGAAAGCATAACAGATTTGTCTAGCTCGATCAGGACGGAAATTATAAAAAATAACACCATCTCCCGAAGTTATTGCCCCTTCAGCGATGCGGGTGGGTTCGATAAATTCATCAGTTAGATCTTCCTTATAAGAGTCTTCAATGACTTGTACTGCACTTCTGCCATCCCCTGAACCTTCTGTGGTATATAAATCATAAGCTTTTTTAATTCTATCCCAACGACGATCGCGATCCATCGCATAATAACGACCACATACAGTAACTATTTTACCAATACCAATTTTTTCTATATGCTCTTCAATAGCCCTAACATAATTTACCCCCTCATGGGTATTGGTATCTCTACCATCGGTAATAACATGAACACAAACTTTAGAAATACCCTGTAATTTGGCTAAGTCAAGTAAACCAAGTAAATGATCTAAATGAGAATGCACACCACCATCGGAACATAATCCCATCAGATGTAGCTTTCCCTTAGATTCGGTGACATCATGGCAAATTTCTTCTAACACTGGATTTTTAAAAATTGATCCATCTTCTACGGCATCGGAAATTCTTACTAATTCCTGGGGAACAACTCGTCCTGCACCCAGATTCAAATGTCCCACTTCTGAGTTACCCATTTGCCCTTTAGGTAATCCAACGGCTTTTCCCGATGCGTTGATGAGGGTGTGAGGATACGCTTCCAATAAACTATCCATTACAGGAGTTTTTGCTAAGGCGATGGCATTATCTCGTGTGTCTTTCCGATAACCCCAACCATCCAGAATTACTAATACTACGGGGGAAACTTGTGCTTGATACATAATTTTTATTGCTAATGATTGGAGCTTAATAATTAGTATTTTAATTGACACTCCCGCCGACAAATCAAATATTTTGTAGGGGGATTTTTGCTACTGTTCCTCTTAACTAGGCAAAAGATCCGAGCATAATACATTATAGTCCTGCTAATGCCCCTGTCAGACCGAATCCACAGACATTTTATTTTTAAGGATAATTATAACAACATTTTCTTGGGGAGGTTCAGGGGGTTAATAAACTAATGATTTATTACTCAAAGCCCATAATTCGAGCTACTTCTTGTAAATCCGCTTTTATTCCCGATCTAATGCCCAGTTCGCTAGTTTTCATGGCATTATCAGGGTCTTTTAAACCGTTGCCAGTTAAAACACAAACTACTGTACTATTATCAGGAATTTGATCTTTTAATTTCAACACCCCTGCCACTGATGCCGCACTTGCCGGTTCACAAAAAACCCCTTCATCTCTACCTAAAATACGATAGGCCTCTAAAATTTCACTGTCAGTAACGGCATTAAATTCCCCTTGAGAAGCCTCTTTTACCCCTAAAGCCTTTTCCCAATTGGCGGGATTACCAATTCTGATAGCGGTGGCTATGGTTTCTGGTTTTAAGACTTGATGTCCTTCCACAAAAGGGGCGGATCCAGCTGCTTGAAATCCCATCATCCGCGGTAAAGTATCACATCTATTTTCGCTGTGATACTGACAAAAACCCATCCAATAAGCAGTAATGTTCCCGGCATTACCGACAGGAATCGCTAACCAATCAGGTGCATAGCCTAAAGTATCTACCACTTCAAATGCTGCCGTTTTTTGGCCTTCTAAACGATAAGGGTTAACAGAATTGACAAGGGTGACGGGGTAATTATCGGCAATTTCCCGCACAATGGTTAAAGCATGGTCAAAATTTGCCTCAATTGCTAATACTTCCGCCCCATAAATTAAGGCTTGAGCTAATTTTCCCAAAGCCACATAACCATCGGGGATAATCACAAATGCTTTCATTCCTGCCCTTGTAGCGTAGGCAGCGGCAGAGGCTGATGTATTACCAGTACTAGCACAAATTACGGCCTTTGCCCCTGCTTCTTTGGCTTTAGAGATTGCCATAGTCATGCCCCGATCTTTAAATGACCCGGTGGGATTTAATCCATCATACTTAACAAATACTTTTATGTTACGACCGATCATTTTTGAGATAATAGGGACACTTATTAAGGGAGTGTTTCCTTCTCTCAATGTAATAATGGGTGTTGCTAGAGTTACGGGTAAATAAGATTTATATTCTTCAATTAAACCTTTCCAGCCTGTTCTGAGATGATGATTTGTATGGGGGTGATGAATTTTCGTCGCTACCACGGGCGTTAAATCTAAATAGACAATAGACTTAATTATGACATAATATCTTCACCTTTACACTTCTATTTTTAATTGAGATCTTGCACCCAAAGCATAAATCTTTGGAGATCGATATTACTATGATTGTTGAACTAAAAATATGCAAATATTAAAAACTCTAAATTAATGTTTAAATCATTTGAATTATCCGGTATTGGGCTTCATTCAGGAGAAAAAACCACGGTTAGAATTTCCCCCGCCAAAAAGGGCAAAGGGCGTTATTTTGTGAGAGTAGATTTACCGAATAAACCGATTATCCCTGCCACTATAGAATCGCTTGCCACAACTACCCTTTCCACAGAATTGAGTAATGGAGATGCCAAAATTAGAACTGTTGAGCATTTATTAGCATCTTTAATGGCTTGTGGTATTGATGATGCTCAAATTGAGATTGATGGATCTGAAGTTCCTTTGTTAGACGGTTCCGCACAAATATGGGTAAATCACCTAGATTACATTTCTGACAAGCCTTTTGAATCGGCAACTGAGACTGTCACGGAAGCTATTTGGGTCAGAAAAGATGATGCTTTTTGCGCTGTGTTACCTTCCTCAGAAATAAAATTTAGTTATGGTGTTGACTTTCCTTATCCTGTATTGGAAAATCAATGGTTTAGTTGGTATCCTCAACGAGAAAGTTTTGCAACTGCCATCGCACCTGCCCGTACTTTTGGCTTTGCAGATCAAATTCAACAATTGCAAGAAGCTGGTTTAATAAAAGGGGGTAGCTTAGAAAATGCCCTAGTCTGCGATAAAAATGGTTGGGTAAATCCGCCTTTGAGATTTGAAAACGAAGCCGTTAGACATAAATTATTAGATTTAATTGGTGATTTAAGTTTATTGGGCAAAATTCCCCGTGCGCATTATTTAGCTTATAAAGCCAGTCATCAACTGCATACACAATTAGCAAAAAAGATCAAAAAATCTTTAATAATCAGGAATTAGGAGTTACTAATAATTGTCGAGGCACAATTTTGTTGATAATTATTTGCCCATAGTAAATAGTAATAACTATGTCATGATTCTGCCCATGATTGTTGATCTATAAAATTTAGATGCGTTCGCCCTGTTACTCAATGTTCGTTGGTATCTTAGATACCCCCGATTTCACTCATAATATATTTTGAGTTGTGGAAAGTAGATCACACAACTAATATTTTTCTTTTCTTAGATAATGGATATTTGATTAATATAATAGTTAATCATTAATCGTCAAGCTTTAATTTCAGAGGAGGAAAAACATGATCCCTAGTATCAGCAATGATGGTCAAGCAAACGTAACCAAGGGTGTTCCAGATTTATTAGATCCTAATATGCTTAAGTCGGCGAAGGAAATCTATCAAACTTACTGCCATTTTCACCTTAAATTAGCTAAAGCACCTATCGGGGTGGCAATCGATCGCAAAACTCATCGGGGTCAATTATTATTTACTAAACGTCCCATTTTATTGCCTTGGGAGAATTTTATTCCTATTAATCAAATAGAATCCGAAACTTATTAAATCAAATTTTAAATTCTCGGAATCTACCTGCAAATTATTGTTGTAACTGAACAGGGCACAAATTCGGTATTTTTTCCTTGACACTGAAGCCTCTTTTTTCGTAACACAATTGTTTTTTATTGGGATCTGAATCCCAGGATGAAAAAACTAAATAGGTATAGATTAATAACATTAATTAAAGTAAAAATCATGAGTTTAAAAGATCAAATTGGAGAAGATCTAAAATCAGCGATGAAAGCCAAAGATAAAATTCGCTTGGAAACCGTCAGAAGTATTAAAAAAGTTTTATTGGAGAAAGAAGTGGAATTACGAGGAAAAGGAGGAGTTACTTTAACCCTTGAGGATGAAATTGAAATTTTATTACAACAAGCCAAACAAAGACGAGATTCCATTGAACAGTATCTTCAAGGGGGTAGAGAAGATTTAGCAGATAAGGAAAAGGCAGAATTAGACATTATTGAAACTTATCTTCCTGCACAAATTTCCGATACTGAATTAGAAGAAATTATTACTAATATTATTACTCAGGTGGGAGCAAGTAACATCAAAGATTTAGGAAAAGTGATGGGAGTTGCCATAAAAGAATTAAAAGGCAAAGCCGACGGAAAAAAAATTCAAGAGTTAGTAAAATCGAAGTTAATTTAACTTTAATCCATTGTGTAAAATTCAATATTGGGGATAAGTATGTCTTGGACTATACCTATTCCCGAAAATCCCCATCTTGATAATAACAATTTTAGTTGAGGAGAAGAAACGGACTCTACAGTAAATTGATCCTTATATTCTGGACCATGATGATTAATATAACCTAGAGCATCAAAGTCCTCTTTAAAAACAAATAAATAAGTTTTTTTTTCGCACTCTTGACTATCAATATTTGCGACTAAATATTTGCCATCTTGTTTGGATCTTAATACATAACAAATTTCATTGAACATAGATAATAATTAATAGTTAAAAATTGTTTTTTTTGTTTTTGATAGATAAATTAAAACTTAACTCATTCCCCATAAAGTTAAACTATAATCATGAAGCATTATTCATTTTTTATTTTAAGTTATTTTTTTCTGTTTTTGCCTTTACCGATAACGGCTCAACAATCCCCTAAAACCACAGAGAAAAAAGTTTGTGTAAGTAATCTCAATAATGAAATCAATTCCATTATTAATCAACCTTCTCGACAACAAGAAAATTGGGGAATTGTAGTTCAAAGTATTAAAGGTAATGAGGTTTTATATGAGTTGAATAGTAATAAATATTTCATCCCTGCTTCTAACACTAAATTATTAATCACTGCCGCCGCTTTGTTAAAATTAGGCTCAGATTTTGAAATTAAGACCCCTGTTTATATTCAGAGGGAATCACCCAATGTAAATAATTTAATTATTCAAGGGAAAGGCGATCCCACTTTCACAAAAAAACAGCTAGAAGTTATAGCTCAAAAATTACAAAAACAAGGGATCAAAGAAATTAATAATCTAGTTTTAATGGATGGTTATCTATCATCGCCAACGACTAATTATACTTGGGAATTTGAAGATATTTACTTTTATTTTGCTGTGCCTGTTAATAGTTTAATTCTTGAAAATAACACCGTTAATTTAACCTTAAACCATAGCAATATTAACGAAAAGCCATCTCTAACGTGGTCAGATGAATTAGCTGGAAAGCAATGGGTCATCGAAAATAAAGTTTATACTAGAGATCAAAACACAGAATATAATGTAACGATAAATCCTTTATTTGCCCAATCAGCTTTAGAACTGAGAGGAGATTTGCCAATAAATACAAAGGATAATATTTGGCACTTATCTATTCCTAAACCTGCTGAGTATTTTCAAGATTCATTGATAGAAATTTTGACTAGTTACGAGATTAAAATAAAAGATACTCAGATTGTTATTGTTAATAGTAAAGATAATCTGCAGGGAAAAAATCAACAACTATTTTTAGAAATAAATTCTCTTATTTTAGCAGAATTAATCAAAACGACTAACCAAGAAAGTAACAATTTATATGCGGAAGTTTTGCTAAAATATTTGGGAGATGAATCCTTAAATGAATTTGAATCTTTAGCTAAAATCATGGATAATTTTGGACTATCTTCTAATAATTATAAACTGAGGGATGGTTCAGGTTTATCCCGTCATAATTTAATCACCCCTGAAGCCCTAGTTACTTTATTAAAGTTAATGGATAGTAGTGATTATAAGGATATTTTTCGTGATTCCCTAAGTATAGCAGGAGTAAATGGCACATTAAAAAATAGATACAAAGACACGAACATCGCCAATAATTTAGCAGCAAAAACAGGTACTTTAACAGGAGTGTCGGCCCTATCTGGATATTTAAAAACCGATAGCTATGGAGATTTAGTCTTGACTATTATTGTTAACCAATCAACAGCAAATTCAGTGACTTTAGGAAGTACAATTGATGAAATTGTTTTTTTATTAGGACAACTAGAAAAATGTTAATCATGGCTTTATTCGTGATATATAATAATAGGCAAAAGCTCAATTAATTTTTGTTATTAACCAGAAATTTAAAATATAATAATTGTCAATTGTTAACTGTCAATGATCCATTCATTATCAATTATTAAAGGAGAATTAAAACCATTTTTACACCCCCATTAGCACGATTAATCGAACAATTGCAAAAATTACCCGGCGTCGGACCAAAAAGTGCACAAAGATTAGCCTTTCATATCCTCAAACGTGCTGATAAAGATGCCGAAGCCTTAGCCCAAGCTATTCTTGATGCAAAAAGAAAAGTTGGGTTCTGTCAACGGTGTTTTCATTTATCCGCTGATAGTATTTGTGAAATTTGCCGTAATTTAAATCGAGACCAAGATGTCATTTGCGTGGTAGAAGACTCTAAAGACTTGATAGCCTTAGAAAAAACTAGAGAATATCAAGGTTTATATCACGTGTTAGGAGGGATCATTTCTCCTATGGATGGCATTACCCCTGAACAACTTAACATTCAAACCTTAATACAAAGAGTCGGACAAGGTAATATAAAAGAAGTGATTATGGCGATCAGTCCTAGTATCGAAGGAGAAACAACTACTTTATATGTAGGTCAACTATTGAAGCCATTTACGAAAGTAACCCGCATTGCCTTTGGTTTACCTATGGGAGGAGATCTGGAATATGCGGACGAAGTGACTTTAGCAAGGGCATTAGAAGGGCGTAGAGATCTTGATTAGACCCTTTATAAAATAAAAGTTAATACTAAAAGCTCCCCAACCCCCTAGGAGGGGGAGTAACTTCGGAGAGTACTGCGGGGAGAGCTTAATAGACAATTAACAATTAACAATTAATGATTCATTCTATCCTAAATCTCCAGTGATTGTCAACCTAAACTCTTAAAATTTCAAAATAAAATAATCTATCCCATGGAAATGGTCATAAAACTACATTTAAGGTAACATTGGAGAGTGAATAAACAGTATGATTTACTTCACACTTTGGATTAAAAATCTTTATTATTGAATTTTTTAGTATTTAAACAGTTAACTTCTTATGACTCAATTATCCGCAGAATCGAAGGTAACAGGAAAGAAGGCTCATAATCACTTTCACCATGGGAAACACTCTGTTAAACCGTTTAAGTTATGGCAAGATATTAGTGAACAAGAAGTCAGAATCGAAATTGTGCCGATGATTGACGTTATTTTTTGCATCTTAACGTTTTTTATTTTGGCGGCAGTGGGTTTTTCTCGACAACAGGCCATTAGTTTGAACCTTCCGAAGGCAACCACCGGCACAGCACAAATGAGAGAGATGTTAGTGGTGAGTTTGGATAATAGAGGACAACTATATCTCGAAAAACAACCCGTTAGCCAAGTACAACTTTACAGTGCCATCAAAAACTATCACAGTCTCAACCCCAGCGGCTTAATGGTACTTCATGCTTCTCAGGAAGTTCGTTACAGTCAGGTAATTGGGGTCTTAGATATGCTTAAAGAGGTTGGGGGGGAAAGAGTCGCTTTAGCAACCTTACCGGGGAAATCTCAGGCACCAACTCAAACCGTTGATCCTTATGCTGGTTTTAACCCTTATTATCCTAATTATGGTGATCCTTCTCTCAATCAAGTATCGCCTCAACCCTCTGTTCAATCATCCCCTCAAATACCCATACCCGTAGAACCTCCGGCACCTTAATTTAATAGACGTCTCTAAGAAACTCTGGTCTTGTGGAAACATAAACTTTTACGTCTCCACAAGGCTTTTAGGTTGCACAAATTTAATTTGCTATCGCCTATTCTCTTTTTTCATTGTTGATTGTTGATTGCTTTCCACCAGTTTTCTCCTTTAACTAAAGTGTGGGTTTTCCAGTTATCATCATCGGTGTCGGGATAGTCGAGACGATAATGGCCTCCCCTGCTTTCTGTGCGATAGGCGGCACTTGTGAGAATTAAATAACCCACATCCACCAAATTAAGGGTTTCGGCGGCCAGTTTTAATTGTTGTTGCGCTACAGATAAAGTTAATTGATAGGGTTGAGATGGTGCAAGATGGATGATTAATTGGCAAATAGATAGTTTTTCCAGTTGGTTACGCCAATGTTTGACTTGTTGTATCGTCTGTTGTAGTCCTGCTTGATTACGACAAATTCCTGCCCCTTCCCACACCGCTACAGGTAAACAGGCCCGAATGTTAGCAATTAAATCCATTTCTTCCCCCCAATCACCGTTGATCCGTTGATAATTTGCCACCGTTGGTACCAATTCACGGGAAGAATCTAAGGATAAATGACGAAAACTTTCCGCAAATACCACGCATTCTAATAGAGAGTTACTGGCTAAACGATTCGCACCATGAACCCCTGTACTAGCTGTTTCGCCAATGGCATATAAACCTTTGATAGAAGTTTGATTATCAAGATTAACCGCTATACCTCCCATCCAATAATGTGCCGCAGGAGACACAGGAATCGGTTGGGAAAATAAATCTATCCCCCATTGTTGACATTTATTGATGATATTCGGGAAACGATATTCAATGCGAGAATGAGGAATTGGGCGTAAATCAAGATAAACCTTACCATGAGCCGGATCTTGACTGATTTTATGCAAATGACTGTAAATAGCTCTGCTAACCACATCTCTGGGGGCTAATTCTCCTTTCGGGTGATAGTCAAAAGTAAAACGTTTCCCTTCGTCGTCAATTAAATGGGCACCTTCTCCCCTCACCGCTTCACTAATCAAAAAATGAGGTGCATTAGCTACATTTAAAGCCGTTGGGTGAAATTGGACAAACTCTAAGTCCCTTAAAATAGCACCACAACGCCAAGCTAAGGCTACCCCGTCCCCCGTACTAACTTGAGGATTAGTGGTTTGAGCAAAAACTTGTCCTCCTCCTCCAGTGCCTAAAATAACCGCTTTTGCTGATAGCCAATGAATTTTATTTTCGTGAAGTAAACTCACCCCTTGACACTGATTTTTGCTTTCATCTAACCATAAACTGAGGGCATAAGCCTGTTCATAGACTTGAATATGGTCACTTTCTAGCACTTTCTGCCTTAAAATAGAAACGATCGCCCTACCAGTGGTGTCGGCGGCATGGAGAACCCTGGGGAAAGAATGGGCTGCTTCTAAAGTCATAGCTAATTGATCATTGTGGCGATCGAAATCCACCCCCATTTGTAATAATGACTTGATAGAAGTAGCGGCATTTTCTACCAAAAACTTAACCGCTTCAGTATCACATAAACCCGCACCAGCTTTAAGGGTATCTTCAAAATGGAGTTGAGGAGAATCACCAGGATTAATGGCGGCGGCAATGCCTCCCTGTGCCCAATCACTAGCGCCTTTTTTTAATTTGTCCTTCGTAATGACAGCAATACGGAAATGATTTGGCAGACATAAAGCGGTATATAAACCAGCCGCACCAGAACCAACAATTATGACATCAAAGTTAGAGGGAAAAGAGGGTTTTTCGTTCAAGATTTTGAATTTTTGGCACGAAGTGTATTTCTGCTAATTCTAGCCAATGATTTATCAGACCGCCACAAATAAAAATCTGAGTTCGGGGTGATGTTCAAAAATACAGATTAACCTTTTATCGTAATATTGTTTAGTTTTACTTCTATTTGAATTGATTAGAACTATCTTTATTCTTTTTCAAAATGAGAACCGCTGGAACTCCACTTAAGCATTATGGAACGAATCCAAAGTAAGATATAATAATCAATCACGTTTTATCAGTAATAAATTGGTGATGTCTGACAAATTTTCCCACCGGACTAAAATTGTAGCCACTGTTGGCCCTGGTTGTGCAAACCCCGAAACTTTACGTCAAATGATTCTCGCAGGTGCTAATACTTTTCGTCTCAACTTTTCTCATAATACTCATGAAGACCACCAACGCAGTATTCGTCTTATTCGTCAGGCAGAAAACGAGTTAAATAAACCCATTGGTATTTTACAGGATTTACAGGGACCTAAAATTCGTTTAGGGAAATTTAAATGTGATTCTATTGAAGTTAAGGAGGGCGATCGCTATATTTTAACCAGTCGGGAGGTAGAGTGTAATCAAGAAATTGCCTATATTAGCTATGAAAATTTAGCCCAGGAAGTTTCCGTTAACGCCAGAATTTTAATCGATGACGGTAGAGTGGAAATGATAGTAAAAGAGATTGATTTGGAAAATAGGGATTTACATTGTCAAGTGGTGATAGGGGGCGTACTTTCTAGTAATAAAGGGGTAAATTTTCCCAATGTCTGTTTATCGATAAAAGCCTTAACCGATAAGGATAAAAAAGATTTGATGTTCGGCTTAGATCAACGGGTGGATTGGGTGGCCTTAAGTTTCGTGCGGAACCCTCAAGATGTGTTAGAGATCAAAGACTTAATTAGTAGTGCCGGAAAATCTACTCCGGTAATTGCCAAAATCGAGAAACACGAAGCCATCGAACAAATGGAAGAAATCCTATCTTTATGTGATGGGGTGATGGTAGCAAGAGGAGATTTAGGGGTAGAATTACCTCCCGAAGATGTGCCAATTTTACAAAAACGTTTAATTCGTACTGCTAACCGTCTTGGTATCCCCATCATTACCGCCACCCAAATGTTAGATAGCATGGCAAATAGTCCTAGTCCAACTCGTGCCGAGGTTTCCGACGTTGCCAACGCCATTCTTGACGGTACTGATGCGGTAATGCTTTCCAATGAAACCGCCGTTGGTAAATACCCGGTTCAAGCAGTGGCTACTATGGCTAGAATTGCCGCTAGAATTGAACGAGAAAGGGAGAAAATTATTGTTCCCTATAGCTACGATTTTGATAATGAAAATATTCCGACAGCCATCGCAGGGGCAGTCAGTCAAATAGCTAAAAAACTCAATGCTTCAGCCATCATGACATTAACCAAAACTGGTGCAACGGCACGTAACGTCTCCAAATTCCGTCCCCAAACCCCTATTTTTGCTATTACCCCTCATGTGAGTGTATCTCGTCAATTACAGTTAGTTTGGGGAGTTAAACCTTTATTATTATTAGATTTACCCGGATTACGTCAAGTATTTCAAGCGGCTATTAATGTGGCCAGAGAAAAAGGGTTACTTCATGATGGCAACTTAGTCGTTATGACCGCAGGAACATTACAAGGAGTTGCAGGTTCAACGGATTTAATCAAAGTAGAAATTGTCAAAGGCCTACTTAGCGAAGGGGTTGGTATCGGGCAAGGAGTGATAACAGGAAGAACAAGAGTAGTTCTAGATCTTAGTCAACTGAGTCACTTTTCTCAAGGGGATATATTAGTAACCAAGGCCACCGACAATCAATATGTTGACGCTATGCGTTTAGCCGCTGCCATCGTCACCGAAGAAACAGGGGTCCGATCCCATGCGGCCCAAATAGGGATGCGTCTGGGAATTCCCGTCATTGTAGGGGTAAAAGAAGCCACCTGTTTAATTCGAGACGCCAGTTTTGTCACCCTCAAAATCGAGCAAGGTTTAGTGTATCTAGGTACAGATGGCACTCAGGGGGACATTGACAGTTAGTGATTGAACCTTAGACAAAACTGCTACTTTTGTCCAAATCCTAGATTTATAATAGACATCTCCAACATTTGAGGTATGAGTTTAATTTTCAGGAAATTTACGAAATTTAACGTCTTCAGAAAAATGCGTGACAGAATCGAGAATGATTTGTCGTAAATTGGCGTAAGGTTTCGCAAAAGGTGGTAGTTTTTCTGACAATCCCAATAAATCTGCCGTCACTAAAACTTGTCCATCACAATGATTTCCTGCACCAATACCAATGGTGGGAATCGAGAGGGTTTTGGTGATGCGAGTGGCTAAATCTTCTGTCATATGTTCTAAAACAATCGCAAATGCTCCTGCTTTTTCTAAGGCGATGGCTTGACTGAAGATTTTTTCTTGATCTTCAATGGTTTTACCCTGTTGTTTATAGCCCAAAATTTTCACGGATTGAGGCGTTAAACCCACATGGGCCATTACAGGTATGCCAATTTCCGTTAAACGGCTTACGGTGTCAATCATTGCGGGATAACCCCCTTCCAATTTTACGGCTCCTGCGTTGGTTTCTTTGATGATTTTCCCCGCGGATTTGATGGCTCGACGAATATTGGTTTGATAAGTCAAAAACGGTAAATCAACCACCACTAAGGCTCGATTAACCCCTCTACACACCGCTTTTGTATGGTGGATCATCTCTTTTAGGGTCACAGGTAAGGTGCTAGAATGCCCTAATGCTACCATTCCTAAGGAATCTCCGACCAAAATTAAGTCTATTTCTGCTTTGTCTAATAATTGTGCGATCGCATAATCCCAGGCGGTTAAACTAACAATGGGACGTTTTTCTTGTTTCCACTGTTGTAATTTTTGGATAGTAACTTTCATGGGATAATTACGGCAATAAAGGGGTAAAGTAGATTATTATGCCACATGAGACGATGTCGTGAATCATTGATAATTATTTTTTGTCTTTTGCTTTTTGATACAATGGTAAGTTAAATCAAAAATTTGATCCCAGAAAATTAGTTATTTTTAACGAATCGAAAATCTAAATATCAATGAAGCACACTATTTCTGTATTAGTAGAAGATGAAGCAGGGGTTTTGACGAGAATTGCCGGATTGTTTGCCCGTAGAGGTTTTAATATTGAAAGTTTAGCCGTAGGGCCTGCAGAACAAGTTAGTTTTTCAAGAATTACAATGGTTGTACCCGGAGATGAAGATACCATCGAACAGTTAACGAAACAATTGCATAAATTAATTAATGTAATTAAAGTTACTGATATTACAAAAATTCCCTGTGTAGAAAGGGAATTGATGTTAGTAAAGGTCAGTGCTAATACTAATACCAGAGGAGAAGTTTTACAAATTGCCCAAATTTTCCGGGCTAGGGCGGTCGATATGTCTGATGACAGTTTAACTTTGGAAGTAGTGGGAGACCCGGGTAAAATGGTAGCAATTATTTCCATGTTAAATAAATTTGGCATTAAAGAAATTGCACGTACAGGAAAAATAGCTTTAGTGCGAGAGTCTGGAGTTAATACCGAATATTTAAAGTCTTTGGAAGCAAAAGTATAATGAACAATGAACAATTAATTTTCTTCTAGTCATCTTTTTCAAAGTGTCTTCTACCTGCCTGTCCACCTGTCAGTCTTTGTTCCTATCCTCCCCGTGTTTTGCTACCCTCGAACTCCAAACTTATTATGTTAACTCTTTTTTCAATGGTTGTTATAGTTTTATGTGGTTCGGCTTTTTGTTCTTTCACAGAAACAGTTTTACTCTCAATTTCGGAAATTAAGGTTAAACAATGGGCACAATCGAAAAAAATGACGGCTTTAGCCTTACTAAAAATAAAGAAAAAAATGACTCGCCCCATCGCCACTATCGTTATTTTAAATAATATTTTTAATATTGTCGGTAGCATTATGATTGGTAGTTTAGCCACAGAGATTTTAGGGGATACCTGGTTAGGAGTTTTTTCTGGTTTATTAACATTTTTAATTATCATTTTTGCCGAAATATTGCCAAAAACTATTGGTCAAAAATATGCGGAGAATTTTGCTTTATTTTTGGCTTTACCAGTACAATTTTTAACTTTGATATTAACTCCTTTAGTATGGTTAATGGAAAAAATAACTGAACCTTTAACCCAGGGAAAAGTTTTACCAACGACCAATGAAATGGAGATTATATTATTAACAAGTATTGGTAGCAATGAGGGGGTAATTGAGGCAGATGAAGCAGAGATGATTAACCGTGTTTTTCATCTTAATGATCTTTCGGCGGCAGATTTAATGACTCCCCGAATTATTATTACTTATCTTAAAGGAGATTCAATTTTAAAAGAATGTCAAGATTTTATTATTAAGTCTGAACATAGTCGTATTTTAATTGTTCAAGATTCCATTGATGATGTCATTGGTATTGGTTTTAAAAATGAGTTATTAACAGCAATTATTCAAGGAAGACAGGAGGAAAAAGTAGCTAATTTAGTTCGTGGTGCTAATTTTGTCCCCGAGACTATTAGGGCGGATCATTTATTAAAACATTTCCAAGAAATTCATCAACACCTAATGGTGGTAATTGATGAATATGGTGGAGTTTCCGGTGTTGTGACTTTAGAAGATGTCTTAGAAGTTTTAACTGGAGATATTGTGGATGAAACCGATAAGATTATTAGTTTACGAGAAATTGCCAAGAAAAAAAGAGAGCGACTTTTAGTGTCTAAAGGCATAGAAGAAATTGATAACTAGGATCTGCCGAATAAAGCTACAATCTAGATGGAGGGACTTGGGTGCAAATTTTAGCCATGCAGCTTCACCACTGGTCTTTGATTATTCCCCAAGAGGTGATAAAATTAGCCTCAGCAAAATCGAATCAAGATGTTTCTTAACTGGCTACCGGCCAAAAAAAATCATTGAGATAAGATTGTCTTCCTGTTACTTATTTTTTTTTAATAACCAATGCCTGAAGCAGTAGGAGTAATTCAAACTTTAGGGTTTCCCGCTATTCTCGCCGCCGCCGATACTATGGTAAAAGCCGCCCGTGTGACTCTAGTTTATTTTGATAAAGCGGAAAAAGGTGATTTTGTCATCGCCATTCGAGGGCCTGTTTCTGAGGTTAAAAGGGCTATGACAGAAGGTATTAGAGAGGCTGGTAATGTTTTTGGCGGTGTCGTTCAAACTCATTATATTGTCCCTAATCCACCCCCCAATGTGGTAGATATTCTACCCATTGAATATACAGAGACCTCTCTACCATATCGCTCATAACTTTATTTCTTAATTGTTAATAATTCTGTAAGAAAAAGAACAATTGTCGATCATAATTTCACGAATAAGTTTATTTAATCATCATTAAAGGAGAATTTTTTATGCCTTCCCAAGCCGCAGTAGGATCTTTAGAAACAAAAGGGTTTCCCGGTATTTTAGCCGCCGCCGATGCCATGGTTAAAGCTGGTAGAGTCACCCTCGTGGGTTATATTCGTGTAGGAAGTGCCCGTTTTAACGTTAATATTCGGGGAGATGTTTCTGAGGTTAAAACTGCTATGGCAGCAGGAATTGATGCAGTAGGGAAGGTTGAAGGTGCTACCCTTGAATCATGGGTTATTATCCCTCGTCCCCATGAAAATATCTGTGCTGTACTCCCTATTGATTACAGCGAAGCTGTTGAACCTTATCGCCAGGCAGTAGAGTGAGAAAGAATTAACAATTAACAATTTAATTTAACGAAGCTAAATATGCTCTAATTCCCCAGGTAAAATTTTAATATTATTGATACTTTTTTTGATAGGTAATAATTGCCCATAAAGGAGTATCAAAATCTAATTTATTTATTTATTTAGACGTGCAAGGGTATAGACTTTGAGGAATGGGAAGCGGAAATAGATGATATATAGTCACCCAATGATAGTATGGGTAACTGATAACTATACTTTAGACCAAATAAAGACTCCTTCTTGAAACTCGGTAACCATGGACAACTCGGCGAGAAAATGGGATACAATGCTATAAAATATTTTTGTAACTACTTTACTATGTTTAAGTTCACCCTTTATGAAACCCTATTAGTTTTTCTTTTTATTAGTTTTTCTCCCACTGCATTCGCCCAAGAGTCGAGTCAAAGAGTGCCATTAAAACCTTTATCTCCAGCTAATAACGGGACTAATGACCCTATCATCGCACCTAATTGGACCAATTACCCTGTCGCACCGGAAATTAGTCCCCTTCAAGAATTTCCTTATACCCTTGATGCTGGGGATGTCATCGCCCTTGATATTTTTAATGTGCCCGAATTTAGTAAAGAGTATCAAGTTTTGGTAGATGGTACCCTTAATTTACCTTTAATTAATCGCATTTCTGTGGCAGGATTAACTTTAGAGGAGATAGAATCATTAATCCGTGACGAGTATGTTAATCAAGGATTATTAAGAGATCCCATTATTAGTGTTAATTTGATCGCACCTCGCCCTGTAATGGTTGCCATTGTTGGAGAAATAAGAAATCCCGGCTCTTATTCTGTGCCTTTTGAAGGTGGTAATAATGATCGGGGGAGAAAATTTCCTAATCTCATTACTGCCTTAAAATTAGCTAATGGTATCAACGGTTCAGCAGATACTCGTCAAGTGAAAGTCATCCGTAACTATAAGGGTCAAGAATACGCTATTCCCGTTAATTTTTGGAATTTTCTTCAGCAAGGTGATTTGACACAAAATATTATTCTACGGGATGGCGATCGCATTATTATTCCCAGTTCGGAAAAAGTAGATCCTGTGGAAGTATTAAGGACTGCTACAGCCAATTTTTCTGCTAATTTAAGTATTCCCATTACCGTTAGTGTCGTTGGGGAAGTGAATCGTCCTGGTCCTTATACCTTAACAGGAGATGACGTGAGGGCAAATAATTTGGATGATACGTTAAACTTTCAAAATAGGAATATTCTTGGAGATCAACAGAGTTTGGCCGGGATTCCCACCGCTACAAGGGCAATCAAAACCGCCGGCGGATTAACGGCAAAAGCCGACATTCGCAACATTGAAGTTCGACGTACTTTACTGTCAGGACAAGAACAAATTTTAAAAGTAAACCTCTGGGAATTTTTACAAACGGGAAGATTTAGAGACGATGCTTTACTGCAAAATGGCGATCGCATTTTTATTCCCGCCGCCGAGGCCATACAAGATGATGAAGTGCGTCAGGTAGCCATAGCTAGTTTTTCCCCGAACCGCATCAATGTAAGTGTCGTGGGAGAAATTAAAAATCCGGGATTAAAAGAACTACCGCCCAATATGAGCTTACAACAGGCCTTATTACAAGCAGGGGGATTTGATTATCGTCGAGCGACAGAATACGTGGCGAAACTGGTCCGCCTCAATCCCAATGGTACAGTTACAGAGAGACGTATCCCGGTAGATTTTTCTGCCCCTTTAGATGAAGAAAAAAATCCAGCCTTATTGAATAATGATATTGTGTTTGTTGAACGTTCAGCCTTAGCAGTGGCTTCAGATACGGTGTTCTCATCCGTCAATCCCCTTAACCAAATTCTGGATACACTTAACCTCTTTAAACGAACCTATGACTTATTTGACGATGACAACTGATATTGAAAAAAAGTTTTAATTTATTGAATGGGATGAAAGAGCTACTTAAATATTTTAAAATTATTCATAAAAGATGGCTTCCCGCCTCTTTGGTATTTGCAGTAGTTTTTTTCTTTTTGGGTTATGAAAGGTCAGAAAAAACTGTACCCCTTTATCGTGCGACGGGTACGATTATTTTTGATCAAAGAAATGATACCGCCACAGATCAAGTTGCGATAACGGAACAGAATAAATTAAACAATGATTTAGTCTTAATAAAGTCCGAATCTTTTGCAGAAAAAGTTAAACAAGATTTACAATTTCCCTTAGAAATAGATAATAAAAAACTGGCACAAGATTTAGTGGCAGTTAATCCTCAAAATAGTGATGTAATTTATTTATCCTTTACCGATGAAGATCCCAGAAAAGCCACGGATATTGTCAATGCATGGATTAGAAATTATGTGCAAATAGACAAAGATCAAACAGTTTCTCAAACCAGAGAATTAGCTAAATTTCTTGAAAAACAGATTTCTGGCACTGAAAAATCCTTAGAATCTACAGCTAAAAAACTCAAAGACTTTAAACAAAATAATAACATTTTAGATATTAACACCGAAGCTACTTCTACTATTGCCAATATCACTCAAATCGAACGCCAAATTGCTGACATTGAAGCCGAATTAGTTTCCCAAAAATCTCGCCGAGATTCCTTAAAACAAATTTTTCAAGTTGACTCAGAAAGTGCTATTACTTCTAGCTTTGTTAATGAATCTCCTATTATTAATTCTCTGGTTAAACAAATTCAAGAAGTGCAAACTAAACTTGAACAAGAAAAACTGCGTTTTGGCGATCGGCATCCCCAAGTAGTTTCTTTACAACAACAGGAAATCGCCCTACAAGAACAACTGAAAAATTATGCTCAAAATACCAATATAAAAGGTAATTTACCGGAGAATTTAAAGGGTATTTATCAACCCGGAACAACTCAAAGTAATCTCCTAACA
The DNA here is from genome assembly GCA_963749915.1 of uncultured cyanobacterium. Lineage (GTDB taxonomy): Bacteria > Cyanobacteriota > Cyanobacteriia > Cyanobacteriales > Cyanobacteriaceae > Geminocystis. Next base: position 541,580 of record CAVVOP010000021.1, read on the forward strand.
GAATATGATGCCACAGAAAAACAAATACAAAGTTTGGAAGCCCAATTAAAATCTTTAACAGAATTAATAGAAGTTTATCAAAAACGAGTCAAGACTCTTCCTCAGTTGGAGTTTGAGCATCAAAAGCTACAAAGAGAATTGAAGGCAAAAAGTGACGTATTAGAAAACTTAGTCAAAAATTATCAAGATGCCCAAATTACTATCAATAACACCCAAGGGAATATTCGTTCTACGGAATTTGCCTCTATACCTCAGGAACCAACCATAAACCGCAGATTTCTTTATTTAGTACAAGGTTTTCTCGGCGGCATTTTAGCCGGTTCTCTAGTAGCTTATTCATTGGATAAATTGGATCAAAGAATTAACAATACTGATCAAATTAAAAAATATTTTAAACAACCCATCTTCGGAAAAATTCCTGATTTTTACCGTCGTAAAAGTGATAACATCACAAGTAGTCTTCCTGTAAGAGACAATCCTGGTTCTACTATTACAGAGCATTTTCGGGCACTTTGTGCCAGTATCAAATTTATGGGCACGGAAGAAAAACCCTTAAAGGTAATTACAATTTCTAGTGCCATTCCTGGGGAAGGAACATCTACTATTGTCGCTAATATGGCCATCGCCAGTTCCGAATTAGATGTAAAAGTATTATTAATTGAAGCCGACTTGAGGAACCCTGGACAAAGTAAAATTTGGAAAAATATAGATATATCAATGGGTTTAAGTGATTTATTACAGACAGAAAATAACTTATCATCCTCAGAATTGGCTATTTCTCCTATAATGCCAAATTTAGATATTTTACTGGCAGGGAATACTCAATCTAATCCAGTTGTGTTGATAGGATCGCCCCAAATGGTATATCTACTTGAGGAAATGAAAAATAAGTATGATTTAATTATCATCGATGCACCACCCGTAAGTATAGCCGCCGATGCTCAAATTTTGGGACGTATGAGCGACGGAATGTTAATGGTTGTACGTCAAGGAAAAACTAATACATCAATGTTAGCTAGTATCAGTGAATCGTTATCCCAAGCCGAAGTAAATATTCTCGGTTTATTGTTGAACTGTTTTACTGACGATAGTGATAACTACTATAGCTATAATTACTCATACTACTACGATCAAAGTATGGGGAAGAAGGTATGAAAAGGGGAACAGAGAAGATATATTCTGTGGTTGCAAGGAAAAAGATTGATTGACGGTTACCGTAAGTAACTTTTACATCATGATAATGGCTAAATCTTTCACGGGACTTTGTTTTTTACTATAATTGTCCATTTGTTATATAATATTTGACATTGTCAGCTTTACAAAAGCAGAACTAAATTAAACTAGATTATTACTTGCTTAAAGAATAATTTTTGATTAAATCCACATTGTCGGTTATTGTCCATTGTCCATTATCAATTTTTATCCTTATTTCCTTTCTTGACAATAATGAGTGATTATATTTTTGGTAGAGTTTTAACCGCTATGGTGACGCCCTTTAAGGAGGATTTGTCTGTTAATTATGGTGTCGCTGAAAAATTAGCCGATCATTTGGTTAATAGTGGAAGTGATGGTTTAGTTATTTGCGGTACTACGGGAGAATCTCCTTCCCTTGAAGATAACGAAAAATATGAATTACTCAAAGTTGTTAAAAATGTCGTGGGTCATCGTGCTAAAATCGTCATGGGTACAGGGTCAAATTCTACCGCTAAAGCAATCAAAGATACTCAAAAAGCTAGTAAAATAGGTGTTGATGGTTCGCTGCAGGTTGTTCCTTATTACAATAAACCCCCCCAAGAAGGCTTATATCAACACTTTAGCTCAATAGCCAAATCCTGTCCCGATGTGCCGATGATGTTGTATAATATTCCTGGGAGGACGGGGAAAAACTTAGAACCAGAAACCACCGCCCAATTAGCGGAAGATTTAGATAATATAGTAGCAGTAAAAGAAGCTAGTGCAGATTTAGAACAAACTGCTAAAATAAAAATACTTGCTCCTTCCGATTTTTTAATTTATTCAGGAGAAGACTTTTTGACTTTGCCCATGATGACGGTGGGAAGTGTCGGAGTTGTCAGCGTAGCCAGTCATTTAGTCGGCAATCAAATGCAAACCATGATTCAAGCCTACGAAAAAGGCGATAATTCTTTAGCCCAAGAAATTCAACAAAAATTGTATAGTTTATTTAAGGTTATATTTTGTAATACCAACCCTATTCCCATCAAATTTGCCCTACGATCACAAGGTTGGGATGTGGGTACGGTTAGATTACCCTTATCCAGTCTTCCCGTAAATCAGCAGATGGAAGTAGAAAAGGTTTTGGAGAATTTGAGCTTATTATAGATAGTAACTTTAGGTTAATTAGTCCCATTTAAAAGTAATAAAAGAAGTTTTTTAGTTAGGGAAATAGATATAATAAATCGTTTTTTAAAAGGAGGTTAAAAGTCATGTTCTTTCCATGATAAACGTTAAGGTGAGCATCGCCCACCGATTTTATAGTAATGATTATAAACAGTTTAGTAGCTAATCACAAAAAAGAAATAAATATGTACAAAATTCAAGCTAGAAAAAGAAAAACTAATGCACCGGAAAAACCCTCTATTATTCCTCCCGCAAGAAATAATAAGCCTACCTTAAAGGTGATTCCCCTCGGCGGATTACATGAGATTGGTAAAAATACTTGTATCTATGAATATGAAGACGAAATCATTTTAGTTGATGCGGGCATCGGTTTCCCTACGGATGGAATGCATGGTATAAATGTAGTGTTACCTGACATGACTTATCTTAAGGAAAATCAGCATAAAATCAAGGCTATGATAGCAACTCATGGTCATGAAGATCATATTGGCGGTATTCCTTATCATCTCAAACAAATTGATACACCCATAATTTATGGTCCTCGCCTAGCTATGTCTTTGCTACGGGATAAATTGGAGGAATCTGGATTACATGAGCGCACCATCATTAAAACTGTCGCACCCCGTGAAGTTGTTAAAATTGGCAAACATTTTAAAGTAGAATTCATTCGCAATACACATTCCATCGCTGATAGTTTCACCCTTGCCATTCACACCCCTATTGGTATCTTGATTCACACGGGAGACTATAAAGTAGACCATACCCCCGTAGATGGTGAGTATTTCGACTTTCATCGTTTAGCACAATTAGGACAGGAAGGGATATTATGTTTATTAGGGGATTCTACTAACTCGGAAGTACCCGGTTTTACTCCGTCCGAAAGGTCAGTTTACCCCGGTTTGGATCGTGCTTTCACCCAGGCTAAAGGGCGTTTGATGGTGACTACTTTTGCGACTTCTGTGCATCGGGTTAACATACTCCTAGATTTGGCCATGAAACATAATCGCAAAGTAGGCGTTGTCGGACGATCGATGTTAAACGTCATTGCCCATGCTCGCAATTTAGGCTATATCAAAGTCCCTGATAATTTATTTGTGCCTTTACGACAATTAGGTAGTTTACCAGATAACGAGGTGTTAATCCTTTGTACTGGTTCTCAGGGAGAAAAATTTGCTGCTATGACGAGAATTTCTCGCAGTGAACATCGTCAGGTAAAAGTCCGTCCAGGTGATACAATTATTTTTTCGGCTAATCCTATTCCGGGTAACACTATCCCCGTGGTGAATACCATCGATCGCCTGATGATGCAAGGAGCCAATGTAATTTATGGAAAACAGGCAGGTGTACATGTTTCGGGGCATGGTTGTCAAGAGGATCAAAAATTGATGTTGGCCTTGACTAAGCCAAAGTTTTTTGTACCTGTACACGGCGAGCATAGAATGTTAGTACAACACTCGAAAACCGCTCAAAGTGTCGGTATTCCTGCTGAAAATATGATTATTATCAACAACGGGGACACCATCGAATTAACGGCGGATAGTATTGCTAAGGGTGATAAAGTACCTTCGGGTATTCAATTAGTTGATACTGCTGGAGTGGTTCATGATAACGTCATGGAAGAACGTCAACAGTTAGCCGAAGATGGTGTAATTACTGTAGCCGCTAGTATTGATAATGAAGGACGTTTATTGAATCAACCGCAAATTAATTTACGAGGTGTTGTGTGTAAAATCGAAATTTCTACCCTTGAGCGCCTAATTATTCGTGCCATTGATAAAACCATTGTCGATCGCCTCAAAAGTAGTTTGCTATTAAATGGTCATAATGAGGTTAACTGGACAAGTATTCGCATCGATGTGGAGGCAAACTTAGGGCGTTTGATTCAACGGGAATTGAACAGCGAACCTTTAGTTATTTTTATGTTACAGATACAGGAAACCAATCCTCAAAAGATCACAACCCGTAGCAATGGTAACGGAAATGTTACTGACATTGATGGTGACAAAGAGGAAGAAGAAAGCGATGGAAAATTTACTCGCCGTCGTCGTAAAACGACTGTTTCCGTGTAAATAAACATTCCTGAAAAATCTTCTCTTGATTATCTTGACAGGAATATGAGAGCATGAGAGTAAAATTATCTCTGACGTTGAACTAAGATGAATGATGTAATTACCATTAAAAATTTACAGAAGAGTTACGGTCAAGTAAAAGCTCTCAAAAATATCTCATTTTCCGTCAAAACTGGAGAAATTTTCGGTTTATTAGGACCAAATGGTGCAGGAAAGACGACTACGATTCGATGCTTGACTACTCTCGCCAAATCTGACTCAGGAGAGATTTTGATTGACGGTGTATCCGCTATCACTCAGCCAAAACAAGTTCGCCAAAAGTTGGGTTATGTGGCACAGGAGGTGGCCATCGATAAGGTTTTGACGGGGAGGGAATTGTTACAGTTACAAGCCTCTATTTATCATTTACCCCCTTCTTTGGCAAAAAAAAGAATTGACCAATTATTGAATTTGCTGGGTTTACAGGAATATAGCGATCGCCAAACAGGCACTTATTCTGGAGGTATTCGCAAACGTCTCGATTTGGCCGCAGGATTACTTCATCAACCCCAAGTGTTAGTATTAGATGAGCCTTCTGTTGGGTTAGACATCGAAAGTCGCATGATAGTCTGGGATTTCTTGGGTCAACTCAAACAAGCAGGTACGACAGTATTAATAACCAGCCATTATTTGGAAGAAATAGATGCCCTGGCCGATCGCTTGGCCATTATTGATCAGGGTGAAGTTATCGCCGAAGGTAGCCCTTCTAGTTTAAAAGATTGTTTAGGTGGCGATCGCATTACCTTAAAAATTAGGGAATTTTCTACTTCAGAAGAAGCACAAACCGCCCAAGAAAAATTATCACAACTCCCTTTTGTCGAAAATATTATCATTAATCAAGCCCAAGGAAATTCATTAAACTTGATTGTTACCCCAAAAAGTAATCCTATTAGTAAAATAGAACAAACCCTCACAGAAATTGATTTGCCGATGTTTAGTATCAGTCAATCTCGCCCTAGTTTAGATGATGTTTATTTGGCCGCAACGGGAAAAACCTTAATAGATGCGGAAATAGAAGCCTCTACCCGTAGGGATTTGAAAGCCGAGAAAAAACAAGCTATGAAAACCAATTAACAATTAGTAATAAATTATCTTTCGTCGTCAGGGCTTTAGCCTTTCAATTCCATGGTCAGGGTTTTACGCTTTTAATCTAAACATTATGAACTCTAAAGGGTTTACTACAAACATTATTTAAAATTATGACTCAAAGTATTTCAACTAATCAATTTACAGAAATTTTAGCCCCTAATTCTAATACTCAAATAAATCAAAAAAATAATGCTTTTAGAAATTTTTTACAAGAAACTTTAGCTCTTACAAAACGCTTATTCATCCAACTACAGCGTAGGCCATCAAGCCTTGTTGCTGGAGTTATTCAACCATTTATGTGGTTAATTTTATTTGGAGCCTTATTTTACCAAGCCCCCCAAAGTTTATTCGGAAATAACGTAACTTACGGTCAATTTCTAGCTCCGGGAATCATTATTTTTACTGCTTTTTCTGGTGCATTAAATGCTGGATTACCCATAATGTTTGATCGAGAATTTGGCTTTTTAAATAGACTATTAGTGGCACCATTGGCCTCTCGTTTTTCCATTGTCGCCGCCTCCACCATTTATATTATTACCCTCAGTTTCATCCAAACCGCCGTTATCATCGTCGCCAGTGCTTTTATTGGTGCCGGTTTACCTAGTTTTGGCGGCTTAAGTGCCATCGCATTAATAGTTTTCTTGATAGTATTAGGGGTAACAGGATTAAGCCTCGGATTTGCCTTTGCCTTGCCGGGACATATTGAATTACTAGCCGTCATTTTTGTGATCAATTTACCCCTTTTATTTGCGAGTACGGCTTTAGCACCACTGTCATTCATGGCAGGATGGTTACAAATCATCGCCAGTTTAAATCCTCTAACCTATGCTATTGAGCCTATACGCCATATTTATCAAAATTCTGATTGGAGTTTTGTTAGTATAGTAATGAGTACACCTTGGGGAGATCTTAATTTTGCTACAATTTTATCATTGTTATTCGCCTTTGACGTAGTAATTTTACTATGTATCAAGCCATTGTTAAGTCGTCGTTTTGCCTAAATCAAACTTAAACTTCTGCTATATTTTCACCTTTCAAAAAGAGGTTGAGAATGTTCACAGTTGCCCTTTTTTAATTTTTAAAATTAGGTGATAAAATTAAAAAATAAAAATATCTTCAAAAGGCTTAGAAGCCCGAAATAAAGATGGTTTTGATGGCAAAATGTTAGGTTTGAGTTACGCAAAAAAATAACAAAGAACATCAAGATAGGTTATCTTTTTAGTAATAAAACTAACGATTAAATATTGATCATTGCTTATTACAAAAATAAGGAAACAAAAAATAATTATCCTTCGTCAAAACTATCAACAATTTGGATATATAAACCGATGAAAAATATCACTAATTCAAAAATTTTAGCTAGTATAATCGTTAGTTTGGGTTTAATCACCATAACTCATAACCCAGTAAATGCTCAAAGTTTTAATAATAAACAACCTGAACCCTTTCAATCTAACGAAAAAAATCCCCTTCATGGAAACGGCATCAACCCCTTAGAATTAATTCATAATGCCAACTTTTTCAATGGTCGCAATGGTGCAGATTTTGCCGAGGATACTAACCGGAACCTCGACTCCGCCGCCGAAGATTTTAAACAACAACAATTAAAAAGAATGATGGAAATACAAAAACAAGAAGAATCAACTCCGGCAGACAATGGCACTGAATCCTTATAAAAAATGAATTTAACTTTATACAACACCCTCACCAATCGAGAAGAAGAATTTATTCCCCTTAATCCTAACACTGTCAATATGTATTGTTGTGGTATTACTGTCTATGATTATTGTCATTTAGGTCATGCTCGTACCTGTATTGTTTGGGATGTTGTAAGACGTTATTTAACATGGAGAGGCTATAAAGTTAAATATATTCAAAATTTTACCGATATTGATGATAAAATTCTCAATCGTGCAAAACAGGAAAATACCACGATGGAGGAGGTTTCTGAGCGTTTTATTCAGGCTTATTTTGAGGACATGAAATGGTTAAACGTTAAACCTGCTGACTTTTATCCCCGTGCCACCCATACCCTTGACGGCATTAAAAAATTAATTTGGGAACTGGAAGAAAAAGGTTTTGCTTATGAAACCGAAGGGGATGTTTATTATTCCGTTAGTAAATTTAAAGATTATGGTAAATTATCAGGGCGCAAGTTAGAGGATTTACAAACGGGTGCTAGTGGAAGACTCAATCAAAGTGAGGCAGTAAAAAAACAACCCTTCGATTTTGCTTTATGGAAATCTGCTAAAGCCGATGAACCTAGTTTTGATTCTCCTTGGGGAAAAGGCCGCCCTGGTTGGCATATTGAATGCTCAGCGATGGTTAGGGAGATGTTAGGGGAAACTATTGATATTCATGTGGGGGGTAATGATCTTATTTTTCCTCACCATGAAAACGAAATCGCTCAATCCGAAGGGGTTACGGGTAAACCTTTAGCCCGTTATTGGTTGCATAATGGCATGGTGAAGGTGGATGGCGAGAAAATGTCCAAATCCCTCGGTAATTTTATTACTATTCGGGATTTATTGGCAAAATATAATCCTATGGCTATCCGTCTTTTTATCTTACAGGCTAATTATCGTAAACCTCTTGACTTCACAGATGAGGCGATGGAGGCTGCAACTAATGGTTGGCACACTTTAGCTGAGGGACTACTTTTCGGAATTAAGTATAGAGAACAGCTAAATTGGAAGGAAAAAACCCATGGTAGTTTTATCAAATCAGTTCAGGATCACTTTTGTCAAGTAGTAGATCATGATTTTAATTTTGCGGCGGGGTTAGCGATTTTGTTTGAACTAGCGAAGGAGTTGCGCAAAGAAGGCAATTTATTAATCCATGAGGGCAAAACTAGCCAATCGACAAAGGATTTAGAAGATAAATGGCACACTTTAGTTACTTTAGCTCAAGTTTTGGGTTTAGAGACAGATTTTTCCGCGGTTTCCCCGTCTTCTCATTCCCTCACCGATGCTGAAATTGAGTCTTTAATTGAACAACGGTTGAAGGCTCGTAAGGCAAAAAACTATCAAGAAAGCGACGGAATTCGAGATTTATTGAAAGAAAAAGGAGTTACCCTGATTGATGCCCCTGGCGGTGTCACTAAATGGCATTGGGAGAATTAATAATAAACCACTTTTCGGGCTTCGTTTTTTAAGTGCCATAGAATTAAATAAATTTAAGCTAGCTAGGGATTAACGGCATTCATTAACCATTTATCCTCACTGGTAAGCTCATAAATGTGGCGATTTTGAGGGTTACTTCTCAATTCTAAATGATCAACCCTCTCAGGATTAAATAATAATAAACAAAAGTTAACTGCTGGTTTTTTTTCGTCTATATTAAAAGCAATTATTTCTTTATTTTCTGCTAACAATGTGCCCGGATTTGCCCAGTAAAATTGTTCTTTTCCAGCTTGACTAAGTTTTTCCCACGCTTTTTGACGCTGGGATAATAACCTTTCACCTTCATACTTTTCTGTAATTAATTCTACCTTTCCTCTAATTCTAAATTGTTCTCTAGTTTTGGCAAAATACCAACAAATCTCTCCCTGGGGATTTTTGCTTAAATGAATAAATTTCTCACTGCGAATATCCGTTACAACTTCGATCTTATTACTTTTATCTAAAAATCCTCTAAATACCACTGTCCTATTGGCGGGATAACCGGCTTCCGTCACTGTTGCTAATGAAAAATAACGACTGAATATTTGCGATCGATTACGATGTAATGCTCTTTGTAAATGCGATCGCCAAGGTGCTAAAAAATCAGACATAAAAATAAAGACTAATCTTAAGTTTTGTAAATGAAAGTAAAATAATGTTAAATTAACTTATTAAATCTTAGAAAAAATGTTGCCAAAATGTAAGGTAAAATAAACATTAAAAGAGATAGTTAAAATTAAATTAATCTCCTAATTCGCTCCCTAACAAAAAAAAATTATGGTTGCCACAGCAAAATCAAAAACCTTTAGCCAAGTTAACTTTTACCTTCCCCCTATCTGCGGTGCTGAAGCAAAAATATCAGCTTTAGTCAATAATAATGACCCTGTATATTTACTTAATACTAACCTAAAATTAGATCAGATAAAATCCGGATTTGCCTGCGCCTTACATATGCACCAACCCACCATTCCTGCGGGAGAAAATGGGGCATTAATCTGCAATTTACAGCAGATGTTCAACAATCCAGGGGATGGGGATAATCATAACGCCGGTGTTTTTGCATGGTGTTATAGTCGCATGGGTGAATTTATCCCTCAATTAGTCGCCGATGGTTGCAACCCTCGCATAATGTTAGATTACTCAGGTAACTTGCTTTGGGGTTTACAGCAAATGGGGCGTAATGACATCCTCGACAACCTCAAAAAAATTGCTTGCGATCGCCAATATCAGCCTTATGTAGAATGGTTAGGAACAATGTGGTCTCATGCGGTAGCACCTTCCACCCCCATCCCCGACCTAAAATTGCAGATTCAAGCATGGCAACATCATTTCGCCTCCATTTTTGGGGAGGAAGCCTTATCACGGGTTAAAGGTTTTTCGCCACCAGAAATGCACCTTCCTAACCATCCCGACACCCTCTATGAGTATATTAAAGCCCTCAAAGATTGCGGTTATCGTTGGTTGTTAGTACAAGAGCATACGGTTGAGTGTCCCGACGGTTCAGGATTACATCATGAGCAAAAATATATCCCTAATCGTTTAGTTGCCAAGAATTCCAAGGGTGAAACTACTAGTATTACTGCGTTGATTAAAACTCAAGGCTCAGATACTAAATTAGTAGCACAAATGCAACCTTATCATGAAGCTAAAACTCTTGGAAGACAAGAAATTGCTGGTATTTCTGTGCCTTCTTGCGTCAGTCAAATTGCTGATGGCGAAAACGGGGGCGTGATGATGAATGAGTTTCCTCGTGGTTTCCAACCTCTTTGGTACGATCTTAAAGATGGTAGTAAAGTTGTAGGCTTTAATGGTACAGAGTATATTGAGTTAATCGAAGCCTCGGGAGTTAAACCCGAAGATTATCCTGTGTGTCAACCCGTTGGACAACACAAAATCTGGGCCAAAGTCGGCGATAATCTCACCCCCGCAACAGTAGAAAGTGCCATCGCCGATCTCAATCAAAATGATCATCAATTCCACATGGATGGGGCATCATGGACAAACGATTTAAGTTGGGTAAAAGGTTATGAGAATGTCCTCGAACCGATGAACAAGTTAAGTGCAATGTTTCATCAAAAATACGATCGTTTAGTGGCGGAAGATCCCACAGTAACACAACGACCTGATTATCAAGAAGCCTTACTATATAATCTCTTAGTACAAACAAGCTGTTTCCGTTATTGGGGGCAAGGAACATGGACTGATTACGCCCGTGAATTATATCGTCGTGGCGAGGAACTTTGTAAATAGTTAATAGACTTCTTGCAAAACTCAGGGAATGGAGAATAGGCAATAATTATTAAAATTGATAATTTCCTGCTTATATTTGATTCTAATTTTGCAAAGGGTCTAATATTAACAATTAACAATTAAAATCTGATTCTAATTCTTGAAGTAAAGTTTCTATTTCTGCGGTAGTGATTACATTTACTTGTTTTGGAGGCATTAGATGTAGAATGGTATTATCCTGTATAACTGTCGCCAATTCCTTGTCTGCCATGGTTTCTGGGTGAAAATATTTTAAGAAAAATGTCAAGGTTTCCTCTTTTATAAATCCTTTTAACACAGCTAAAGAACCGAATTTTACTCCCCCTTTTTTTTGTTCATTAAGAACAACATTAATCTCATTTTCTGTTAATAAACCTGCTTGTAAAAAATAATTACCAATTTGTTTTCTCTGATTTTCCTTAACTAATGTTTTGAACTTGTCCCCAAAAAAATCCGCTGTTAACGGAGAAATCCAACCGTGAAGAGCTAAAATCTCTCCCAATTTTAAATTATCATGAACAGCTTGTTCCATTAAGGCGACTTGAACTTGTCCTGAATGAATTAGTCCTGCCTCTCGCAAAATCTCCCCTATCGGTTTAATAATTAAAGTATCTTTCCCCATGAAAACCTTCCTGAAATTTTTTTGATAATTACAAGACTACTAAGATTATAGCCAAAAATATGAATTTTAAGGTGATAGAATCAGAATAATTTTAAGATTAAGGTGCATCTTTTTTCTGAATCATGATCAATTTTTTCCCCACTGTACAACAAAAACTCTTCACTCCGTTAAAAATTGGCTCAGTAACTATTAACAGTCGAGTGTTACAATCCCCCTTGTCAGGGGTAACAGATTTAGTCTTTCGCCGTTTAGTTAGACGTTATGCACCTCTATCCATGATCTATACAGAGATGGTAAACGCCACAGAAATTAACCACCTTGAACAACTTCCTCGATTAATGGAAATTGATCCTGATGAACAACCTATTAGTATTCAATTGTTTGACTGTCGGGCCGATTTTATGGCACAGGCGGCGGAAAAAGCGGTCAAGGAAGGGGCGAAAACCATTGATATTAATATGGGCTGTCCTGTAAATAAGATTACCAAAAAAGGGGGCGGATCTCGTTTATTACGTCAACCAGACATTGCCGAAGCCATTGTCAAAGAAGTAAAACAGGCTGTAAATGTACCTGTAACGGTGAAAACTCGTCTCGGTTGGAATGATAAGGAAATCAATATTATTGAATTTGCCAAAAAAATGGAAGACGCAGGGGCAAGTATGATAACTGTACATGGACGTACCCGTGACCAAGGTTATACAGGTAGAGCCCGATGGGATATAATCTCTCAAGTAAAGGAAAATTTAGCTATTCCTGTTATTGCCAATGGTGATATTTTTTCTGTGGAAGATGCCATTCGTTGTCTAGAAATTACCAACGCCGATGGGGTCATGTGTTCCCGTGGTACTTTAGGTTATCCTTTTCTAGTGGGAGAAATCGACTATTTTCTAAAAACTGGTAATTTACCCACCTATCCAACGATAAAAGAACTTTTAGATTGTGCGAAAGAGCATTTAATCGGTTTGTGGGATTATAAGGGGCAAAAAGGCATTTTTCAAGCACGGAAACATCTAGCATGGTATTGTAAAGGTTTTAGTGGTGCGGCGGAATTACGAGATCAATGTTCCCGTATCAATAGCGTTGAGGAAGGGTTAGATTTAATTAATAACGCACAATTAAAAATAAACAACGAACAAACAATGAGGGATTATATTATTTGTACAACATAATTTCTTACTTATTGATTATTGATTATTGATTATTTAATCGAGAATTGAGATCCTGAGCTAAGATCAAAAGAATGATAAATTCAATAGCATTTTTAAGATATGACAGAATCAATCTTCTATTCTTCTTATCCTCAATCCGAGGTTTCCTGCCAACCCCTTAAATGGATTCGTTGGTTAGTCTGGAAAATTGCCCTCGCAACTCTGGCTTTAATGGCTATTGGTGCGGCTACAAGGGTTATGAATGCTGGATTAGCTTGTCCTGATTGGCCTTTATGCTATGGTCAGGTTATACCCACTCAACAAATGAATTTACAAGTATTTTTGGAGTGGTTTCACCGTCTCGATGCGGCGTTAATTGGTTCAAGTACGATCGTCTTAGTGGCTTTATCTTGGTGGCATAAAGCAAAATTACCATCATGGTTACCTTGGGGAAGTAGTTTTGCCCTAAGTTTAATCATTTTTCAAGGTATTTTAGGGGGATTAACTGTCACCCAATTACTACGATTTGATATTGTTACGGCCCATTTAGGTACAGCTTTACTATTTTGGGGCACTCTAGTAGCGATCGCCAGTAACTTAACACCCTATCAGGGTAATGCCACCGTTGGCAAATTAACTGTAGTCAGTATCACCGCTACTATCTTAGTTTATCTCCAATGTTTATTAGGGGGTTTAGTCGCCTCTCGTTGGGCTTTGCATCAATGTTTTACGGGTAATCAACTCTGTTTGGTAATGAATAGTCATATCATCGGCGTTTTTCCGGCGACAATTGCCTGTTTAACATTAGTAATTCTAGCATGGAAAACCCCAGCATTAACCGTTAAACTTAGGAATTTAACTAAATATATCGGTTTAATGGTTATAAGTCAAATATTACTTGGCATTGCTACTTTTTATCTTCATTTACAAGTAGAAACCCTTACCGTAGCCCATCATACAATGGGGGCGGCACTGTTCGGAATTTTAATCGCTTTTAGTGTTTTTGCAGGAAAAGATGGTCAATTAGTGAATCAGTAAATAGTAATCCAGTTAACTTTTTGATCTCAATCCTGAGATATACCTTTAAGCATCACATCATTATTTTATTTAACAATTACCATGATCGGATCTAGTATCTCACCCCGTAACGAAAATTTTGGGCAAGTAATCCAAAGCTATTATCAATTAACTAAACCGCGCATTATTCCCTTACTCTTAATTACTACCGCCGCTTCCATGTTTATGGCTTCCGAGGGTAATATCGATCCGTTTTTACTAATTATGACTTTACTAGGAGGTTCTTTAGCCGCCGCTTCTGCGCAAACCTTTAACTGTGTTTATGATCAAGATATTGATTATGACATGAAAAGAACCAGAAAACGCCCCATTCCTTCAGGAAAAGTACAGTCTAACCATGCTATTATTTTCGGTATTATTTTAGGAATCCTATCTTTTTCCTTACTGGGGATTTGGGTAAACCTACTTTCCGCCTTACTCACCATGTCAGGCATCGTCTTCTATATGTTAATTTATACCCACTGGTTAAAACGTCACACCACTCAAAATATCGTCATCGGAGGTGCGGCGGGTGCAATACCTCCCCTTGTGGGTTGGGCGGCAGTTACAGGAGATTTAAGCTGGAGTGCGTGGGCGATTTTTACCCTGATATTTTTATGGACGCCGCCTCATTTTTGGGCATTAGCCTTGATGATTTCTGATGATTATGCGGAAGTAGGAGTGCCGATGTTACCCGTTATCGAAGGTGCATCTAATACTGTTAAACAAATTTGGATTTACACCCTCATCACCGTTGCTTTTAGCTTCGTTTTGATTTATCCATTACATAGTCTCGGTTTTGTTTATTTTGGTTTCGCGATGGTTTTAGGTCTTAGTTTTATTCTTAAGGCATGGCAATTATTACAACAACCTGAAGATAAAGAATTGGCAAAATCCATGTTTAAGTATTCTATTCTTTACATGATGCTTTTATGTACAGGAATAGTCATTGATACTTTACCTAGTATTCATCAATTAACCGGTTTTTTCCCCATTAATTAACTCCCTAAATATTCTCCTCTCGCCTTCTGGGAGGAGAATTTGGTCTACTATACTCGAGATTAATTTGATTGTAGGATTGTAACTGTGTAAATTATGTCAAATTCAAAAATTTTGTTTGAGTAATTAAAACATATTAAAATAATAAGAAATCAATAAAAATTATGACCAATTTAACCCCTATTCCTGACATAGAATTATTATCAACAGAATTACCACCAACAGATTTAATTTATGATGATGGGGAACCAATGGAAAGTAATCAGCACCGCATTGCGATGAACACCCTGATTGATTCTCTGGAAAACTCATTAATGAAACAGAGAAATGACTTTTTTGTGGGTGGTAATATGTTTATTTATTATAGTGCCATTCAAGCCAAAAACAGAGATTTTAGAGGACCAGATTTTTTTCTAGTTTTAGATACAAACTTTGATAATTCTCGTAAGGCATGGGTAGTGTGGAATGAAAATGGTCGTTATCCCGATGTAGTTATTGAATTAATGTCCCCATCCACTGCGGACATAGATAAGGGTGAAAAGAAATATATTTATGAAAAAATTTTTAAAACTAGGGAATATTATGTTTTTGACCCTTTTGATCGTAATTCGTTACAAGGGTGGCGTTTAAATGAAGAAATGAAGTATCAAGAAATAGTCCCCAATGAAAAAGGTTGGCTTTTATGTCAAAGCGTTAATTTATGGTTAGGTCCTTGGGAAGGGGTTATTAACAGGGAAAAAGCCCATTGGCTCAGATTTTATGAGCAAAATGGAAATGTTGTTCTCCTACCGGCGGAGGAAGCTCAATTAGAAGCTCAACAAGCCCAACTAGAAGCTCAACAAGCTCAACAAAAATTAGGGCTTTTAGCCGCTCGATTGCGGGAGTTGGGGGAAAATCCAGAAGACTATCTCCCATAGAAAATATTATTTTATTCCCTTATTAATCATGAAAATAAAATTACAAAAATTATGGCAATGGCTAGGATTTAGTTTCGTCACCATCGCCTTGATTATTACCACTCATAATGTTGCTTTTGCCGAGGTTTCTCCCAGTTATAAAAATTTACAATATCCTCCTTTACCGGAAATTCAATTACCAGAATATGAGCGTTATCAACTTAATAATGGTATGGTGATTTATCTTGTGGAAGATCATCGATTACCCTTGATTAGTGGTAATGCTATAATTCGCACAGGATCAAGATTTGAACCTTTAACTCAAGTGGGTTTAGCTGATTTGACAGGGGATTTGATGCGTCTTGGGGGTACTAAAAATCACACTCCTGAACAATTAAACTATATTTTGGAACAAAAAGCTTCTGCTATTGAAACCTCTATTAATACAACTTCAGGTAGTGCTAGTTTTGCTTCTCTCCGTTATGATTTAGATACGGTTTTTCCTCTTTTCGCTGAAGTTTTACAATCCCCCGTATTTGATGAGCAACAATTAAGCTTACAACAGACTAAAACAAAAGGTGCGATCGCCAGAAGAAATGATAACCCCGGACAAATAGCGAGTCGAGAATTTGCCAAACTAATATATGGTGATAATAGTCCTTATGCCCGTACCGTTGAATATAAAACTTTAAACAATATTAGTCGTGAAGATTTAGTTAGTTTTTATAGTAAATATATTCGCCCTGATAATATTATCTTGGGGATAGTAGGGGATTTTGACACCGCACAAATGAAGTCATTAATCGAAAAAACCTTCGGTAATTGGCAAGTAAAAACCCCTTCTCCGAATTTAAAAATTGCCCCTCCTCAACAACAAAAAACAGGAGGAATTTATATTGTCGATCAACCCCAACTAACTCAAAGTAATATTTTATTAGGTCATTTAAGCGGTAAAAAAGATGATCCTAATTATGGCACGTTAAGCGTTATTAACGGTATTTTGAACGGTTTTGGCGGCAGACTATATAATGAAATCCGCTCCAGTCAAGGATTAGCTTATTCGGTATATGGTGTCTGGAGAGGAAATTATGACTATCCGGGGGTGTTTGTAGCCGGAGGACAAACAAAAAGTGAAACTACCACCCAATTTATTAAGTCGGTGGCGGTCGAAATTGAGCGTTTACGGACTCAACCCGTTACCCAGGAAGAATTAGATTATGCAAAAGATTCAATTCTAAATTCTTTCGTATTTCAATTTCAAGATCCCTCTCAAACCCTATCCCGTTTAATGACTTACGAATATTTTGGCTATCCCACTAACTTCATTTTTGACTATCAAAAGGCGGTAAAAAATACCACCATTGAGGATGTGTTGAGAGTTGCACAAGAATATTTACACCCCGATCGCATTGTCACTTTAATAGTAGGCAATGAAGAAGCGGTTAAACAAGATTTAGCCAATCTTCAGCAAAAAATTATCAGTGTTGATGTGACAATTCCCGAACCTTCTACTTAAATCTTATGGCAAATTTAAAATATATTAGTGGGGTACAATATTGAGAATCATTTATCTTATTTATTTTGAAATTTAATTTATAATTATGTGGCGTAAAATTCCCTTAGCATTAGTAGGTTTAACCATTGGTTCAATTTTGACAGTAATAGGATTTGTTGCCTATGCCATCGGTAACTCTACCTTAAATTTAGCCGGTTTTTTCTATGGAATACCCCTATTATTGGGAGGATTAGCCTTAAAAGCCGCTGAATTAAAACCCATTCCTTTTGCGGCCGAAACCCCTCCAGAAGTCCTAGCTTTGAGGAAAGAAAAAGCTACCGATACTCAAAATCAATTACGCAATGATGTAACTCGTTATCGTTACGGACAGGAAGCTCATTTAGATGAGGCCTTACAGCGTCTTGATTTAAGTCCAACGGATGATGAAAGACCAATTTTAACTAAAATAAAAGAAGCGAATATTAACGATAATTATGCCCTAATTTTATACTTTGACTCCCCTCTTATTAGTTTTGAAACTTGGCAGGAAAGACAGGAAAAAATCACTAAATTTTTTGGTCCGGGTATCACCGCCGAAATTTCCCAATGTGAGGACAATGAGATTGAATTAGCTTTGATTTCTGTGTAAAAAAAAGGCACTTAACTATTTATAATAATTGGAAAAGGGTTAGGAAATCGACACTCCTACCCTTGAAAATTAAGTTTAATCAATTTGTAAAACTAATTGACCAAAACCGAATTTTTTACTATCTATTAATTCACCATAGAATAAATGTAAAATATCTTTTTGTTGAGGATTCCCACGAGATGAACCTTTTGCACCCATAGCGATAATAATGCCGCAATAACCCGAAAACTTAGCTACATCTTCTTGCCAAATTTTGAATTGTCTCTTAAAACTATCATCTTCATCATCCTGCTCAATTTGGGCGAAAATATAGAAACTTTCTTCTTTAGTTTGTAAAATACCGAGAGAATAATTTATTTCTTTATAGGGATCATAACCTTCATTAAAAGTTAAATTGATAACCCCTTCTTCTTCTTTTAGTGTCTCGATAATTAGTTGAGCTTTCGGGCGAGTCGTTTGTAAAATAATTACCGGAAAAAATGATTTAGAGGCTTTATTCTTAATTTTTTCAAAGGTTTTTAAAGGAATATTACTATAGGATTTATCTTGTACACTATTAAATAAATAACTCTCAATTTTATCCAAAGAAAATAACGTATCCTGTGGGATTAAAGTGTCATTAATTTCGGGAGAATCGTCTTCATCTTCTTCCTCGTCATCAAAATCAAAATCATCATCGTCGCCATCCAAAATATCATTCAATTCCTGAGTCAATTCTGGGGTAGTGGAAACACTTATTTTTAAGGATGAATCCTCCGAAGGCACATTTAAAGTGTAATCTCGACTGATAAAATCTATTTCTTCCTCCGACAACTCCTCTTCACATTCACGCAGAAATCTGCCCAACGCTTGTATAGCTAAATAAATAGGATAAACTTCTTCTTCTTCTCTAAGAGGTCTAATACCTTCGTAAGGGTGAATACTGCCAAAAATAGGACTGACATCACTTTCTAAAAAGTTGTCCCAGTTTGATGATGGATTTTCTTCCTCTCCTTGAGAAAAATTTACAAACCAACAATCTTGTTGCATAAAAATGGCTTCTAACTCTCCTTCATCGGCGGAATCCGATAAATCGACAACTTGTTGACGGAATTTTTTCATAGAATCTAAAGAACGATATAAAATCACTCCAAATTCCTGTCCCAACATGCCCATGACACAAGCATAAAGACTTTCAACATTCCAATGATTAATTTCGATTTTAATTATTTCTTCTTCTGACAGCAAATGCCAAGGTTGTTGATCCCAAATTTCTGATAAAGCTATTTTGTCTAAGGCCTCTAACAATTCCGGCTCAATATTTCCAGTAGTCACCGTTTGCAGACTCTGAAAATTTTGCCATAACTCATCTAAAATAGGCAATTCTGACTGATAATCAACAACAATATCTAAACCTTGTAATGCACCCCGTAAGAAAAACTGTAACTGTCTATCTCTGACCACAATTTTCTGTGGACGGGCCGGTTGTGCCGGATTCTGGGGGCTTTCGATGGCCTTTAATAATGTTCTTACCATGGCTTCTGGTCCTGTTTTCGATGCCATTACATCCATTGAGCGTACAAAACCCTCTGTACCATCTACCCAAATAATACATTCACCATTATCTGCTAAATCTGGCTCAAGATTTTCCATCATACCTGTAATTGAACGGCGATCGCCTTCCCACACATGGGGAATTTGGGGAAGACGTTGTAATCTGTGTTTTGTGGTTTCTGGTAAGGAAGTCATTTAGCAATTAACAATGAACAATGAATAATGAAGAAAGAAAAGAGGCAAAAGGTTAATTTTCTCGTGGCCCTCTGATCTTAAGCGTCTATTTCTTTATTCCCTAACTTTTTTGTAATAAGTCTGAAGAATTAATTTCTGCTTTATCGATTAAGATACCATATTCTATACCCTCAACTACGGCTTGATAAGAGGCATCAATAATATTTGTCGATACTCCTACTGTAGTCCAACGTTGTTCACCGTTGCTAGATTCGATTAACACTCTAGTTTTAGCAGAAGTTCCGGCCGCACCATCGAGAATACGAACTTTATAATCCGTTAAGTGGAATTGGGCGATTTCAGGATAAAATTTCACCAATGCCTTCCGCAAGGCCTCATCTAACGCTGATACAGGGCCATTTCCTTCCGCCACTTCTAACAATTGTTCGCCATCTACGACCACCTTGATGGTGGCTAAGGCGTGGGTGTAGGGGTTTGTTCCGTCGATAGTAATATCGGAGTGCACTTGGAAACCTTTAATACCAAATAACGACTTTCTTTGATTTAATGCTTCCCGTAATAATAGTTCAAAACTAGCCTCGGCGGCCTCAAATTGATAACCTTCACTTTCCAAGGCTTTGAGTTTCTGTAAGATTTCTCGACAGGTAGGGTCATTTTTATCTAATGAGATGCCAAGGGTTTTCGCTTTACTGATGATATTACTTAATCCTGCTTGATCTGATATGACGATTCTTCTTTCGTTACCGATGGATTCAGGCCCTATGTGTTCATAGGTTAAGGGATTGCGAGCAACTGCTGATACATGAATACCACCTTTATGGGCAAAGGCAGATCGCCCCACAAAAGGAGCATGATCATCTGGTGCAAGGTTAACAATTTCACTGATCAAACGACTATTGGGAGTTAATTTCGTCAATTCTTCTGCAGATAGGCATTTATAGCCTAATTTTAGTTGTAAATTAGGGATTAGGGTGCATAAATTGGCGTTACCGCATCTTTCTCCATAACCGTTAATGGTGCCTTGGATCATGGTTACTCCTTCTAATACCGAGGCGATCGCATTAGCTACGGCTGTACCACTATCATTATGAGTGTGGATACCTAATTTAACACCCTGGGGATCATCTAAATTGAGATGGAGTTTAGTAACGACTTCCGCGACAATTTGGCTAATTTCGTGGGGTAGTGTACCACCATTGGTATCGCAAAAAACTAACCATTGGGCCCCCCCCTTTATGGCTGCCTGAAGGGTTAACAAGGCATAATCGGCATTATTTTTATAACCATCGAACCAGTGTTCGGCATCGTAAATAACCCTTCTTCCTTGGGATCGTAAATAGGCGATGGTGTCTTCAATCATGGCTAAATTCTCGCCGAGAGTGGTTTTTAAGCCCTCGGTAACGTGTAAATCCCAAGATTTTCCAAAAATTGTCACCCAATGAGTATTTGCGGCCAGAATAGCCTTTAACATCGGATCTGCTTCAGGGGATTGATTCGGGCGACGGGTAGAACAAAAGGCCACGATTTGAGCCTGTTTGAGGGGTTCTTCTTTCAATTGCCAAAAAAATTGTACATCTTTTGGGTTAGCACCAGGCCAACCGCCTTCAATAAAGGGGATGCCCATATCATCTAATTTTCGGGCAATTTTTAACTTATCAGCCAAGGAGAGGGAAATACCTTCCCTTTGAGCTCCGTCTCTCAATGTAGTGTCATATAACCAAATTTTTCTTTCATTCATCGCTATAATTTTGCCCTCGTTACCAGAATTTATCTCACAACATAGCCCATATTATTTAATATCTTAACTTAATTAATTTCAAATATTTGTTCGATCAACCAATTAACAATTAAGATTTAATATTGAGACATTAAAAACAAATAAACGAACAATAAAAATAAGGTCATGATACTAATGATGGACAATCGAGTAAACTTAAATGTTCTTAATGTACTGGCACAGGTACAAGAGTTTTCTCTGGAGGGAAATTTAGGTGATACATTATTAAATGTGGGAAAGGCTCTTTTAATTTTAATTATCGGGTTAATTCTCGTCAATATTATTAAAGGACAAATCAAAAAATGGCTACATAAGACGGATATAGATAATCGTTTAGCCGCCATAGTTATAGGCGATCGTCCTGAAGATTCATCCCAGATTCAAATCGAAAAATGGATTGCAGAAATTGTCGGCTGGATTATTACTTTATTTGTAATTATTGCCTTTTTTAACACCTTAGAATTAGAAGCAGTTTCTCAACCATTAAATACTCTTTTAGACACGGTTATTGGTTTTTTGCCCCGTGTAGGGAGTGCTATTTTTCTTCTTGTTTTAGCATGGGCAATAGCTACCATTGTTAAATTATTTGTCACTAAAACTTTAAATCAGTTTGGTTTAGACGAAAAATTAAATCAACAAATTCAAGAAACCGATGAGGAAGATCGTGAGGGTCAAGAAATTGCTTTAGGAGAAACTATCGGTAATGGTCTTTACTGGTTTATCTATCTCTTATTTTTACCGTCAATTCTCGGCGTTTTACGGCTAGAAGGTACTTTACGTCCCTTAGAAGAATTAGTTAATGATATTTTGGGTATTATCCCCAATGTTTTTGCGGCTATTCTTATTGCTTCCATTGGTTGGATTATTGCCCAAATTGTCAAAAAAGTAGTTATCAATCTTCTCAAAGCTAGTGGTGCAAATGCTTTGGGGACTAAATTTGGTCTATCTGCTACTAAAAAAAATCAGTCTTTAGCTTATCTCGTCGGCTCAGTAGTTTACGTCCTAGTGCTGATTCCTATTGCCATTACTGCCTTAGATGCTTTACAAGTTAAGGCTATTTCTACACCGTCCATCGCCATGCTAAATCAGGTTTTAGAGATATTGCCCAATTTACTAGCGGCGATCGTCATTATCGGTTTAGCCTATTTTGGTGGTCAATATTTATCAGAATTAATCAGTAATTTATTGACTAGCATTGGTTTTAATAATGTGTTTGTCTGGTTGGGAATCACTGATCCCACAAAAATAGAAGAAGAAGAAATACAATCAGATATAATCCTAGAGGAGGAACAAGGTACTCAATCGATCAAATCAGCCAAAACCCCTGCAGAAATAGTGGGCGTAATTGTCTTAGTGGCTGTGATGTTAGTATCTCTTCTGACAGCAGTTGATATTCTCCAAATCAGTGCTTTGAAAGAAATGGTTGCTTTTGTCTTATTATTAGCCGGACAAGTTTTAGTTGGTGTAATTATTTTAGGGATCGGTTTGTATTTTGCCAATTTAGTGTTTAAACTAATTGCCAATTCTGGTACTAATCAAGCTCATTTTTTAGCTCAGGTTGCCCGTATTGGTATTATTATCTTGGTGTCTGCCATGGCTTTGGAAAGAATTGGTATCGCACCCAATATCGTTAATCTTGCCTTTGGTTTATTAACAGGAGGAATTGCCGTGGCCATAGCTCTTGCCTTTGGTTTAGGCGGCAGAGAAGCAGCAGGAAAAGCACTGGAACAATGGTTCAATTCCTTTAATCAAAAATAAATCACGGATTACAATACTGCTGGCACTTAAACAAAAAACAATAAGAAAATAGCCTCGAACCTAGGTGTGATAATGTATATACGCCAATGCCCCAAAAACCGCTGAAAGAAAGCCGGATATATCAAGGAAAAGCCTAGATCGTGGCAAATATATTTACCTGTAAAGGTTTGAGGCTATTTTTTAAAAACCCAAAAAATGTTTAAGTACCACTGGGAGTTCCAAAAGAGCTTTAGGGAATCGCAAATAAAAGATATACCAGTTAATTTCTTGTATATTATTCAGATAGAGCTTGCTTTAAATGGCATTCTATTTTCTTGCTACTCCCTTCTACCGTCTACTTGTCCAGGCCGTTGTGTCAGATCGGTTAATATCTCTGTGCAAGTAGTTAAGCAGGGGAAACGGTAAAAACCCTACAACAGTAAACTTTCTCTTTTTTCTCGATTAATTTCCAGCTTTCCAACATTTATCACACTCTTGTTTAATCAACCATTTGCTTCCTGACACCGTTCCCCTCTGGAAGCAACAATGCAAGTCAAACGGCAAAAACATTGCTCTGGGATGAGTGAATTAAATGTTCTGGCACAATATCTGGACATATATCTATCCATTGTAATAGCTAATTAAATGAAATAAGAAATTTAGTTAAATAACTTTATATTTCTCTAAAAATCTTAATATCATTTTTGCTATCGTGTTTGAGACTGACGCAATTGATGCTGTCTTCGATTAAATTCAATTTGTTCAGCGTTTAAAACTTTCGACTCAATGGGAGGACGCATATCCCACTGAAGTTCTGATAACAGTATAAGACTACTAGCCATAATTAAGCCTGTGGTCAAAAACTGCCATCCTGGAACATATGGTATTACCATAATGCCTAACAAATGAAAAATACCCATCAAGATAAAAGTTCGTGAATACATACCCCATCCCATAACGAGATAACCAATGGCACTCAACACTAGCCACAAAGGACAAAGATTCATTAATATGACTGGAATGCTACCAAAAATACCTATATTTGTAATTCCTAATCCCAGCAACATTAACCCAGACCAAAGCAATATTACCCAACGCAACTGTTCTACAACTACCCAAAAATGCGTCAGGCAAATCATACCAGCAGTGCCAATTAGAGTGAGAGTAGACCAGACTATAGCTTGGAATTGCCAACTAATAGGGCAAAACTGGGCAGTGAAAAAGATACCCGCAGTGATTAAAGCCCAAAGAATAAAAACCTGATCTATTCGAGTATAGATATTATTTATTAATGTTGTGGAACCGACTCGCCAGTGAATTTTAATCAGTCCACATAAGTCTTGAATATCAACTTCTTTTTGCTTGATACGTAAAAGGGGGAGAGATAGATTAAACAAAATAAAACAAATTATAAAATATTATAGGACTCAATTAGTAGCTTAACATAACTTAATATTTTTATGATAGCTTTTTTAACAATGGTCTATTATCAATTACAAGTGTGTTGTCCATCATTCTTCGGAAAAATAAACCATGGAAAAATTATTAGAACAGAATTGTATTCCTTGCAGTGGTTACTCGCAGCCATTGACTGAGAAAAAAATAGCGGAGCTTAAGCCTCAAGTTCCTGAGTGGAACATTATTTATGAAGATGGTAAACCTCGACTTCAGCGATTCTATGAATTCCCCGATTTTAAAAATGCCCTCGATTTTACTCAACGAGTAGGTGAAGAAGCCGAGAAAGAAGGACATCACCCCTCCTTGTTGTGTGAGTGGGGTAAAGTCACAGTAACCTGGTGGACTCATGCTATTAAAGGACTGCATGGGAATGATTTTATAATGGCTGCCAAAACAGATTCCCTCTACTCAGATCTTGCACCTTTCCCAAAAGCATCTGTTGAGGGCAAATTATGAATTATGAATTATGAATGAGTTAAACTTAGTAAAGTATCTTTATAAAGAGGAAAAGCCATTTAAGAGCTAAAAAATCCCTAACCTAACACCTAACACCTTTTATTAAGTATTTATGTACTGGTGAAAGATCTCAGTCTATACAAATTAGACATCTCCAAAAATTTATGATTCTTTCATTATAAGCATTTGAAACCTTTTTACTCCTAGGGCGATCGCGCGATCGCCGGCTCTTAATCCTGTTATTTCGTCAAAAATCAAGAAAAATCCAATTTTGATGAAAAAATATGGGTTAACAGAACATCAATTATTTCTCCCGTTTCACTCGTTTTCCGATGTTCAATTATTAAAGTTCCCATTCTTAATCTTACCAAACCACAAACGCTCAAAAAAACTGATTCATATTCCTCTTTTTTTAGTCTAAATCTTTCTCCCATAACCTTAAATATTTTGATTATTCTAATTAGATGCTCTACAAATATATCTGCATTTTCCCTCCAAATAGTTATGTCAGCTTTTGGTCCTAGTTCTCCTCCTACTACATCTACTATATCTTCCCCTTTTGGCAAACAAATTACTTGATTTTTAAAAGTCTGCATTTTTTTCTTTCCTGAATAATGCTTTTTTTGTTCTTCATAGTCTAGACTTCTTTCTATTTCTTGTTCTTCTGTATCTACTATGAGCTCATAATTAGTTAAGATTTTTTTGATTTCTTCTAGACTATCCTCGAACTTTTTTACTTGTTCTCGTAAGGAAGAAGGTAAGGCTAATTCTAATAATTTTTGCCATTTATGAAACACATTATTAGCAGTACTTTCACTCACTTTAAACATTAATGCTAATAACTGAAAATTAAGATGGTGTCTCAGATAAACCAAAGTCATAATTATTTGTTCTTCTTTACTTATTTTTTCATCCCTTCCACCTCCTACTTTATTAATTCTTATCTTCTTTTGTTCTTGTTTTTGATTCTCTTGTTCTTCGTATAATTATTCATTGTTTTTGATATTTTTTACCTCAGAAGTTAAAGTTATTATACTAATTTTCTGATATTATTATATTTTGGAGATGTCTATTGATCTAACGGTAACCTGACTAAAGCCAGAAGTAGTAGAAGTTATAGTGCTGCTACTGATGACAATAGTAGTATTACTGAAAGCGATCGCTTCCCCTTAGTATTATGTAAATAATTTATTTATTGTGGAAGGTTCCTAAGGAGGGTAATTTCCACCAAGGCACAAAGGGATATTGATGATGTTCTTGGTGATAACTAAAATGATAACAGGCAATTAATGACCAAAATACCGGCAAATAAAGACTTTTAATAGAGGATATTTCCTCTTCTTTTTGGTTAGATTGACGATGGGGCAAAAAAGTGCCAAAAAAGAATAATTGTAATGAACTTAAAATTAAAGGCAACGCCCAAAATAAAAATAAATGAAACCAAGTAACTTTAAAACAATAAGCAATAAATAAGACAAGTACGGATAAACGAAACAAATGTTTAAGACTGATATATTTAGTCATAAACTCTCCATACCAGCCCAAAAAACTTAAATTATCACTATTATGAAAATCAGGATCAAGATTCGTACCCGGAAAACGATGATGTAATAAGTGTTTTTCCCTTAAATTTTCGTAGGACAAAAAAGCATATAAAATAAGAGCAAATCCACCGATAAAATGATTAACCCGAAGATTAGGGGGGAAGATAAGCCCGTGCATGCCATCATGGGCAATGATAAATAATCCCGTATTTAAAAAAGTTTGCCATAAAATTAACATTAAAATACCTAGATTACTAACTTTAGTTAAATCATTGATTAGGTAAATTGAAATCGTTACCGTCCAAAGGGCAATAATCACCAAAGCAATAATAAAACCCAAGTAATTAACCATCATATTCTTCTTTTTTCCCCGCAAAATTTACCTTTAGGGACGGAAAATGAACATAGATCTTACGGTAGCATGATATTTTCTTCGGTCATTGTCGCAAAATCCGCACCACAAGACTAAATATTTTCTTAAGGATTTATGTTAAATTGATTACAGAAATTCACAAATCTAGGGTTCAATTATGCCTTTTACTATCGATTCAGCCCGTACGATCTTTCCCGAAACTCTAGCGGCGGATGTAGTACCTGCTACCGTCGCTAGATTTACACAATTAAGTGCCGAAGATCAGTTAGCATTAATCTGGTTTGCCTACCTAGAAATGGGTAAAACCATTACCATAGCCGCTCCGGGTGCCGCTAATATGATATTAGCAGAATCCACTCTCAACGAAATAAAAAACATGAGTACACAAGAGCAATCACAGGTGATGTGCGACCTAGCTAATCGTGCAGATACCCCCATTTGTCGTACTTATGCAGTTTGGTCTGTTAATGTCAAACTTGGCTTTTGGTATCAGTTAGGTAAATTCATGGAACAAGGAATCGTTGCCCCTATTCCTGCTGGTTATAGACTTTCAGCCAACGCTAATTCGGTATTAGATGCCATCAAAAAATTAGAAGCCGGTCAACAAATTACTGTACTTCGTAATGCCGTAGTTGATATGGGTTATGATGTTAAGAAACTCGGAGATTATACCCCCATTGCAGAACCTGTAACTCCTCCTCAAGAAGTATCTAAACGTACTAATGTTAGCATTCAAGGTGTAACTAATCCCACAGTCCTGAAATACATGGATAACTTAAACGCCAATGATTTCGATACATTAATCGAACTATTTCTTCCCGATGGTGCGTTACAACCTCCTTTCAAACGTCCTATCGTTGGCAAGGACAATATTCTTCGCTTCTTTAAAGAAGAATGTCAAAACCTCAAATTAATTCCTGAAAATGGTGTTACTGAACCTGCAGACGGCGGTTATACTCAAATTAAAGTAACAGGAAAAGTACAAACTCCTTGGTTTGGCGGTAATGTTGGCATGAATATTGCATGGCGTTTCCTTCTCAATCCAGAGGGAAAAATCTTTTTCGTAGCCATTGATTTACTGGCATCCCCCAAAGAATTATTAAACTTGATGCGCTAGATTTACATAATTTAACTAACAGAATCAGAGCTTAAAATTGAGAATACCTTCCTAACCTTTTTACTGATTTTTACGAATAGGGAAGCTGAAGGGTCGCAAATCAAGAATTTAGCCTAGGGAATAACAGTTTTAATTCATCATCCATAATTTGTTAATTCTAAAGAGTTTTCTTTTTTAAGAGACTCTTTTTTTTGCCTTTTTACCAAATATATTGATAGGATATAGGAGTGTTTAAATTTTCTTATACCCTTTTTTATAAAAAATTATGTCAACAATAATTACTGAAACAGAATGGACTACCAAAGAAATAGAAATTAGTCAACGAGTATTAAATAAAGCGTATCAACGAGAAACAGAAACTTTAGTGGCGGAGGTACGGCATAAAATTAATAATATGACTGACATAGAACAACTGTGGCAAGTTCATGATACTTTGAGTGCCAAACGTTATGATCTTGATGGTAAATATGATGCCAGAGAACCGATGTTAATTTTCACCTTTGCTCAACTATTAAAAGAAGGTTGGATAAGTTTAGAGGAATTAAGTGGTTTACATCAAGCAAAATTAGCAAAAATTTCTTCTTTATCTAAAATCTAATAATAAATTTATTCCGCAATTATAAAGATAAAACTGTTAACTTTTGTCCTTTTTTTCTTGTTTCCTATCACGATTACACTTTTTATCAATCCTATTTTATAAATTTTGCTAAAAAATAAAGTATATTATATGAGTGAAAAAGATCAAGAAATTATTTTACTGCCTGACGAATGGGCAACTAAAAAATTAGGGCAAAGGTTGGCAGATGAATTAACACCTAATAGCGTTTTATTATTAAGTGGTAATTTAGGAGCGGGAAAGACTACTTTAATTCAGGGATTAGGAGAAGCATTAGGAATTAAAGAAGCGATCGTCAGTCCCACTTTTACTTTAATTAATGAATATCCAGAAGGAAAAATACCCCTTTATCACATCGATTTATATCGCCTTAAACCCGAACAAGTAAAGGATTTATACTTAGAAAATTATTGGCAAGCCATAGAAGTTGAAGCAGGAATAACTGCCATTGAATGGTCAGAATTCTTACCTAATTTGCCACCTAATTACATCAAAATTAACTTAGAAATTGATTCAGAATTAGGCAGAAAAGCAATTATTTTTAGACAATAAAATCATACATCGAAAGGTTATTTCTAAAATCAAGAACTGAGAAAATACCGTAGCCAATTACCGTCCGATCGCCAATATTTATTAAAAAATAAGTGGGTTAAAAAATGAGCGAACGGTGAGAGCATAATTATCAATTAATAACCTATTCCCGCCCTTTCCCAACGTTTTAAAGCTTCCCCAAGGCGATGGCAATCAGCAATTAAACTCAGGCGCACATAACCTTCTCCTCCTTCTCCAAAGGCATTCCCAGGAGTTACTACCACCCCTGTGTTTTGTAATAAATTTAGGGCGAAATCTGTGGAGTTGGAATTGCGAGGAACATTTACCCATAAATACATGGTAGCCTTGGAGGGTTTGATCTTCCAACCTAACTTACTTAAACCATCAATCACAAAATCTCGCCGTTCCTGATACCTTTGTTGTACTTCATGAATATAAGTATCAGGTAATTGTAAAGCCGTTTCGGCGGCGGCCTGAATTACACTAAAAATCCCATAATCAAGGTTAGTTTTTAGAGTGCGTAACCCTTGAATAATATCACTATTCCCTACCACAAAACCCACTCGCCAACCTGCCATATTATAGGTTTTTGACAGAGTATGAAATTCCACTCCAATATCTTTTGCCCCCGGAATTTGTAACAAACTAGTAGGTTTATAACTTTCAAAAGCTAATTCTGCGTAGGCTAAGTCATGAACTAACATGATCTCGTAGTGTTTTGCCCATGATACGACTTCTTCAAAAAAGCTACGAGGAGCAGTGGCACTGGTAGGATTATTAGGATAATTAAAGTAGAGAATTTTGGCTTTTTGGGCAATGTCTTCGGGAATTTGGCTTAAATCTAACACCCAATCTTTCTCTGCTTTTAAATGAGGTGCATAAATATTGGCCCCAGCAATGGCGGGTCCTCGATAGTGGGCAGGGTAGGATGGACTGGGTACAATAACAGTATCTCCTGGATTAACATAGGCTAAAGCTAGATGAGATAAGCCTTCTTTTGAGCCTAACAATGGCAACGCTTCACTATCGGCACTCAAATCCACATGGTAACGTCTATGATACCAATTAGCGATCCCTTGACGAAAATCCGCCGTCCCTTCGAAAGGTGGATAACCGTGGTATTTAGTCACATTTAAAGCCTTTTTTGCCGCCTTAATAACCGGTTCGGGAGTTGCGCCATCAGGGTTGCCCATACCTAAATCAATCAAATCTAAACCTTGTTCTCTGGCTTTGACTTTTAATTCATCTAAACGGGCAAAAACGTAGGGCGGCAAGGCACTTAAACGATCAGCACGATTAATCCAACTGGTTTTCATGGGTAATATTTTATCTCTAAAGCATCCAAAAAAAAAGTTAACGTCGCCCAAATATATCAATCTTGAGGATCAAATTTAAGTAACGATTTCTGAAAGGACTAACCCCTAACATAACCATTCATTATTACACTAATTGCCATTTATTTAAGTACTAGCGATCCCAAATAAAATAACAATACCAAAAGCGAGACGATACCACACAAAAATCCAAGTATCTCGTTTTTGTAAGAAACGAATTAACCAGGCGATGGCAAGATAAGAGAAAATCCATGAGGAGATTAAACCGACGGTAAGGGGAATAGTAGAAGAAACCTTTAAACCTTGATCAAAAACATCTTTTAATTCTACTAAACCCGCTAAAGTAATGGCAGGAATACCCAGTAAAAAAGAAAAACGGGCGGCAGTTGCCCTTTCTAAATTCATAAATAAACCCGCCGTAATCGTTGAGCCTGAGCGAGAAACTCCGGGTATTAAGGCTAAGGATTGAGCTAAGCCCATTAAAATTCCGTCTTTTGTTGATAATTGGTCAAAATCGCGTTTATGATTACTAATTTTTTCTGCTATACCCAATAAAATCGCCATAAAAATAGAAGCGATCGCAATAGTTGTTAAACTTCGAAAAGGGGAATTATCTAAATCTGGCACGAAAATTTTCAATTCTAAACCGAATATAACAATGGGAATTGTACCGATAATGATACCTAAACCAATCTTAAACTCTTGAGCCTGATAATTTTTCGTTTTAACTGCTTTAATAATGCCAGTGCCTAAATCCATTAAATCTTGTCGGAAATACCATAATACCGCCAGAATGCTTCCTAATTGAATAATAGCGGTAAAAGTTACACCAGGATCACCCCAACCTAAAGCTACAGGTATAACCTTAAGATGTGCAGTGCTACTAATAGGTATAAACTCTGTTAGGCCTTGTATCAAACCGAGAATAAAGGCTCGAAAAATATCAACACCAACGGAAGAGGTATTGGTAATAGTATTTTCATTTTGGGCTAACACAAGGGGTTGAAAAAAGAAAGCTAACAACAATCCCCCCATGACGCCAGAAATTGAGGTATAAACTGGTAATTTAGATTTAGACATTCATCAAAGTGATAATTACAGCAACGAGTTTTAGATTATATCTCTTTTTGAACTTCTGCCACCTTTTCTAATTTTCCTTGTTGTTGATAGATATTTTTTGCTTTTTCTAACATTTCTTGGGCTTCGGGACCTCTACCTCTTTCTTTCAACAATAAGCCTAAACGATGATAACCATAAGGATTTTGTGGTGCTAATTCAATAAAACGACGATAGGCAACAATGGCTCGAAAATGATCTTGTTTTTGTTCTAAAATTCTAGCAATACCCCCATAGGCCTGAATGGATTTATTATCTAATCCCGAGACTTTCTCATAGGTTTTGAGGGCGTTATCCCAATCTTTTTGTTGCTCATACACCATAGCCATTTTTAAGATAACTTTAGGATTATTAGGATCTGATGCTTCTAAAATCATTAATTGTTCTAATCCTTCTGCAGATTTTTGTTCTTTAAAATAGGCTGTCGCCAATTTTAATCTTAAATCATTATTATTGGGAAATTTAGCGATCGCCTCTTCTAAAAAAGCAATGGCTTGAGCATTTTTACCTTGTTGATACAGTGCCGTAGCCATCATATCGTAGGCAGTTTCGTTTTCACTATCTAAAGCAATCACTTGTTGATAATAACTTTCTATTTGTGCGTACTCACCATTTCTGAGTAATAAAACTCCTAAAGCGATTAAATTATCAGGGTTTCTAGGTTGTAGGGCCATGGCCCTTTGATAGGCGTCAATAGCGTTAGAATTATCACCAATTTGAGCAAAAGTATAACCTAAAGCCGTGTAAAAATCACTATTATCGGGGGCGAGAGAAACTGCCTGTTGATAGGCATTCGCAGCAGCTTGATAATCTCCAAGGGAAGCGTAAAGATAACCCATACTAGAAAATATTTTCGCATTATCACCATCTAACGTAGCGGCTTGACGATAGATTGATAGTGCATTATTTAAGTCTCCCGTTGTAACATACTCTTTACCTTGTTGGAGTAAATTATATAATTCTTGTCGTTGTTGAGAATTTAATCTTGTAGCAATAGTCGTAATATTTTGAGCCTGTGCGGCAAAATCTAAAGGAATTGGCCCGATACCTCCTAAAAGTAAAAAGACAATTATTTGAGGGATAATTTGTTTATACACTCGGTTTTTAACCTCCATTAAACTTAAAGAATCTTAATATTAGCATGAAAAAAAAGCAATGGGCAATCAAACTAAATTTTCTACCGGGGTAAACACATCTAAAATAACGTGATTTCAATGAAAGAAAAAATGACAAAGCCTTTAACTCTGAAGATTTATTGGCAATCTTATTAACGAAATCTTTGCAAAATAGGAATTTAGATAAGGGAAAACCACGGAATCTCGTGGTGAATTGTAGAAAATATTTGATAACGATCAAACATCAGATTCAAAGTAAATACCATGTTATTTAAGGCTAATTTTTGTTCTCTCGTTCTACCACTCAAATTCTAAGTTCATAATCTATTTTTGCCACTATTAATTATTAACTACCAGTGCTATCTTATATTTAGCAAAGGTATTATTATTCATCAGAAATTTATGCAGTTAAGCAGTCAAGAAATTAGTTATTATCGAGATCAATTAACAGAATGTGAATCGGCGATGATGGCGTTGGATATGATTGAAGATGCGGAGGGAGATTTAGAAGATGGTGCGACTTCCATCGCTTTAGCCATTGGGCAAACTCCTGATAGGGTAGACTGGTTAGACGGTTGGGCGAAACGTTGTCGAGTAGCTATTTGTGAGGAAAATTTACGATCTGATCTACAAGACAGTTATATTGAAAACGCCGTTAACTATTTATTGGAGAAAAAAATTTGTCCTCCTTTATTGGTGGTTCCTGTTATTATTTATGTACTTAAACAAGGAATTAATCAATTTTGTGAACCACTTTCTTATCAATTACCAATTAGCATAGGGGAATAATAATATTCTGATCTTACACATTAGGGACACATTAGGGATTATTTTTTCCCATTGCTCAGTGTGTGGTTTAAACTAACTATTAATTATTGAAAATGACTAAATCTAAACAACTTCAGGCAACAGCAAAACACAGCGATATTTTAAATTTACAAGTTGCTCCTGCTAATATTATTAAGGGGGAAAATTGTTTAATCAATAGTGGAAAATTTATAGCTAATTTTGGCAAACTTCCTCTGATTGTTGGTGGGGAAAAAACCTTAAAATTCATCGAGAATTATCTTAATCCTATTTGTAGAGAATTTAATTTAACCCCCTCTTATCAAAGTTATACCCCAGATTGTTCGGAAAGTTCCTTAAAAAAATTAGAAAAAGCAGCTACATCCCATCAAGCTGATTTTATTATCGGTGTAGGCGGTGGTAAAGGCCTAGATACGGCGAAATTGTTAGGTTATAACTGCCATTTACCTGTGATCACTATACCCACTTCTGGGGCAACTTGTGCCGCATGGACTGCCTTGAGTAATATTTATTCAGAATCAGGTGCTTTCCAATATGATGTCAGTCTCCGCAATTGTCCAAATCTACTAATCCTCGACTATAATTTAATTTCTACTGCCCCTACTTATACTTTAGTGGCTGGTATTGGAGATGCCATCGCCAAATGGTACGAAGCCTCTATCAGTAGCGGTGATTCGAGTGCCACCTTAACCATCGCCGCCGTGCAACAGGCTAGGGTATTAAGAGACATTTTACTACAAAAATCCGAGATCGCCTTAAAAAATCCTCTCGGTGAAGAATGGAAAGAAGTGGTTGACGCAACGGTATTATTAGCAGGAGTTAGCGGTGGATTAGGCGGTGCAAGTTGCCGCACAGTGGCCGCCCATGCAGTACACAATGCCCTAACTCATTTACCGGAAACTCACCATCAGTTACATGGTGCAAAAGTAGCCTATGGTATTTTAGTACAATTGCGACTGGAAGAAATGGTGGTTAATAATCAATTAGCTACCACCGCTAGACAACAATTAATTAAGTTTTATCAAACTATTAACTTACCCTGTAGCTTAGAAGATTTAGGTTTAGATAATATCACTTTAGCTCAACTTCGCTTCTGTGCGGAACTTACTTGTCAACCTTCATCGGATATTCGCCGCCTGCCATTTAATGTCACCCCTGAGCAATTAGTAGCGGCGATGGTTTCTACTACAGTATCAGGCTCTTTATAAACCCCAAAATAGGGATTACTGGACAATAATCTCAATGAGTTTTATCAATCTCTTTTAAAATCGGTCCAAGAGGTTATCAAGACATTAAAAAAGGGTTTTAACCCCTTGCTTTAAAACTTAAATTATTCTAAACTACACATTGGATAACCAAAGAATTTTACTTAATTACGAAAATTTCTTCTGCGATTATCACCACCGCCAACTTCCTCACGAGGTTTGGCCTTATTAACTTTCATCTGTCTGCCCATCCACTGAGCACCATCTAAAGTCTCGATGGCTTTATCTTCTTCGCTATCATTAGACATTTCCACAAAACCAAAACCACGCATTCTTTTCGTTTCACGATCAACGGGTAAATATACTCGCTTTACTTCACCATAATCAGCAAAGACTGCTTGTAAATCTTCTTCTGTGACATCATAAGACAAATTCCCTACATATATGGACATAAACTTGCTCCAAAATCTTTAATTTACTCTGAGATAATTGAGACCACGGACATGAATCCTTCCATACTGCACGGGATATAACGTTTCAAGACTGGAATCAAACACTGTTACCGAACTGAACCTCAAATTAACACCACTTTCAATTTATCACATCGAGAAAGCAATTAGCAATTAATTAGGTAATTGCGACAGGAGAATCGCACACAGTTCTTAACAATACGCAACAAAACCATAAAATAACTGAAAATACTAGCAAAATAGCAAATAAAGGAGTTAAAGACCCCAGAGCAAGTCACTGTATTGATCGTTTATTAATCGATATCATTGTGATTACTTTGTGTGCAACCATTTGTGGTGCCAATGATTGGGAAGCTGTTGCTGAATACGGTCGCACCAAAGAGCAATGGTTGAAAAAGTTTCTCGCTTTGCCCAATTGAGAATCAGTTACATTGGGTTTTAGACGTAAGCTTCTGTGAAGATGCGGATGCGAGGATGTCAGGGATATAGTGCAGAAAATATGGCTGTCATTCGTCACATGGGAGTGAATCTTTTGTCTCAAGAAAAGACGACGAAGGTTGGGATTGAAAACAAGCGACTGAAAGCAGGTTGGGATAATCGCTATTTAGAAACTGTACTTAGTTGTCTGGGTATTTCTTGACATTTCGATTAGTTGGGTCAGATAGTATCAACTACTCGACCATAATATTTGCCGAAAATCTTTGTCTAACAAGCTTTTTCGCTCTTAAACTAATTTGTAAAGTTTTGTATGCGATTCTCCTGATTCCACAACCATCTACAACTACCAAAGGCTTTAGCCAATGCTAGTTTTTGAGATGAATCGGGATAAATTCTTACTTTAACTAACGACTTTTAACATTTTCAGAGTAAATTCTATTTGCTATAAATTATGATAACATAGTATTCTACTTTATACAATAATAGAAGTCGCAGGTTGTGTAATTTCTGCACCAAGGCCCCACGCTTCTACTTGAGAAAGAGTGTGACTAGATAAAGGATAAAATCGGAGGTTATCTTCTTGTAAATTACATTTTTTTTTAATTTCTTTTGTAAGTTTTGAAACTGTTTTTGCCGAAGAACACACTCAAAAACACTATACTGAACTCTTGAACCATAACCTTCTAATAAATCAGCTATTTGTTTCCGTCGTTTATTATCAGGAACATCATAGCAGATAATATAAAATAGCATAATTTTTATCTTAATAAATAAGGTTGATAAGAATTAATAGGCTCATAAAAAAACTGCTTAATTTTTCCAACTTGTTGCATTAATAAATCCCAACGAGGTTCTTTATTACCATTATCATTGGTAATAATTTCTTCCATTCTAATGATAAAAGCCTGTAAATATTTTTGTCTTCCAGTATCATTTAAAAAACAACCTCCGTCACGAAAAATAAAATCTTCATCAGCATTAATGATATTTTTATTCACTAAATAAAGGACTAAAGAATCAACAATAGCACTTCTAAATTCTTCTATTAAGTCTGAAGCTAAAGCGGCATGACGCTCACTACTTTGATGTAAACAAGCGGAATAAGGATCTAAACCTTGTAACTCAATTAAGGCTAATAAATGATTCCAAAGTACTTGATAACCAAAACTTAAAAGGGCATTAACAGGATTACCTGGAGGACGGCGAGAACGGGAATAAAAGACAAAATTAGAATTACTTAAACATTGTCCAAAAGCGGAAAAATAAGTGGCTGCGGCTGCTCCCTCATAACCCATTAATTTATCTATTTGCTCTGCTTTATTAGCTTGTTCTTGAAAACTTGAACATCGAGTATTAATGGTAATTGAATTTTATTAATAATTTGTTTATGCTTTTTAATTAATAATAATTCTTTCTCTAAACATAAATAACAACCCTGTTGAGAGAGATATAATGTTTTCATTTATTCCCTATTTCTTCTTTTAGTTAAATCAGAGTTATTTTGTCGAGTAATAGGATTGATTGATTCTTCATCCAAAGGGCGATCAAAATATCGTTTTCGGGAGGATTTAAGTAACCATAAAGTAATAAAATCAAAACTCATAGTTACCATAAAAGTAGAAACAGTAATGGCTAAAGTATTAAAAATTACTCCAGCTAATCCTAGAGGTGCTATTAATAGTAAAATTAGGGTAATTAAACCATTAATAAAAGCCGAAGCAATATTTTTAATTAGATGTCTTTTAAGAGAGCTATTCATAAATTAAGACTTACATTTTTGAATTTTATTTCTGGCTTTTTTAAATGTCTGATAATTACTATTTTGGGGTGCTTTAAAGAAAATAATGGTTAAAAGATAATATCAATCAAAAAAATAATAACTTTATTTACATCGCTACAGTGACTTATCTTCTTTCCAAAGATTGATGTTATTAATGGCAACTTTAGTAAATAACCCCGGTATTGGTTATTTTGAGGAAGAATCCAGTAAAGAAACTAAAAATTTCCATAATAGTTTAAGTTTATTGCAAGAAGAAATACTCATTATTGCCCAAGACATCCATATCAATATAGAAAAACCAGCCATATCTACTTTGAGAAAAGACTTAGAAACCTTGAGGAATTTTTTAGTTTAGTTATCTTGAGATAACTTTAGCTTTTAGCTGCGAACTTTAGTTTAAGGCAATGCTATGCTATAGTTTTAAGTCGTTAACTTCTACAGGCAAGATGCCTGTACCACAGATTTACCATATTATTTTTATTTAGCCAAAATTATGACCAGTAAATTAAGCAATCAAAAAACAAAAATTGAGTATAACTTATACGAAAAAGATTTTTATCTTTGGATTAAAGAAACCGCCAATTTATTACGTCAAGGAAAATTAAAAGAAGTTGATTTAGAAAACTTAATTGAAGAAATTGAAGCTATGGGAAGAAGCGAAAAAAAATCTGTTACTAGCAATTTAAGGATTCTTTTAATGCACTTACTCAAATATAAATATCAACCAGAGAAACGTACTAATAGTTGGTTATTTACTATCATCGAACATCGTAAAAGAATTAAAGATTCATTTAAAGATAGTCCCAGTTTAAAAGGATTATATTTAGAAATATTTACAGAATGTTATCAAGATGCTAGAGAATTAGCACAAGCAGAAACAGGTTTACCTCTTTACGCTTTTCCTAAAGAATCTCCTTTTTCTCCTGAAGATACTTTGAATTTAGATTATTTACCTAATTAAAAATAGTAAATTATTTTAGAATTAATAATATTTAAACATGACAAATCCATCTATTATTGCCGTCAAATTTGTGTTATAAGCGTGACTTCATATCCTGTTGGAAACGTAATTTGAGGAGATTTAACACTCCATCCACAGATAAATCCCAATTACCAGAAGAATTAGTTAAGTTTTAATTATCAACAAATCTATACCTGTTTGATTCTCGTTTTCCTATTAAAATATGCTTTCAATTTGTGGATATTTTTTTCATCCTACTTTTTCATCCCACTTTCCGCACGTCACTTTGTAAGATGATAAAAGTGGTTGGATATTTTTGTTCTGATAGTTTAATACTACCCAATGGTGGCGGAAAATGAAGTCCATCAGAGTAGAAACAGTAATATTGAGTGGCCATTAACACAACTATTGAGAAAGAAGATTTTTATCTATCTTATCAAGTAAGCTGGAAGACTTTTCTGTTGTAAATTTTCTGGCAAAGAAGAAGGAATCGTAATCAAAAGTTCCCCGAAACATGGATGTACCCATCAGTAAACTCAGTTCTGAGGACATTCGCTGTCCAGTCGGTTTTCTATTGAAACTCAAGTCTTCAAGAAATTCATAATCCTCATCGGTAAAAATTCTACCCTCAAAATTAAGTGTGATGTTTGAAACTTCATGCGGCCATCTGATTTCCTCACGAAACCCTCCTGCTTCTTGAAGAAAAGGAAAGTTAGCTACAATTGTATGAAAAAAGTGTTCATCCGGGCAGTGAGCATATTTATAAAATTTTAAGAAGGCTGGGTTTTGTTCTAAATATTGAATAATAAATGCTGCACATTCGGGGGTCATTGCCCAATTTCCGCTACCCCAAGCTGGGGACGTATTACTTAGAGGCTTTCTTGTCACTCCTAAATGGAAAAGCTTTTGTAGCAGTCGCCTAAAGAGACTGTCATCTAAAATAGGTTGGAAAGGATCCATAAACCAATAGTTAGTGAGCCTCCAGGGAGTTTCTTCATTGAGTTTAATAAACTTGATGAATTGCCTATTAGGATTACTCTTTAAAAAATCATAGAAAGCAGATACAGGTTTTATTGGATAATCAGAGCCGAATGGCGCTGACTTAAGCATTCACCGTTTGAAGAATGTAGGTAGGCGATCGCTTACAATGGCTTGCGATCGCCGGCGGTGCAGCTTATCTGGCCGCCAACGCCGAATAATTGTCAAACTGGCTTCTTCAGAGGAAAATAACCTTGGCTCAGAAGAAAAAAATACTACTACTCATGTTTCAGTGTGTTGAAATTCTCCGACGTAAACTCTCTCAAAGGGCGGGTAAACCTTTCGCCAATATCCTCAATGAAAAAGTGATTGAAGCGGCAATTGTCCAGGCACAACTCAAATATCGCAACCGTCTGTTCACGCCAATTATAACGATTTGGGCGTTTATCTATCAGGTGCTTGATCCAGATAAAAGCTTGGCCAATGCCGTTAAACAAATACGATCTTGCTTGGCCGTTGAAGGAGCAGAGGTTCCCTCCCTAAATACCGGTGGTTATGCTAAAGCCCGTAAGCGTTTGCCCGAGAAGATGCTGGAATGGTTGTTTGAGCATACAGGAGAAGCTCTAACGGCTGAAGCTGTGGCAGAGCAAAGGTGGCAGGGGCGTTGCGTCAAACTGCTAGATGGCTCAACTGTGGTTATGGCCGATACCGCAGCCAATCAAAAGGAATACCCTCAACACAAAAATCAACAACCGGGGTGTGGGTTTCCTATCGCCAAGCTGGTGGTGATGTTTTCCTTAACGACCGCCGCTGCGATTGGGGTGAGAATTGCGGCCTTGAATACCTCGGAAATTACCTTAGCTCGCAGTTGGTACAGCACCTTGAAGCCTGAAGATGTGGCCTTAGCCGACCGAGCCTATGGCAGTTATGTGGACTTGGCCTTAGTCCAACAACAGGGAGCCGACGCGGTATTTCGGAAAAATCAGAGTCGTCACAGTGATTTAAAAAAGGCAAAGCGGCTGGGAAAAAACGACTATCTTGTGACCTGGACTCGTCCAAAGCGTTGTCCTAAAGCCATGGATAAGTCAGAATTTGAAGCCCTACCCCCAACTCTTCAAGTGCGAGAGGTACACTTCTGTGTTGAGCGACCAGGATGGCGAACCAAATCGGTCACGGTGGTGACCACCTTGCTTAAGCCGAAGGCTTACCCCAAAGCCAAACTAGCCGAACTCTATGGGCTGAGGTGGCAAGCGGAAATCAATCTCGACCATATCAAGACTACTTTGGGAATGGAGATGCTGAAGGCACAATCTCCAGAAATGGTGCGCAAGGAAATTTATGTTCATCTGATGGCCTATAATCTGCTGCGTTATTTGATGTGGCAAGCTGGTTCTCAAAGTAACCAAGCGCCCTTAAGACTTTCGGTACAGGGCTGTCGACAAAGCTTCAATCAGTTTCGCTCCCGTTTAGCTGAGGTTGGTCGAGTACGCTTGCCTAGATTTTGCCAATCCCTGCTAGAGATGATTGCTGAAGCTACAGTGCCACTGCGTCCTAACCGGTATGAGCCCAGAAAGAGAAAACGACGTCCAAAGGCTTTTCCCCTGATGAACCAGCCTCGGGCAATTCTTAAACAAAAGCTAGCTGCGGCATGATAACAACCTTAAGTCAGCGCCATTCTAATCAGAGCCAGAGAGCAACACTAAATGTGTAAACTTTTCCAAGGTTACTTTTT
Organism: uncultured cyanobacterium; assembly: GCA_963749915.1. Classification (GTDB taxonomy): domain Bacteria; phylum Cyanobacteriota; class Cyanobacteriia; order Cyanobacteriales; family Cyanobacteriaceae; genus Geminocystis. The sequence goes on from CAVVOP010000021.1 coordinate 582,723, forward strand.
TTAAAGCAGCTTTCATAAGATTTAAGATCGCCTTGACCTGTGAAGGGCCTCCCCAATATACTTTTTCTCTCTCAACGATAAAATCTACTGAATTCATATCGGCAATGTGTGAATACTTGACATTATTTGTTTTCCTATCTAAATGTATAAAAACACGAGCCTTATAATTAATGGCATTGACCAACCTTTCTAAATGAATTGGATCATGATGAGCTAATACTAAATAAGCTATCTTAACCATTAACGCCCCTTCCTATCTGCAATAATAAAGATTAGAATAAATAATTCAGTCTGACAGTAGACAGTCATTCTACCAGTCTCAAGTTGCCAAGCAAAGTTTTCTTTTTGCCTGTGTTTCCATTCAAGTAGTTCCCCCCATTACAGGAGACACAGCAAAACCCCCTGTCCGTAAAGTGCTTACGGAATAATGATTCTAAAGGCAATTTGCGAAGGATAGTAAAATTATAACTTGTAAGGGGCTTTTTTGTCCAACTAAAATCCCTGAAGTCCAGGGCAAACGCACACAAAACTTAACAATTGAGTTAAGTAACCAAAAAGCTTATTATATAATGGTTTTCAGAAAAAAAGTTGAACACAGCAATTAATACTACGTTAAATAACTAATATAATTATGGTCCGTTTTTAGGCGATCGCCAATTACTAGATCCTCCAAATCTCGTTCGTGATTGTAACCTCAATTAAAATGTAAAGAAATGTGTGCGTTTGCCCTGATGATAAAGACGATTTCGCCACTGTTTAGTATTAGCAAAAAAGCGATGCCATTGATTATCATTTTTAATTTTTGGCACAGCAGTTTCGATTAAAGAATCTAAACCTGAACCATATAAATAGATTCTTTGATTATTAAATTGACCTTGATAATTTCTAAATTCAGGATATGTTAAATCTTGACAAATAGTTGATTTTAAATAGGGTGTTTCTCCTTTGGGAATTTCGACATAAGAGTTATATTTAGTAATAATTAATTCACTCATTAAACCTTCAATACCTCGAAAACCATGAAAAAAGGCTTCAATATTATTTCCTTATGACTTTCTTCTAAAGTTGAACTATAAGCGTTACCAATATTTAGCCATTTATTTTCAGATTCCGTATAAAATGCTAAATCACGAGTGCCGACGGTTGCTACTAAAATTGCTTTATTTTGAGTCATAATTTTGTTAATTAATGAATGTTAATTGTTAAAAACTAAAGGAATAATAGATGTCAAATTTTCTCCTAATTTGCGTTTTGCCTCCATCAATTCATAACTATTTTGTAACCGTAAAAAATAACCTTCTGACAGTCCAAAATAATGACATAAGCGTAAATCAGTATCAGCCGTAATACGTCGAGTTCCTTTCACAATAGCATGAATACGATTTGGTGGTACTTGAATAGCATGAGCTAAGGCATTTTGACTAATATTCAATTCTTCCAAAAATTCATACTTTAAAATTTCACCAACATGGGGATTTTTAATGATTTCTTGATACATAATTTTTAGTGATAATCAACAATTTCTAATTCGTAAGCATCACCGTTTAACCAAACAAAACATAATCGCCACTGTCTAGTAATACGAATGCTATATTGTCCTAATCTGTCACCTAATAAAGACTCAAGATGATTACTAGGTGGGATTTTTAAATCTTCAAATGTAATAGAAGCATTGATTTGACGCAATTTTCGCAAAGCCCTTTCTTGAATATCGGAGGGCAATTTTCGAGAGAATTTTCCTAGCCATATCTTTTCTGTCTCCTTACAAGCAAAAGATTTAATCATTCACCGACAATAACTGATACTTAGTACATATCAGATAATATAACTTATTTCGATTAAAAAGGAAAAATTTGGTGGTAAGTACCAGTTTTAGCGTTATTTCTTAATTCTTCTAAATATTTTTTACGAGGGTTTTGAGTCGCACCAAAAACTGTTACCACATGATAATCTCCGCCATCCGTTACCCACACAGGGGAAGGTTTAACGTCTCCTCTTTGTACTTCTCCGCATAAATCACCATCATAATTATTATTTCTTTTTAATTGCTGAGAATGTAATAGACCTCTCCATAAATTCTCATTTTGGTACGGTAAAATAATCATTTCAACCGCCTTTTTATTAATTGTTGGAGATGTCTAATGTTGCTAAAGCATGCGGTTAATTTTTCTCTAAATTTACTATAAAATTCTTTAGCTGTTTTACCCGTTTTCCAGAAATTATCTTCACTATCAATAAAGAAAGTTGAACCACGCCACCAAGAGCTATTGACGATCTTTTCGTGAATAACTAGGTCTTTGAGGTCAAAGATTTATTATTCCCATGTCCAATAATATATTTATGTAATATAATAATATAATTATTTATTAAAAGATTGAAATTTAGGTTATTTATAAAATTTTTTAAAAAAAAAAAATTTAAAGATAATAAAAAAAATTTTGTACTTTGCATAATCATAATTATTATTTCTTTTTAATTGCTGAGAATGTAATAGACCTCTCCATAAATTCTCATTTTGGTACGGTAAAATAATCATTTCAACCGCCTTTTTATTAATTGTTGGAGATGTCTAATGTTGCTAAAGCATGCGGTTAATTTTTCTCTAATATTTTGCCATATCCATTTCGATACTAACCTTCTTTTGGATATGCGTCAAAAAAAACGACTTTTCCAGCTTGATCTGCTTTAAATTTACTATAAAATTCTTTAGCTGTTTTACCCGTTTTCCAGAAATTATCTTCACTATCAATAAAGAAAGTTGAACCACGCCACCAAGGAGCATATTGACGATCTTTTCGTGAATAACTAGGTCTTTGAGGTGATTATTTATGTAAATATTAATTGCCAATAGTCACCATCATTATTAAATTCATCATGGGGATCTGTTTGACCTTTGAAACATTGACGTAAATCCCATGACCAGTTATGCCATTCCCAAAGATTGCGATAGGCTAAAACATCATCTTGTTAGGGTAATGTTCATCAATCTCTTTTTGTAAATCGCTACGATAATTAATAGTTTCGTCAGTTTCAAATTCTTCTGATAACCAACCTGCATTCAAAAAACGAGGATGATATTGGTTGTAACGAAAGTCAGAATTATTATCAATCCAAGGAATACCCCATGCTTGGGCAACAGCATCGAGAATTTTCTGTTTATCGTTAATGATTTTTTTGTTAATTTTACGACAAACTTGTTGAAAATAAGCTAATTTTCCTTGTTTTTCCGTTTCTGTGCCTGTTTTTAAATACCCTGCTACTCCTGCCGTTAAATCTGGATAGGATGCGGATAATTCTTCTTCTTCCAACCCTAACAACTCAGGTAAAATTTTATGTAAGCCTCGTTTAACAGTTTCCGTCGCGTTTAATTTCTCTCTGCCATTAAATAACCCTACATGATACGTCCAATATCTCTTACTTTGCCCTTCACTTAACCAATCATTATTTTTAGTTCCTTCAGGATGTACTACTGCACCTATACCTGAAACCGTAGATCGATCGCCGAAAGCCGTTGGTATCTCCCAGTTACGGGCATTTTTTACTGAAGCTAAAGCAAGTCTAGTTTGATCAAAAATAGCTGCCCACCATGAGCCTACATTAGCACTAAAAGGATGTCGATTTTGTTCTTCTTTACGAATCTTTCCAGCTTTCTGTAAGAAAATCAATTCTTTTTCTAATAACGATTATCTTGCAAATAACTTAAAACAGACGTGCTAATTTCTCTCCATGCGGAGATTAACTCATTTTTGGCGGTTTCCATAGCGGCGTTAACCTTTTCTTGGGGTAAAATTAACACTAAAACGTTAGGAAATCCAGCAGCAGTTAAGAGTTTTCGTTGATTCGGCGTTGTAATCCATTGCTTGAAATGAGGATATTTTTCTAGTAACCAATGATCAATTAACGGTTGTTGAAATAAACTAGGATATAGCAGACAATCCGCCCCATATATTTGCGCTAATTTCCAACTTACCTTAGCGCTAAGATAATGTAAAATCCACGAACCAGCCCAAAAATCTCGCATTTTGCGACTAGCTTTAATTAATTCTTTGGTTTTATCTAAATCGTCCCTATTTTCCCTTAAATCTTGGGGAATTTGGTTAAATAATTCGTTTTCTTTATTTTAAACCTTGATCATTATAATCAATGAATGCTGTAACACTACCTATTGCCCCTCGATCGCTAGCAGATGTGATACAATCAGCAAGTTTAATATGCTTCATGATTGTTTTACCAGATTTTTCAGGGTTAAGGCTATTTTCTACCCAGTTACTCATCACTTCTAAGTCTCGCCAAAAACTATTACTACCTCTACCACTATTATTATGTAACGCTTTTAATACTGGATCATGAAGTAATCCCCATATCTTAGACTGCCAATATGGTTGTGCCACTGTATTTTAATTCCTTGTTTTGAGTAGTCTTTTTAGTATAATCCCAATTCAAAACTTATTACTTATTACTTATTACTTATTCCTTGTTTCTTAAATAACGGTATTATCAGGGATAACGGCGTTTTTAATAACAACCACAATACCACTGCGAATGAAGAAACCTTCAGCTTCTCGATTAGCCTCCTCGATTCTGTCTTTATTGGTGATAATTACATTTTTACCAATTCGAGCATTTTTATCGATAATCGCCCGTCTTACCGTAGAATTTGCACCAACACCCACTGGCACACTACCTTGATCTAATTTACTCTGTCTGATGCTATAAGACTCATAAAAGTCAGCACCCATTAATAAACTATCTTCCACAATGCAATTAGACTCAATTCTGGTTCTTACTCCTAAAACACAATGAGTAATACGACATTCTTTGATGATGCAACCTTCACCGATGATGGATTGAGTTACATTAGAATTTAATAATTTAGTTGGCGGTAAATAACGAGAACGGGTGTAAATAGGAGCTTTTTCGTCATAAAAGCTAAAATCTGGTTGCGGTTGTTTGGTTAAGGCTAAATTTGCGTCATAAAAAGCCTCGATTGTTCCAATGTCCTCCCAATAACCTTTAAATAAATATGCTTGTACACGATAATCTTTAGCGGCGGCGGGGATAATTTCTTTACCAAAATCCGTTTGACTGGGGTTGTTTTGTAAAAGTTTTTCCAAGACCCCTTTTTTGAAAACATAAATACCCATAGAGGCAATATAAGGGCTTTCTTTTGCTTTTTCAAGGCTTAAGCCTAAAATAGAAGTATCCACCGCCATTTTTTGCAACTCATCACCTTCGGGTTTTTCGCTGAAGTCGATAATTCTGCCTGTATCATCTATTTTCATTAAACCAAAAGCGGAGGCTCTTTTTTCGTCAATGGGTACAACCGATAAGGTAATATCGGCATTAGTTTGACGATGATGTTCAACAAATTTAGTATAATCCATGCGATAGAGATGATCCCCAGAAAGGATGATATACTCATCAATATCCCATTCTTGAAATAACCATATATATTGACGTACTGCGTCTGCTGTACCCTGAAACCACTCTGGATTTTCTTTGGTTTGTTGTGCTGCTAACACTTCCACAAAACCATCGCTAAACCCCGAAAAATTATAGGCACGACTAACGTGACGATTGAGGGAAGCCGAATTAAACTGAGTTAAAACATAAATTTTTAAAATCTCAGAATTAATACAGTTACTAATGGGAATATCAATTAAACGGTATTTTCCAGCTAGTGGTACAGCTGGTTTTGCCCGTAACTTAGTTAAAGGATATAATCTTGTACCGGCGCCACCGCCTAAAATAATTCCGAGTACTTTTTTCATAAATTTGATCTGTTAAATTACTTTTATTAGACAGTTTATTTGTTTATGGTCATTCCGACAATGATAATAACAATGAATAATGGATAATGTAAGTTTGTTAATCAATCAAAAAATAATTCATTGCGTAGTGATTAACTTTCAATTCCTAATTCCTAATTTTTAATTAAAATGATGTGGACTAATTATCATGCTAGATTGCATCAAACCTTAAAACATCGTTGTTTATTGCCAAAAAATAGCAAAATATTAATTGCAGTATCGGGTGGACAAGATTCTCTCTGCTTAGCTCGATTATGCTTAGATTTACAGCTAAAGTGGAACTGGGATATGGCGATCGCTCACTATGATCATGGTTGGGCATTAGATGAAGGATTAACCTGTCATATAGAGAAAATCACCGAAAATTGGGGTTTAAACTTTTATTTGGCGAAAGCTAAGCAAAAAATCCCTGAAACGGAAGCCGATGCCCGAAAATATCGTTATGAAGCCTTAATTAATATGGCTAATAACCATCAATTTAATTATCTGGTGACAGGGCATACTTTAAGTGACAGAAGCGAGACTTTTATCTATAACTTAATCAGGGGTGCGGGAATGGAGGGGTTAAGCGCCTTAAATTGGACAAGAAAACTTACTCAGGCTGAAAATTTTAGCCCCCAAAACCCAAAACTGGGGGGAGTGAAACTGTCCTCACCCCGAAACTGGGGGGTGAAAGGGGACAAATGCACAAATACTGATACTAATCATCTTACCCTCGTTCGACCGTTACTAAACTTTACCCGTATTGACACCCTTGCTTTTTGCCAACAATTGCACCTACCCATCTGGGAAGATAAGTATAACGATAATAAAAAATTCGCCCGTAACCGCATTCGCCTTGATTTAATCCCCTATATCAAACGATCATTTAATCCACAGATAGAGCAACATTTAGCACAAACAGCAGAGATATTAAGGGCTGATGTCGAATATTTGACCCAAGAAGCCGAAAAAATCCTCAATTTAGCTATTACTGAAGATAAAAATAGTTTAAAGCGTTCTCCCCTGTCAGAAAAACCCCTGAGTATGCAGAGGAGAGTGGTAAAGATTTTTTTAGCACAGAAACTAGGAATAACACCCAATTTCGAGCAAATAGAGGCAGTAGTGAGCTTAATTACCGCCCCGAACCTATCTCGCACCTCTAGTTTATCTAAAGGGCGTTTTGCACAAGTCAGAGGAGATATTATTGTCATCTAAGGCTTTGGTGATTCTATGGACTTTCTTAAAATATAATTTAGATCCCCGTTGACAATTATTAATTATTTTTAATGTTTTTAGATACTTTTATTGCTGATAATTTACCTTTTGATTTCGGTTTATTACCCTGTAATTGTTATTTAGTGGGTGGTGCCGTGCGAGATGTATTACTTAATCGATCAGGAAATTATTTAGATTTAGATTTTGTTTTACCCCATAGTGCTATTAAAACTGCGAGAAATATTGCCAATTTATACCGTGCTGGTTTTGTGGTGCTAGATAGCGATCGCTCTATTGCCAGGGTGGTTTTTCCCCATGCAACTATCGATTTTGCACGGCAGGAGGGGGATTCCATCGAAAAAGATTTATTTAGACGTGATTATACTATTAATGCCATCGCCTACCACTGTCAGGAAAGAAAAATAATTGATCCTTTGAAGGGTAAAGAGGATTTACAACAGGGAGTCATGAGAATGATATCTCGTAAAAATTTGCAGGAGGATCCTTTACGGTTATTGAGAGGCTATCGTCAGGCTTGTCAGCTCAATTTTATCATTGAATCCGAGACTCGCCAAACCATTAAGGAATTAACACCCCTTTTCACGAGAGTTGCTACCGAAAGAGTTAACAGTGAATTGGGTTATTTACTGGCTAGTGATAATGGTAGTTATTGGCTAAAAGAGGCTTTTCAAGATGGTTTATTGTCTCTTTATTGGCAAAATAGCAACGAAGAAAAAATAAATTATTTAGAAAAAATTGATATTTCTGCCCAGTGGTTACGAGAAAAATTTAGTCATTTTAAAAATATTAATCCCGAAAATTATAGCAGTGCCAAATTAGCTTGTTTAACTGCGAATAATCCAGGAATAGCGGAAAAAGAATTACTCAATCTTAAATATTCTCGTCAAGAAATCAAAGCAGTGACAACTATTCTTAAATATACTCCTTGTTTATCAGAGAAGGATTTTGCCACTAACTTATCGGCACAATATTTTTTCTTTTTATCTGTAGGTAAGGTATTCCCTAATTTAGCAATTTTCGCCCTTGCCCATGATGTTCGTCAAGATTTAATTACCATGTTACTCGCCCGTTATTTAGATGAGCATGATTTTGTGGCACATCCCCAACCGTTATTAACGGGCAACGATTTAATGGACTCTTTGAAAATTCCCCCTAGCCCATTGATCAAACAATTATTAACGGATGTGCAAATTGCTTATATAGAAGGGAAATTTACTGATAAAAATGGGGCTTTACAATGGATAATCCATGATAGACTATAAATTATTTTATTCCTGAAATTATGACTACAGCTATTATTAATCAAATTAATGCCATCGCCGATAAAAGAGAATTGTTAGTAAAACTATTGGAAAAACCAGACTTAGGCAGTTTGCGCTTAGATGTCAACCAAGCCATTGAGGAGTTAGACGAGTTAATCGAAGACTTAAACAAAACCTTTAACAATTAGCAATGAATAATTAACAATTAACAAACAATTAAAGGTTTTTTATTCTACATTCTTAATTCTGCATTCTTCCACTGGTCTCCCTACTATTCTCCTCTCCCCAGTCTTCTCGTCTCTCCAGTAGTTTACTTATTAGGTTGGGGTGTCATGCGTAAATAAGGCTTAATTTCGGTGACGCCTTTAGGAAACTTCTGTTTAGCTTCTTCCGTAGAAATAGAAGGCACAACCACGCAATCGCCTCCATCTTGCCAGTTAACGGGAGTTGCCACTTGGTAATAGTCTGTTAATTGTAAAGAATCAATAACTCTTAAAATTTCATCAAAGTTACGACCCGTACTAGCAGGATAAGTGATAGTTAAACGTAACTTTTTGTTAGGATCGATGATAAATACACTTCTAACGGTGAGATTATTCAAAGATTTGGGGTGGATCATACCGTATAAATCGGCAACTTTGCGATCGCCATCAGCTAGAATGGGATAATTGACAGTGGTATTTTGAGTTTCGTTAATATCATTAATCCAACCCTTGTGAGATTCTACATCATCAACACTAAGAGCGATGGTTTTAACATTCCGTTTTTGAAACTCAGACTGTAAACTAGCCACAGTGCCCAATTCAGTGGTGCAAACGGGGGTATAGTCAGCAGGATGGGAAAATAACACTACCCAACTATCTCCTGCCCAATCATAGAAAGAAATATCGCCGACGCTTGAGGCTTGAGTAAAATCGGGAACTGTATCCCCTAATTGTAATGTCATAGGTCTTAAGTTAAATTTAACTTCCATTGATTATTTTCGGTATGATTCTCTCATATTTTTTGTGCTTATTGATTTTTTCTGGTGCATTTTTACAAATCTTTATAAATAATCGAACACTCCTAAAGGAGAAAATTAACCAAGATAAGTATAACTGCGCAAATTTTCCTCATAATTTTTGATTAGCAATTGGGATTTTTCAAAATCAATTTGTTTTCCCTGTAAAGCATTTTCTGTTAAACAACGCACTTTTTCGGTTAAGTCTTCTGGGGAGTATTCCACATATTTTAGAACCTCAGTTACTGTGTCGCCTTTAACAACATATTGAATCTGATAATTATTCTCATTACTTTGAATATGCACCACATTAATATCCCCAAAAAGATTATGTAAGTTACCCATAACCTCTTGGTAAGCACCCACTAAAAACATCCCTAAATAATAAGGCTTAAACTCAGTATTTTCTGGATTATTAATATTATTATCTTCTTGAGGTTTTAAGGAATGTAAATCTAAAGCATTTCTAACGTCTAACAAATCAATAAATTTGTCAATTTTGCCGTCACTATCGCAAGTTAAATCCGCTAAAATCCCCTTTACTTCTGGTTTTTCATTTAATCGGTGAATAGGTAAAATAGGGAATAATTGATCAATCGCCCAAGCATCAGGGGCAGATTGAAACACTGATAAATTAATATAATAAGTAGAAATCATTAAATCATTTAAGTCGTTTAAATCGTCACTAACATAGGTTTGATTTTTGATAATTTCGTAAATTTTATGACAACATCCCCAATATAATTGTTCGGCTTTTGCCCTTTGCAATAAACTAAGATAACCAAAGTTAAATAGACTAATGGCTTCATCTTTAAATTGCACTGCATCATGGTACATTTCTTGATAATTTTCTTCGTCAATGGTTTCAAAAGTTTCCCATAAATTGCGAATAATTAAGTGCTCTTTTTCTTCCCTTTGTTGAGGTAATTCTAAAGGCGGATTATTACTACTAACTACGTTAAAAATTAAGACAGATTGATGGGAGGCGATCGCTCTACCACTCTCACTAACTAAGATAGGAGAAGGGATATTATTTTGCTTACAGGCCTCCTTAACTGCCGCGACAATATCGTTAGCATAGTTTTGCATATTATAGTTTTTCGAGGCATAAAAATTAGTTTTTGAACCATCATAATCAACGGCTAAACCACCGCCCACATCTAAATATTTCATCCCCGCACCCATTTTCGATAGTTGGATATAAATTTGACTAGCTTCTCTAATGGCATCTTTAATAACGGCGATAGACGAAATTTGCGAACCGATATGAAAATGTAACAACTGTAAACAATCTAATTTGTCTTGTGATTTTAACTTATTAACCACAGTGATAATTTCGGGTATCGTTAAACCAAACTTAGCTTTTTCTCCAGTAGAATCGCCCCAATGACCTGATCCTTTTGTTTGTAATTTTGCCCTGAGGCCTAATTGGGGATTTAATTGTAATTTTTCACTCAATTTAAGAATCAGAAATAGCTCACTTATTTGCTCAATTACTATTATTAAATTATGACCTAACTGTTGAGCTAAAAGAGCAGTTTCTAAATAATCTTTATCTTTATAACCATTACAAATTAATAGAGTTTTCCTTGTTTTATCCACATGTAAGGTTGCTAAAGCAATCATTAATTCAGGTTTTGAGCCAACTTCTAAGCCAAAATTATAGGGTTTTCCGTACTCCACTAATGCCTCTACCAACTGTCTATGTTGGTTACATTTAATGGGATATACTCCCCTATAAACATTATCATACTTATAACGGGCGATCGCCTCATTCATACATTCATGTAGTCGCTTTAAACGGTCATCTAATATATCTGAAAAACGAATTAGTAAAGGTAAATTAATATCCCTTTTTTTTAGACTTTTTACTAATTTAAATAAATCTATTTTATAGTCATTGCCATGGGGAGAGACTGTAATATTACCCTGGTCATTAATAGAAAAATAAGGATCCCCCCATCCCTCGATTTGATAAAGTTTATTACTATCGTTAATAGTCCAAAAATTAGTCATAGTTTAAGAAAAAGTTAACAAGTCTAAAATATAGGTGTAAATAGAGGAATTTGATCCTATTTTATTGTACTAATAATTATTCTTTGAAAAACATTTTTTACGAGTATTTTATTCTTTCGCTTACCTCTGCGATCGCCTTTTCTAAGGTATTGTTAATAACTTGATAATCAAACTCGTGACTAACGGCTAATTCTTCTTTAGCCTTGGTCAAACGCTTAGCAATCACCTCATCAGCATCGGTGTGTCTACCCCTTAAACGTTTTTCCAATTCTTCTAAGGAAGGGGGTAAAATAAAAATTCTTATAGCAGAAGGGAAACTTTCTTTAATTTGGTTCGCCCCTAAAACCTCAATTTCTAAAATAACAATCTTACCCTGCTCAATTTGTTCTAACACAGGTTGCTTAGGAGTACCATAATAATTTCCCGCATATTCCGCCCACTCCAATAATTGAGAGTTGGTAATCATTTCCTCAAATTGAAGGCGAGATAGGAAATAATAGTCTTTACCATCAATTTCCCCCTCACGAGGAGGGCGAGTTGTAGCAGAAATAGACAGAAAAATGTGGGGGTTGTTTGTTTGTAAGGATTTAACAATCGTGCCTTTGCCGACACCACTAGGACCAGTAATTACCACTAGCTTACCTTGTTGACTCATAAAATTATTAAATATCTTGTGAAAGTCAGGAAATAATTAACAATGAACAATGTCGAAAAAATTCTGGAAATAAAAAATAAATCAAGCAGACAAAAAAATAACTATCAATTATCCCTCAACCGAGCAGTATTGACTATGGACTGACTATTTTTCTACATTAGTAACAAAGCGATTGGCCACGGTTTCTGGTTGAATCGCCGACAAAACAACATGACTGGAATCGGTTATAATTACGGCTCTGGTTCTTCTGCCATAGGTAGCATCAATTAGCAGTCCTTTTTCTCTAGCATCACTGATAATACGCTTAATGGGAGCTGATTCTGGACTTACAATCGCAATAACCCGGTTAGCCGTGACGATATTACCAAAACCGATGTTAATTAATTTAATATCCATAAATTCCGACGACAGTTAAGATTTTTTTACCTGTCAACCATCATATCGCTAAATTTCGAGATTTACAATCATTTTTCGCTTAAATTGTCCAAAAAAGTCAATCATTATTTTTTGCCCTTCCCCTTCTGAATCTTATATCCCACATTCCGCACGTCAATTTGCACTATGCCATGTAATACCTTAACGCCTTGTTTACAAAATATTCCCCAAGTAATAAAACAACGAAATTGAGATTAAACAAATATAAATACTGTAAAAATCTGTATATGGCGATGCCAAAGGCACAGCGAAGCTGCCCGCAAAAAACAATAAATATATGTATTACCTATAGTAAAGTTGCGTAAAAGTCATTAAAATATGATTGTTTTCTAAAAGAACATGCGGAATGTGGGTGAGATTGTCGGGAGCTGGATACACGGAAACGGGTACGTCCAGTTCTAAGTGGGAGGAGCGGAAGATAACACTTCCCTTCGACCCTACTGTTCCCCTTAATCAAAAGCTAATTTTTGATTGTAGTTGACATTATTACTCGAAGAACTATTCATCAACTTTTTTTCGAGTACAGCCCCTCTTCCTTCCGACAATCAACGTTATAGCGTATCATGAGTTGTAACCATTCACTACCTTACTTCAACCTTATTCAACGATCTTTTCTAATCGATCTGCAATCCAAACCTTGATTAATGATTGTCGGGTGACTCCCAATCGTCGTGCTTCGTGATCTAATGCTTCAATCATCCACACAGGGAAATCAACGTTGACCCTTTTCTGAGTCAACCCAGCACGTCGCGCTTTGCTAAGGTCGAGGTGTTTAACAATATCCTCCTCTCCTCGGTCGAACTTGTCATCAAATGTCTTGGCTTTCATAGAGCGCTATCTCCTGTTTTCGTGAACGTCTGACCGAAATGATTCTTATTCGTTGCTCCCGATAAGTAATCACCGCTGACCAGCACTTCCCTGCAATTCGCCCGATTACAAAAAAGCGAGGCTCATCCTCTGTACGAGCGGGTATCTCTAGCAGTTCTGGATCATCCCAAAGCTCCTGAGCCTCCACAAAGTCAATCCCGTGCTTTGACCTATTGCTCTCACTCTTGTTATCGTCAAACTCAAAATCCATATTTATACCAAAAGTATACCCTTTTTATACCAGATAAGGAAGCAGTGATGTTTTCCAATCGTTTCAGAGTCTTACGGAGCTCTTCACATCACTACTGGAAGAGAGCAAATGCGGCGTTGGAGTTCTAATATCCCCTACTCAAAGAACTCCTCATCGATCTTCTTTAAGCCCACATTCCGCACGTCAAAGTGTATGATTTGAGATTATGAGGTTAAAGACTGAAAAGTGACTACGAAAAGAAATTCTCAGTATGTTTTTTAGATAAAAATACTCAGTTAGAAGTTAGTTCTCTAAATAATTAAGAGAACTTAGATAAATTATGAGAAAATTAAGCAACGTTTGAGAGATAATTAAATTAAGTTTTTAATCTAATTTTGAGGATGAGCTACTCAGAAGAAATACAAGTTCAAACCATTAATCATTTAGGATTAATTGCCGGAATTATAGATGAAATTGGCATTGAAAAAATCATTAATGATGCCCTTGGGGTTGATGAAAGGGAAATCGTCACAGCAGGTCAAATAGTTAAAGCAATTATTCTTAATGGGTTAGGATTTATTTCTCGACCTCTTTATCTATTTCCACAGTTTTTTAAAGACAAAGCCACAGAACATTTAATCGGAAAAGGAATACTACCTGAGCATTTGAATGATGACAGAATTGGAAGAATAATGGATGAACTTTATGAGAAAGGATTATCTCCATTATTTTTAATCATTGCTTTAGCCACAGTAAAAAAATATGACATCAACATCAATTTTTCCCATTTGGATTCAACATCTTTTGCAGTAGAGGGGAAATATAGTCAAGAAAAAATCACCAAAAACTTGGTGAAAGAAAATGCAGAATTAGAGTTAATTAATCAAATTCCAATTAAGATAATTAAAGGTTATTCTCGTGACCATAGACCAGATTTAAAACAATTTATTTTGGATTTAATTGTGAGTAGTGATGGTGATATTCCTTTATTTTTAAGAGTAGCAGATGGCAATGAAAATGATAAAGCAGTTTTCGGCAAAATAGCGAAAGAATACAAATCAATGATAGATTTTGAAACGATGATAGTAGGTGATAGTGCCTTATATACAGAAAATAACCTCAAATTAATGAGTGGAATAGAATGGTTATCGAGAGTTCCACTATCAATAAAAGAGGCAAAAAATTTAGTTTCAGAACTATCAGAATCTGATTTGACTCCCAGCAGTTTAGAGGGATATTTATGGTATGAAGTAAGGAATAATTATGCAGAAATTGAGCAAAGATGGTTAGTAATAGAAAGTGAAAAAAGAAAGGCATCAGATTTAGAAAAACTAAGTAAAAAGATAGAGAAAGAAAAAGAAAAAAGCTTAGAAACATTGAAGAAATTGATGAGGGAAGAATTTAGGTCATCAGAGGGAGCTTATGAAACAGTTGTGAGACTGAATAAGACTTTAAAATATCATCACATAACCGAGCTAAAAATGACAGAAAGTGAGTTAAATAATCACAAGAAAAAATCGAAAAAGAAAGAAGAAAAATCGGGAAAAACTTATCAATTTACGGCTATTTTGAAATCAGATTTAACGAAAATAAACGAATCAAAAAAAAGAGCAGGAAGATTTGTGTTAGCGACAAATAGATTGGATAAAAGTAAATTTAATTCTGATGAAATTTTAATTAAGTATAAAGAGCAACAGGCCGCAGAAAGAGGTTTTAGTTTTTTGAAAGATCCATTATTTTTTGCAGATAGTGTGTTTTTAAAAACCCCAAAAAGAATCGAAACAATGGCAATGTTGATGGGGTTATGTCTGTTGGTATATTCTTTGGGGCAAAGAGAAGTACGTCGCGTATTAAAAGAGAAAAAAACAGGGATAAAAAACCAATTAGGGAAACTAACAGAACGTCCAACATTAAGGTGGGTTTTTCAATGTTTTCAGGGGATTCATTTAGTAATAAATAAAGGAATAAAACAAATAGTAAATCTAACAAATGAACGAAAACTAATTTTAAGTTTTTTCCCGATTTCTTGTCATAATTATTATATTTTATCTGGATAACTTATGGGATTTAAGAGTCTAAATATTCTCAATTATAATACCATAAATAAAGAAGAGAAAACTGATAGATTTGCTCTGTTTATTTATTCTCATTAAAGGTGAAGTTATTGACAATGAGATTTTAATTTGAGCAAAGTTCGCGAATACAAAACGCGAACAAAGAAGATATTGAGTATTATTACTTATATTTTGTCCAAAATAAGTTGCTTGGTTTTAATACTTTTATCATCTTACAAAGTGACGTGCGGAATGTGGGTTATATAATCCATTCAGAAGTGCGATCCCCTAAATCTAGGGAAATACTAACGGCTTTACCTAAACGGGGACGATTTTTTGCCTCTAAAATACCTGTTTGTACTTGATCAATAACTCCCCAACCAGTGATATAGTTAGCAATTTCCTCTAAATGCTGAAAATATTGGGTTTCTGTACGATGAAAGGAGGCTTGTTCTAAATATTTCCACATTACCTGAAAATAAATTTTATCTTTAATCCGTAACACTTTAATATCATAAGAGTAACCCCATTTATTGAAAATCATTTCCTGTAAATCTTTTCCTGTCATAATTAATTTTTGTGGAATGAATGAGAGAATAGATGTATTATTATAGGGCGATGAACATTGCAATTTTGGCAAAATTAATCATCTTTACCTTAAAGTGAGGGAATGATTCTGCAAAAGGTTCATTTTTTGTAATAATTAGATAATGACTTTAATTAACCTTGTTTAGCATAAAGGTTCTTGAGTTTATTGTAAAACCATAACCAAAATATTCAATTACATAATTTAGTTTAGTTATGACACAAATTTCTGGAAATGCTGATGTTCCCGATATGGGGCGCCGTCAGTTCATGAATTTACTGACTTTTGGCACTATTACTGGAGTTGCTGCCGGGGCATTATATCCGTTGGTCAGCTACTTTATCCCTAAATCCGCCGGCGGCGGTGGTGGTGGCTTAATTGCCAAAGATAAACTTGGTAATGATATTTTTGCCAGTGAATTTTTAGCTAGTCATCAAGCAGGGGATCGCACTTTAGCCCAAGGTTTAAAAGGTGATCCTACTTATATAGTTGTCACTGAAGATAAAAGTATTGCCTCTTACGGTATCAACGCCGTTTGTACTCACTTAGGTTGTGTCGTACCTTGGAATGCTTCAGAGGACAAGTTTA
This sequence comes from uncultured cyanobacterium, assembly GCA_963749915.1. GTDB lineage: Bacteria > Cyanobacteriota > Cyanobacteriia > Cyanobacteriales > Cyanobacteriaceae > Geminocystis. Next base: position 599,404 of record CAVVOP010000021.1, read on the forward strand.
TGTGTCCTTGTCATGGTTCTCAATACAATAAAGAAGGGAAAGTAGTACGTGGTCCGGCACCGTTATCTTTAGCCTTAGTTCATAGCGATGTTACTAACGATAAAGTGGTTTTAACCAACTGGAAGGAAACCGACTTCCGTACGGGTGAGAATCCTTGGTGGATTTAAATAATGAACAATGAACAATAAAGAATAAACCATAAAAAATTAGTGGTTGGTCCAATTGTACTATTCTCTGTTCCTTTTTCCTTTGTAACCGATTTAGATAAAATTCAATAGTTGTAAATATCAATGAGAGATCATTCTTTTTTAGCAAACATGGCTCAAAAAATAAACAAAATTATCCTAGTAGCCATTGCTAGTATTTGTTTATTCCTTGCCAGTGATGTAGTCTTACCCCAAAGTGCTAGTGCGTATCCTTTTTGGGCCCAAGAAACCGCTCCTGTGACACCCCGTGAAGCTACAGGACGTATTGTTTGTGCCAACTGTCATCTTGCCGCTAAACCAGCGGAAGTGGAGATTCCTCAATCAGTATTACCTGACACCGTTTTTGAAGCAGTGGTGAAAATTCCTTATGATCATTCTGCACAACAAGTGTTAGGAGACGGAAGTAAAGGTGGTTTAAACGTCGGCGCAGTATTAATGTTACCCGATGGGTTCAAAATCGCTCCTGACGATCGTATTCCCGAAGAAATGAAAGAGAAAGTCGGCGGTACTTATTTCCAATCCTACCGTGAAGGTAAAGATAATTGGGTAATTGTCGGTCCTCTTCCGGGTGATAGCTATGAAGAAATCATTTTCCCTGTATTGTCTCCCGACCCTGCCAACGACCCTAACATTCACTATGGTAAATATTCCGTACATTTAGGTGCAAACAGAGGCCGAGGACAAGTATATCCCACCGGACAACTTAGCAACAATAACCTATTTAAAGCCCCCATAGCTGGTACTGTTACTGGTATTGCCGAGGTTGAGGGGGGTGCTTATACCGTGACAATCACTGGCGAAGATGGTAACGCTACCACGGTAGATATTCCTGCTGGTCCTGAATTAATCGTCACTGAAGGTCAACAAATAGCCAATGGCGAACCTTTAACCAACAATCCCAATGTAGGTGGTTTCGGACAAAAAGATACAGAGGTTGTATTACAAAGTCCCGCTCGTATTCTCTGGTTATTAGTGTTTATTGGTGGTATAATGCTATCTCAAGTCCTCTTAGTACTTAAGAAAAAACAAATCGAAAAAGTACAAGAAGCAGGAATGTATTTCTAAGTTTTCCTACTTTTTTACACTTATGGAGGCTATTAAGCCTCTTTTTTTTATGCTCTTTGATACTCTATAAAGGTTTATTTGAACTCTGAAGATTAAAAATATTTTTCAGGGGTAAATATGCCCTATGATCAGGGTTATATTCCTTGATTTTTTTTTCAATTTTGATGTTGTTAAAAGGGATTATTTCTACCACACTATTACTATAGCCGATCGCTTCTAAATTCTCAACAAATTCTGGTGTCCAATAATTAATTTTAATGGGAAAATTGGCTTTTTCAATAATCATATTTCTAGTAATGCCAGGTAAAATGCCTGAGTCTAAAGCAGGGGTAAACCAAATTCCTTCTTTGTATCCCCATAAATTCCCCGTACTGGTTTCTAACCAATTATTATTAATATCTGTTAAAATTGCTTCGTCATAACCTTGTTTTTTTGCCTGTTGTAATGCTAAATAACAACCTAAATAATTTCCCGTTTTATGTGCTGGTAAAGATCGCTTTATATTGGGATCGATGGATAGTAATCCTTTTATTCCTTTTCGTTGTTTTTCTTCTAAATTAATAGGTAATTGTCGCCCTATAATTAATTCTTTTCCATCGGGAAAAATTGTAATTCTTAACACAGAAAAATAGTTTAAGAAATAGTTCGCTTCTTTTTCTATTTTGTCCCAGTCTGGCATGATCCAATCAAACTCTTTGATACTAGATTTGAGGCGATCGCAGTGGTTTTGCCAGTTTGTTAAAGGATGGTTTAAAAATTTTTGATATGGCCTTAAAGTGGTAAAAATAGTTGCACCATATAGCCAACTAGAGTCATTAATGTCTAACTGAATATAGTTATTTTCTTTTAACTGTCCATCATAATAAAACATTCACTTTTGGGGTTTACTTATATAAGGTTTCCTTGGCTTGATGGGCTACAGTAAGGGAAATCATCCGAGAAAATTGACTGGCGTTATCTGATTGAGAACTCATTTGGAAATTTTTATAAGAATCAGCAATTAAACAGGCGAAAAAGCCTACTACAATATAAAAAATTAAGCAGTTGCAAAAAAAATTATATTGAGAATTTATTCGTTTAAACATAACGGGTAACACTCAAAATATTGAGGTGAGAAACTTGATATTATTCTAGACCTAAGTTTAATTTAAAAGTTCCTTAAAATACTATACTTGTGAAGGTTATATTTGATGTGATCAAGACTATCATTACCAATGAACTTGACTTAGTATATATTTAAGACAATCATAGTCATTTTTTAATAATACGCTTAAGGTGCGTCCCGCATTAACTAACCATTGACGATCACCTCCTCTCAAACTATAACTTTCCCTTAAAGTAGCGGCAATCAGGGATTCAACGGGAGTATTTTGCACTTGTAATAAAACCCTCAGAAAATCAGGGTTGGCGGTAAAATTGATAATTTCTTCGGTATCACAACGAAAAACCGCTTGATGAATTTGAGGAGGACGAGGAGGTAAATATTGGTATATCTTGCCGTTAGAAGGGCTATAACCATTATTTTCATGGGTAGAGGGTGTTTCAAAACCGATGATTACCCCCCGAAATTCCGTCTTTAACATCGCAAAAATTTGTGGTTGTTGATCTTTTAATTCTGCGATAGTTAAACCTAACGCCCTAGCTCGATGCACTGAATCTATCGGGGCAGTAGTAACGTTTGTAACTAAAGAAAATATTTTATTACCGGATTCATCATCAAAGGATTTAACCCAGCTGCCAAAAGGAGGCATAGCAGGAAAATTTAGTTCTTCAGGTTCTAAACACTGGGCTAAAAATTCGATGGTTGAGGTTTCGATTACTTCGCCAATATGATTAGAATGGCGATCTTCGTTGTTTAATTTCGGCAATGGTAAACGCATTTTTTTCAGTGAACAATGAACAATGAAGAAGGGCAAAAGGCAATAATTAACTATCAACTGTCAATTGTCAATTTTCCTAACTGTCAATTACATTACAGAATGTCCTAATGCCAATCCCATGACTAACATCCCTAATACTAAAAAGGGTTGTGCACTGGCTTGATATTTAACATCATTTTTTAAAGGATCGCGCAAAAAGTACATATCTTGGAAGGTAATTTGGGGAATTACTAACAACAATAAAATAGTAGCATAAAGGTTTTGATGTAAGTAGATTAAATAAGCACCCATGCCGATTTGAAATACATCGATCATGATAACACAAATCCATGCGGCGGTAGTGACTCCAAACATCACGGGGAGGGATTTTAAGCCTAATTGGCGATCGCCTTCCACACTTTTAAAATCATTAACCACGGCAATGCCTAAACCCGCCATACTATAAATGAGAGTAAGAATCACTATAGTCCAATTTAACTCGCCAAATAAAGCATGACCAGCCCACCAGGGTAGTGCGATATAACTCGAACCCAACGCATAGTTACCTAACCAACCATTTTGTTTTAATTTTAACGGTGGTGCAGAATAAATATAGGAAATGAACGAGCCACCGATGGCTAAACAGGTTAAGATGGGAAATTCATGATTCGCCCATACATCTAAACCATAGGCAACACCGATACCTGCAAACAGTAAAACTAAGATTTGGGTTACTACTTGAGGAATGGAAATAATCCCAGAGGGAATGGGGCGGTAGGGTTCGTTAATAGCGTCTATGTCTCGATCATAAAAATCATTGATAGTTTGGGTATAGCCTGCTAAAAGAGGACCAGACATCAACATACAAGTTAAAGCCATGAGAAAATCCTCAAAACCCCATACATAACCTCCAGAAGAAGCTGCACCACAGACAACCCCCCAAATTAAGGGTATCCATGTAATCGGTTTCATCAACTGAAGCCTAATCTGCCAGATATTTTGAGCCTTTTTTGCTCCCTTCATTCCCAGTAATTGTCGAGCTTTTGAGCCTTTATCCTCTCGATCTAATTCAACTTTAGTGTAATCTTTCTTCTCTATTTCCGTCATTGTTATTTACCGTAATGGTTAATTTATTAATGCCAAATAGTATAGCAATCTGCTAGTAGAATAAGGAATTTACGAGGGCAATTTCAAGGGAAATGTGTTATGATCAATTTAGTCTTTACTCTGCTACCTGAATCCTCACGAAATTAATTACAATTTATTGCGATCGCAATAAATCAAACAACAGCATTGTTGCCTCAACTTTAGGGATAAAATAATAGCAATTAGTCAATATAGCTATGTCATCAACCAATTATTCCGATTTAGTGTCTCTTGATCCTAGCCAACCAATTTGGCAACATTTTTTCACCGTTGCACCTTTAATTGTGGTGGGAACAAAAGAAGCAACTGTCGGTTATGATTTGGCCCCGAAACACATGGCAATGCCTTTGGGTTGGGATAATTACTTTACCTTTGTCTGCACACCTCGTCATCGCACTTATCAAAATATCCAACGAGAAAAAGCTTTCACTGTTAGTTTTCCTGATCCAGATCAAGTTGTTTTAACCAGTCTGACTGCCACCCCTCATTGTGATCAACAACAAAAGCCAATTTTAGAGGTTTTACCCACATTTTCTGCCTCCGTGGTTGATGGTGTATTCCTCAAAACTGCCTATCTTTTTCTCGAATGTCAGTTAGAGCGGATCATAGACGGATTTGGTGATAATAGCTTAATTATTGGTAAAATAATCGCTGCTGCTGTGGCTCAAGAGGCTTTTCGTGCCAGTGGACAAGATGACCAAGATTTAATCTATCACAGGCCCCTACTCGCCTATATTGCACCAAACCGTTATGCCAAAATTGAACAAAGTTTTTCCTTTCCCTTTCCTGCTGGATTTCACCGATAATGCCTGTGTTTAACGACTCTAGTAATCAAACTAAGCGGCTTTTAGACTACATTTACAGTCGTCAACAGGAGATGCTTGACTTCTTACAGCAATTAGTAAAAGCGGAATCCCCCTCGAATATTCCTGAGTCTCAGCAGGAAATAATGAATTTACTGGCCAAAGCCCTACAACAAAGAGGTTATCAAGTATCTCACTTACCAGGAAAACGGACTGGAGGACAATTATTGGCTAAACCTCAAAATCGAGTTTATCAGCAACCCTTACAACTAATTTTAGGGCATTCTGATACGGTGTGGTCATTAGGGACATTAAAAAAAATGCCCTTGTATCAAAAAGCCGATAGGATGTATGGACCTGGGATCTATGATATGAAAGCAGGATTGGTTCAAATGCTGTTTGCTGTGGAAGCAATTCAATCTCTGGAGATACCCACAGAAGTTACACCCGTTATTTTCATCAATTCCGATGAAGAAATCGGCTCCATTGAATCAAAAAGACGAATTTGTAAACTTGCTCCTAAAATGAATCGTGTTTTTGTCTTAGAACCATCCTTAGGAATCCAGGGTAAATTGAAAACTAGACGTAAAGGTGTCGCTCGGTTTACGATCAAGGTTATCGGCAAAGCCGCTCATGCTGGTTTAGAGCCAGAAAAAGGGGCTAGTGCCATTCTTGAGCTTTCTTTTCTCATTCAAAAGCTATTTGCCCTTAATAACCCGGAAAAGGGGATTACAGTGAATGTAGGTACCATTGACGGCGGGATTCGTCCTAATGTAGTTGCTCCTATTAGCACCGCTGAAGTTGATGTTCGGGTAATGGATCCCGAAGATATGCCCCTAATTGAACAAGTAATTAAAAGCTTACAGCCTACTTTGCCCAATATTCAGCTAGAAATCGAGGGTTATTTTGAACATCCGCCAATGGAAAAAACACCGAGAAATGAACAATTATGGCAATTAGCACAGCAAGCAGCCTCAGAAATTGGTCTTAATCTAGAAGAAGGTACCGCAGGCGGTAGTTCTGATGGTAATACTACCAGTATTTATGCTCCTACTCTTGATGGTTTAGGTGCAGTAGGGGATGGTGCACATGCCCCGGATGAGTTTATTTATTGGCAACAAATGACGGAACGTTCACTATTATTAGCAAAATTGCTGATATCTGAGGTTTTATGACAGAATTTAGTTGTTTAAGAGAGCATGTTTGAAAATTAAAAATTAAGTGGACACCTGAGTTGAAGAACTCCTAGTTAAACGTTCAAACACTCTCTCTTAATACCTTTAAAACTGTGCTTAAGTCTGGGCCATTCCTGTTATAATCCGGTGTATTTGAGATAACTAGACAGTAATAAATCCCCAAAAAACATTGTTGTAACCGCACCCATAACTAAAAAAGGGCCAAATGGCATGGGTTTACCTTTTGCTAATAATTTTAAGGTAATCGCACTAATTCCTACAATCGTACCATAAAGACAAGCAAGAAAACCAGTAATAAAAACTCCTTGCCATCCTAACCATGATCCGATCATAGCGGCTAACTTAGGATCGCCCCCTCCCATAGCAGGTTTACCGAAAACGACACTACCGACAAGACGAATCCCATCAAATAAGGAAATACCGACTACCGCACTTAAAATACTGATAAAGAGATAAGCAGAAGCGCTGTGAATACCGCCGACAGTAAAACCTAGCCACGTTTGCCAAATTACGCCCATAACTAACCCCGACTGAGTGAGAGAATTGGGTAAAATCATGGTATCCATATCAATCAAGGCTAAAGCAATCAACCAACTCAGAAAAATCACATAACCGACACTTAACCATGTAAAACCAAATTGATAGAATACCAACGCAAAAAATAATCCTGTCACCGCTTCAATTAAAGGGTAACGAGGAGAAATGGGGGTATGACACCAACGACACTTACCCTGTAACCATGACCAACCGATAACGGGGATATTTTCTATTTTACCAAGGGGATGTAAACATTTTGGACATCTTGAGGGAGGTTTTATCAAAGAAATTTTGGCAGGTATGCGATAAATTACCACATTCAGAAAACTACCAATACACGCACCCCAAGTAAAGATAATTAGATAGATTAAAAAGTTAGTCATGGATAATTATGATATCTTGCGTCAAATTAAAATCTACTCGTGTCGTACAACAAAGCCATTATCGATTGTCAATTCTCAACTGACATGACAAGTAAAGCGTTAATGATCGCCGACGCTACCGTTGAGCCACCCTTATTACCGATAATTTGTATTTGGGGAATGTCTAACTTGGCTAAATATTCCTTAGATTCTAACACCGATACAAATCCGACAGGTGCACCAATCACTAAAGACGGTTTAATTTTTTGTCCCTCGCATTGTTTACAAAGAGCTATCAGAGCAGTAGGTGCATTACCAATAACGTAAATACCCTGGGGATATTTCTCACCGCACTGCAGTAAGCCTGTTTCCGTCAAAGTGTGTCCTTCTTCTGGCTGTTTTGCCTGTTTTACCGCAACAATAATCTCGTTTCGATGAGTTTTTGCCACCATATTGCGGATACCTTCTTTTACCATGCTGACATCGGTTATTATTGGGATTTTTGCTGTTAAAGCAGCGATGGCAATATCAATGACCTTATGACTACAATAAAGTAGATGTAAAAAATCAAAGTCAGCGGTAGTGTGAATAATGCGACGGACAATATTATACTCAGGGGGGGTGAGATGATGTTCGCCGATAATCTCATCAATCATGGCAAAACTTTTTTCAATAATGGGGTTGCTTAAATTATGCATTATAGAAAATTTTGACGAATAATTAGCGTCGGAACATAATATTATCATGCCCTTACCCATGAGCAATTAGCTATCAACCGTCAATTAAGTTGAATAGTTGCCCATTCTGGTTCACGGATATAATTAATCATATCGGTAAATTTTCTCAACTCAAAATCTTGTAAATTGAAGATAGGGGGAGGAGTTTCTATCCAGTGATCATTGACCTCTTTTATGATAGATTCTACATTTTCTAAGTCAATATTACCATCAATTTTATCAAAATAACCTAAAGTAACATGAGCGGCAAAGTCATATTGTTGATCAATACCTAGTTTGATAATTTGTTCGTTTTGGTAAATTAATTGACGCAATTTAATAATAGGTTCGTAGCTTTCTTCAGTAGGTGCAAGACATAGAGCAATTGCTCTTGGAAAAATAGATAATCCTAGAACCTCTAGTTTTAATGTGTTTATATCTGATAGCGTTTGTTGATATTGTTTAAAAATTGTGGCAATTTCTAAAACTAATAATTCATCAAAATTATTAGTTTCTTTAACAGCGTTAATATAATTTTTTTCCCAAATTAAATCTGCTAGGGTTAAGTGAAAACTTTCTGGGGGTAAACCTAAGAAAAAATCAGAACCTAACTTTTTCATTAATTCCGATTGAATAACTTGTAAATGCTGATAAAATTCTTGATTCTTATTTTCTTCTGATGCTGGAGGAGTAATAACACTAAATCCCGGAAATTCCACGGGCTTACCATCGATAAATTTAGGAGATGATTGAATATTTTTTAATTGTTGTTTATAGTTGGCAGGAAGAGTCATTTGTACAACTCTATTTACATAACTTTGGTAATTTCCATCCATTTTTTTTCGTCCTTTTTTTATAATCGCATAATTAAATTATATCTATTTATGCTTTTAGTTTATATCACAATTATTATTGTAAATTTAGAGTCCTTTTCTGTTAATCAAAAGGATCAATTTAGTTATTAGTTAATTTCTTAATAATGTCAATATAATGGGGATATAATTTACTTAATTCTTCTCGATTACCTAACATAAAATCAGCAAAATTGAATCCTGGAGATACAGTACAACCAATTAAACTGTAGGAGTTAGGTTGACTAACATGGGAAGCAAACCAATAACCATGGGGAATAACTAACTGCAAAATCTCATTATCGTCAGGATTTTGTCCCAGTTTATATTGATGATATTCTCCCTGACTATTTATTGTATGAACAATTAAGGTTGAACCACTGTAAAAATGAAAAATTTCATCACTTTTTAGTTTATGAAAAGCAGAAAATTCTTCTCCTAATAAGAGATAATAAATAGCAGTACTAGCATTTCTTGAATCATTATATCTTGTCAACAATTTATCTTGATTGATAATGTCTTGACAACGATAAGTTTCTCGGTAATGCCCCCCTTCAGGATGTTTTTGTAAATTTAATTTTTTAATCCAATATTCTCCATTCATTTTTAATTATTACCAGCGATTTTCATTTAATATATCATTACTAGCCCTTTTCATCAAGAGAAGGTTAGGAGTCTTATTGGACAAGAATTTTAGATTTTTAGAACATTATTTAATTTGTTATCAATTATTTGAGACTACTATATAATTAGTATTACTAATTGTTCATCGTTCATTGTTAATTATTCATTGTTTATGCCAATTTATTTATATTGGGGTGAAGATGATTTTGCCATGAGTCAGGCAATTAACATCTTGAAACAAGATAACCTTGATCCAAATTGGATTCAGTTCAATTTTGACAAATTTGCGGGCGACAAGGAAGATTTCATTGGGGAAGCCTTAATGCAGGTTATGACTCCTCCTTTTGCTAGTGGCGATCGTATTGTTTGGTTATTTAATACAAATATCTGTCAAAGTTGCTCAGAGGAATTATTAATCCAATTACAACATGCTATTCCTCAGATACCAGAGTCAACTCATTTTGTATTAACTACCATGAAAAAACCCGATGCTAGAATAAAAAGTACTAAGTTAATTAATAAGTATGCGAAGGTGGTAGAACTTAGTTTAATATCCCCTTGGCAGACGGGAATTTTAGTCAAGAGGGTAGAAGAAGTTGCGGCAGAAAAGCAAGTAAAGTTAACAGATTCTGCCATCAAGATTTTAGCTAATTGTGTCGGTAATAATAGCCGTTTATTGTGGCAAGAGTTAGAAAAATTAGCTATTTATCAAGGAAAAAATAAACAACCTATTGATCAGGAAACTGTTAAAAGTTTAGTCAATGTTAGCACTCAAAATAGTTTGCAATTAGCCCAGGCAATTCTCGAAGGTAATATCCCTTATTCCCTAGAATTAGTCGACGATTTAATCACCTTAAACGAGCCAGCATTAAGGGTTGTCGCTACTTTGGTCGGACAATTTCGTACATGGGCGATGGTAAAAACTATGATAGAATCAGGGGAAAAAGATGACAAAAAAATTGCGAAATCTGCAGATATAAGTAACCCAAAAAGAATCTATTTTTTGAAAAAAGAAATTAAGGACCGATCGGGAAAACAACTATTATCTAGCCTACCTATTTTACTAGAATTAGAAGTCAGTTTAAAACTAGGTGCTGATCCTTTAAATGCCTTACAAACAAAAATTATAGAATTATGTAATGTTTAATTTAATTAATAGAATAAAACAAAAGTTATTTACAGTAACAATAATCTCCTTAATTACCTTTATTTTTATAGAATACTTGCAGGAAAATTTAAGCAATCAAAACATAATAGCCAAAAACAATTTTTCTCCCGAAATTCAAAAAATAGTCAATAAATATAGCCCTATACAACCAGTCAAAGGTGATGTGAGATTATTGGTAATAAGTGATCTAAATAGTGCCTATGGTTCCACAGAATATGAAGAAGAAGTCCATTTAGCCTTAAAAATGATCCCCTTTTGGCAACCTGATCTCGTATTATGTAGTGGTGATATGATTGCAGGGCAAAAATCGACATTAACACCGCAACAAATTCGTGCTATGTGGGAGGCTTTTGACCGTCAAATTGCACAACCCATCAGAAACTTAAATATTCCTTTTGGCTTTACCATCGGAAATCATGACGCATCTGGTGCCATTAGGAACAATAAATTTACCTTTCAACAGGAAAGAGACTTAGCCGTCGAATATTGGCAAAATCGGAGTCATAACACCGCCATAAAATTTGTAGATGGCACTTTTTTTCCGTTTTATTATACCTTTGAACAACAAGGAATTTTCTTCTTAGTATGGGATGGTTCAACCAGTCGCATCCCTAGGGATAAATTAGCATGGGTAGAAAAAAGTCTGTCCTCGAAAATCGCTCAAGAGGCTAAAATAAGAGTTATCATCGGACATTTGCCATTATATGCCGTCGCCGAGGGTAGAAACAAAGCTGGAGAAGTGTTAGAAAATCCCGAAGCCTTGAAAAGGCTACTAGAAAAGTATAAAGTACATACTTATATTAGTGGACATCAACACGCTTACTATCCTGGTCACAAAGATAAATTACAATTATTACACACAGGGGCTTTAGGTTCAGGGCCAAGGATGTTACTAGATACCACCACGGTGCCAAGAAAAACTATCACGGTAATTGATGTTAATTTTAATGACAAAAATTTAACCACTTATAGCACTTATAATATGGCAAATTTTAACCTCATCAACTATGAAGAATTACCGAGATTTATTAAAGGACATAATGGTATAATTTACCGCAGAGATATAAACAATGAGAAATAAATAATCAACAATGAAAAAGTGAGTTGCTAAAATCGAGATAGTATTAAAAACAATTCCTGACAAGGTAATAAAATTACGGCAAAAGTTTTCGTCCGTTGAGCTTCATAGTTGTGCAGTTGGCGAATCTACGGGAGAGGTTTCTTTTTTTATAAATCTAAGACGTTCAGGATTTAGCTCACTAAGAAGTCCTAAAAACGTCAGCAAGGGCGAAATATCTGAGATAACGGTGCCATACCTAAAGAGCGACGTGTCGAAATTAGAGATCGAGCACGCTGCCTCCTCAAAATTTCTATCACATGAGGTCAACTAATCATATCAACGTGCTGCCCAACATTTGGGTGCACCGGACTGCTGGATAAAGGATTTGCTTAGTATGATAGATTAACTGCAGCCGTTGATGCCCACCGTTAGTGAGCAAGAGTGAAGATCTCTGGTCATCGCCAATAAAATAGGATTTAAGCTTAAGCTATTTTACTCAAAATCAACCCAGTTTTCTACTTCTTCCCACCCCAAACCTTGACGCACGACAGAAGGTTTATCTGTAGAAAAATCAAGTATAGTAGAAACATCAAAACCCGGGTCCGTGTAATCATCAATGATAATATCGACTTGTTTGTCCAACTCATCAAACAATTTGAATTTTTCCCAATTTTCAGAAAGAAACTCCCCATCTTCATCAGGAATATGAGCAGAAGTAGAAATAATCGGATTATCAAGAGATTGTAACAATGCCTGACACACATTTTGATTTGGTACTCTAATCCCTGTGGTTTTACGTTTAGGGGACATTACCAATTTCGGCACTAATTTTGTTGTGGGTAACAAGAAAGTATAAGGTCCCGGAATTAACCGTTTCATGATGCGATAGGCCTCATCACTGACGACGGCATATTCGGAGATATGAGATAAAGAAGAACAAAGAAAAGTCAATGGTTTATCATTGGATAAACGTTTTAAGGCTCTAACTCTCTCCACCGCGGATTTTACATTCATATCACAACCGATGGCGTAAACCGTATCCGTAGGATAAAGCATAATAGCACCTTTTTTCAGGGCTTGGGTAATTTGTTCAATATCGCGGAGTTGGGGATTATCAGGATTTAATTCGTATAATGTGGCCATGATGAATGATGAATAATTAATAATGGATAATGAATAATTGATTTTATTGTAAATGGAAAAAATAGCTTACTTACAATGTCCCACAGGTATAGCCGGTGATATGTTTTTAGGTGCATTGGTTTCAGTTGGTGTGCCTTTAGAATATATCGAAAATGGTTTAAAAGGGTTAAATTTGGCCTCGGAATATCAGTTAAAACAAGAAACAGTATTGAGACAAGGACAAAGTGCAACAAAATTTCAGGTAAATCTAATTCACCACCATCATCACCACCACCGTCACTTACCTGATATTGAAACTCTGATTAATAATGCTAATTTGCCCCCCATAGTTAGAGATAACAGTTTAGCTATTTTTGGACGATTAGCCCAAGCAGAAGGAAAAGTACATGGTATTTCAGCTGACAAAGTCCATTTCCATGAAGTTGGTGCTACCGATGCTATTGTGGATATTGTTGGCACTTGTTTGGGGTTAGATTATTTAAACATTCAAAAGTTATACTGTTCTCCCTTACCCACTGGAGGAGGTACAGTAAAAGCCGCCCACGGTAGATTAGCCGTTCCCGTTCCCGCTGTGTTAGAATTATGGCAAACTAGGCAAATACCCCTATATAGTAACGGTATTGACAAAGAATTAGTAACCCCTACGGGTGCAGCCATTGTCACCACTCTAGCGGCGGATTTTGGGCAGCCTCCAGAGATGACATTAATAAAAATGGGGTTAGGTGCAGGTAGTCATGATTTAGCCATACCCAATATTTTGCGTTTATGGTTAGGGGAGACAGAAACATTACCATCTCTTGAACAAATAGCAGTATTAGAAACCCAAATAGATGACGCTAATCCGCAAATTTTCGGTTATCTTTTCGAGGAATTATTAAAAATTGGTGCAAGGGACGTTTTTACCCAACCTGTTGCCATGAAAAAAAATCGACCAGGAGTATTATTAACCGTGATTTGTGATTTAGATAAAATTGATGCCTGTGAAACTCTTATTTTTCGGGAAACCACTACCATCGGCATTCGCCGCCAAATTCAACATCGCTCAGTTTTAGATAGAGAAATCGAGATAATTAATACTAAATACGGCGATATTAGAGTAAAAATTGCCAAAAAAGCCGGAGAAATTCTCAATATTCAACCCGAATATGAAGATTGTACTGCCCTTGCACGTAAATATAATATTCCCTTCAATTTAATTTCTTTAGAAGCACAAAATAGGTATCAACAAGGAAGGAGTAACAGCTAAGGAGAGGGGGAAACAAGGAGATTCGAATAAATAAAGTATAATAGTATCAGGTTCGGTAGAGGAGTTGTTATGGCGTTTAAGGTTATCCGTTTATTATTTGTCTTCATAGTCAAATTGATTCAATATGAAAACGTTACAGTTAATCCGCAGAACATTTAAAGAGTGGCAGAATAAAGACACTCGAAACTCCACCCCTACTCTTACTTCTAGGCCTTCTAATTCTCATGACGATGTCGACAAAGATAAACCTATTGTTTTTCAGTGGGTGTGTAAAATTCATTCCCCGATTATGGTGTTATTATCCATTACGACTTTTACGGGGTTAATTAGTTATCGTTTTTACAATCAGCCAAAATTAGCCGTTGACACAATTTCCCCCACAAAAATTATTGCGCCCCTTGACGGTGATTTTGTCGATATTTATTCTACTGAAGAATTGCGCAGAAAAATTCGCAGTGGTTTATTACCCGTGTTGAAACAAGATATAAATTCAACATTAAAAGTTCAAACTAGAATTGATAACAAACTCGAAAACATAGACAATCTTCGCAGTTTAGTTAACAATATAACTCTAGTAAATACCAATATTTTGTCTTCATCTGCACAAAAATATATACACTCTCTACCGCAGTCTGAGTGGGAAAAAATTCTTTTACAAATTAAGGCTTCTTCTTTATTCTCTGTCAACGAATCTTTATCTTCAGCAGAAAATGACATTGTCAAGGCATTATTAACTTATGAAAAATCGGTTAATGCCAGGGATTTTGAGAATTTACTAAATCGATTACAAAAAAATAGAGGAATTTATCAAAGTTTTTTGACTCAAATTGATCAGTTAAAAATTGGTCGTCTGGATGATGAGGAAAAAAATCGTTTATGGAACCTCGATGAAAAAACATGGCAAGAAACGAAAGCAGAAATTCGCCAAACCGTCAGAAAAATTTTAGCACTAGGAATTTCGACTGGATTGCCTGAAGATATTAAACTTAAAGCCACGGAAATTTACCTTGAAAATAGCGTATCTCCAAAAGTAAAAAAAATAGCCGTAAAATTAATCGCTAATAATTTAGAATCTAATTTAATCATTGATGAGCAAGAAACTAAAGTTAGGGCAGAAAGAGCGGCCGAAGCAATACAACCAGTAATTGTTTCCATTAAGAAAGGAGAAGTTATCGTTAATGCAGGAGAAAAAATTACTCAAGGGGATTTTGTTTTATTAGATAATTTCGGATTAAGTCGTAGAAGCATAAGCTGGACAGGCGTTGCGGGTTCAGCGGCTTTAATTTCCGTCTCTTTAATCAGTTTTATGGCGATCGCCCATCGGGTAAAAGGCAGATTACGCAGACGAGACCATTTACTTTTGTGCTTCTTAAGTCTATCTGTTCCTATTATAAATATATTTGATGTGGGCTATAACTCGTTACCAGCTCTCGGATTTTTGGTGAGTAGTTTTTATGGACCAACGGTAGCCGTAAGTAATCTTGTAATAATGACGGGGTTAACCCTTTTTCAAACGGAGATGATTGGTTGGGAATATCTGATACCGTCTTTTGCCGGGGGTTTATTAGCTTCTTTCATGGCTAGTCGTCTTCATTCAAGGGAAGAATTGGCTTTATTGGGTGTGGGAGTGGGTTTAACTCAGGGAAGCGTTTATTTTGTCATTCATTTAATCGGTAGTGCCACCTTAGGTATAACGTGGTATGCCATCTTACCCGGTGCAATATGGCATGGTACGGCAGGATTTACTTACATTGTCTTAGCCTTGGGAATTTCACCCTATTTAGAAAGATTTTTTGATTTAATTACCCCTATACGTCTAGCGGAATTATCGAATCCCAATCGCCCACTATTAAAGAGACTAGCCACAGAAGCACCCGGGACGTTTCAGCATACCATGTTTGTCGCCACTTTAGCCGAAGCCGCCGCCCGTCAACTCCATTGTAATGTCGAGTTAGTCAGAGCCGGTACACTCTATCATGATATAGGAAAAATGCACGATCCCCTCGGTTTTATCGAAAATCAGATGGGAGGACCCAATAAACATGATAGGCTTAACGATCCTTACAAAAGTGCGGAAATTATCAAAAAACACGTCAGTGAAGGCATTGTTATGGCGAAAAAATGCGGTTTACCCCAAGCCATTCAAAACTTTATCCCCCAACATCAAGGTACTTTATTAATCTCATATTTTTATTACCAAGCTAAAACCCAAGCCGAGGGTGAAGGTAAAAATATTCATAACATCGATGAGACTATTTTCCGTTATGATGGTCCTATTCCCCAATCCAGAGAAACTGGTATCGTCATGTTAGCAGATGGTTGTGAAGCGGCTTTGCGATCCCTTAAAGGTGCAACCCCAGACCAAGCAATGGCAATGGTTAACAAGATTTTTAAAGCCCGCTGGCGAGATCATCAACTCGATGATAGTGGTATTAAATATGAGGAGTTGCCCATTATTGCGGAAGTATTTGTCAACGTCTGGCAACAATTCAACCATCAAAGAATAGCTTATCCTAAAGGTGCTTTAGAAATGAGAAGCAATAGTAGCAATTAATAATATTCTACACTCTAAATTCTCCTCAATTGGTATTTTCGAGCTTAATGGAGCAGTATTGAAAGCTTCCTACGGAAGTGTGATTCATAAAAATCCGGATTTAAAATCATAACAGCTTATGAAGTCTATTTTAATGGTTCATGGCATTACTGATACAGGAAAAGTGTTTGAAGCCATAGCATCTAATCTTGAACAAAAAGGTTATAAAACCTATACAATTGATTTAATCCCCAATATTGGCACGGGAGATTTAAGAGATTTAGCACAACAAGTTAAGCAATATATTGATACTCAATTCTTCCCGGAAGAAAAAATAATTTTACTGGGCTTTAGTATGGGAGGATTAGTGACTCGTTACTATTTACAACGACTAAATGGTATCAAAAAAGTTGAGCAATATATCAGCATTTCTGCTCCTAATAATGGTACTAACTTAAGTTATACTTTGCCCTTAAAAGGGATTTTACAAATGCGCCCTAATAGTAAATTTCTACAAGACTTAAATGAGGATATAAAAGAGACATTAGGCAAGATAAAATGTTTAATTATGTGGACTCCTTTTGATACTATGATTATTCCTGCTAATAGTTCTCTTTTAGGTATAGGGAAAGAAGTTAGTTTCCCTGTATTAATTCATAAATGGATGTTAACTGATAAAAGAGTTTTAGAAGAAATAAAAAATTTTTTACAATAGACTTAAACTATTGATTTCTTTTGAGTTAAGCCCATTATTCTCATTTATCCAGTTTTTATGCAGACCCTACTTAGTTTCCTTGAATATTATCAATCAAGCCAACAGCCTATTTTAGCCAGAGAGAGGTATTAGGCAAGGGAGTAAAAAAGATCAAGGTTTAGCTTTTTCGACCCAGCGATTATTAATTCCAAGGGTTAGTTTCAACGACTGACCCTTGCTGTAGGCTTTAACCGCCTGTCGATAGACCGAGTAGTTGGTGGGAAGCGTGACTTTCTGCCCATCCTGTTCATAACTGAGATGATATTTGACCGTTCTCAACAATTCTGGACGAGTGTGTCTCTGAGACGGTTTCTGCCTCTGTTCAATTTGAGCTAGGGTCGGTCGCGGCGGCAACGGGGGCCACCATAAACCTTTGTCATCGGCTTCACCGTCAGCACTTTCAGGTTTTATTCCGTTAACGTTAAGTAGAGAACTAGAGGCAAACTCTTCGGTACGGGGTAATTTCTCATTGGGACTGATAAAATATTCAACGCGCCAAGTGTAAGTGGTTAGGGCCGTGGCTTGATACTGTTGGATAACCAGTCGGCTACAGCTATTGAGAACGATCGCCAGCACTAAACCTATCAACATTACTCCCACCTGACGACCCCACTGCTGATAGTAAATATTTTGGCGACGGTAACAGAATTTAGTCATATAGCCCATATTCCACACTTTCGTTTGCAACATCTGAATTTACTATTCGGTCTTGGGGTTGTTAATAGTTTCTTGTCTTGTGAACAAATAGGGAATCAGGATTAGGAAATGGAACCACCAAAGACTGATCAACGTGAAAAACAAAGCTGTTAGCCAGATTCGCTGAAATAACAGCCAGGTTCCTCCAATAATTCCGATTCCTGTCAGCAGAATTGACCAAGGTTGACACCACCAAGGCTTATGCTTCCAGATTGATGACGATGACATAGTTACCTCTATCTAGATAGATCTTTAAATCCTTAAATTATTAAAACTGTCGATAAAAATTTACAACTTCTGTCAAAAATTCCTCCGTTGATTCGTAGGGTAAAACATTACGTCCTTTAATTTTTTTAGCTTCAACATTAGCAATATTTTTTTTGTATAATTCTATTCTTTGATCTGGAGTTTCTTTAAAACCTTCTTTACTAATGCTAGTAGCAGCTTCTCCTATTAAAAGTAAAATTTTTTGTTCTAATTTTTTCATTAATTTCGAATAATCTTTTCGCCAAAAACCAGCTAAAAATGAGAATACAGCATAACGATTTTGAGGATCAATCGCCCCTTTTTCTAACAGATCTAACCATTCATTGTCAACGTCTTTAGCCTCTGCAAATAATTGTTTAATAGAGAAAGATTTAATAAAATCACGGCGGCGGGCATAATTATAAAATAAAGAACCAATAAAAGAGTCAAAAAATAAATTCCAAATAATTTCACTAATTCTGAGATTTCCGCCAATAGTCATAATATTCCATGCGGGAGGACCAGATAAAATTAAACCTTTAATTAAATCTGATTTAGCATCTCCTGCTGACATATAAATACTAATGGGAAAAGACGCACCCTGAACAACTAAAATAACCGGCTTCTTGACCACATTATTAATAAAATAATTGAGTTGATTTCCCCAATCTTTAGGATCATAAGCAATACGAGGTAAGTCGCTTTGACCACAACCTAATAAATCGGGATTATAAATAGGTAAATTACTGTTAAAATTAGCTTCGGCAGATAGAAAACGATGCCAAAAAATACCTGATAAACCGACACCAATAGGATGAATTAACACTAATGCTAAATCGTGCTCTTTGTCCGTGTTATAGCTAGTATAAGCACATTTGTATTTATTCCAAGAATAATATTGAGTTGATGATAAAAATGTCATGGTTTGATTTAATAAAATATAAGCTAAAATGGACATATCTAATGGTAGTTTAAATTGGATTGATTGGGAAATTACCACGAAATTTAGCTTTAGCAAAGGATCGAATTGCAGTTTGAAAATTCCCCAACAGAAATATTTTCAAGTCAAAAGTGATTTGATTTATTTAAAGGAAGTATTGCGTCAGTTTGAATCGATAAGACAAAAATGGGTTACTCAAAAAGACTGGTTACTGTGTCAATTGGCTTTGGCAGAAGCCTTTACCAATGCAGTGCGTCACGCACACAAAAACAAACCTTCAGAAACTCCCATCGACATAGAAATTAAAGTGACAGAAGAAGAAATAAACATCAAAATGTGGGATTATGGACAGCCGTTTGAATTAACATCGGTATTAAAACCAACATCTTCCAGAAGGAATTTAGCCTCTGGGGGGAGAGGCATTGAGATTCTACTGAAAATCGCTGATGAATTAAAATACGATCGTCTACCAGACAATCGTAATTGTTTATTGATTAAGAAAAATTTATGATCGACATCGATTTTCAGGGCACAAAAAGCCCCAAAGATTTTACTTGCGTAGTATTAATATTATACTACAAAAAACACATTGGCCAACAGAGTCAATTATGTTATTTTTAGTTAAACTAAAAATAATTCAAGATAATTGATAATAAGACAAAAACATTAAACAAAAAATGAAACCTGTCCGTATTAGTCGAATTATTCCTAATTCCATCGCCGCTGAAATGGGTTTTGAAATAGGAGATTCTCTTGTCAATATTAATGGAATGCCGCCGAGAGATTTGATAGATTATCAATTTTTGTGTGCCGATGAATTTTTAGAATTAGAGATAGTTGATAAGTGGGGAAAAAAGCATCTTTTAGAAATAGAAAAAGACTATGATGAAGACCTGGGTTTAGAGTTTGAAACGGCACTTTTTGACGGCTTAATTCAGTGTAATAATAAATGTCCTTTTTGTTTTATTGATCAACAGCCTCAAGGTAAAAGAAAAACTCTTTATCTTAAAGATGATGATTATCGTCTTAGTTTTCTCTATGGTAGTTATTTAACTTTAACTAATTTGACTGAAAAAGAGTGGACAAGAATTGAACACATGCGGTTATCCCCTCTTTATGTATCAGTTCATGCTACTGAGCCAGAAATTAGGAGTCGTTTACTAAAAAATCATCGCGCGGCGGAAATCAAACAACAATTAGCATGGTTTGAAGAAAAACGTTTACAAATTCACGCTCAAGTGGTAGTTTGTCCTAATATTAATGATGGTCAACACCTCGAAACGACTTTACTAGATTTATTCTCTTTCCATAATGGTGATATTCCTGCAGTTATTAGCACCGCTGTGGTGCCCGTAGGGTTAACGAAATTTCGACCTGACAAAGATGAATTAATCCCTGTTACCCGTGAAAAGGCCTTAGAAGTTATCGCCCAAGTGCAACAATTACAGATAAAATTTAGGGAAAAATCGGGCTCAACTTTCACATGGTTAGCAGATGAATGGTTTTTGCTCGCACAATCGGAGTTACCACCAGAATCCCACTATGAAGATTATCCTCAAATTGGTAACGGTGTCGGTTCAATTCGTCAATTTATCAAGGAATTTTACACCATCGCTGATGACAAATTACCCTTAAAAATGTCATCGCAAAAAAGATTTACATGGATAGTGGGTAATGCCGTAGAAACTGCTTTTCAACCCTTAGTTAATCGACTTAATCAAGTTAAAAATTTAGAAGTTAATTTAGTAGCCTTAAATAGTCAATATTGGGGGCAAGAAATTACGGTAACTGGTTTGTTAACAGGGGAAGATTTACTTTATCATTTACCTAATCGTCATTTAGCCTCGGAAATTTTACTCCCTACCGTAATGTTAAAACATGATGAGCAAAAATTTTTAGATGATATTACTGTTGTGCAAGTGGAGGAAAAATTAGGCGTTATTATTCATCCTGTTAAAGATATTAATGATTTAATCAATAAACTTGTGGCAGGGGCAAAAGAATAGAGAATTATAAATGTCGCCTCCACTTTTATTTTTCTTTTCCGTTCCCCATTCTCCAGTTTTGATTATTGATTAAATAAACGAAATACTCCTTGTACAACCCCTTGAATTTCCACTTGATCTCTGGGGACAGAAATATCTTCATAATTAGGATTAGAGACTTTGAGAATTAGTTTCTCGTCGGTAAAATAAATTTTTTTTAATGTTGTACTGTACCCTCCCACTCGTGCGGCAACAATTTCCCCTTCTTTAACTTCCTCAATGTCAGAAACCGATCTCATGATTATATAGTCACCTCCGATAATTTTGTCTTCGATCATGCTATCTCCCAATACCTTTAAGGCAAAACAGTTAGATTGATGAAATAAAGAGTCAAAATCAATTTTTTCCTGTTCATCGGTAAAGGGTTCCACTAATCCTCCTGGGGTAATTTTCCCTAATACAGATAATCCTTGATCATGATTCTTTAAAATCTTTAGAGTACGTGCTTGTCCTTCTGACCAGTCAATATAACCTTTCGTACGCATTTTCTCCAGACGACTTTGAATCGGGGCAGGCGATCGCAAATTCATGGCCTTCATCATTTCCCGAATAGAAGGAGAATGTTTATTAGTGTGAATGTACTGAATCAACCAATCATATAACTGTTTTTGAGCCGGAGTTAAAGTTTCCATAGTTTCGCTATTAATTGAAGAAGTAATTGAGAATCAATATTCATTAATACTAATTTAACCTAGAACACTCGTACTAAACAACTATTTTGATAAAATTGTTAATTACTCATTGCCAATTGCCAATGATCACCTTCATTAACTATCTTGGCAAGAGAACACAAGGAGGTTTTCATCTCCACATCATCACCTAGTAGACTTTTTCCGATACCGATGACGGAAATACTATGACCAATCAATAGTAAATTTCCCTCAAATTCGGCCGTTAATAGTTGAGCAATTTTTTTCATTCTCGTTAAAACCATTGCTTCAGTTTCAGGATATATTGGTATGATTTGCGATCGATAATCCCAATCAATACGAGGATAGATACTTTCTAATTCTTCACGGGGATGAATAACAGGTTTTGCCGACATCCAGTCAGGATTATGCCATTCCCCTAAACCAGCTTCTAGTTTAATCTTTAAATCGAGTATTTCCCCTAAAATATGAGCGGTTTGAATTGTCCGTAAAAAAGGAGAAGCGATAATATGATTTATCGGCTCATCTTTTAACTTTCGTGCTAATTCTTGAACTTGAATTCTACCATCAAAAGATAAAGGCGGATCATAGCGTCTCAAAGCGGTATCAAACCACAGTGGATAAACAAAATCAAATCTATTACCGTGTCTAACAATCCATAATGTTAAGGACATTATTTAACGTCTAATTTCAAATACAGCTTGGCAACCTTGATCAACCCAAATTCCATCTCCATCTTATCCCCATGTATCTCCCAGACAATATCCAGAGTTACTAAGTTGACGCTTCATAACCACTCGATCACGACGATCAATATTTTGCGAATATGTTTTCCATGACTTATGTTTAGAAAAAGGATTAGGTTTTAGAAGACGTCTCAGAATGAGGAGTTTCCATGATGTGAGTTTGCTGAGGAACGCCAATTTCGATACCGTTTGCTTCTAGTGCCTTTCTTACCCGAAAGCGAAATTCTCTACCCACAGACCAGTGTTCTCCCGGTGCAGTTTTGATCCAGGTGGTCAGAGATAATCCGCTGTGGGACACATTATCAATACCCAAAACATCGGGAGGGGCTACAATTTTGCCGTGCCATTCTGGGTCGTCATAAAGTCCCTGAGCGGTCTGTTTTAAAACGGATAAGGCTTTCTCTGGATCTGTGTCATAGGCAACATCAATAGTAAAGTTAACCCGCGACCAGCTCCGTGTTAGGTTTTTCACGTCACGAATAATACTGTTAGGAATAGTAACCAGTTCACCGCCCCCACTGCGTAACTGGGTCACTCGCAAGTTGAGATTTTCCACTAAGCCTGCCGCCGTTCCCAAATCAACTACATCCCCGATGGCATATTGATCCTCGGCTAAAATTAAGAAACCATTAACGAGATCATTCATCAAATTCTGCGAACCAAAGGAAATGGCTAAACCAAGTAAACCCCCAATGGCTAAAACAGATCCAGTGGGAATTCCCAATATACTCAAAACTGCGAGAAGTCCTGTGGTCGCAATTATCACCGTAGCCAATCCTTTTACGGCACCGGCGATGGTTTCAGTCCGTAGTTTACTCCGCTGAGCGTCCCCTAAATGAATAAACCTCGTGAAATTATTATTTTCCCAACTAGTTCTTACTTTATCTATGAGGCCACGACTAAGACGAATAGCTAGACCGGTGAAAAACCAGATAAGCAATAATTTGACGGGAATACCGAGAAAGCTATAGCGATATTGAGCAAGGATAGGAATCCGACTTAACAACTGAAACAATCCAGTGTACCATCCCACAATCAACAGCCAGAATAGTAGCCATTGAAATAAATCTAACAGCCCTAATTGGCGATCCAAGGTGATAACATGCTGGAGTTTTTGCAAAAACTGGGAAAGTTTTTGAGACAACTGTTCTTCTTCGGACTCTAAGGAGGCATTTGAGACGGGATCATGTGGTGACTCAACAGAGGATGATTCTCTTAGTTCCTGTTTCCGTTTCCATAACGCTTTTTGTCGTTTTGACAACCCGTATTTCAGCGCAACGATAATGACTGTCAAGACAAGCAACCCCATGATAATTTTCAGAAGTGTAATTGGGTCTTGTTCCCACTTTTCGAGTCCACGTCGCAGATCTTTTTCCACAATTTCGCGCCACTTCTGGGCTAGTTCGTCAATAGGAATACCATTAATATCCGCATCTAAATCTGTCACTGATAACAGAACCAATGGACGGGTATATTTATCATCCCTAGCACTGATAATGGTTACATTGTTCAACTGAGAAACTCCAACTATTAGGGTTTTTAAGTTCATGGGACGAAATATCGCAAATTGTAAACGTCCCCGTATCTGATCCGCACGATCTTCCACCGGTAGATTTCCCCCCTCCTGATTACTACGATCGGACACAGTGGGAGAGGCGATGAGAAATAGTTCTCTTCCATCAACAGGAGACATTACATCAATCGTTTCAATATTGCCGTAGCGAGTGACATTAACAGGAGGTTTTTTACTGCTACTATTATTACCGTCAGGTAGAGAAAATTGGGCTTGGCTTTGATATCCTATTGCTAAAACAATACTACAGGACAAAGCTATCATTAAAAAAAAGCTGAGAATTCGTCTTAATTTCATGGAGATACTGGATAATTAGAGTTTGTTTTTACAATATTTGAGATAAATGAAAGTTAACGAACGTTAATTATCAAAGGCTTTCCATGCTCATGCTATCCTATGCTATCTTGTAAATCAAGTTAAAAGATAAAAAAGGGGGGTATTTTTTGGGAAACCTTGAAGTTAAGGGGTTTATGTTGTTAGTCAGCAAATTTTTACACTTAATAATCCAAGCTCTCCTACCCAGCCCAGAAATCTGGAATTATTTTGCCCTATCTGCTGTCGATTGTCGGAACCATTGTTCTCTACATTCCTTGGATTATTACGTTGCTAACGGCAGGCGACCGCACCTTCGAGTCTTCAAATTGGATCCGTTCACCTGCCGATTTTCCCTATTTACTCAAGTTTTGGACATTGAGTTTTAGTTTTTTAACCGAACAGTATTGACATTTTGTCCAATTTAAATTATAATGGAAATCGCAATCAAGTAGGGCTTAATACTCTCTGAACCTGATGGGGAGCCTAGTGGGCTGTGACCAGAATAAGTGTTTTCTTATTTGACCGGTGAATTGTCTTCCGAAGGAGAGCGAGTAACCTAAAAAACCAAATATTTGGTGTATTCGAGCGTGTTTTAACCGGTTTAAACCGAGAGTCTTAGCTTATTTGTTGTCGCAACACAAGACATAAAGTTTATTTCTCAAAGAAAAAGGAGTACGAAAACAATGTTAGAAATGCACCAGAATTTAACAGAGGAAGATCGCAAAAAAAACGAGTATTTAGATAAAATTAACCATGAACCGTGGCCCGTCATTTTTTTTGCTGGCATTATATTTATTTTTCTCTTCACTATATTAGTACTCATTGGCGTTTTCTAGTACATCTCTCCCAGATGATGGATTGTCAAGAACTAAAAATAATTTAAGGGGAAGAGTCGTCAGCAAAGGCACGGAAAAACGGACTGGGTCAGAGTTGATTTATTATTCGCTTGACTTTAAGTGGGCATAACTCTGATGTGTTGGTCTTTATGCCGAACCTATGGCATCTCATTCGTTATGGTTAAAGAGAATATTTTATGTTGCACCAAAAATATCTAGAAAAAAATTAGGGAGAAAAGAGATGTTTTTACAGACTAAGTCTAGTAAGGATTTAATCGAGGTTCTCGATCTGGAGAAATTATTCAATCCTTGTGGAAAACAATTTATGGGAAGATCTCATTGTGGGGAAGAAATGCAAGAGCCTCAGATGTATGACAAAGAGGAGATGACTTTTCCCTCTGGAGAAAATCTCCCTCGTTGTTGGTTGGAAAGTCAAAACTGTCTAAGAGAATTTTAGTTCACAACTAAATTACTGATTGGGGTAAAGGAAAGCCCCGCCATCGCGAATCTCCAGCATTCTCGGTGGGGTTTTCGTTTTTGTCAAAGGGGGAAGTTCGGTAATAACAATGTTCTATTTTTGAATTCTCTCAAACTGGGGAGTTTTATCCGTTAGTCCAAATTGAGTCATTACTTTAATTAAAACTACAGATACCGCTGCACCGATTATTAAACCTATTGTTAAAAGAATGATAAATAATTTTTGAAATTCTCGTTTTTTTTGAGGGGATATTTTTTCTAGTTCCTCTTGATCAATTTGTTGATTATTATTATCGTTATTGGGGTTAAAAAAAGGGTTATTCATATATCAATTTCCGCAAGGATTGGTAGAGTTAAATGGAAAAAAGGAACATGGAATTAACGATTATTCACTATACACTATAGACCACAAAAAAAACCGCCTACTAAATAATTTCAGTAAACGGCTTTTTTGGCCTAACATTATTTTGAGTCTTGATAGATGCTTCTAAAGCCCTTTTATTGTTTATTGGTTTAGCCTTTTTTGCGGGGTGCAACAATGCCAATAATATTCTTATTAGGATCATCTAATACTTTAATGCCTTCAGAAAGAACCAAATTAGCCACAGGGAAAGTTTTACCAATGTCAATGTTACTAATATCCATTTCTAAATATTGAGGAATATTAGTAGGCAGACAACGGACTTTAACCTCTGTTACCATTTGCTCCATAATACCACCTTGGGCAATACCGATGGAGTGACCCACAATTTTTAAGGGCACGACGACTTCTACCTCATTGTCTCCGGAAGGACAGAAGAAACTAATATGATGTAAATTACGTTTCCACGGGTGGGTTTGTACTTCTCTAATCAAGACTTTACCATTCCAATCAAGTTCGGGAATAGCTAAATCTACCAGAGTATTGTTAACGGAAGCGTTTTTTAATAAGGTAATAGCTTCTTTATGACCCAATACTAAAGATATTGCCTCCGCACCACTATGACCATATAAATTAGCGGGAATAAAACCTTCACGGCGTAATGCTCTAGGCTTACTACCTTCAGGTCTAGTCTTACATTCTAATGTTACTTCCATTTTACTTAGTTGATTTCCTTATAAGTTTGAATGTTGTTGGTGTTTCGAAAAAGAAATTAAATTACTATTAACTATAAAGACAATGGTAAGTTATACAAGGGGACTTAGTTAAGATTGAACGGGATTACCGTTGGCTTGTAACAACGCTCTTTTTGGTCCGTGAATGGGATCTTCGATAATAATAGTCTGATCTCTACCAGGACCCACAGAAACGATGGCAATAGGTAATTCCATTAATTCGGCTAAGAATTTTAAATAATTTAATGCTTTTTGTGGCAATTGCTCTAAACTATGACAATGAACAGTGGATTCTTGCCATCCCGGTAGAGTCTCATATATAGGCTGACAACTAGCGAACTTCATGGCATGGGTTGGAAATTCTCGACAGATTCCTCCATCCATTTCATAAGCAACACAAACCTTAATTTCTGCTAACTCATCAAGAACATCTAGCTTCGTGATAGCTAAGCAATCTAAACCATTGATACGAGAAGCATATCTACCAATTACGCCATCAAACCAACCACAACGACGACGACGACCTGTAGTTGTTCCAAATTCAGCCCCTCGATCGCCCAGAAGCTCCCCGATTTCGTCTTCTAACTCTGTCGGGAAAGGTCCTTCTCCCACACGGGTTGTATAAGCCTTTGCTACTCCAATAATGCGATCGATAATAGTGGGTCCTACTCCCGCACCCACACAGGCACCACCAGCGATGGGGTTAGATGAGGTAACATAGGGGTATGTGCCATGATCTAGATCTAAAAGTGTCCCTTGTGCACCCTCAAACAAGATATTTTTCTTGTTTCTGACTGCCTGATCAATTTTCAAGGAACTGTCAATGACAAAAGGGTGCAGACGGTGGGCGTAGGTCATATACTCTTGCACAACCTCTTTAGCATTTAAAGGGGGTAAATCATAGAGTTTTTCTAAAACCGCATTCTTATAGTTAATAGTCCATTCCAATTTATCTGGATGATGATGACTGTTGATTAAATCAAGCATGCGAATGCCGATTCTTTCAGCCTTATCCGAGTAAGTAGGACCAATACCCCGTCCCGTCGTACCAATTCTATATTTACCGCGTTTTTCCTCTGCCGCTTGATCTAAAATACGATGGTAGGGCATCGTTACATGGGCAGTTTGCGAGATAAATAAATTATCGGTGGAAACATTGAGGGCGATAAGCTGATCAATTTCTTCCAATAATTCTTGAGGATCTATCACAGTACCAGAACCTATAATACATTCAGTATCAGGGTACAAGATCCCTGACGGAATTAGATGTAATTTAAAGGTTTGGTCTTTAACAACCACAGTATGACCAGCATTCACTCCCCCTTGGGAGCGAACCACCATATCCGCGGATTTACTCAGTAAATCCGTTATTTTTCCTTTTCCTTCATCGCCCCATTGGGCTCCGATTACGATAACGTTAGCCAAGAGTTTAATAGAGCTAAACTTCACACAAACTATTATTATCGCAATTTTTATTGATGATGTCAAGTGCTTTTATTAATTGACCAGTGGGGCAAACCCACACCTTTCTTTAAAAAGAACAGATTAAAGATTCACCCATGCCTGAGTAGAAACATTTAAAAATCTTGAAAAACTTTTAGACTCCTCCAGGTCATCAAAAACAGTCAACTCTCTGGGCTTACAACGTCTCATTCTAACCACTATACCCTTAGCACCTTCTTCCTTTAAATCTTCAATATAACCGTATTGTCCGACAATAGCCTCTTTTGGGCTGAGAAAAGGTCCAAAATAATAAGTACATCTGGGGTTATCGGTACTAATTTCTAACCAACAAGCAAGTCCAACTAAGTCCAAAATTCTGATCAATAATTCTTTCATGTGATTTTCCTAGGATTTGATTATTTTTAGTTTTTTTTGAATGATAGTCTATAATCCGGCTAACTAAAATCTAATTGTGTAAGATTTTTACCTGTTGAGATTTATTTTTACTTTAGTGTTTGCTCATTGACAAGGGGTGATTTACCCCAATATTTTTTAATCAGACTTATCTACAAGTTGCTGACGATATACTTCGTAAAGAAAAATCGCCGTCGCTACTGAAGCATTGAGACTAGGAGTTTTTCCTGCCATGGGAATCGACACTAAGAAATCACAGGATTTTGCCGTTGATTGACTAATTCCTTTTTCCTCCGAGCCTATGACCAATCCTATCGCACCTTGCAATTTAGTTTTGTGTAAAACATTACCACTATCTACTACAGTGCCATAAATCCAAAAACCGGCTTTTTTCAGTTCGGCGATCGCATTTTGTAAATTAACCACTCTAGCCACAGGGAAATATTCTAAAGCCCCTGCAGCAACTTTTTTTACTGTTGAAGTAACACTTACAGATCTTCGTTGAGGTATGACTAGGCCTTGCATACCTAAAGCCTCCGCTGTGCGAATAATAGCACCTAAGTTATGGGGATCATTGATCCCGTCAGCTATAATGATTACCGGATTTTCACTATTAGCTTTTGCCTGAGTAATTAACTCAGGTAATTCTAAATATTCATAAGGGGCGACGGTGGCGGCAACTCCCTGATGATTAGCACAATGAGTAATTTGATTGAGGCGATTATTCTCCACTACGTCAATTACTGTACCATTGGCTTTGGCTTGAGGCAATAATGGTTCAAAACGGGGATCATAAAGCAGTTTTCCGATAATATAAAGGCGGTTTAATTGATGATTATTCTTTAGCGCCGCTAAGACAGGATGACAACCATAAATCAAATCTGGCGAATCGGTTTCGGTGTAAGCTTCCGGGGGGACAAATTCTCTTTCTTGATGAATTTTATGATAAGGGTTGATTTCTTTCTTTTTATGGGGTTTAGAAAAAGTTTTCGATTTCATGGGTGATGAGATAGATAATAGATAAATTTCCGTCACTGGTAAAGCCTGACTATTTACTATAGATAAAATTACTATAGATAAAATTACTAATAATTTTCAGCTAACAGTACTTTGTTGACACTCCACTGGAGAAATCCGAGTGATTCTTCTATTTTAGGTTTTTTCAATGTCTTTATTTATTTTTTTAACAAGAATTATCTTGATTAAGTAATAATAATAAGGTGTTGTAATTGTGAGGCGAGAAATGACTGTTATTGCTGTAATTGATTATGATATGGGAAATTTGCATTCTGCTTGTAAGGGTTTAGAAAAAGCCGGGGCAATACCTAAAATTACAGATTCTCCCTTCGAAATTGCCCAAGCAGATGGTGTGGTTTTACCCGGTGTGGGTTCTTTTGATCCGGCTATGCAACATCTCAAGGAAAGGGATTTAATTGAGCCCATCAAACAAGCGGTTAAAGGCAGTAAACCTTTTTTGGGCATTTGTTTAGGGTTACAGATTTTATTTGAGGCTTCGGAGGAAGGGCAAGAAGAAGGTTTAGGTATTATTAAAGGCAAGGTAAGGCGTTTTCGATCTGAACCCAATTTGACAATTCCTCACATGGGTTGGAATATCCTCCATTTAACTCAAAATAATCATTCTTTGTGGCAAAATCTTCCTCTTGATCCTTATCTCTATTTTGTACATTCTTATTATGTTGATCCCATTGATTCTAATATAATTTCTGGGGAAGTTACTCACGGCTCACAAAAAGTAACAGCAGCGATCGCAAAAGATAACTTAATGGCGGTACAATTTCACCCCGAAAAGTCATCAGATTATGGTTTACAAATATTAACTAACTTTGTCAAACTAGTGACAGAGTGCGGAAATAAAACGAGAGTCTAAAATCTGACTTTTCACGGCATCTTGAATTGCTTGCCGCCATGAGAGCTGGATTAGCCGAGAATCCCCGGGGTTGGTATTAGATATTTTGTGCGAAGAAGTCGGGACAAACCTTCTCGAATCTTTTCTGGACGGAGGCTGATCATTTCTGGAGATTCTCGTTCCTAAACCTCCTGAAAAATACACGCAGTCACCTGAACTGCTGGCACTTTTAGATTTGCGATCGCAAATCTAAAAAGGCGATCGCTTTCTTGAGGTAAATTGTTAGCCTCTTTTCGTAACATGAAAACCCGTGATCTTGAGACTCAAAACCATCGCTCTCAATTGATCAACATGAATCAACAGTTATTTTGACTCTCTTTTTAATAGTACAAATCAACGTATTGAAAGGGCTGCCCACATGACCTTAGTAATAAAAATCTATATTTGGAGTTAACCATCGTATTTCTTTATTAGGCAAGAACACTTATTCTACTTGTTTCTTCCTAACTATTCCTGCAATATGAGGACTGACAACAGGAAAAGCCAGTTTAAATTCATAGTAATTAACAGTTTCAAATCCTATCTGTTCAAGAATGCTCCAAGTTTCACGATTAGGATGGCAGTTATCAAACAAAGTTTTCCAAACTGGTTCGATCCCATTTTGAACTCTCCTTGTCCAAGTGCCAGATTTCCCAGCAACGTGTTCAATAAAGATCAAATTGCTTCCCGGTTTGAGCACACGTTTAATTTCTTGAAGACTATGATGAAGATCCCTTACGGAACAAAGAACGTGGGTACTAACAACATGATCTATACTTTCATCTTTTACAGGTAAATCCTCTGCTGTTCCTTGACACAATTCGATATGAGAAAGTCCTTGCTGCTGTGCTTCTCGTTCTAGGTAAGGATGCATAAAGGGATTCGGCTCGACACCAATCCAATGAATATTGTCATTATAATAAGCAAGATTTGCTCCCGCACCAGGACCGATTTCTAATACTTGATGCTGTAAATTTCCTAATAATGCCTGTTTGAGTTCTCCTAAACTTTGATAATCAAGGCAATCGATTAGCTTAATTCCATGAGCATCAGCTTTATTCGCTTTTGCCATACCCCAAGCAAATAAGCGTTTTTGAATAGTTGAAAGATTCATATTTCTCTGTTTCATAATCTTTATTCTAAATATGAATTTTGTTTTTTTGAATTTTGACTTTTGAATTTTGAATTCTCCGTATCTAAGCTTATTACTTACTCAAGTTGTGCTTCCATTACAGGTAGCCCAAAGATTTTGTCAGTTAATTGGACGTACCAAGCGGCAGATTGCACTTGGATGATATAACCCATGGCAATTATTAAGGCGATTTCTGAACCTTTTTCCGAACCAAATACAGTAATAGCGATCGCTAAAGCAATAGAAAGATTCCGCATCACTGTGCCGTAAACTAGGGCAATGGCGTCTTCTCGATTAAATAGAGCTTTACCAATTAGGGTACTGAGTAGAAAATTAGCACCATAAATAATCAGTAACGGTATGAAGAAAGAGAGAACTTCTAGGGGATTATTGACAATGGACTTGGCTTTCAATGCCATGGCCACAAATACAATGCCTAACACACCAATAGTGGAAAATACGGGAAACTTTTGCTTGAGGTTTCTGTTATATTTACTTTCCCCCACGGTAGCGATGAGAATTCTTTTGGTAACAAATCCCAATAACATCGGTAGAAAGACAATGATCGCGATTTGTTGAAAAACATCTACTAAAGGTATTTCAACTACCGTACCCATCAAGAATTTAGCATAAAGAGGGGTAGCCAAAGAGCCAGCGATTAAGCCGATAACGGTCATTTTGATCGCAGCGTTGAGATTTCCTTTAGCAAAACCAGTCCAAGAAATAGTCATGCCACTGGTGGGAAGTAGGGAGGTGAGCAATAGTCCCAATAATACTAAAGGTTGATCATTAAAAAATAACTTGCCAATGCCAAAAGCGAAAAAAGGTATGATCGCAAAATTGATTAATTGGGTAATAGCTTGTAGTTTAAAATCTCCCCCAGAAAAAACTTTGGCAATCTGGAGATTAATCATCATCGGATAAACCATCAAAAAAGTCAGAGGGATAATCGCCGCTTTGAGGAAACTTGCATCAAACAACGAGCCAAAGATAATCCCTGCAATCATAAAGGCAGGAACCGACCAAATCAAATTGTTTTTGAGGGCGGATAATATTTTCCACATAAACTTAAATTCCTGTTCATTAGTTAACTTGAAATGTTATTGCTAATAGTTTTAGTTTTTATCTATGATTTCATTTGCCTTGGCAAGTAGGAAGCCCCAGTCGTCGCCATTCCATCATGCCTCCAGTGACATTGTAAACCTTGGTAAATCCAGCTTTAATAAGTTGTTCAGCGGCGATGGGACTGCGGTGAGCTGTCAAACAAATTAAGGCCACCGGTTCATCTTTAGGTAATTCCTGAAACCATTGCGGTAAAACCCGAGGACGTAGCCAAGAATTACTAGCCATCAAAATTCGAGGAAGACTAAGATTGACGGCTTTAGGAGCATGAAACAGAGCATACTCAAAACTACTGCGAACATCGATTAAGGAAGGTGGGTTGCTTCGTTGAATTAGTTCCTTCGGTGAGATGTCGATAACTTGAGGTGAAGAATTAATAAATATCATTTAAAAATCTTTTTAATTTGGTATGTAAATATTTTTGTGAGCTTGTCTGTGGCAGACGAAGTCAGGAGAGAAAAAAGAAATACTTAGGGTGAATTGTTTACACTTCTTTCTCTCTAACCATTCATTAAAGTAAAAATAGACTGGTTAATGCTTTATCTACAAATGATGTAGATATTACAGTAACTTAGGAAAATTATGAGTATTAGGCGCGTGCATCGCTTGAATGCCTAAATTAGCCCGGTTAAGCAAATCAGCATCAGTTCTGATTACTTGACCATTACTATCTAAAATGGAATGATTGAAATTAAATCCATTGAGATTAAAAGCTATGCTACCAATTCCTAAGCTGGCAAACCAAATTCCCACAGTCGGTAAAGCGGCTAAAAGGAAATGCACTGAGCGACTGTTACGAAAAGCTAGTGAAGGAAACAGTAAGCGACCGAGATAACCGACATGACCAGCTAATAAATTATAAGTCACTTCGTGCTGACCAAATTGATACCCATGCATATGAAATGGGTGCATTAAAACATTTTCGGAACGACGTTTAATTAAAGTAGTCATAAGAGATACTCCTATCTAAACTATTAGGGTCAAAATTTGTTAAACCCACCAAGGTTTTTTCCCTGTACGGGGGTCAGTTTCTGTCCAAGGAGAAATGCGAATATAGTCTCCTTCAACTGTTATATGAGCAAGTTGTAAAGGAAGAGGTGCAGGGCCTCTTATCACTCTTCCTTCATCATCATAACGAGAACCGTGACAAGGACATTGAAATTGATTGTCATTCCCATTCCAAGGAAAAGTACAACCTAAGTGGGTACAATTATCGAGAATTCCCCAAGGGTGTAGCGTCCCATCTTCTTTGATAGTTAGATAGGTGGGTTCTCCAGCTAATCCTGCCACTAAAGCACGAGTTCCAGAGGGTTCGGCTAAAATTTGACTAGCAGGAATTAGATTGCCGTTGATATCTTTTGCCAAGATTGAACCATCTTCCCCAATTTCGGAAAGGGGGACAAAATATTTAGTTACAGGATATAAGACACTGGCTAAAATCAAACGAATTAAGCGATCGACTGTACCGATATTATTGAACATGGTCATTTTCTCTTTAAATTTATTTTTTTGATTTGTAGATATCTAATTAACTTTGAGTGACTAACTTAGGTGAACCCAAGCTTTCTATTACCCTTTGCATCTTTTGACTGGCACCTAGGGCAATTTCTTTTGCCTTAAGACTATGTATAGTCAAAAACATGATCAAGGGATCAACAGCTGAGACTTCAACGGTGCCATCTTCATGTTCCTGGACAACGACATTGCAAGGATAAAAGACACCTGCTTTATCGTCGGTTTGGAGCATTTGGTAAGCAATTACAGGGTGGCAAGCACCGAGAATTTTATACTTACGAAAATCTACATCTATTTTCTTTTTTAAGGTTGCTTGGACATCTATTTCGGTAAGAACGCCCATTCCTTCTTCTTTGAGAGCATTAGTTACTTGAGTAATTGCCTCTTCAAAGGATGTATCTAAAACTTTGCTGAAATGATTCATTTATGATGCCTTGTTCTTTTGAGAGTTTATATGAGAGAAACTTTAGATTTCCTAATTCAAGTATATAACTACTTAGCAATTTAGTCAAGTGGTGGGATGAATAAATATTTACACGACTTGGCAAGTTATCGAAATTTAGATATTAAGTTTTATGGGCGATCGCTTTTGCTATCTGGAAAGAAGTAAATTAAACAAAATGCATACTTAACCATACAGTTAAGTACGCTAAAAAAGGCAAAATCTCAATATAAACTATTCCATCGTCACTTTACCTCTGAAGACAAAATAATTGTAAATATTATAGAAAAGCATAATAGGAATCAAAAAACCAATGAAAATCAACATAAAAACTAGAGAACTAGGAGAAGCCGCCGCTTCATAGATAGTAATACTTGGAGGAATAATATAGGGGAATACCACCAAAGCCAAACCGAAGAAAGTCAATAAGAAAATTAAGATAGTCAAAACAAAGGGTGCTGTTTCTTGTTTTTTGCTTAAACTTCTCCACAACAAAGCAATTAAAATTACTCCTAAAATTGGGATGGCACCGAAAATATAGATAAAAGGTTCGTCAAATAAACGTTCCCGAGCAAATAGAGAAAAAATAGGTGTGACAATTGTAATGACAATAGCTCCTAAAAGAGTTGTTATAGTAGCAATTTTGGCAGTTTTGTAATGGGTTTCCTGTAAGTTTCCAGAAGTTTTCATGATTAAATAACAAGAACCAATTAAAACGTAACCTTGAATTAAAGTTATCGCCACAACTACACTACGCCAATTAAACCAATCCCAGGTGCTACCGATAAAATGACCACTAGCATCAACATGAATTCCTTCAATTACTCCTGCCAGAGCAAATCCTTGCCCTAAAGTGGCCAGAAAACTACCGATTCCAAAAGTTAAATTCCAGATCAACTTATTGCGAGAATTTTCCCGAAATTCAAAAGAAACTGTCCTCAAACTTAAACCCAATACCATAATCATAATCGGTATATACAAAGCATTTAGAATAGTTCCGTAAGCTAACGGAAATGAACCAAACAAACTTCCTCCCATGAGAATTAACCAAGTTGCATTAGCATCCCAAACATTACTTAAACTAGTCATCAAAAGACTTCGCCTTTCTTCTGTCGAAGATGTCAGCGAGAGAATACCCACTCCCAAATCAAAGCCATCCAGCATCACATACAAAAACAAAAATAAGGCTAAGATAGCGAACCAAACTAAAGGCAAAAAATAATTTAATGATTCCATAACTCTTGATTTTGCAAACAACTAATTTGAGAAAAACAACATTTAAACAGGACGACTATTAGGAAGATGTTCTGCGGGTTCAATTTTCACAGGTGTGTTTGCAGATTCTCCGGGTAAAAGCAAAGTTAAATCAGGACCTTGACTGATAATGCGACTGGCAAAATACAAAGCGGAAAAGAAAAGCACTGTATATAAAATCATAAAAATACTCAAAGAAGTGAGTACATCTGGTGCAGGAAGATTTGATACTGCATCAACTGTGCGAATTTCCCCATAAACAGTCCAAGGTTGTCTGCCAACACAACGAACAATCCAACCAGACTCCACCGCTAAATACCCCAAAGGTGCAGTCCAAATCCAAGATATTAACAACCATTTCTGTTGACTGATATTTTCTGGAGCTAATTTTCCTCTCAACCACTGCACTACACTTACGAGCATAATGCCCACAAAAACGAAAGCAATGCCACTCATTAACCTAAAGGCATAGTAGATTAAACCAATCATTTTAGGTCGATTTTCTGGTGCCCATTCTTTTAAACCCAGTACAGGTTCACTTAAACGAGGTTTAAATTCGAGAATATAGCCCAAAGCGTTAGGTATTTTTATTTCCCAACTGTTGCTTTCTGTTTTTTCATTGGGCAAAGCCAGTAAACTCCAATCAGCTTTTGCTCCTGCTGGAGTCGTTTCCCATTTGGCTTCCATGGCGGCTAACTTTGTTGGTTGATAGTGATATACTTGTTCAGCACTTAGATGTCCTACGTATATTTGTAACGGTGTAATGGCGATCGCCAGAGCTAAGACAATTTTCAGAGATTTAGCAAAAAAAGCTTGATTACGTTCTTTGAGAAGATACCAGGCACTAATACCACCAATCACAAACAAAGACGTTTCTAAGGTGGCTAAAAACATATGGGAGACGCTTTTGAGCATAAAAGGATTAAACATAGCGGCAAAATAATCCTTAACTAAAAATTTACCCTCAATAAATTCTCCTCCGGCTGGAGTTTGCATCCAAGAGTTAGCGATCAATATCCAGAAAGTGGAAAGATTAGCACCAATAGCAACACAAATGGTCGCGATATAATGAATCACAGGATTTACCCGTTGCCAACCAAAAAGCATGATTCCTAAAAAACCAGCTTCTAACATGAAAGCCATGGTTGCTTCAAAACCCAACACACTACCGAAAAAATCCCCCACCGATTCAGAGAAAGGAGCCCAATTCGTACCAAACTGAAATGCCATCGGTGAGCCCGAAGCGACACCAATCCCAAAGTTCAAGACGTATAGTTTTGACCAAAAACGAGCATGGTGATAATAGTCTTTGTTTTTGGTTTTTAACCATAGACCTTCTACGATGACAAGGTAAATAGCCATTCCTGTGGTTAATACTGGCCACAACATATGAAAAATAGCAGTAAAGGCAAACTGCATTCTCGATAAAACAAGAGTGTCAGAAAGAAAATCCATAATTATTGAATTTGTAATCTCTTTTTCTTAATCGCTTTACTTCTCATTCTATCGATTTCTCTTGGTTTGTCACCCATTTTTCCTTAATTAATTTGTCAAAGTTACATTACATAAAAGATGTTTGACTTATAGTAAAAGTTCATATTGTCAATCTGTCTTTCTACCAACTTCCAGAAGTATCATCTTAATTTTCTTGACGAATTGTCAAAACCTGCTATTATAATTATATAACTTATCACTTATATAGTTGAATTAAGTAATTTTCAAGTAAAAATAAGAGGAATGTATCAATGGCTAAGGTTGTAGTAATTGGGGGCGGGTTAGGAGGATTACCGACAGTTTATGAGTTGAGACATTATTTGCCTAGAGAACATACCGTAACCCTGATTTCTGATAAATCTCAATTTACTTTTATTCCGGGATTAATTCGAGTGGCCTTGAATCTTAATTCCCTAGAACATATTCAACTAGATTTAAGTCAGTTGACACAGCGACATGGTATTGAATGGGTATCGGGGAAAGTTACTGCCCTCAATCCAGACACCCAAGAAATTACCGTAGAAGAAAATCAAACCATTAATTACGATTATTTGGCGCTCGCCACAGGAGCATCATTGGCATTTGAAGAAATGCCAGGATTAGGTCCTCATGGGGGTTATACCCAGTCAGTCTGTACCCCTGATCATGCTCTAGAAGCAAGGGAAGCTTGGTTGAAATTTCTGAAAGACCCAGGACCTTTAGTAGTAGGTGCCATGCCCGGGGCAGGATGTTTTGGTCCTGCCTATGAGTTTGTCTTGATGGCAGACTGGGAATTACGTCGTCACGGCATCAGAGACAAAGTCGAGATTACCTACATTACCCCCGAACCATATATAGGTCATACAGGAGTGGGAGGACTGAAAAATGCCCAAAAACTATCGGAAGAATTGATGGCAGAAAGAAGAATAAAGACGATCGCCAATGCTAGAATTAGTAATATAGAAGCAAACAAAATTAGTTTAGCTGATGGTCGTCAGTTTCCCTTTAAATATTCCATGATTCTGCCTTCGTTTCGTGGAGTTAAGTTTCTGCAACAAGTCCCAGGATTAACCAACGAAAAAGGATTTGTGCCCATATTACCCTCTCAGAGACATCCAGATTATCCTTCTATTTATGCTTTGGGAGTAAGCGTTGATTTGAAACAACCTGACAAAACGACTGTACCTATAGGCTTACCGAAAAGTGGACAAATGACTGAAGCCATGGGAACAGCAGTAGCTCATAATATTGCGGTGGAACTGGGAGCCATTAAATCACCATTAACCTCACCAACTCTAGAAGCTCTTTGTTTTGCCGAGTATGGTAACACTGGTATTGCCTATATTGCTGCTCCTGTCTTACCCAATCCTGTTACTGGTAAACGCCGATATTCTTATGCTGTAAGGGGACGCTGGGTAAATTGGGTCAAAGCAGCTTTTGAAGAATATTTTCTGCTAAAAATGCGATGGGGCTTAGGAATGCCTTGGTTTGAGAAATTGGGACTCCATCTACTATTTGGACTATCGATGTTGCAATCTCTGCAAGCTTCTGAAGAACATGATCTGAGAATCATCGGCAACAATCAAGAGATGCTTAAGAGTTAAACATCATTTGTTCTTTGAACTTGTCAATTACTAAAATTAAGCAAACTTAACATGGACAAAACTCTGGAACTAAATCGATTAGAAAAGCTAGCATACCGTTTTAAAATTTTGAGCGAACCAAGTCGGCTAGGAATTATACAAGCAATTTGCGAATATGAACGTACTGTTAGTGAAATATGCGAGCGCACTCAATTAAATCAAGCTAATGTTTCCAAACACTTACAATTTCTCAAAATGGCTGGAGTGGTTGCTTGTCGGCGAGTCGGTAACTGTCGGTATTACCGCATCGTAGATTCAGATTTACTTAAATTATGTAGAGAAGCTAATCGACAGTTAGGTCAGGAGCTTTCCATTTATTCAGCTTCATAACTTACTCAAATTACCAGTCTATTTTTTGAGTGAAAAATTAATGATTAATTGTTTTAACTTTATCGGAGGTATTTTCGATGACGACTAAATTAGTAACCCACACCCTTAAAACTGGAAAACTTACAGCCATGAGTAACGCTACCAGTATTACTGTGACAGGTCATCAAGTCTCAATCTTAGAAGACCAACCAGAACCAGGAAAAGAAGATCATTCTGCTATCCACTTAACCTTTGAGGTTGAACATCCCCAAAAACTACCCAGCCTCTTAGCCACTGCGGAGGAATTAGGTTTAATAATGGAGCGAGACGATGCCGTGGAGATTAGCTTATCACTGCTCGCCATGGCAATGGAAGATAAAACTCCTGCCGAAATAGAAAGCATTAAACAAAGACTATCAAGCATGATCGCAGAATTGCAATAGTTAATTACCATAACTCTTGATTTTGCCCAAATGACTATCTTTTTTCTGCGGTTATTTCTCAAAAAGCGGTACAAGAAATTGGAAATCTCGATGCCATGCGCTCTGGATTAGCTTCAACTTTAGAAGGTTCACCCACAGAACCCACAATCCAAAACTTTAAAGAAGTGTGTAAACCTGTGGGTATGAGGGTTAAACTAGCAGTTTTTTTTGTAATTAGGAGAACGCAAATGACGGTCAAAAAAAATCCCTATTTAGAACTTATAGAAATTCCCCCCGGATATGTTAACGTCATGGGTTATGTTGATCAATCGGAAGTAAATGGTCCTGGATGTCGTGCCGTAGTTTGGGTTCAGGGATGCTTGCGAGAATGTCCAGGTTGTTTTAATCCCGAATCCTGGTCATTTGAAATTAAAGAATTAATGGCAATAGATGCCTTAGTTGAGAAAATTACCAGTAATCCCCGTCATGAAGGTGTTACCTTTTCGGGAGGAGAACCTTTTTGGCAAGCTCCTGCTGGTGCTCAAGATTTATTGACTCAACTCGATATTTTGATTGATGGTGCCTATCTTCAATCTCAGGCGATTAATTCTCTTGATTCTCCTGTTTCCTCCCGTAATCAAAGAGTTCACGTTTTTAATCCTCAATTAGAAGATAGGATTACTTGGGCTAGTGATCAAACAGAGGTTCATATTTTTAAAGACGGCAGTCGCATTATTACTGGATTTAGGGGTCAATTGAATACTCTAAATAAGGAGCTGTTTGAAAAGTTTAGAAGCAGTCTTAAAAGAAGATCTGCCAAGCTACAGCGTTTAATGAGTGAGTTTGAAACTGAATTAGCCACTTTAGGTACTCGTGTTAATACTGACTTTTCACGGTATCTTTTCCCTGAGAAAGGGTTTGGGTGTTAGGGGTTGGGTGATAGGGAAAATTCAGTTTTTGTTTTCGAGGGCACGAATCAATGCTGATAATAATCTTCCGAGGGATTCACATCTATTTAAAAGAGAATCAATGACTTTCCCCTCTCCTAACTTTACCCTTTTCGACAATAAAAGATGAGTTTCTAATTCTTTAAGAGAGCCTTGTGCTATGTATAAAAACTGTATATATTCTTTTCGGGTTTTTCGACCATGCCCCTCAGCGACATTGGCGGGAATAGAGGCTGATGCTCGACGAATCTGAGAAATTAACCCGTAAAGTTCTTCTTTGGGGAAATTGCGAGTAACTAAGTAGCATTCTTCTGCTAAATCCATGCCTGTTTGCCAAACCTTTAAGTCTCTATAGGATTGTATTCCCATCAGTTTCTAAGTGTTTTTTTTGACTGTTCAACTATTAAAGCTTATCCTCAATCCCTAATCCTAACACCCAACCCCTAACACCTAACACCTGTCAACCGAAAAAGATGCCGTGAAAAGTTAGACTGTTTGATGAGTGAACATGCCAGTTTGACCCGAGTAGGATAGTCTGATTGTCGTTGTGGTTTTGAGGGTCTGTCTTTCTTTTTTACCCCTTGTTTAATTAGTTTCTTCTCATTCTTCGTCCATTCTCTAATTACTGGGTCTGGTCGATAAAAGCTCGCTCCGACAGGTATTGTTATTTCCGGTGTTACCAGTACCAAAAGCACAATATTCTGTGCT
Source organism: uncultured cyanobacterium (assembly GCA_963749915.1). Lineage (GTDB taxonomy): Bacteria > Cyanobacteriota > Cyanobacteriia > Cyanobacteriales > Cyanobacteriaceae > Geminocystis. The sequence goes on from CAVVOP010000021.1 coordinate 641,022, forward strand.
TGGTGAAATCCTCCTGTGCCTTTGAGTACTGTTTTATGGGTACCCCATATTCGTTTTGTGTTCTTGGAGCGACCTCTATCGCTATCGTCAATAACAAGGACTCCCGAAGTAATATTGAATCGCTTCATGACGATAAGCACACTGGCACAAAGCAGGTAGTCCCAGCACTTGAGACCATGATAAAACATTTTACAAAGCGCGCCGTCCTGGTAACGACCACCACTGGCACGTTCTAGTCTTGCCCAACAAAGTGATTGTGTCAGAAGCATTCCCATCAAGACAAAGCACAAGAAACTTCCTTGAATTCTCGACAGTGGTTTATGACCTTCCTCTCGAAGTGTTTTGTTCAAGGCATCGACGTATTCGATAATATGTGGCAGAGGAGTGCCGGGAATCATAAATCTTATGGTAGAATTAAGAAGATTTAAAATGTAGAGGGTCGAGTGAATAATCTTTTCTTTTTACCGATTACGCTAGCGTTAGGAATTTTGCTGGGAAATATTTACTTTCAGGGATTGTGGATGACGGTGCAGCAATTGCCGAATGCTGAAAATCCGATTCTGTTGACCCTCGGTAGCTTTTTTGGACGTTTAGCGATCGCGATCGCAGGATTTGCACTGGTAGTAATGCTCACCAAAGAGAATGCCATCTGGCATCTGTTTATTTGTGTAGGCGCATTTATGTTGGTACGCAATCACCTCGTTCATAAATTCCAGCCCGAAATTTCATCCAAGATCCAATCGAATCTAGTAATGAACGATGAATATTAGCCCCGATCAGATTATCTATTGGCAATGGAAATTTGTGTCGATTAATGCCACTTTGGTCTTCACATGGTTGGTGATGCTGCTGTTGGGGATTGGTTCTTGGCTAGTGACGCGCCATCTCTCGATTGAGACAAAACTATCGAAGTGGCAAAACGTTCTGGAAATACTGGTGCTTAATTTACAGGAACAGATTAAAGAAACCAGTGGACAGACTCCCAATCGCTATTTGCCCTTTATCGGAACCCTATTTATTTTTATTGCTACGGCAAATCTTTTGGCGATCGTTCCCCTTTTTGAACCGCCGACTGGATCACTTTCTACTACGGCGGCTCTGGCTATATCGGTATTTTTTGCAGTTCCTTTTTTTGGTATCCGTCAGCAAGGAATCTGTAAATACCTGCATCATTATCTAGAACCTAGTCCAATTCTCTTACCATTGACTATCGTGAGCGAATTGTCTCGGACTCTAGCTTTGACCGTGCGTTTATTTGGCAATGTGATGAGTGGAGTACTGATCGGGGCAATTTTACTTTCCCTCGCGCCATTATTTTTCCCGATTGTTATGCAGGCTTTGGGCTTGCTGACAGGGATCATCCAAGCCTATGTTTTCTCGATTTTAACAGTTGTTTATATTAGTGCCGCCAGTCATGAAAGCTGAATCTCTATATTTATTAGTTACGATTATTGGCACTGTCTCAATCATCATGGCAGGGCTGACAATGGCAATTGGCACGATCGCCCCATCCCTCGGTGAAGGTAAATCCGTTGCCCAAGCCCTTAGCTCTCTCGCCCAACAACCCGATGCCTCTAGTACGATTACCCGTACCCTGTTTGTGGGGTTAGCCTTTATCGAGTCTGTGGCAATTTATTGCTTTGTGATCTCGTTGATTTTGCTATTTGCAAATCCATTTTGGAACTACGCGATCGCTGCCCTTGAAAAGGTCGGAGGTTGAACTAATGGCAATTGACTGGTTCACCTTCTTCGCGCAAATCGTCAACTTTTTGGTGTTGATTTTTGTGCTGCAACGTTGGCTCTATAAACCAATTACCAAGGCGATGCAACAGCGCGAAAATACGATTCGCGATAACCTCGATTCGGCATCAAAACAACAGCAAAAAGCTCAAGAGGAGGTAGAATGCTATCAAGCAAAGAAACAAGAGTTAGAAACTCATCGATTAGACTTACTTGCTCAAGCCAAACTAGAAACAGAGCAAACTCGTGAACATTTGCTGGAAGAGATGCATGAGTCTGTGGAAACAGAGCGATCGCAATGGCAATCAATGCTCCAACGTCAGAAAGAGTCTTTTTTGCGCGAAGTTAGCCATCGCACCATGCAGCAATTACAAACAACAGTGCGGCGAGTTTTGGCAGACCTAGCCGAATCAGAACTGGAAACGCAAATGGCGCGGGTGTTTCTACAAAAATTGCAAAATCTGAATGAGTCAGAGCGTACTGAATTAGTAAAGACTTTAACCGTTGCCACCACGGATGTTATTCCCTTGACCTTGGTAAGTACATTCGAGCTACCGACGGATATTTGTGGGGAGGTCTCGAAAATTTTGCAAACATACTTTGATGTTTCGAGCAAAGTGGAACTAAATTATGAAATTCAATCTAATCTCATTTGTGGAATTGAATTGCGCGGCACTGGCTATAAACTCGCTTGGAGCATGGATGCTTATTTAGATGCAATTGCCGAGAATTTAGTTACAGTTTTTGCCGAAGAATCGGTTACTGCTATGAGTTAGGGCTACTAAGTAGCTAGGCATAAGAAAATTCAAAATGCAGAGATTTAGATCCCCGACTTTTTCTGTAAATAAACAAACCCCATTGATAGCAAACAAAAAGTCGGGGATCTGTACTTTTACAAGTTGCTTTTACCGCCTACTTAATAAACGAACTTTAGAAAACTCCCTATGTCTAAAATCGAAGCATCTTTACAGACTGTTTTGGAAGATACCTTTGCCACTTATGCAGAAGTTATCGATCGCCATCCATCACAACTGCGATCGCAAGAAATTGGTATCGTGGAATCAATTGGACAAGGCATTGCCAGAGTTGTCGGCTTACCCCATGTGCAAGCTGAAGAGATCGTGCGATTTACAGGCGGCAGTTTGGGCATGGTGTTTAACCTTGATCCCGAAGAAGTGGGTGTGATTTTACTGGATTCTAGCGATACGCTTCAGTCAGGAACGGAAGTAAGGCGCACGGGTAAAGTTCTGGATGTCCCTGTGGGCGAAACTTTGCTGGGTAGAGTCGTCGATCCCCTCGGTCGTCCCCTTGATGGCAAAGGTTTAATCCGCACTTCCCAACGCCGTCCCGCCGAACGTGAGGCTCCTGCAATTATGGATCGCGCTTCCGTCAATGTGCCTTTGCAAACAGGAATTAAAGCGATCGATGCCTTGATCCCGATTGGGCGCGGACAGAGAGAATTGATTTTAGGCGATCGCCAAACGGGTAAAAGTGGCATAGCGCTCGATACGATCATCAATCAAAAAGACAAAAATATTCTCTGCATTTACTGTGCGATCGGGCAGCGCAGTGCCGCCGTTGCCAAGCTAATCGCTGACCTCTACGAACATGGCGCAATGGCATACACCACCGTCGTCATGGCAGCTGGAGAAGAACCCCCAGGATTGCAATTTGTCGCTCCCTACACGGCTACGGCGATGGCTGAATATTTTATGGAACAAGGGCGCGATGTACTGATTGTTTACGATGACCTCACTAACCATGCCCGCGCCTATCGCGAACTATCCCTGCTCATGCGCCGCCCCCCTGGGCGAGAGGCTTTCCCTGGGGATATTTTTTACATTCATTCGCGCTTATTGGAACGCTCAACCCATCTCAATGCCGAGCATGGCGGCGGCTCTTTAACTTCATTGCCAATTCTGCAAACGGAAGCCCAAAACATCGCGGCTTATATTCCCACAAATCTGATTTCGATTACCGATGGACAAATTTATCTGTCGCCAATTTTGTTTCAAAAAGGTGTATTACCCGCGATTGAAATTGGTAAATCAGTTTCACGGGTTGGTGGCAAAACTCAACTTTCTGCCTATCGTGCTGTAGCTGGAGATTTGCGGCTATCCTATTCGCAATTTGAAGAACTCGAATCTTTCTCGCGGTTTGGTACGCGCCTAGAAGAATCAACGCGGCTCACCTTGGAACGGGGTCGCAAAGTGCGCGAAATTCTCAAACAAAAGCAATATGCACCCATGGCGGCGGCTGTCCAAATTGCTGTATTGCTCTCCGTTACGGCGGGTTTATTCGATCACCTACCGATCTCTAAAATTGCGATCGCCGAACAAGCAATTGCCGCCGAGATCCCTGCACAATTAGCCGAGCTATGTTTGCAAATTGAAAAGGGTGATGTCTTAGCGGATGAGGATCGCGAAGCTTTGCTTAAGGTTGCAGAAAGGGCGATCGCCAAGGTTATCAATAAGGCTTTGGAGGAATAATTATGGCATCCCTTGAATTTCTACAGCGACAAATTCATACTGCCGAAGAATTAAAGGCGATCGTCAAAATGATGAAAGTTCTCGCGGCGGTGAATATCCATCAATTTGAACATGCTGTTACTTCCCTGTCCGAATATACCCGAACAATTAGGATGGGTTTGCACGTTGTTCTCAAATCTACCCATACAAATAATAATCTTTCTAGTAATCTTCCTAAGATTGATTCAGACTCACTTTTAATAAGTTCTATCGGTCGCTGTGGCGTGCTTATTTTTGGTTCTGAACAAGGGATGTGTGGTCAATTTAATGAACAGATTAGCCGCTATGCGATCGCCGAAATAGAACAATTACAAATCGCCCCAGAACAGTTGGCAGTTTTTGCCATTGGCTCACGACTTATCCCACATTTAGAAAGTGAAGGTTATCAGATCGAGCAGAATTTTGCGATGCCCAGTTCTCTGTCGGGGATCACGTCGATGGTGCAAGAAATGTTACAGCATATTGCCGCATGGCGCGATCGCCAACAAATTACAAAAATCATCTTGTTCTACAACAATTTACATTCCAATACATCTTACAAACCATCTCAGCATTTACTGTTGCCGCTCGATCGCACATGGTTGCAACAAATCAAAAGCCAAGAATGGCGATCGCGCACCATCCCTATGTTTACGATGCCCAGTGATGTTTTAATCTCTTCTCTCCTACGCCAATATTTCTTTATCTCGCTCTATCGGGCCTTTGGTGAATCCCTTGCCAGTGAAAATGCCAGCCGTCTAGTCTCGATGCAGGTTGCCGAAAAAAACATCGAAGAACGGCTCACTGAGTTTAAGGGTGAGTTTCGACAAAAGCGTCAATCGGCAATTACAGGTGAGTTATTAGAAATTATTTCAGGCTTTGAGTTAAATCAAGGCTAGTTTTTTAAATATTTTGAAAGCCAAAAGTAAGCAATTATCTAATTAAATATAATCAAATGAATAGTCATCAAAGTATTCAATCAAATCACCTCTCAAATCATTCCCCAGAACAAAATATTGGTTCTGTGCTTTCGGTGCGAAGGACATCGTTGATGTCCATTTCCCCAAACATTTGCCAGATCTTTATAGCCAATTACAAACAGGCAAAAATGGTGAAATAGCGATCGAAGTAGTTTCGCATCTTAGCGCTCAGGTCGCACGAGGAGTTGCCCTTGCACCCACCGCAGGTTTAGCACGCGGCGAAGTGGTTATTGATACCCAGCATCCCTTACAAGTCCCCGTTAGCGAGCAATTGTTAGGGAGAATGTTAAACCTATTTGGCGAGGCGATCGATGGTAAAGAACCAATTGCAGGTGGCGAATTGCGCTCCATTCATGCCACCCCAATCGCGATGTCCGAGCGCGTCACCAAAGACGATATTCTCAAGACTGGGCTCAAGGCGATCGACCTGCTTGCTCCCTTGGAACGTGGCGGTAAAACAGGTTTACTCGGTGGTGCGGGTGTCGGCAAAACCGTACTAATTACAGAAATGATTCATAACATGGTCAAGGAATATCAAGGTGTGAGCTTGTTTTGTGGCATTGGTGAACGCTGTCGAGAAGCCCTCGATCTTTATGAAGAGATGGAAGCAACAGGGGTTCTTGATAATACGGTTTTAGTGTTTGGCCAGATGAATGAACCACCAGGAGCGAGATTTCGGGTTGGTCATGCCGCCTTAACCATCGCTGAATATTTTCGAGATCGCACTCAACAGGATGTCTTACTACTAATTGATAATATTTTTCGCTTTATCCAAGCAGGGGCGGAAGTATCGGGACTGATGGGACAGTTGCCTTCACGGGTCGGCTATCAACCCACCCTGGCAACGGAATTAGCTCAATTAGAAGAGCGAATTTGTAATACCTCCTCTGGTGCAATTACTTCCATTCAAGCGATTTATGTACCTGCCGATGACTTCACCGATCCTTCAGCAGTCCATGTTTTCGCCCATTTATCGGCTTCCATTGTGTTGTCACGGAAACGAGCCAGTGAAGGATTTTATCCTGCCGTTGATTTGTTGCAATCCAACTCCAAAATGTTAATGCCGCACATCGTCGGCGATCGCCATTATCGGGTTGCCCAATCCGTCCGCCAAACCATTGCTAATTATGAAGAACTAAAAGATATTATTGCCATGTTGGGATTAGAAGAGCTATCCCCAAGCGATCGCAAAGTAGTTTATCGAGCGAGACGTTTAGAACGTTTTCTCACCCAGCCCTTCTTCTCGACCACGCAATTTACGGGCTTGACTGGCAAAGTAGTAGAACTAGAAGATACAATCACTGGTTGCGATCGCATTCTCAATGATGAGTTTTCGGACACACCAGAGCGATCGCTTTACATGATTGGCACAATTGACGAAGTGGAAAAACCTGCTGAGGAGAGCAAAAAATCATGAACTCTCTAACTTCAGTAATGCATCTCAAAGTGGTTTTGCCCACTAAAATTTTGATGAAAATAGATGTGCTGAAAATAAATGCAGAAGCTGAAAATGGGATGTTTTGCTTACTGCCGCATCATTTAGATTTTGTCGCTACCCTTGTACCGAGTCTGCTATCTTTCGTCTCATCTGAAGACGAAGAGAATTTTTTAGCGATCGATCAAGGAATTTTAGTCAAACATGGCAATCAAGTCACCGTCGCAACTCAACATGCTTTCCAAGGTGGTGATTTGGGAATATTGAGACAGACCGTTGAGGAACAGTTTCGCTTAATTGATGAGCGCGAAAAAATAGCTCGTTCAGTTCTAGCCAAGCTAGAAGTAAGTACAATTAGACGTTTTATCGAGTTAGGAGAATCTATATGAATAACCCCGATCCTGAATCTCGTGAATTGCGATCGCCGACCTCAGACTTTACCAAAGCGATCGGTGATAAAGAACAGCGCAAAATTCATGCGCGTGAAACAAAGCCCTATGGTGGAGTTTGGTTTGGTTTGGGCTTTGCAGGTTTGGTCGGTTGGTCAACTGTTGCGCCAACCATGCTAGGAATGGCAATAGGTGTCTGGATCGATCGCCAATTTCCCAGTCAGTTCTCCTGGACATTATCATTGATGTTGGCAGGGTTAACCCTTGGTTGCTTAGTAGCATGGGAATGGGTTTCACAGGAAGCAGGAACGCATAGCAAAATCACAACCACCCAATAATGATTCGCAATCCTTAGAAGATGGCGTTGCACATATTCATAATGAAACACCTGTAAAACAGAAAAATGAATAGAGCCTACATAATGAACGATTAAAGATTAAGATGGAGGGCAATGTAGCATGACCCTCCAACTTACCAATGCTAAAGTTAAAGCTAAGGCGATCACGAAGTGGCGCGCGTGCGCGATCGCCAAACTATTACGAGATGAGCATCCTGATTACAATTATCTGAAAAATATCTTTCGCCATCTGCTTACGGAGTTGGACATTCAGGTAACTCATTCAGAGATGAAATTACCGAAAGTCCCCACGGAAGAAGAGTTACAAACATATTATCAACTCATCGTTCGCTTAAATAAAATCAGATAACTGACAAAAAAAGGTTAAAATCTGGACTGGATAAAGCATTAAGCAACATGGAGTCAAAACCCACATTCCGCACGTCAAACTGTATAAATTCAGATTACGAGGTTAGAGATTGAAAAGTGATTGACTACGACAAGAAATACTCGGTGATTAGTTCTCTAGCTTATAAAGAGAACTCAGATAAATTAGTAGAAAAATGAGCAACGTTTAAGGGATAATTAAATTCAGTTTTTAATTTAATTTTGGAAATGATGTTTTCAGAAGATATACAAGTTCAAACCATTAATCATTTAGGATTAATTGCTGGAGTTATAGATGAAATTGGCATTGAAGAAATTATTAATGATGCCCTCGGTATTGACGAGAGGGAAATCGTGACAGCAGGTCAAATAGTCAAAGCAATTATTCTGAACGGATTAGGATTTATTTCCCGTCCTCTTTATCTATTTCCACAGTTTTTTCAAGATAAAGCAACCGAACATTTAATCGGAAAAGGAATACTACCTGAGCATTTGAACGATGATAGAATTGGAAGAATAATGGATAAACTTTATGAAAAAGGATTATCTCCATTATTTTTAATTATTGCTTTAGCCATAGTAAAAAAATATAATATCAATATAGATTTTTCCCATTTAGATTCAACTTCTTTTGCAGTAGAGGGGAAATATAATCAAGAAAAAATCACCAAAAACTTGGTGAAAGAAAATGCAGAATTAGAGTTAATTAATCAAATTCCAATTAAGATAATTAAAGGTTATTCCCGTGACCATCGACCAGATTTAAAACAATTTATTTTGGATTTAATTGTGAGTGGTGATGGTGATATTCCTTTATTTTTAAGAGTAGCAGATGGCAATGAAAATGATAAAGCAGTTTTCGGCAAAATAGCGAAAGAATACAAATCAATGATAGATTTTGAGACGATGATAGTGGGTGATAGTGCCTTATATACAGAAAATAACCTGAAATTAATGAGTGGAATAGAATGGTTATCGAGAGTGCCACTATCAATAAAAGAGGCAAAAAATTTAGTTTCAGAACTATCAGAATCTGATTTGACTCCAAGTAGTTTAGAAGGATATTCATGGTGTGAAGTAAGGAATAATTATGCAGAAATTGAGCAAAGATGGTTAATAGTAGAAAGTGAAAAAAGAAAAGTATCAGAGCTAGAAAAACTAAGGGAAAAAATAGAGAAAGAAAAAGAAAAAACCGAAGAAATATTAAAGAAATTGATGAAAGAAGAATTTAGCTCATCAGAGGGAGCTTATGAAACAGTTGTGAGACTAAATAAGACTTTAAAATATCATCACATAACCGAGCTAAAAATGACAGAAAGTGAGTTAAATAATCACAAGAAAAAATCGAAAAAGAAAGAAGAAAAATCGGGAAAAACTTATCAAGTTACGGCTATTTTGAAATCAGATTTAACGAAAATAAACGAATCAAAAAAAAGAGCAGGAAGATTTGTGTTAGCGACAAATAGATTGGATAAAAGTAAATTTAATTCTGATGAAATTTTAATTAAGTATAAAGAGCAACAGGCCGCAGAAAGAGGTTTTAGTTTTTTGAAAGATCCATTATTTTTTGCCGATAGTGTGTTTTTAAAAACCCCAAAAAGAATCGAAACAATGGCAATGTTGATGGGGTTATGTCTGTTGGTATATTCTTTGGGGCAAAGAGAAGTGCGTCGCTTATTAAAGGAGAGAAAAACGGGGATAAAAAATCAGCTGGGAAAACTAACGGAACGTCCAACGTTAAGATGGATATTTCAATGTTTTCAGGGGATTCATTTAGTAATAAATCAGAGGAATAAGAACAGATAGTAAATCTAACAAATGAACGAAAACTAATTTTAAGTTTTTTCCCGATTTCTTGTCATAATTATTATATTTTATCTGGATAACTTATGGGATTTAAGAGTCTAAACATTCTCAATTATAATATCATAAATAAAGAATAGAAAACTGATAGATTTGCTCTGTTTATTTATTCTCATTAAAGGTGAAGTTATTGACAATGAGATTTTAATTTGAGCAAAGTTCGCGAGCACAAAACGCGAATAAAGAAGATATTGAGTATTATTACTTATATTTTGTCCAAAATAAGTTGCTTGGTTTTAATACTTTTATCATCTTACAAAGTGACGTGCGGAATGTGGGTCCTTAACATTGCCAAACTGTAATTGAATACCTACGCGACAATCGAGACATCGCTCTCCCAATTCATGCCATAAAAAGGTCAAGGCTTTTATCCCCGTACAATGATTCGCCCCCCTGAAGGGGTGACAACAAGCTTTAACACTAGAGTACATAGTACTTTCCAGTAAGCTTTATGAGACTTATCAGTGTTACTTGAGGCTAATAAGAAATCATCGCTACTACCAAACGGGATCGGAATATAGATTAATAATAAATTCGGAGGTGTTAGAAGGAACAGAACTAATACACGCACAAATAAGACTACCGTCCTCCAGTTCAACCTCACAGGCATGACATGAACCCATGACACAACCGGTAGGAATAAAGATGCCCCCTCGTTTCGCAACTTCTAATAAAGGTTCCCCCACTTCTGCCATTACCGTCACATCATCGGGTAAAAATTTTACTTTAACACTCATAAACTACTTATCCAAGTTTGTTCGGAACAATTTTATTTAGGGATTGCTGAAAAAATTTCGTCGTCAAAATAAACAATCGTTCATTTTCTATTTGTCAATAGTTTTATCCTGATTAATCTATTTCTAATTACTATTCATTTACCCTAGGGCAGAATCACCAAAATTAAGGGGAATATCCTGTAATCTACCGTCACCAATGGCTTGTATTGCCTCTTTTAAATCTACTTTACCAGTGTATAAAGCCTTACCGACAATTACCCCATTAACTCCGAAAGATTCTAAAGATAATAAGCTCAGTAAATCTGTCAATGAACTAATACCACCAGAAGCGATAACCGGAACATGGCTAACTTGGGCTAATTCTCTTAAGGCCTCTAAATTAGGACCGAATAAGGTGCCATCTCGACTAATATCTGTATAAATAATAGCAGCGGCCTTGTCAGAAATTTGTTGGGCTAAATCTGTTGCTTCGACGGTGGAAGTTTCTAACCATCCTTTAGTAGCAACTTTCCCATCACGAGCATCAATTCCCACGGCTATTTGATGGGGAAAAGTTTCGCATAACTCTAGTAATAACTCTGGATTTTCTACCGCCACAGTACCAACGATCGCTCTTTCCACTCCCAAATTAAAGAGACGTTCAATGGAAATACGATCTCGCAACCCTCCACCTACTTGTACGGGAATAATTAAAGTTTGAACAATAGCTTCAATGACATCTAAATTAATGGTTGTACCCTCTTTAGCACCATCTAAATCCACCAAATGTAAACGAGTCGCCCCTTGAGATTCCCATTGTAAAGCCACTTCAAGGGGATTCTCATTAAAAACTTGAGATTGTTGATAATCACCTTGATATAATCTGACGCAACGCCCTGCTAATAAGTCAATGGCGGGTATAACTTCCATAAAATTTGATCATAAACTAAGACAAGCCCAATTATACCATATATATATTTTGAAGTTTTTAGCCATTTTTCCACCAGTTTCTTTAGTGTGTAAGAGACCTCTTGTTAAAAACCCTGGCTTCAAATAAACTTAAACTTATTTTTTGATCTCTTTAAGATTACGAATATCCCCCTGATAACCAAATACGTTTAAAATAAGTGCTGCTTCTTCATAGGTCACGGGTTTCTGAGGTTGAAAGAGGGTCGTATAACTAAATGTTCGTCTGACATTAGAATCTTCTCCATTTTGCCAATCTATATACAATTTTTGCCATGCTTGAGGTTTAATTTTAGCGGCATCTTGAAAACCCCATGTTTCTTTTATGGTATCAAGAGTGGCATTAGGTAATTTTTGTCGAAAATCTAAAGGCACTTTCCATGCAATTAAATCTTCTCTGGTTAAGGGTTTATCAGGCATAAAAGTGATGGCATTGGTATCTTGAGTTAAAGCAGAAGGAATTAAACCAGCTTCAGCTAAACCTTGAATAATGGCAAAATCAGGATCATTTTGAGGAATATCCGTAAAAACTGGCTTACTATCAGGATTAGCAAGGCGAATTAATTTGCTATTTACGTCAGCATAGATGAGATTATTAATTTTAACTAACCAACGGGCATATTCTCTGCGAGTAATAATCTGATGGGGGTTTAACTTTTCTGTGGTGGGAAGAATCTGTAATCTTACTAATTCATCAAGGCTAGAAGAAGATTTATTGATGTTTGTTGTTGGGGGTAAAGTGACAGTATTTTCAGTCTTTGGAGAAGTTATAGGGGTTGGATTTTGGCTAGCAATTTCGTAGGTTAGAGAAAATTCTGTTTTGCCATTACTAGGGGTAACAGATAGTTTTAAGGATTGATTTTGTTCTGGTTTTGAGGCTATAATTAAATTATCTTCAGACTGGGAAATATTCCATTTTTTAGCAGTCAATTCCTGCTTATAATATTCCACGATTAGGTTTAAAGGATCAACTGATGTCCAAATAGTTTGTTTTCCATCCACCGTAATCAATTTGGCTTGACTGTAAATGGGTATATCCGAAGGAAAATCATCGGGTAATTTTACCGAATTACTACTAGTGTCAGGGTTATCAACAGGATTTTGTGTTTGGGTAGCAACATTAGTGGATGAGTTGCCATTAGACTTAAGTTCAGGATTGGGAGCAAAACGGGATTCTAAGGCTTGATTACCACTACAACCATTAACGAAAACTATTAAAAATGCAAATAATATATAACGAAATAAAATCATCTAAATTTGTTTTAATTACGATCAACAGTTAACATAACCACATTTTCACCTCAACTATTGCTTAATATCAAGGGTGGATATTTACCTATTACCTACTGTTTATCGTCAATGGTTCAAGCATTGCGTACATTATATCATGGATTGTTTGAAAATTTTATGATGATTTAAAAATAAACAAATTTTTCAACAAGACAAAGAAAAAACAAAAAATCTGAGCTAAAGTATAGTTAAAAGTTACATTGGAAGTGACGACTTTAAATCTTTTTTTTTGACTCTTGCTCCAACTTTAATCTTAAATTAGCATAAGATGACTTTACTACATCTATCCTTTGATAAAATTTTAGGTAGTTTTTTTACTGCTTTAATTGCAGAAGGTTTAACTAATAATGGAGATAAAAATATCGTTATGTTAGGCAATAACTATTATCCCTTAACTATTGTTTTTGATATCTTAAAAAGTTTAACTGATGATGTAATAATCGATGAACAATTGTTAGTGAGTCAATTTAAAAATTTAAGTGCAACTGAAATTTCGATCGCCCTTTTCCCCTCAATTATTTATAATTATCAAAGCCCCGAAAAATTGGCGCAACAATTAGCCATAATTAGTGAGAATGGTTGCTACTCAAAAGTTAGCGAAGATGGTGTCATAGTCTTTATAATTATAGTTAACCTTATACTTAGCAAGCAGTTAGAATTGAAGCAGATAACCCCTCAGATAATGCCTTACTTAGAAGATAAAAAACAAGAAACAATTAACCACCTTCAATTAATAGATAAAATGATAATAGATAAGCACTTACTAACGGAAGTTGACTGTATATTTAGGCAAAAATTTAGAAAAGATTTTCAAGGAATTTATCAGGGCTTATATTCTTTTTTTTCTTACCCATCTAATTTCGAAAATTCTCTACTAAGAAGCACTTATTTTTCTCAAGAATCTCAATCAACAGCTATTTTAACAGGATATTTATTAGGTTTATATCACGGTTATCTTAATATACCTCATCAATGGCGATTGCACAGTTCTCCCCCATCATCGCAAATACAATTAAATCCCAAAATAAAAGAAATAGTAATATTAACTAAAAAACTTGTTGCTAATTGGCAAGGAAAAATGGACAATCAAGAAAGGAAATAAACAAAAAAATTGACAATGAGAGCGAATTTATCATTAACAGAATTAGACAACGAACTATCGAAAAGAGGTATACCGTTAGATCCTAAAGGCTACTTTATTATATATTTAAACCGAAAAGATGGATTAATCTGTGCAGATCATTACACAAACACCATTAATGATCGAGGATTAGCCGTTGACCCAGATACCGGGGAAGTGATCGCCTGTAAAGGTAGTAAACCGAGAACACCAACTCAAACTTTTACGGGTAGGACAGCGAAAGAAATTTGTGTTAACTTGCTAGAAAAAACCCAATCTACTCCTTTGAGTCTGTTAGATCATGCCGCTTATTTAGGTAGGGAATTTATGCGTGCAGAATTCGCCTTAAAAACTGGTGAGGAATATACTCAGGACTAGATTTTTAGAAAAATCGAGATAAAAGGAAACAAAACAAAAGTAAAAGTTTCAATATTTAAGAATTAATTTTTAAGGTTTACCTCACCATATATAAATGTACAAATCCAACAAAATTATTACCGATTGATGATTAAAAAGTTACTAATCTTTCTCATCACCTGTTACCGTCATTTGATATCTCCTCTATTTCCCCCTAGTTGTCGATTTCAGCCTACTTGTTCAGAATACGCCTTAACGGCGATCGCACATTATGGCACAGTAAAAGGCGGTTGTTTAGCCACAAAAAGAATTTGTCGTTGTCACCCCTTCCATCCCGGCGGTTACGACCCTGTTCCTTCTTTGTCAGATAGATTCATGTCAATTTCTGATTCAGGAGAAATAAATAAATAAATTAAAAGTTAGTAGATCACTAACTCAAATATTAATGGTCAATTGTTAATCGTCAATTATCAATTATTTTCTAAACATTTTAAGCATTCTCTGGGTAACTAAAAATCCTCCAGAAATGTTAATTGTGCCGACTAAAATGGCGATCGCACCTAGTATAGTCGTAGGAGAAGTTAATTCACCAGAAATCTGCAACATCCCACCGATGATAATAATTCCACTGATGGCGTTAGTCACACTCATCAGGGGCGTATGTAAAGCAGGGGTGACATTCCAAATCACTTGCCAACCGACAAACACGGCCAGAATAAAGACAGTAAAATGAGACAGAAAGGAAGAAGGCGCACTAATGCCGATACCAACTAAAGCTAAAACCGCCAAAATTGCCCACAATAAATCGCTATTACTTTTCTTCTCTTTCTTACCCTCAGAAGTAACAATTTTTGCTTCCGGTTTAACAGTAGTTGTCGGGGAAGGTTGAGCAATTTTTGGAGGAGGAAAAGTCACATCTCCTTGATAGGTTACTAAAGCACCTCTAATTACCTCATCCTCAAGATTAACGGTGTAGTTATCATTACCCCCCATATCCTTAAGTAAATGCCATAAATTAGTACCGTAAAGCTGACTAGACTGACTTGCCATGCGACTAGGTAAATCCGTTAAGCCAATAATAGTTACACCTTCATATTGATAAACCTCGTTAGGTTTTGTAACCTCACAGTTACCCCCTTGTTCGGCGGCTAAGTCGACGATAACAGAACCTTGACGCATACTACGCACCATCGGCTCGGTAATTAGTTTCGGTGCTGGTTTACCCGGAATTAAGGCGGTAGTAATAATAATATCAACTTCTTCCGCTTGTTCGGCAAATAAAGCCATTTCCGCCTCGATAAATTCCTTACTCATGATTTTAGCGTAACCGCCTTCCCCTGAGCCATCTTCAGCAAATTCTAACTCTAAAAATTCCCCTCCCAAACTCTCGATTTGCTCTTTTACTACCAATCTAGTATCAAAAGCCCTTACAATTGCCCCTAAACTTTTGGCTGTGCCAATGGCGGATAAACCTGCTACCCCGGCACCGATTACTAAAACCTTCGCAGGAGGCACTTTTCCCGCTGCCGTAATTTGCCCTGTAAAAAACCTTCCAAAGTTATTGGCCGCTTCGATTACAGCCCGGTAACCGGCTATATTTGCCATACTGGATAAGGCATCTAATTTTTGCGCCCGACTGATACGAGGCACTGCATCCATAGCGAATACTGTCGCTTTTTTCTGGCTTAATTCTGCTAGTAATTCCGTATTTTGGGAAGGGTAAATAAAGCTAATAAGGGTTTTACCTTCGCTTAAAAGGTTAACTTCTTCGGGTTGAGGGGGGCGCACTTTGAGGATAATATCCCCTTCCTGCCATAATTCTTCTCTATTGTGAATGATTTTACATCCTATTTGCTCGTAAGCTCCATCGCCAAAACTAGCTTTTTTGCCTGCATTAGATTCTATTAACACAGTGAAACCCAGTTTTTGCAATTTTGTGGCTGTATCTGGGGTAGCAGAAACTCGACATTCGTTGGCATAAATTTCTCTAGGAATCGCTATTTTTAAGGACTTTTGTTGAGAATCAATTTTTTTCTCATTGGTGAGAGTTGCTGTCATAAGTTATTTTTCTTTAAGTTTCTATATCTTGACATGGTAAAGCCATTATCAAATTTTGGCAGTTAATTTAAACTTCTCTTAGTAATGAAGGGCTTTTTTTAACAATTCTTTACCTTAAGTTTTTGATTTATTGTGGACCGTAAGGCCTCTAACATTCTATGTAGACTTGCAACAAAGGTTCTGTCAAAAATACTTGTGCATCAGCCCGATTTATTTTGCAACCTATAATCGATTAGGCACTTCTAGCATTTGAGTACAAGCTTAATAGCACCAGCAACTTAGAAATGACCATCTTCTAAAATTAAGTAAGTGGGACAAATCAAAGATAAAATGACTGCGCCTGAACCCCTTGCAGTGCATGAAAAGTCTCCTCGGTTTAATTCCCCCTACCTACTTAAAATATCGTGATTATTTGGAGGTTTTGATCGGATGACGGAGAAATTGGTAGCGTAGTGTGGATAACTCCCCATGCAGGAAGGGCGTTGCGGTGGATGGTCTTTCGTTTCGGTGGAGGGTAGTCTACTGGCTGAAAGACCTTACGAATGGCATGTGGGAGCGGCAAGTACACGGAATCAACTGCTGACCACTATTGAGACTAATCCAGATAAGGCGGTTAAAGCCTATCAAACGGGAAATTTAGTCGGAGGCTTGCCCCATAAAGATCAGCCTTGTCTTCATCATTAAATTGGATATACTTTGAACGGGTGAAAAATGGACTTTTTTTGATGTTATTTAGAGTATCTTTTCAGAGCTTCAGCTTTTTGCAGACGTCTGGGGCAAGTCAGGAAATCCTTATTGAGACATTCCTCCTTTAGACAGTCAAATTCACAAGCCGCAATATCTGCAGGAACTTCAGTAGCAAAAAAAATACGGATTTTTTCAAAAAGTAAGCGAATCATTAGCTTTACCCCCAACTTTCTATCTACTTATCTTATTGGCATTATATCCAGAAACTTTTCGAATATGACCTAAAGCTTCGTAAAATTATACATGGGGATCTACTCCCGCATCTTCCATCCATTGGGCAGCAATGTCAACTCCTTCGATTATTAGGTTTAGTTGATAAGCGTGGATGTTTCTAAGAAGTAATAAATAATTAACTATCAATTATCAACTGTCAACTATTCGCTACCATGACTTGGTATGATTTATTAATTATTATTTAATATTTCTTAAGGTTCATATTTCAATTTATTCTAATTAACACCATGATTGACGGTAAAATAGTAAGTTTAGGTAAAGGAATTCAAAAATTACTACTTTTAGGGGTTGTTCTTTCCTCTCCTACGGTTGGCGCCCAAAATATTCCTTCTGCATCAGATCTTAGGCCAAAGCCCATCTCTTTTCCATCGGTTAGGACAGGGAAATCTCGCCCTATCCAAGCCCCTTTACCTTTAAATAGTTCTTCTCAAAAAGAGATTGAGCAAATGGTGCGAGAATTGGAAGATTTAATCCATCGAGTCGAAAGTACTTTAATTACTGCGGAGGCAAAACAACTTCAATATAGTGAGCCTATGACTACCGTTGCTGATTATCTCCTCAAAAATCCCCCTAAATCTAATATCTACAACAAAGAAAATAAAAGTAATCAGCATTTTAGTAATAACAAAGCCTCTGAAGCTATCGCCAATGCCCGACAAGTAGTTCAGGATTTTCCCATTTTAGCTTTACGAAATTATAGTCAAGCCCGACAAACATGGTTGGATGCCCGTCGTAGTTTATGGGATCATTACCCTATCGATCGCCATTTTGCCCAACCAGAAGTAAGGGCTATGTGGTTAGATCGAGGTACTATTGTCAAAGCTAGGTCAAAACAAGATCTAGCACCTTTATTTGATCGCATGGCGGAGGCAGGAATTAATACGGTATTTTTTGAGACCGTTAATTCTAGTTACACTATTTATCCTAGTAGGGTAGCCCCTGAACAAAACCCCATGACCAGGGGATGGGATCCTCTTCAGGCCTCCATTGAATTAGCCCATGAAAGGGGCATGGAGTTACACGCTTGGACATGGATTTTCGCCGCTGCCAATCAAGGTCATAATCGTATTTTAGGACAACCAGAAAATTATTCAGGACCTGTTTTGTCTCGTAATCCTAGTTGGGTGTTAAAAGATCAAAATGGTAAGGGGTTTAATCGTACTCCGGGATTTAAAAAAGCGTTTTTAGATCCAGCAAATCCCCAAGTTAGACGTTACTTATTGGCTTTATTAGAAGAAATTGCCACTAATTATGATGTGGATGGTATTCAACTAGACTATATTCGCTATCCTTTTCAAGATTCAACAACCAAGCAACATTTTGGTTATACAGATGTTAGTCGGGAATTATTTAAAAAAACTTACGGTGTTGACCCGAAAAAGATTAAACCTTCTTCTCCTGCTTGGGCGCAATGGACTGGTTTTCGGATTCGGCAAATCACTAGCTTTGTGTCCGAAAGTTCACGAAGACTTAAAGCTAAACGTCCTGATTTAGTTATCTCTGCGGCGGTATTTCCCATGGAACGTCGTCAGCGTTTATTGACTTTACAACAACATTGGGAAGATTGGATTTATAATGGTTCGGTCGATATGATGGTATTGATGACTTATGCGTTAAATACAGGCAGTTTTGAAGATCGCACGGCATCACTATCTGAATTTTCGGCTAAAAATCCTAGTTTAATTATTCCGGGCATTCGCTTGTTAAATGTACCTAATGCGGAAGCCTTTGATCAAATACAATCAGTTCGCAATATGCCTTCTGGGGGTTTTGCCTTATTCGCCGCCGAAAATTTTAATACCGGCTTAGGGACAATGTTCAAACAAACCCAGGGTAATCCGTCAGAAATATTAGAACCTTTACCCCATCGTCAACCATTTCAAACTGCCGTCGCCCGTTATCAGGCTTTACAAACAGAATGGAATTTTATGTTATTAAATCGTCAAATGACCATTGATCCTCGTTCTCTCAAGGAATGGTCTCAACGGGCAGATCAACTAGGCGATCGCCTCAAAACATTAGCGGAAAATCCCACCACTAATAATTTAATAGTCGCCCAAAAAGAATTATCTTCCTTAAGAGGGAAATTATCAAGCTACTTAGGGAAATATAAACAACAACAACCCTTACAACTAGATACATGGACGAATCGACTGATCACCCTAGAAAATTTACTAGAATACGGAGAAAGAACTGTTATTACCAACCAACTCCAAAATAATAGTATTTCCACTATCAAGTAAAAAATGTGAGTTCGGTTTAAAGACAGGTTTTACTCATTGGTAAGTCGTTTTGTAGGGATTAATCACATGAAAGATGAATAATAAATCACTAAGATAAGCAGTACTTTTACGATTATGTTAATACAATTATATTTTTATTTAATTCTTTTTCTATCGATCGCAATCATAACCTTACATTTATTACCAAAACTGGGAGAAGCAGGAAAAACGGCTTCTGATTTTTTTTGTTGTGCCCCCGGTATTGATTTAGTACTAGTCTACTTTATGCTTATACCCATTGCTGTAGGCTCGATCATTGATGGTTGGCAAGGCGTCGGTGTGGGTTTACTCGCAGAAATTAGCACTTTATGGATTTGGATTTTTGCCCATGAATCCATACATCGAAAACCAACTACGAACATTCATGGTACACTTAGTCGCATAGTCGGAGGATGGCGAAATCATCTTGCCGTCTGGATTACCGCTTTAGCTATTCCCGTGTTTTGGTTCGTACGTTTTGCTCAAATCATCGTTTATCCCCCCCTAACTTGGTTGGTAAAATTACCTAAGTATGAAACTAAAGATTGGGTCAATGTTTCTCGTCAAAAATTTGAAGGTTTAATTGGCTATGATTTGATTTGGTGTCTATATTGTGATTGGATGACAGGAGTGTGGTCACTGGGGACAGAAATGCTCCGTAATGTAGAATCTTTTTGGTGTCCTATTAGATTTTACTCTGAGAAGAAGTGTGAAAATTGTCGGATTGATTTCCCTGACGTGCAAAACGGCTGGATTTCTGCCGATGGAAATATTGAAGATGTTGCCAAACTTTTAGAGAAAAAATACACAGCTACTCAAGAGGAGAGATCTTGGTTTGGTCATTCTTGTCGTGAGGATAATTAATTTTTAAATGTAAAATTAACTCCCATAAAGGTTTATGAAATTTTCCTTCTGAATTTCCCTCTTCACTTCATTAGTTGTACAATACTTATCCAGTCTTCCAAGTATAGAAGAAAGAAGACGAACGTCTTCAAAAGCAGGGTATTGCCAAAAAAAATGAACTTATCGATTAATTTTATTTTAAAATTAAAATCTCGTCAGTTTTTACTTTTTAGTTGCACATCCCGTGACTTATCAAAAATTATTTAGCAAAAAAAATCTCAGGCTGAGTATTAAATATATCTTAATTATCTTATTAAGTTTTAGTTTAACTTTAACAATTCCCACTATTGCCAAAGCTCAAATATCATTGTTAAATGCAGATAGTAATGGGGAAAGTCAATTTTATCCTTGGTGGAAGTTACAAAAAACTAGAGTTTGTGGCAAATTATGGTGTTCAGATATTAGTTTTCCTTATTTTCCTTATGCAAGTATCGCAAGCAAATTAAACTTAGAAGACACTTTTACCATTGCCTCAAGATCTAATTTAGAAGATCCTCAAACTAGTGCTAATGAATTAGAAATTCGTGCCACTGTCATCGAACAAACTTGGTTATCTTTATATCGAAGAATTATCAGAAATGCTCAAAATCTGTCTAATCAAAATGAAAAAAATAAACCACAAGAATTAGAACTTAAACCACAAGATTGGCTGGTATTCGAAAATAAACCATTGCATCCTTTAACACCGAAAATCGAAGTAGGAATAAAAAATGATCAAACAGTTATTTTTGTACCAACACAACCAAAATTAGGTTTATCGACAGAAACCATTGTTACTGTTAACGAAGATGATTCCATTTACAATGGCAAACCTATTGATGAGTTAGCTAATCAATGGCGTAATCTTATTCAAGAAGATTTAAGTCAAGCATTATGGGGTTATCAATTTGATCAGTTTTTTCCTTGGGGAAGACCAAGTATTATCGGCATAATTTTAGTCTTAACAATCATACCTCTTCTCTTCATAACTATTTTTATACATTTAATCCGGAACTTAGACCGTCAATTTAAGCTAAAAATCAAAGAACTACAAGAATTGGCTAAACAAAAACAACAGGCCTCCTTTTATAATCAATCTGAATCTGATACTCCAATAACATTAGATCCAGAACAACAAGAAAGAACAATAATTAGTGAAGAAAAAGATAACATAAACATAAATATTGAGAAAGAAAATAACTTAAATATTCAACCCCAAGTCCATAATACTAATAACAACAAAGGGTTGTCATTTAGCTCACCTTCACTTGCTAAATTAAATCCTATTTTTCAAAAAATTCAAGAATCTATTTTAACCAAAATCCATCATTTAACTGAAGATTTACCAACGATTTCTTTAGGTTATCAAAATCTAATTAAGCAGTTAAGAAATTTAACAGTATTTTTACTTCAATTTTTAAATTGGCTTCGCTTTTTACTAATGTTCTTGGGTTTGGCATTAATAGTTAGTGTTTATCCCAATACGAGAATTAGTTCCTTCTTTTTTCTGGCACAAGCAATATTTTTACCTCTGATTTGGATGTTGGTTAGTTTGGGAGATACAATTACTTCTTTTGTCATTGATTATTATCTGAATAGATGGGCAAAAGAAGCTCAACTAGCAGATCCTAATTCTAATCGTTATACCTTAAGAGTAACCACCTATTCTCCTGCCTTAAAAGGTGCTAGTAGTTTTTTATTTATAGTTATTGGTATTGTTCTAACTATTCAACTTTTTGGCATAGATCCCAGTGTACTAGCTGGTGCAGGAGGAGCGGCTTTATTAGTTGGTTTTTTAGCTCGTAATGTCTTAGAAGATATGCTTAATGGTGTCTTAATTTTATGGACAGATCGCTATGCTATTGGAGATGTTATTAGCGTGGGTAGTGTCGGTGGTTTTGTGGAAAATATGAACCTTTATACTACTCAAATAAGAGGAGCTGAAGGTTGTTTAATTACTATTCCCAATGGACAAATTACTCTAGTTGAAAATAAGACAAAAGATTGGTCAAGAGTTGAATTTAAGATTGAAATTTCTGTTAATTCAGATCCAGTTAAAGCTATTCAAATTTTAAAAGAAGTGGGAGAAGAATTACAACAAGAACCAGACTGGAAAGAATTAATTCTAGAGCCTGTTAATATTTTAGGAATAGATCAAGTTTCTCATCAAGGCATATTAATTCAAGTTTGGATCAAAACCCAGCCGATGAAACAATGGGCTGTGGGTAGAGAATATCGTTTGAGAGTCCAACAAAGATTTAAAACCGAAGGAATTGAATTAGGTATTCCTCAACGTCAAATTCGGCATCGAGGAAGTTCATCTTTAGAAGATGAGCGAGATAGCGGGTTAGTCTAGGGTGCGACCTCAATATAATACTCAGAATAATACTTTCAAGAAACAGATTCGCTATCCCACAGTTATTTGATGCACGACCGATAACTGTTCACGTTATTTAATCCTGATCTTTTCATAGTAAACTAAGGTTATAGTCGACTCTGACTATTTAAAAATATTTTTAGACAAAACCCCATTGGAAAACGTGAATTATTCTTCATCAGATGCACATAAGAGGGATACGGAACCTTTAAGACGTTATTCAGCAGAAGATATTGCTAAATATTATAGTTATCGTCCTTGGTTAGCTTTATCTCGCAGTTTTAAAATTATCTTTTATTTTGCGGTTTTTACTACTCAATTAACTTTAGATAAATGGTTTAATCAAAGAGAAAATAATAAACAAAAAAGAGCCGAACAATTAAGAAAAATTTTAACAAAATTGGGACCTACATTCATTAAAGTTGGTCAAGCGCTTTCTACTCGTCCTGACCTAATTCGTAAGGATTTTTTAGAAGAATTAATAAAATTGCAGGATCAATTGCCTCCTTTTGATAGTAAAATTGCCTTTGAGATAATTGAGAGGGAATTAGATTTAGAAGTAGAAGAAGCCTATAAAGAAATTTCTGTCAAGCCCGTTGCTGCCGCTAGTTTAGGGCAGGTATATAAAGCAGTTTTACACACGGGAGAAGAGGTTGCGGTTAAAGTTCAAAGACCCAATTTATTACCTGTTATTTGCTTAGATTTATATTTAATGCGTTTAGCTTCTCGATGGGTCGCCTTTTTTTTACCCCTTAATTTAGGTCATGATTTGGGGTTAATTGTAGATGAATTCGGGACTAAATTATTTGAAGAAATTGACTATATTAATGAGGGAAGAAATGCTGAAAAATTTGCCGCCAATTTTCGTGGGGATACTGACGTGAAAGTTCCTTGTATTTACTGGCACTATAGCAGCCACAATGTCTTAACTCTAGAGTGGATTAATGGTTATAAATTAAATGATTTAGATAGTATTCGCTCGGCAGGTTTAGATCTTAATGAAATCATCAGAATTGGTGTTACATCAGGGCTAAGACAGTTATTGGAACATGGTTTCTTTCATGCTGATCCTCATCCAGGTAATTTATTTGCTATGGCTGACGGAAGAATGGCCTATATTGATTTTGGTATGATGGATCAGCTAACAGAAGACACGAAGGAGACCATCGCCTCCTCTGTAGTACAATTGATAAACGGCGATTATCAGGCTTTAGCGAAGGATTTTGTTAATTTGGGGTTTTTAACACCAGAAACGGATATAAAACCCATAATTCCTGCCTTAGAAAAGGTTTTAGGTAATGCTATCAGTCAAAGTGTTGGAGATTTTAACTTTAAAACTATCACCGATGATTTTTCCGAATTGATGTATGAATATCCTTTCAGAGTACCTGCGAAATTTGCTTTAATTATTCGCTCTTTGGTTACTCAAGAGGGTTTAGCTTTAAGTCTTAATCCTGATTTTCGCATTGTGGAAGTTTCTTTTCCTTATATTTCTCGTCGTTTATTAACAGAAGAATCTCCAGCTATGCGTAAACGTCTTATTGAAGTTTTATTTAAAGATGGAAGATTTCAGTGGAAACGATTAGAAAATATGATTGCCATTGCCAGATCTGACCGTCAATTTGATTTGCTACCTACTGCTAGTTTAGGATTACAGTTTCTCATTTCCGAGGAGGGAGATTATTTGCGTCGTCAGTTAATCACTGCTTTAATCGAAGACGATAGATTGCACACAGAAGAGGTACATCGTTTATGGACGTTAATCCAACCAGAATTAAAACCACAAAAACTTTTTGATGTGGCATTGCAAGCTATTAAACAATTTTCTCAAGAGTTAGCAACAAAGTAAAACAAAGGTGTAATTCGTGCAGGGCATTCGCACACATTTCTTTACATTCAACCCAGGAGGGTGAACCTATTCCCCAAAGACCAACTTGACGACACTTAGAAAAAAGACGGAGCCAAAATTCAGGAAAAACAAGCACAACCGCCCTGTTCAATATTTGTCAAAAATAGGTTTCATATGGGATAATGAAAGACTGTGTATAAAATTACTGTTATAGTAAATCAGCTAAAAAAATGGCAAGTAAAAAAGGCGTTCGTATAATTATCACTCTTGAATGCACTGAGTGTCGTACCAATAACGATAAGCGCTCTGCTGGTGTTTCCCGTTATACAACCATGAAAAACAGACGCAATACCACTGGCAGAATGGAACTCAAAAAATTCTGTACTCATTGCAACAAACATACTGTTCACAAAGAAATTAAATAGTTTGATTTCCTAATTTCCTCAAGGTAAAAATAATAGTTTAAAGATAAATTATGGCTTATTTTCGTAAAAGATTATCCCCAATTCCTCCCAGTCAACCCATTGACTATAAAGATGTAGAATTACTACATAAATTTGTGACGGAAAGAGGCAAAATGCTTCCCCGTCGTATTACTGGCTTAACTGCTCGTCAACAAAGAGATTTAACTAGAGCTGTTAAACAAGCTCGTTTAGTAGCATTATTACCATTCTTAAATGCGGAAGGTTAATTGGTAATGAACAATTAACAATCAACAATAAAAAAAGGCAAGAGACAAAAGGCAATAAAGAATTAACTGTCAACTCTCAAAATTCCTTTTTCCTTGTCTTTTTTTGACTCAAATCTCCAATTAACTGATTTTGACTATAGTAGGATGTAAATAATAAAGCGTGATTAGTTAATATAATGCTCAGTAAAATCAAGGACTTAGCGGTAGATTTAGCACCGAGATTAATCGAAATTCGTCGTCATTTTCATGCTCATCCAGAATTAAGTGGACAAGAATATCAAACTGCCGCTTATGTGTCTGGAGTTTTATCCTCCTGTGGGCTTCACGTACAAGAGGGTGTTGGTAAAACAGGAGTAATTGGTGAATTAAACGGTAATGGCAAAAGCACCCTTCATTTAGCCATTCGCACCGATATGGATGCGTTACCCATCCAAGAAGCCACTCAATTAGAATTTGCCTCTCGTGTGCCAGGAGTTATGCATGCTTGTGGTCATGATTTACATACAACTGTCGGTTTGGGCACAGCAATGATTTTGTCTCAAATCAAAGAATCTTTGCCCGGTAATATCAGATTTATTTTTCAACCTGCCGAAGAAATAGCTCAGGGGGCTCTGTGGATGGTGAAAGATGGCGTAATGAAAGATATTTCCGCTATTTTTGGGATTCATGTTTTCCCCTCTATTCCCGCCCGTTGTGTGGGGATTCGTTATGGTGCATTAACTTCGGCCATGGATGATCTGGAAATAATGATTCAAGGAGAGGCCGGTCATGGTGCTCGCCCTCATCAAGCCATTGATGCTATTTGGATTTGCGCACAGGTAGTTACGGCTTTACAACAGGCTATTAGTCGAATGCAAAACCCTTTAGACCCTTTAGTATTAACCATCGGACAAATTAACGGCGGCATCGCCCCGAATATTATCGCCGATCATGTGAAAATGGTGGGTACTGTGCGATCGCTGAATCCTCACGTTCGGGAAAATTTACCCATCTGGATTCAAGGTATTGTGGAAGGGATTTGTCACACTTATGGTGCGAAATGTCAAATCAATTATCATCATCGTCTGCCTAGTGTGCAAAACGAGATAGGGTTAACGAAAATTATTGAAAAATCAGCCTTAGAAGCATTAGGGGAAGAACACGTTATTTCTATTCTTGAGCCATCTTTAGGAGCAGAAGATTTTGCTGTATATTTAGAACACGCTCCCGGTACGATGTTCCGTTTAGGTATCGGTAAAGAGAATCAGCACAATTACCCTTTACATCATCCCCGTTTTGAGTTAGATGAGTCTTCTCTGGTGACGGGAGTTGTAACTATGGCTTATAGTGCTTACAAATATTTTGACGATCAAAGTTAAGCCTCTTTCTTTTTCTTTATTTTGGGATTAAAAATGAGTTCATATCTCAATAATTTCACTTAGGTGCTTAACTCTGAACTTATATTCTCAATTTCTTTTGTCTTTAGAAGATGATTTTTCGGTATAACGTTGGTTACGAGATTCACCGTCATCTAGTTTGAGGAAACTCATTAACATCTTTAAACCTCGAAAACCAATTTGTCGGCTTAAACGGCTAACTCCCGTTACCACTTCCCCTTCTTTTGGTTTCGAGAGTTTTTCTTCTAATAACTCCTTTAGTTTTGTACTAGTTAACGGACGATTTAAGACCCCTTTTTCCCCTAAAGAAATTGACCCTGTTTCCTCAGAGACTATTACACAGACGCAGTTCTCGACTCTTTCGGTAATACCCATAGCGGCACGGTGACGAGTTCCTAACTGTCGGGATGCGGTCCGATCAGATAAGGGTAAGATCACCCCCGCCGAGACAATTTCTGAACCCCGAATAAATACGGCACCATCATGAAGTAAAGTTTTAGTTTGAAAAATGGTTTGTAATAATTCTTTGGTGATTTCGGCATTAAGTTTCACTCCCGGATTGAGAAAGATTCTTTCTTCTATGGTATTGAAAGTTTCTATTATTATTAAGGCACCCGTACGATTTTGGGAGAGTTCTTTGACCGCATCGACAATTTCATCAATAACACTATCACCTTTCGGTAAGTGAGGATTAGATTCAAAGAAATGTCCAAATTGTCCTTTTCCTATTTGTTCTAAAAAACGGCGAAAATCGGATTGAAAGAGGATGGCCATTGCTAGAGAACATATTAAGATTAATCTTTCCAGAAAAAAGCTGAATAAGGTTAATTTTAACAGGCGATCGCTAATGAAAAGGATGACAATAAGGATCATCAATCCTCGGATCATCCATTGAGCACGGCGTTCATTGATTAGGAGAGAGATAAAATAAAAAGAGAAAAAAACCAATCCGAAATCAATTACCCGTCGCAAAATAATATGTAGATTGTCAGGAAAACCCGACCAAAACATCAATTTTCAACTCACTATTACTAATATTCTTAATCAAATATATAACAAGGCAATGGGGAATGGGGAATGGGCAATAGAGGGAAGCCAATAGTAAAAATTATTATTTTATTGTAATAGTTAATCGACTGGGTAATAAATCTTGTTTGACAAGATCATCGTAGGTTTCACGACGGATAATCAAGTTCGCCTCTCCGTTATTGACTAAAATAGCGGCAGGTCTGGCTAAACGATTATAGTTAGAAGCCATACTATAGTTATAAGCTCCTGTGGCTAATACTATCAGAATATCTCCCGGTTCGGTGTCAGGAATTTCAATATCTCTTACCAGAATATCACCTGATTCGCAATGTTTCCCTGCTATGGTTACTTTTTCTGTGTTTTCACTGCACATTTTATTGGCAATTACTACCTGATAAACAGACTCATAGGTAATGGGGCGAGGATTATCGGACATTCCTCCATCCACTGAAACATAAGTTCTTATATTAGGAATGACTTTACGTCCGCCGACAGTGTAAGCGGTTACACAAGCAGTTGCAACCATCGATCGCCCAGGTTCTGCAATTAATTTCGGGAGAGTTAGATTCCGTTGTTTACAGGCTTTGGTGACAGCCTCAGCCACGGTTTTGACCCAATCAGTAATACTTGGGGGATCATCAGATTCGGTGTAACGAATACCTAAACCACCACCAACGTTTAATTCCTCTACGGGTAAGCCATAATCAAGGGCTTTTTTAAACCAGTCTGCCAATACTCCGGCTAGGTCGTTATGGGGTTGTAGTTCAAAAATTTGTGAGCCGATATGGGCATGTAGGCCAATGCAGTTCAATAATTGTTTTTCTTTGACGAAGGTAAATACGGGTTCTAGTTGATTAGCGTCAAAACCGAATTTACTGTCAATGCTTCCGGTACGTATATAATCATGAGTGTGACATTCAATACCTGGAGTTAAACGAATTAATATATTGACAGATTTTTGTTTTTCAGCGGTCAATTGAGCTAAAGTTTCCAATTCTAACCAATTATCGACAATTATTTTACATTCACTATCGATGGCTAGTTCCAACTCGCTGACAGATTTATTATTGCCGTGAAGGTATATTCTCTCACTGATTTCTTCCGGGGTAAAACCGCTTATTTCTAGGGCTTTTGTGGTGGTAAAAAGTTCGCCGCCGGACACCACGTCAAAACCGATTCCCTCACTAGCGAGAATACTGGCGATCGCCATACAACTCCAAGCTTTAGAAGCGTAAATAACTTGGGATTCTCCGGGGTAAAATTCCTTAAAAGCCTCACGATATTGAGTAGCACAAGTGCGGAGGGTTTGTTCATCAAGGATATATAAAGGTGAGCCAAATCGAGTTACTAATTCAGGGACATCACAACCGCCGATAACAAGATGATTTTTGTCGTTAATGGTGGCGGTTAAAGGCAATAACTGTTGATTGGGGGAGGAATTAGAGTTTGATGAGGATTGTATAAATTTTTCTGCTGTAGATTTTTCCGTTAATAACATTACAAATAATGATTAAAATAAAGTATCTGTTTTTATTTTAGCTGAGATGATGCAGGTTTTAAGCACAACTGCAGACTTGTAATAAATTAGTAGCGTAAAATAACTAAATTTTCCGAAGCAAAACCACATTATCTTGCACATCAATTACCTTATATTCTTTATTTGCAGTAATCCCCTCAATCAAGCCATTAATCTCCTCTAGCCAACCTTTTTCTTTAGTAAATACCACCCCATAACGTTCCAATTCCCATAAATCAGCGATAATATAATCAACTTTTTGTGCTTCTTGATTATCATTGCGAAACTCTATTATCGGTAAACGCAAGAGTGCCCGACGACCAGAAAGATGAGGGATAATGTTATTGGTGGCGCTAACACTGGCAGAATCGGGAATTTTCTCTAAAAGTCGGTAAATATACTTAGAATGTTCCCATTGTCGGGGTAAGGAAACATAAACCAGGGGTTGAAAGGAATCAGGCAAGATAAAATAAAAAGCCCGACTTAGTTCTGTAGTACTATAAATAAAGGTTAGAAGCAGGGATACAAAGACACAAAAAATCCAAAATCTCTGGAATTTGAGAGTTAAGATCCGGGGTTGCAGTTGATGTACATTTTGAGTAAAATTTTGCCAATTTTGACCTGCCCACCATAAAATCACCCCATAACATAATCCCGGCACCACTGTCATTGCATAACGAATATTTAGGGCAAATACTGATTTACCCTGTCCTACAAATAATTTTAGCAAAGGAAAACCGGAAATAATCCAAGAAGTCGGTGCAAGAGAAGGAATAAAAGCAAAGGGAAGCCAATGTCCTATCAGATAAGTAATAGTCTTGTCTAAAGGGGTAAAAATTTCTTTAACTAACCGCCAGGGATTGGTCAACATTCCTTTGAGAATATCTAGGGTGGAAGCCTCTTTGCCTTCTGCATACTGACCAAACTTTTCTAACATAAATCTTTTAGATATATCCTCAGAAAATAAGGGCATAACTAGATTAGTTAACAGTATAAGATACAGAAAACTAAGACAACAAAGCCCAATTCCAAGACGAGGATAACGATGACTAAAAATCAAATATACACCAATGCCAAATAAAGAAATAGCACTATCTTCTCTTACCGTCAAAGTGATTACAACTAAGAAACCAAATAACCACCAACAACGTTTTTCTAATGCCAACAGTAAGCTAAAAATAAATAGAGGAATTTGTGAAAAGTCGTGAAAGTTACATAGTACTGGTCCTAAAGTTGCTGTGGCACAATAAAAGCTCAAAGTAATCATACCCGCCAATTTGCCATTCAAGTACTCTCGGGCTAAATAATATAGTACGATGCCCCCGGCAGTTACTGTCGTGGTCATAATCACAGTCAAAGTTGTGGCGGAAGGAAATAAATAGTAAATAGGCAACCAAATTAACAGGGCCGGGGTAAAATGTTGTCCTAATCGGTGATAACTAACATCAGGAATTTCTCCACTGTGAACTACATTAGTAGATAACTGTGAAGATAAGGAACTCTGAAACCAATTTCCATGGGCATTATTCCAAAAAACTTGATTAAAAATACCCTGATCGTAAGAACTAAAAAAAGTTAAATGACGATTTAAACTGAGAAGTAAAACTACACCAAAAAAAACACCTGCCAAAAAAGAAATTACGCGAAAATCATCATTTTTTGTGATATTTTTAATTTTGAGGAAAACACTAGCCATAAATGGGAAAATTTTCTCAAAGGTATTGTCCAATTTACAATTCACTTCGTTATTTGTCAACTTCTGGGTAGAAATTTTATTAGAAGCTCTCAAGAAATACTTTTGTAAAGGCTCAGATGTACTGAGTGTTTATTTTATCGCTCTTCTGGAACTTTAGGTAAAAGAGAAACAAAAACTATAGGAAAAAAACTTCTCCAACATAGAATTATAGAATTTATGAGCTGTGGGGGCGACAAAGTGGTCATAAAGCTGACTGAATCAAGGATATAGCCCTTAGTCCTCGAAGATAATGACTCTTTTTCTGGGGAAATTAGGAAACCAAACTTGCTCTATAGTCCATTTTTTCAGGCTCAAAAATCTTTGTAACTTTTTAATTCTACTTGTTAATTTTATCGGATATGGGAAACGACAAGCTATTTAGGACTGCTATAGTATTACAATAGTCTGAATAAGATGATCTTTTTTGAGGGTAACGTCTTTAATCCCTTGTTATATCTTATATTGAAGAGTATTGTCGCCCCCACAGGGAGAGTATACAATCATTATACTCTTTTGATTATAGGAAGCGCGATCGCACTCACCTAAGATGCGGCTTCACCGAACGCACTTTGTACCCTAAAAGAGGTTTTGTGCTAATCTGTAATTACCGCAGTAAAAGAGGTTAAGGTGATGGTACAAATACAACAACCTTCTCAGTCAGCGGTTATCTATCCCGATAGTGATGGCAAACCAATGGCAGATAATACGAAACAGTTTCGTTGGATTGTGGTGATTCAGCAGAATTTGGAGTGGCTGTTTGCAGATAATCCCAAGGTGTTTGTGGCTGGTGATTTACTTTGGTATCCCCTCAAAGGTGATAATAAGATGCGCACAGCACCAGATGTCATGGTAGTGTTGGGTCGTCCCAAGGGGGATAGGGGTTCTTACCGACAGTGGGAAGAGGAAAATATTGCTCCCCAAGTTGTGTTTGAAATTCTCTCACCAGGAAACAGACGAGCTGAAATGAGCCGGAAGCTTTTATTTTATGATCGTTTTGGAGTAGAGGAGTATTATCTCTACGATCCTGATAAAAATGAGTTGAGTGCTTGGGTTCGCCGAGAAGGATTTCTCGATTTAATCGAATCAGTGGCTGATTGGGTTAGTCCTCAACTACAAATAAAGTTTGATTTATCGGCAGAGGAATTACAAATTTTTCGCCCAGATGGACAACGGTTTTTGAGCTATGTAGAAATTGCTCAACGAGCAGAGAAAGCAGAAGCAAAGGTAAACCGCTTGGCAGAAAAGTTACGGGAGATGGGAATTGATCCCGAGCAGGTCTGAGGAAGATTACTTGAGTTTGTTTGAGGTAGATCGTACTTCAAGCAGTGTAGAGTGCGATCGCACTAATTGGGTTCACCAATAAGGAATGAAGAGTTGGTGGAAGGATCAATACTGCGAAATCTATCGAGATTTATTTCCAGAAGTGAGAACATTTGAGTATTTTAAGTATCTGTATTTGGGACTAATATCAGATATAAAAAGAAAAAGTTTACCAGCAATCGCCAAGGTATTAGGGTTAGAAAATGCTGAGGGAGTTAAATCACTTTTTAACCGAATCACCTTGGTCAGTGGAAGAGCTAAAAAATAGAAGATTAGAGTTAATTTTACAAGTAATAAATGGAGAAGACATTATCGTAATGAACTAGATGAAACAGGAGATAGAAAGAAAGGAAATAAAACCGATTATGTCACAAGGCAATATATTGGAAATTTAGGCAAAGTAGAAAATGGAATAGTAACGGTAACAGCTTATGGATTAGTTCGAGGAATTACATTTCCTTTACTCGAGGAAATTTATAAACCAAAAGAGAGATTAAAAAAAGGAGATCAATACAAAAGTAAGCCAAAAATAGGAGGAGAAATGATCAAAAAATTGAAAGAAAAAGGCTTTAAAATTAAGTTAGTGTTAGGGGATAGTGAATATGGAGAAAGTGAAGACAATTTTGTCAGTATCTTAAATCAAGAAGAACTAAACTTCGTAAAGCGCAATAAGAAGTAACCATGGGATGTGGTTGCCTTCTGGACAAAGAGTGAGAGCAAATAAATGGAAAGAATTTGAGAGAATATTTTCCACACAAAAGAAAGAAAAAAGATATGTAAGGGAAATAATTTACGGCAAGAAAAGAGAAACTAGATATTGGCAAGTAACAGATGATCAAGAAACATTACCCCCAAATTCAACCTGGTATATAATGACAAAAATACCGGGGATAAAATATCAAGAAGTAGGAAATTTGTACGGGTTAAGAAATTGGGTAGAATATGGATTAAAACAAAGCAAAAATGAATTAGGATGGGCTGATTTTAGGGTAACAGAATTTAGGAGAATTGAAAAATGGTGGGAAATGGTAATGACTGTATACTTAATGGTAAGTTTACAGTCAGAACAATTAAATCAATCAAAAAAAGAAACTGTAGAAAAAGAAAAAAAATTACAAGAAGAAATGAAAAAACATCCGTGGTGGAATGAGGGAAAAGGCTGGAAAAATATCCTCAATAAATTAAGGCTATTTCTGCAACCATTGTCTTGTTTTAACTTGCTAAAGCCTTGGTTATTAATGTTTTTTAAACCTAAGATAGTTGGCTCGTTTTGGCGATTATTTTCCCAAATAAATCAATTCATAAATTCTATGTTGGAGAAGTTTTTTTCCTATAGTTTTTGTTTCTCCTTTACCTAAAGTTCCAGAAGAGCGTTAATTAAATCCTCATTCCTTTGGACATCGTTCAACTTAATGGCCCACTTGCGTCCCCCCACCCAAATCAAATGCACGGACTGAAAACATTGCAGAACCCAGCGTAGGGTTGGGCGCTCTGTCTGCTTACCCTTTTGATTAGGAATCGTTTCTGAGGCGATCGCCAAAGAGGAACTTGTCGCTGTCCGATGCTGTAGACCAGCAAACATAGCCCCATAATCATGGCCAAGGCAGCCACTCGTTGCGGTAACTTGACAAAGACCCGAGAAGCAAAAAAGAGGGGGTCTTTGAGGAAGCGAAAACCTCCCTCACAGGACTGCTGATTTTTGTACTCTTGCAGCACTGTACCATTGGACCACAGCTTATCATCAAGTAAGAGCGTAAGTGCTACATACTTCGGCTATGGCGTAGTTGTTGTTCAAGGAACTGACAGTGAACATCTCCTGGGGGATAGTCTGCATTAACTGTTGCGCCTCGGCAATGGTGGCAGGGACGCGACTAATCCAAGGGGTCTGTCCTAAGGCTATCAGGTTTTCTTCATTGTAAAGAGCGGCATCAGCCACATAGACTTCCGGCTTGGCGGCTCTCCACTGTTGCTGAAATTGGGCGATTACTTCGGTGAGTACGGCTTGATCAGCATCGTTGCCTTTCTGCTCTTTTTTTAAATTCCTTTATTTTGGTTAAATCTGATTTTAAAACAGCACTAATTTGATAAAATTTTTCAAGTTTTTCTTCTTTCTTTTTTGTTTTTTTCTTTTGATTATTTAATTCAATGCAGCTAATTTTTATCTCGGTTATTTGATGATATTTTAACGTCTTATTCAGTCTCAATATTATTTCTTCTGCTCCTTCTGACGAGCTAAATTCCTCTTTCATCAATTTCTTCAATTTTTCTTCCATTTTTTCTTTTTCTTTCTCTATATTTTTTCTAAGTTTTTCAAGATTTGATACTTTTCTTTTTTCACTTTCTACTATTAGACATCTCTGTTCAATTTTTGCATAATTATTCCTTACTTCATACCATGAATATCCCTCTAAACTACTAGGAATAAAATCAGATGATGGTAATTCTGAAACCAAATTGAGGGCATCTTTTATTGATAATGGAACTCTTGATAACCATTCCATTCCACTCATCAATTTCAGGTTATTCTCTGTATATAAAGCACTATCACCCACTATCATTGTCTCAAAATCTATCATTGATTTGTATTCAGAAGCTATTTTTCCGAAAACTGCTTTATCATTTTCATTGCCCGAAGCTACTCTTAAAAATAGGGGAATATCTCCATCACTACTCACAATTAAATCCAGAATAAATTGTTTTAAATCTGGTCTATGGTCACGGGAATAACCTCTAATTATCTTAATTGGAATTTGATTTATTAGCTCTTGTTGTGTATTTTCTTTAACAAAATTGCCGGTAATTTTTTCTTGACTATATTTGCCCTCTACCGCAAAAGAAGTTGAATCCAATTCCGATTAAATGTTCTGTGGCTTTATCTTCAAAAAACTGTGGAAATAGATAAAGAGGGCGAGAAATAAATCCTAATCCATTAAGTATAATTGCTTTGACTATTTGACCAGCTGTGACAATTTCCCTCTCGTCAATCCCAAGGGCATCATTAATAATTTTTTCAAGGCCAATTTCATCTATAATTCCAGCGATTAATCCTAAATGATTAATAGTTTAAACTTGTATTTCTTCTGAGGAAATCATCATCAAAATTCCATTAAAAACTTAATTTAATTATCCCTTTAATAGGCTTAGTTTTCTAATAATTTATCTAGGAGTCTGTCGGACTTAAGTGGCAGGGAACAAGATATAATACTTTTGCACTGTCGAATCTATCAGGAGAAGACTCATTAGTAACAAACCCCCTAAAGTTGATAATCCGACAATGGAACCTCCTTGGCATAAGCTTCAGGAAGCATGGTTTCGGAAATTACTGTTAACATAGCCCCTGCGGCATAGACTCTAAGATAGAAATCGGGACTCAGGGGCATCGGCAAAAAGTTGACTGCCTAATGCTGCCAATATACCTGTGACAACCATGATCGATGTCCACATTAGCAAAATTCGGGGAATGGAAACTCCTTGTTGTTTCATTCCTTGGGAACTGGATAAGGCTTCAGGATAATTGGAGATAAACAATCCAGCCAGTAAGGAACTACTGATGGGATTAGTTATTATATGCGCTCCAATAGTAAGGGCTTCAGGAATTCCATCCATTAACAGTCCTAGCCAAATAGCCACTGGTGCATCTTTATGCTCTGCCATCATGGAACTCATCCGAGTTGCAGAAGGAATTAATTTTCCTTGATTCATGCTTTGGAGAGATTCTTGTACCCACTGTGCCGCTTTCTGGGAATCATAATGTTGTCGGGTTTGTAGATAATCCTTAAGTTGGGTTGCTCCAGAAAAGTTTTGACACTTTCTTCCAGAGGAGGAGACTGGTGTAACATTTCTTCAAAGTCCTGTTTTATGAAACTCCACACTTAAACATCAGTTTTGGCGATCGCTGTTACTCGTATGAGAAGCACCGGTTACAAAAGTAATTGTCCAAAAGCATCTGCTGTGGTTAAAACCAGCGAGAAGTTGGCCAGGTGACGGGGATAGATAGATTTCTACTTCACCCTGGTGAATAATCTGAGACGATCGAGCAAAATCATCGGGCTGAAAAAACACAGTGATCATCTTCAAAGGAACTATAGACTAAGCGATCGGCTATATCTTCGTAAATCTTCTCCAGGTAGAATAGCTAAATACTGGAAATCGACGAAATTAGCGGGCTAAATTTAAAAAATCACTTCGGCGTTCTGAATATTGTTTACTGCTGGAACTTGTATTCTGCATTATTTGCCGGAGGTAACATGGGCTTAACTCGACCAATCTTTATTTGCTACGTGGATTTGAAGCAGTGACAGGGGAGTGGACACTGGTGTAGTATTGCTTTCAATTTGAAGCGTTTTTGTAGGCTTTCCAGTGTGTAACATAAGTATCGAAATCAGATTCCCCAAAATCGGACGGTCAAATGGAGCGCTCGCCATGACACGAAATTACCGGCAAAACGATACAATAGTACTATTTTTTTGTCCCTTCAGTTCTTTTTAATTTCAAAGAATTCCTAAGTTCGACAGACTCCTAGGTTCTCTTAATTATTTAGAGAACTAACTTGTAACTGAGTATTTTTACTTAAAAAACATACTGAGAGTTTCTTTTGATAGTCACTTTTCAGTCTCTAATTTCATAATCTGAAATTATACAGTTTGACGTGCGGAATGTGGGATTAAACTTCCAAGGTACAATTCATCAGTTTCTAGACCAAAGCCGCTTATTGCATCCCAACGGCATGAAACACGAACTAACCAAACCTGCGATTAAAGCGATTTACGCAAATAGATTCCAACAGCGTAATCCATTCTTTTCCGATCAATATTATGCAGTAATTCTCAGGTTGTGCATTACAATAGTATTTCATTGTAAACACAAGGAACATTTTGCTTTTTTTGCGCAGCAGAAGTATTATTATCGTTTATTTTCGGCATTACGCGGCTCTTCGGGCGCACCCTGCGTGCGATCGCACTACAAGATGGCGATCGCACTATAATAGTACTCGCAATTTAAAAGCTTCTTGAGAATTAAGTTGACGTTTTCCATTTAATATGTCTAAGATTGTCTGTTCTTGCTCAAAAATATTCAAAAAATCTGTTATGTTTAAATTATATTCTTCTATTAATGTTTGTAATAATTCTCTATCAGTTAATTTGGGAAGTTGCTCATTTTTTTCTTCATAATCATAGACCAACATACCTAATACTCTTAGATAGTCTTGATCATCTTGATTAAGATTTTTTCGATCTAATAGATCATTAATTCTTTTTTGAGTTGCTATTAATTCAGCTTCATTTGTGATAGGACGGGGAGCAAATTCTGTAATTAAATTAAGATAATAAATACTAGGAGTTGTCAAACCAGTTGTCATTTTTCCACTTCTCCTTATCATAATCTGGGTGGGTTAAAACAGCGCGAATAAAGATGATTTGTGCTTGATAATCAATGTAAGTGATTAAGCGATAATTATTACCACTAATATTAAAAATAGTAAAATTGCTAACTAAATCAGCCGAGGAAAATAGTTGACGCAATTGAGCAAAATTCTCAAGGGAAGATTTTGTAACTTTTTCATACCATAATAATAAGCTATTTCTAGCTTTTGGGTGCTTTTCCCAAAATTCTCGCAATGTCCTCCGACTAATTACTCGCATCATCTAAAAAGATAAACACTTTATTAATGATAACTCAATAAACTTAGGTTTATGGATAGCTACTAAGCAAGAATAAGACAGATAATCATCGATTATTGTAGGTTCTTAAGAGCGGGAAAGAGACGACAATGGTGTTGGGTTTCGCTTAATCAAATTGATAAGTTTTCTCAAAAATATTGATTCGCTCAACCCAACCTACGGGCGAGGCGCACCGCCGAAGGCGGATCTCTTCGAGATCGCACTATGGTGAGGTTATCGCCCGATAAAATAGATGAAGACAAAATTACGGTTAACTATCTTCCCCAATGCCTAACTACAGACGAGTCAATCTTGCTGGTGGTACTTATTTTATAACACAGGTAACCTATCAGAGAGAACCTTGGCTGTGTCGTGAAGTTGGACGCAAGGCTCTCAGGGAAGCCATGGAAAAAGTACGAGAGAAATATCCTTTTTCGATTGATGCTTTTGAAGGAGTTTGGGATGAATGATGTGAAAGTGGGGTGGGTATAGCCTTCGGCATAGCTCCGCTAGAGCGACAGCGTAACCCACCGAAATATTATGGGATAGGTGGTGCGTCACATTTCATTAACGCACCCTACAAGATGGCGATCGCACTACAAGATCCGCGATCGCGCTACAGGATATTTGATTGCAATTTTTCTCGTTGTAGTAACCTTGCTCGCTTCTGTTCACGCAATTGGGCATCAATTTGAGCGATCGCATCATCTAAAAACAAATTATATAATTCTAGTTGGTGATTACTTTGTCTTAATCCTTCCAAACAACGTTTTTTCGTTTCTTCGTCGGGGTAGAGATATTGCTTACTCATGGTAAACTCCAACCTTTTTTGATTTCTTGAATACTAGCATGGGAAGCTTCTAAATTAGCAGACCCATTGTTAATTGCTTGAGTTAATAACTCAATCATAGCATTTGAGGCTATAGGCTGTGCTTCCAAAATTCTCAATGTTAAAGTGTTTAGGCGAGAATAGGATTGATTTAATCTTTCTTTGACATTTTGTAATTCTTCTAATTCATTAATTGTCTGAGTAGTTTCCCCGTATTTTTCAAAAATCATCCATTCAGTTGCACCAGCATTTTCGATTTCCTCTGCTATTTGTCGCAAGAGGTTGAAAATATTGGTTAAGGCTTCAGGAGATAATTTTGCCATTGTTGCTAAAAACTCTTTTTTTATTCATTTTCACATAATATCTGTTAAGTAGGGCTTGCTTAAAAAGACCAAAACCTTTACATATCTTAAGTCCAGTAGGGTAAGTTAGCGCTACTCGTAACCCACCGAAATATTATGGGATAGGTGGTGCGTTACATTTCATTAACGCACCCTACAAGATGGCGATCGCACTGCCGCTGCGCGATCGAAAATGATATGGGTGCGGTTCTTTGATAAAATAAGAAGAACACATGGGCACCTCGAAAAATTCAAACTACACTCATCAGGTCAGTCTCTGAGGCAATTTTTTTGAAAAGCTGAATGTAACATAAATTCATAGCACGAGTCTCTGGGAATTAATTATCGGACTTGCCAACACTTGAAAGCTTTTAACTGAGCTGAATTCATCAATTTACCTTTCTGTTAACCTCCCTAAGCTGCACGAGTTTCTAGATACACGTATCGTTTCAAATTGTACGCCAGATTTTTCAAGCCTAGATTGGCTTTGGCTCGCTCAATCCCAATTGAGCGTATCAACTTACCTCCCATCTCATTGACGATAGCTCCAAACACATGCTCTACCTTGGCCCGAGTCTTGGACTTCTGGCGATTGTTCTCTTTCTGCTCTTCTGTTAACGGGTGATTGCGATACCCTCTCTCATTGATGTGAGAACACCAGTTCAATAACACTAAGAACCATTCAATCAAGGCACTGCGATAGGCACTATCGGCCCAAACCCCATCTCCTTCATTATCTTCATCTAAGATCTCGGCTAAGGCTTGGGAATCATGTACGGCTGCATCGGTGACACTATAGTTACGCACAAAACCGTGTTCAACGTCCACATTGATGTGGTTCTTGTAGCCGAAATGACTCACGTTGTTTTTCTTGGTCCAGGTCGCATCAATGTCCCGCTGGGACAGACGATGGGGGTTTTCCTGCCAATTTTGGGGAATTTCCCCTTGGTCTAATTGCTCCTTTTCCTCCTTGCTAATATGCTGCTTGGGAACCGGAACGATCGTCGCATCAATAATTTGCCCCCCCTGAGCTTGGTAGCCCTGAGCTATTAGGTAGCTCTCAAACTGCTCAAAGAGTGCTTCAATCAGACCAGCATCCGTTAACTGTTGACGGAACAACCAGACCGTTGTCCCATCTGGGACGGCATCAGCTAAGCTCAAACCGAGAAACTCCATGAAGGAAAGACGATCATTGACCTGATACTCTAGTTGGTCATCGCTGAGGTTGTGCAGTTTTTGCAGAATTAGCAACTTGAACATCAACACCACATCGAAGGGCTTACGACCTGCGTTGCTTTTCCTCGGCTTCTGACGCACCCGCTCTAAAATGGGTCGGAACTCTTCCCAGGGAACAGTTTCGTTGAGTCGCCTCAAGAAGTTGTTCTTCTGGTTCAGTTTCTGGTATCGTTGAGTTAGTTCTGGTTGTCCGGCTACGTTCATGGTGCTTCACCTCCGTGACATCTAATCTCTAGGATTGCACTATTGAGGAACTAAATCAATTTTTCGAGGTGCCCTAGAGAAAGAAAAAGAAAAAGCAGAAGAAACATTAACAAAGTTGATGAAAGAAGAATTTAGGTCATCAGAAGTAGCAGAGGAAATAGTTTTAAGACTGAATAAGACTTTAAAATATCATGAAATAACCGAGATAAAAATTAGAGAAAATGAGTTAAAAAAGCAGCAAAAAAAATCTAAAAAGAAAGAAGACAAATGAAGTGCGTCGCTTATTAGAGGAGAGAAAAACGAGGATAAAAAATCAGCTAGGAAAACTAACGGAACGTCCAACGTTAAGATGGATATTTCAATGTTTTCAGGGGATTCATTTAGTAATAAATCAAGGAATAAAACAGATAGTAAATCTAACAAATGAACGAAAACTAATTTTAAGTTTTTTCCCGATTTCTTGTCATAATTATTATATTTTATCTGGATAACTTATGGGATTTAAGAGTCTAAACATTCTCAATTATAATATCATAAATAAAGAATAGAAAACTGATAGATTTGCTCTGTTTATTTATTCTCATTAAAGGTGAAGTTATTGACAATGAGATTTTAATTTGAGCAAAGTTCGCAAGTACAAAACGCGAATAAAGAAGATATTGAGTATTATTACTTATATTTTGTCCAAAATAAGTTGCTTGGTTTTAATACTTTTATCATCTTACAAAGTGACGTGCGGAATGTGGGTTCAACCATTGTTCATCGGTGATATCAGTATCGTAACTTAGGCGCATCATAGAAGAGAATTTTTATCTAATTTTGAGTTCCTTGACTCATTCTAGGATTTTTCAAACACTCTCTCTAACAGACCCATTAATATTCTCTACTTCCGTCAAGATAGTCGTAATACATCCCACAGCTAAAGCAAGTGGGTCTTCTGAGAAGTTATCTATCGTAAGTGCTCACATCTAAGTTGGTGATTGGGACTAAGAAGAGTGAGCCAAGCCAACAATACTACACCTAGAGTTCCTAAAGCACTTCCTGAGGCGATGGCAAAGACAATAACTATTTGATAACGCACTGCATCAATAGGACTAGCCCCTGCTAAAATTTGACCTGTCATCATTCCGGGTAAACTGACTAAGCCCATCACCATCATCGAGTTAATGATGGGTATCATCCCTGTTTTTACTGCCGCCTGAACTTCTCGGTGGGTGGCTTCCCAACGTGTTGCCCCTAATGCCAATAAAGTCTCGATGGCACGACGGTTAGTCACTAATCCTTCCATAAATCGTTCTAAACCTAAAGAAATTCCCGTGAGGGTATTCCCCATTATCATCCCTAACATTGGGATTAAATATTGGGGGTTGTACCAGGGTTTTACTTGAATAATTCCCGCTACTGATAAATTGGTAACGATAAAAGCTGCCACCAAAATTGATAGTAAACTCTGCCAATATATACCCGGAAATCTGCGAGAAGTGCGATTCACGGCGGAAATTCCCGCTATTCCTGCCATTAATAGTGCGATCGCTAATACCAAAAACGGGTCAGAAAGGGCAAATAACCATTCAAGGACATAGCCAATTAATAGTAACTGTACAACCATCCGTATTGATGCTATCAGCAAAGGGCGTTCTAACCCCAAACGCAACCGGAGGGAGAGGGCGACATTGATTAGAATTAACAAAAAAGAAATAGCAAGTTGTCCGTAACTCAAAGAAAGGTAATTATCCGACATAGACAGAAAGCATAAGTTGTTGATTGGTGACTCGTTTAATTTGTCTGGGATCATGACTAGTCCAGATACAAGCCCTTCGGGAATCTTGGTCTAACCATGTGGCGATGGCTAACTCCACTTGTTTTGTTGTTTCTGGATCTAAAGATGCCGTGCATTCATCTAATAATAAAACCATCGGTTCAAGTTGTAACCCCCGTATTAGTGCCATAATTTGACTTTCTCCTCCGGATAAACTGGTAGCCTGTTTTTGAAGAAATTCTGGGGGACGCTTGAATATATCAAGTAGAGTCACAATTCGGTTGCCATCGAAATGTCGATGACGGTGGACAGCTAGTTGATAAACGGCTTTCAAATTAGTTTCAACAGTTCCCTCAAACATAATCGGTTGTTGATGTAAATACATAACTTGGGAACGGTACAGAGGCAGATTCCAAGCGGACAAGGGGCGATCCTGATAATTAATTTCTCCTTGATCTAAGGGATCAAGTCCGGCGATAGCTCTCAAAAGTAGGCTTTTGCCTGTTCCCGTAGCACCAATTAATCCTAACTGTGCTCCAGCAACTAAGGTAAAGGAGAGATCTCGCCATAACCAGCGAGA
This sequence comes from uncultured cyanobacterium, assembly GCA_963749915.1. Taxonomy (GTDB): domain Bacteria; phylum Cyanobacteriota; class Cyanobacteriia; order Cyanobacteriales; family Cyanobacteriaceae; genus Geminocystis. The sequence continues at coordinate 683,793 of CAVVOP010000021.1, forward strand.
ATCAATTTTACGCCCGATTTTTATGCCCTGAAGAGTGACCATTTGTCTTAATTACGTGTTTAAAAATATAAAATTTGCCAATAATTGATTGTATTTTTTAGTAAAATTTGATGAAAATTAATTTCGTTAATTATAATAAATTATAGACTATAATAATAACAAAAATCAAGAAGAAAAATTCATATTATCAAGGGTAAAATATGAATACTAAATGTTAAAGCTTAGGATAAAATACTATTTGTAAAAGAGTTATTTTTTAGTTAATAAATAGGTTTAAACAACTATATTTATAGTACTTATAAATCGATATTTTATTGTTATTGTTGCCAATTTAATTAGGAAAAATTCTTAACCTATTCTTAATATTAAACTTTTTTTATAAAACAGTTGCAAATATTAAATATCTGTGATATCCTGAGACACAATTAACATTTTTAAAGATAATTATGGTTCAATCTTTACAAAAACCAAATACAAGTATTTTGGCTGAAGATGAGTTACAGAAAATTAACGCTTATTGGCGTGCATGTAACTATTTAGCCGTGGGGATGATTTATCTACGAGACAATCCCTTACTGAAGGAATCTTTAAAGCCCGAACATATCAAGTATCGTTTATTAGGTCACTGGGGATCTAGTCCAGGTTTAAGTTTTGTTTATGTGCATCTTAACCGCTTGATTAAGAAATACGATCTTAACATGATATATCTAGCTGGTCCTGGTCATGGTGCCCCTGGTATTCTTGGTCCAGTTTATCTTGAAAATACCTATTCAGAAATTTACCCTGATAAAAGCCAAGATGAAGAAGGAATGCGCAAGTTTTTTAAACAGTTTTCCTTCCCTGGTCATATCGGTAGTCATGTAACCCCGGAAACTCCCGGATCAATCCATGAAGGTGGTGAGTTGGGTTATAGTTTATCCCATGGTTACGGTTCAATTTTAGATAATCCGGATCTCATTTCTGTGGTAATGGTGGGTGATGGTGAATCAGAAACAGGACCTTTAGCCACTTCTTGGCATTCTAATAAGTTTATTAACCCTATCCGTGATGGTGCTGTATTACCGATTTTACACCTCAATGGTTATAAAATTGCCAACCCCACGATTCTCTCTCGTATTTCCCATGAAGAATTAGAAGCGCTTTTCATCGGTTATGGTTATGAGCCTTATTTTGTCGAAGGTGATGATCCCATGACAATGCACGAAAAAATGGCGGCTACCCTTGAAGAATGCGTTAACAAAATTAAGGCAATTCAAGCAGAAGTGCGTAGTAGTGGTGTTCCTAAACGTCCTCGTTGGCCTATGATTGTCTTTAGGTCTCCTAAAGGTTGGACTGGTCCTAAAAATGTGGATGGGCATAAAGTGGAAGGTTTTTGGCGATCGCATCAAGTTCCCATGGGTGAAATGCACAGTAATCCTGAACACGTCCAATTGTTGGAACAATGGATGAAAAGCTATAAACCCGAAGAATTATTCGACGAAAATGGTCGTTTAATCCCCGAATTAGCAGAATTAGCACCCGTTGGCGATCGCCGTATGAGTGCCAACCCCATTACGAACGGTGGTTTACTGCGTAAAGACTTAAACTTGCCGGATTTTCGAGATCCTGCCTATGCTATACCTGTGGACGAACCGGGTAAAATTGAGGTAGAAAATACTAAAATTATGGGGATCTTTTTACGAGATGTTATGGCTCGTAATATGACCAGTTTTCGAGTATTTGGTCCTGATGAAACCGCTTCCAACCGTTTAAATCCCATTTATGCCGTATCGAAAAAAGTCTGGATGGCGGATTATTTACCCGAAGATGCAGACGGCGGCGAACTTTCCCCTGATGGTCGTGTCATGGAAATGTTGAGCGAACACACCTTAGAAGGATGGTTAGAAACCTATCTTTTAACCGGCAGACATGGTTTATTCCATACTTACGAAGCCTTTGCCCATGTTATCGATTCTATGTTCAACCAACACGCAAAATGGTTAGATATTTCTAAAAATCATGTGCCTTGGCGTGCACCTGTTTCCTCCTTAAATATTTTACTGTCATCTACCGTCTGGCGACAAGATCATAACGGTTTTTCTCACCAGGATCCGGGCTTTGTGGATCTGGTAACCAATAAAAGTGCAGATGTAACCCGTGTTTATTTCCCACCAGATGCCAACTGTTTATTAAGCGTCATTGATCATTGTTTACGCAGTAAAGACTATGTAAACGTCATCATTGCCGATAAACAAAACCATTTACAGTACTTAAATATCGATGATGCCGTCAAACACTGTACTAAAGGGATCGGTATTTGGGAATGGGCGAGTAACGATGATCAAGGGGTGTTACCTGATGAGCCAGATGTAATTATGGCTTGTTGCGGTGATGTACCGACCATGGAATCTTTAGCAGCGACAGAAATTCTACGCAAAGAATGTCCTGAGTTGAAAGTGCGTTTTATCAACGTGGTGGATATTTTTAAGTTACAAGATGAAAATGAGCATCCCCACGGCTTATCTCACCGAGATTTTGTTACCCTATTTACTGAAGATAAACCGATTATTTTCAACTTCCACGGCTATCCTTGGTTAATCCATAAATTAGCCTATCGTCATCCCAATGCTAACCGTCTCCACGTGCGCGGTTACAAGGAAGAAGGCAACATTAACACTCCTTTAGAGTTAGCCATTAAAAATCAAGTGGATCGTTTTAATCTCGTTATCGATGTAATCGATCGTGTCCCCAGTCTCGGATCTCGTGCTGCATACTTAAAAGAGCGTATGAAAAACGAAATTATTGAAAACCTCAACTATGCACATACTCAAGGTATTGATAAAGAGGAAATTACTAACTGGAAATGGAATGGCTAGTTGACAATTAACAATTAACAATTAATTAACAATCCCGTTGTTGAAGAGAAAGCATAACCCACAGTATTTTGGTGTTTGGGAAACCAAAGGCTGACGCTGGGTTAAATGGCGGTAACTGATAGCCTAAAAAAGGGGAATCCCGTCTAGCAGACTGACCACGAGTAGGAAGACGAACTCTTATCTGAACCATGGTCACCACGAAATAGCTAAATAGGCCAGGGCAAACGCATCTAAATTCTGTAAGCCTTGCCCAGCAAGGATTTGAAATTTTAATCACAAAACAAAATAATGGCTGAAACCTTTGTCCACTAAGCCTTCTAAAAATAAGATGCGTTTGCCCTGCTAAATAGGCTGACAAGCTATACCAAAAGGTAAAAGTCTAAACCGGATTTCCGGCACTTTGAAACTCCTCAATGAGTCGATTGATGTTTTCAAATTGTTCATTTCTGTGAGGGTTACTGCCTGTAGCTTTTGTTTTCTGTGCCCGACGACGACGAAATTTATGCTGCTCTAGTAATTGGTCGATTACGGTTACACTAACTTTCATGTTTTCTTCATTCCATAGTAAATCAGCTATTTGCTGACAAGTTAAATAAGTCCATCTAATCTCTTCATCCAATGGACTAGAACGAAAGACCCAGAAGGAAAAGGATGGTTTAAGGAAAGATTTTTACAGAGAGAAAGACTCTCAAAGGGGGAATAGTAAAGTGAGTTGTTCTCAAAATGAAAGACAAAGTTTTCATATTAGATTATTGAACTTTAGTCCTGAATACATAACCCTTTCAGAAAACTTTTTTTCTACCAAATCTGCCAATGGAAAGGCAAATCTAACTTTTCACGGCATCTTTTTCGGTTGACAGGTGTTAGGTGTTAGGGGTTGGGTGTTAGGATTAGGGATTGAGGATAAGCTTTAATAGTTGAACAGTCAAAAAAAACACTTAGAAACTGATGGGAATACAATCCTATAGAGACTTAAAGGTTTGGCAAACAGGCATGGATTTAGCAGAAGAATGCTACTTAGTTACTCGCAATTTCCCCAAAGAAGAACTTTACGGGTTAATTTCTCAGATTCGTCGAGCATCAGCCTCTATTCCCGCCAATGTCGCTGAGGGGCATGGTCGAAAAACCCGAAAAGAATATATACAGTTTTTATACATAGCACAAGGCTCTCTTAAAGAATTAGAAACTCATCTTTTATTGTCGAAAAGGGTAAAGTTAGGAGAGGGGAAAGTCATTGATTCTCTTTTAAATAGATGTGAATCCCTCGGAAGATTATTATCAGCATTGATTCGTGCCCTCGAAAACAAAAACTGAATTTTCCCTATCACCCAACCCCTAACACCCAAACCCTTTCTCAGGGAAAAGATACCGTGAAAAGTCAGAAAGGCAAATTAGTCCTGGAGTTAGAATTTTAATTTTATCGGGGAACTTTTTGCCAGACTTGTGAGTCCAAACAATAAATCAATTTAATTCTCCCTAAAAAAAAGAGGAGAAAAGGAAAAAACAATGAAAAACTTATTTATCGCTTCGGGTTTAACTTTAGTTACCGCTTTGACTATGTCAACTTCTAGCGTATTGGGACAAACACAAATTGATACTGGTACAAAGGCACCAGCACCTGTAACTACTGGAGTAGGGGGTGATGATGGCACAGTGATCGAATCCGACATGGTCACCATTGTCACTGGAGATGGAAACCGCTCAACTCAAAGAGTTAATATCACTAGCTCCAGACAACGCTATTTTGACGCTCCGGGCAACGATGGAACCGTAATCCGTAGCTACGTTGATTGTGATGTTATGGGTAACGATAATGTCTGTGAACAATATAAAGTAATCAAGACTACCACGGTAAGAGGACAAAGACCCGTCAGAACTGACCGCAATAACCGTTAATTCCATAAATAAATGTCGGTAGAGGGAAAACTTTTTTTGTCAAGGGCATAAATGGCCTCTTTGACTCTAATTCCGAAAGACATCGACCTTTGGGAAAACTTTTCTCTCTGCTGAATCTGCCAATGGAAAGGCAAATTAGTCCTGAAATTAAAATTTTAATTTTCTGGGGGAACTTTTTGCCTTATGGGTAAGTCTGAACAACAAATCAATTTGATTCTCCATGTAAAAAAATAGGAAACAAAGAAAAAACAATGAAAAACTTATTTATCGCTTCTGGTTTAGCCCTAGTTACTGCTCTTAGTCTGTCAACCCCTAGCGTACTAGGACAAACGGGAGGAAGTGATCCAGTGATGAAACCCGAGGTCATGAACCCCGACCCCGACATGGGAAGAACAGGAGGAGATGATGGCACAGTGATCGAATCCGACATGGTCACTATTATCACTGGAGATGGAAACCGCTCAACTCAAAGAGTTAATATCACTAGCTCCAGACAACGCTATTTTGACGCTCCGGGCAACGATGGAACCGTAATCCGTAGCTACGTTGATTGTGATGTTATGGGTAACGATAATGTCTGTGAACAATATAAAGTAATCAAGACTACCACGGTAAGAGGACAAAGACCCGTCAGAACTGACCGCAATAACCGTTAATTCCATAAATAAATGTCGGTAGAGGGAAAACTTTTTTTGTCAAGGGCATAAATGGCCTCTTTGACTCTAATTCCGAAAGACATCGACCTTTGGGAAAACTTTTCTCTCTACTGAATCTGCCAATGGAAAGGCAAATTAGTCCTGAAATTAAAATTTTAATTTTCTGGGGGAACTTTTTGCCTTATGGGTAAGTCTGAACAACAAATCAATTTGATTCTCCATGTAAAAAAATAGGAAACAAAGAAAAAACAATGAAAAACTTATTTATCGCTTCTGGTTTAGCCCTAGTTACCGCTCTTAGTCTGTCAACCCCTAGCGTACTAGGACAAACGGGAGGAAGTGATCCAGTGATGAAACCCGAGGTCATGAACCCCGACCCCGACATGGGAAGAACAGGAGGAGATGATGGCACAGTGATCGAATCCGACATGGTCACTATTATCACTGGAGATGGAAACCGCTCAACTCAAAGAGTTAATATCACTAGCTCCAGACAACGCTATTTTGACGCTCCGGGCAACGATGGAACCGTAATCCGTAGCTACGTTGATTGTGATGTTATGGGTAACGATAATGTCTGTGAACAATATAAAGTAATCAAGACTACCACGGTAAGAGGACAAAGACCCGTCAGAACTGACCGCAATAACCGTTAATTCCATAAATAAATGTCGGTAGAGGGAAAACTTTTTTTGTCAAGGGCATAAATGGCCTCTTTGACTCTAATTCCGAAAGACATCGACCTTTGGGAAAACTTTTCTCTCTACTGAATCTGCCAATGGAAAGGCAAATTAGTCCTGAAATTAAAATTTTAATTTTCCAGAGGAACTTTTTACCTTATTTGTAAGTCTAACAATCAATAGGGCCTGCTGAACAAGTCCAAAATCCTTATAGGGAAAGGCTGTTAAAAAACGCCGCAAAATAGGATTTTCGGGAAAAAACGGACACTCAACACCAATTTATTTAGTAAAACACCAAAATTAAAAGGCATCAAAACTGTCTTCTATTCACCGTTTCCATGATAACACTTTTTTCAGCGACCGCTAAATAAATTTAATTCTCCATCCAAAAAAAAATAGCAGAGTATGAACATGAATAAAAAAAAATTAACTCCATTTATTAGTATCCCCTTTATGGTAATGGGGATAAGTTCTTTCCTCCCACCTTCGGCTTTAGCACAAGGTTTAAGGCCGGGTAATATTATTGTTACCCCTGATATCTGTGTTAATACTACGGGGGGGACTTGTACAAGTGGTACAATCATTGTCGATGATGGTACTTGTAAAAGAAATGTGGTTGTACAATCTTCCGTTATTACGGCTACAGGGGACAGTAAAACGGATGCACGATCAACAAAGATTGTCAGTATCGGCGGTTGTGTTTCCGATGATGATGGTTCGACTGCAACGGTAATTGCTAATCCTCAAATTATGGTCACACCAAGAAAACCATCGGTGATAGTACCACCAAAATCGCCGACTCCACCAACTATGGTCAGCCCTGAGGATGTTATGCCTCGTAATATGCCCCGCTAATGAGAAAATAATTATGATACCGATAAAATCTCTAATTTTGGGAACGACTTTACTGGGATTGACTTGTTTAAATGTCAATGCTCAGATTAGAGTACAGTCTCCTAATAGTGGTATCAAAACTCATCCCTCTGGTGGGATGAATATTTATACTCCTAACTCGGCTGTAGATTTTCAGGGCGATCGCATAATTATCAGAAATGGAGATAATTTTTATTTTCATCCCAACAACCATCATCCAAGGAGTAATACAAGGAGAGATTTTTATGGAGAGGACGAGTCTCAAAGAGTGACTTGTTCCCAAAATGAAAGACAAAGTGTTCGTATTAGGGGATCTAATCAGCGAGTACAACAACGTATTTACTCTGATTGTGAATAATATTCTTAATAATAAAGTGCTTATCTGAAGAGGTTAATTATCATGTTTATTCTTAAATCATATTGGATGCCTAAACCACTCGTGATAAAATCGATTGCTGGTGTTTTTCTGTCGTTAAGTCCATTTTTGCATAGTTCCGCCATAGCTCAAAGTACAAATTATCCCTTGATAAGTCAAAATAATGTGGTGCAACAAACCCAAGAAGATTATATAAATATCAGAGTTGCTGATTTAAGTAAAGTCAACACCCTCACTATCGCCAAAATCAATAATTTGAATGAGGGTAATTTGACAGGAGAAATAAAAATTAATGGCCAAAAAATTCAGGATCTAAAAGGTAATGAAACTAATATTAATTTATCTCCTCAACTTAAAAAAGGAATAAATAGAGTGGAGGTAATAGGACAGTATAATCCAGTTAGTTCCTCTGTCAAAATTGAATTTTCTGGTTCTTCCACTTCTATTAGTCAAGTTACTAGCGGTGGTGATGCATTAAATTATAATCTAGTTATCAGCGTTGAATAATAGTTGTAAAAACTTTATCAAAAAACTTTATCAAACTTATCAAAGTACGAGTTTTTAAAAAGGGAGTTGCATAAAAATAAAATACCAGTTAAAGAAGTTCTAGCCAAAATAGGGTAATAACTTAAATGGTATATTTTTCCGTTGCAAGTCCCTAATTTTTTTCAGCATTTATGTTATATTTTTATTGATAATTACAAATTTTGATAAAAGTTAAGCTATCTTTTATGTTTATTATTAGTAATAAAAGATTAATTTAACTATCTTACGCTATGCCATTATCTCCAAAAGCCATTCCTCAATTAATTATTCAAGAAGTCGATATTCGTGATGGTATTGAAAATAATATTACTCAAACCATTAACCAAAATATCACTGTTTATGTGTTAAAATCCCCGTCTATTCCCGATATTAAGGGTGTTCAGGGATTTATTCAAACAGATACTGGCGATAATAATGAAGTTACTCAGGATATTACTCAAACAATGGGTAATTTTCCTTTATTTTCTAATTATTATAGTCTGGCTAGTTCTGATCCTATTGACACTCGAAATATTAGTTTAGACTTTCAAGAATTTATTAATAATGATGATATTTTAAGAACTCTTCAGTTTGAAAATCAGCGAGTATTTATCGAAGGAGATGAGGATGATGTTGATCTTTTTTCTGAGCAAATAATTTATGATCTTTCTTGGTATGAAAAATTGATTTCTGACCCAGATTATTATCTTGATAAAAATATTGATCTGGACTCGTTTTTAAAAGATTTTGTTGGTGATTTTTTAGTAGATGGTATTCAAGTTGCTGTTCAAGATTTAGTTGTAGATGGTAATAATAATGATATTGTTCAGTCCATAAATCAAACTTTTTCTACATTTATTTTTCTTGATGATAGTTTCACTTTTGAACCTAGTGATCTCTCTAATTTAGATCCGATTCAGTTTCTTTTTCAAGAAAGTTTCGCCGATACAGAAAATAATAGTATCAATCAAACCGTTAATCAAAATATTAACTTTAACTTTACCTTCGCTGATCCTAATCTTAATTCTTCATTAACCCAGTCTGATGGGGTCGAAATAACCGATCCTCAGTTCGATATTGATAATTTTATCTTCCCCATTTTAGATAATACTGTACCAGATTCGGATCTGTTTGAAAATCATCAAGTTTCGGCTAATACAAGAAGTTCGCAAATTACCGATATATTGGGGAATCAAAATACGGATACAAAATCTAGTAGCCAAATTATTTTACTTACCCCAGAAGGCACAGCAGTTTTAGATGATCCTGATGACGATATTTTTGATGATTCTTTAAGTAATCTTTTTAGCGAACTTCAAACATTAGTTTTAACGGGAAATGAAAATGAAGTTACTCAAGATAATTTAGGTGATTTATTTGAGCAAATTCTTGACAGTCAACCTTCCCAAATTTTAGTTTCCAATCCCATAGTAAATGAAGCCGAAAATGTTGTTGAATTTACCATCGAACGTTTTGGAGATTTAAGCCGATATGTAAAAATTCAGTATATTACCGAAGATGGTTTAGCTAAGGCTGGATTTGACTATTTACCGATTGTTGGGCAAGTTATTTTTACTCCCAATGAAGTTACAAAAACTGTTCAAGTACCTCTTCATAATAGTTCTGAAAATTCGGGGGAATTTAATTTACTAACTAAAGTTATACGAGAAAGTAATGAAGTTGTTACAGGAGAGTTTAGTCTTTACGGAGATTCAGGCAATGGAGAAATTCCCGTGTGGAGTTATGACAAATCTCTCACCGGAGATAGTTTAACTGATGGTTATTTAGGTTTTGATGTAACTACAACTGATAATATTATCGATGTTCAACTTTTTTTAGATGGTGTTAAAAATGTCAATAGTTATTTTATTTTTAATCCGGAAATTAATCAATATCAGGAGTTTATTTATGATGGTTTAACAGGGGCAAGATTTTTTACCGATAATCTAAATGATCAAGTTGAAGGGACTATTTTAAGATTAGAAAATGGCGGGAATGGGGATCTTGATTCTTCAGAAAATATCATTGCCAATAAAGGATTTTTTGCTCGTACAACTCCTGGATTATTTAGCAACAATGGACAGACATTCTTTATTCCTACTCCTTCTGATGGATGGTTACAATCACGCTTAATTAATGCCCCTAATAATAGTTATGAGGTGGGTTTGATTGCTGTTGATGATGTTGATGGAAAAATCGGGTCGTTAAATCCCACTGATTTGGGTTATGAAGAGGCGGCGATGGCACGAAAAACCATATTATTCGAAAATCAAGATTCTGCCGCAACCCAAGCATTAACTCAGGAGGTGGCAAGGCAAAGTTTTACCAATCCAACAGCATTGGCAGAAGGGGAAACTACTTTTTTCGGAGATTTACAAAATTCTACGCTTCCGGGTGACGGCTACTATATGCTTTATCTGGAAAATGACGGTGAAATAAGTTTTCCTGTGGATGCACCTTTAAATATCCTCAGTGAGGGTAGAGGTTATCATCAAATCTCTTTCAATGATTTAACCCTAGAAGTTTCCACGAATACACTGGTGACACCATCTTCATTTAATCAGCCTGTAACTGTTAACATTAGTCGTGCAGGGACTTACAATAATATGTTAGCACTTTTTTCGGTAGATACTTTCGAGGGAGGAATCGATACCAATGGGGATAGCTTGATTGACGTCAGACCTGGCGATGGAGATTACGCAAGGATAGCCTTAGAAAGGGCAAAAGATCCTTTGAAAGGAACAACTTTAACCATGCCTGACACTTTTTTGAGTACAACTACTCAAGAAATTACCCTTGAAGAAAACAGTATCTACGGATTTGCGTTAATTCCTAATGCCACTGTTGATGATGTGTTGAATAACAATCCTAGCAACGATTTATTCTCAGATTTTGTGGCGTTATTTTCCTTTGGGACGGCTAATCCTGATGGAATAAATCACACAACACGATTAGGCAGTAATTTGTTTGGTTTTGAGGATATATTGGGGGGCGGAGATCTGGATTATAATGATGTAATCTTAGAGTTTAATTTTTCTTAGTTTTAAGTTATAAAATCAGCTCTGAGTTAAACTATTTCCCATCTAAGTTATCCGTGAAGAAAGGTAATAGGCAACAGGCAAAAAAAATAAGAGGTTTAGCCTTTTTCAACTAATTCTGAATAACTAGTTTGAATGCGTCTATTCCCCCTTGAGAGGCAATTTTTTTGGTAATTACGAATTGTTGAGTAGGGTATTCCCCCTTAAATATTCCTAGTTAAAATTTTATAATAAATTGTGTTAATAAATGTAATTTTGCCCTCCTGAATTAAGTCAGATGAGTTAGGTATTTATTATTCACACTTATTGTATAGAATTATATAGGATTATATAGAAGAAAATGCAGCCCACAAATCCACAACAATTTACAGAAAAAGCATGGGAGGCTATCGTTAAAACTCCCGATATTGCTAAACAAAATCAACATCAACAAATTGAAAGCGAACACCTGTTAAAATCTCTTTTGGAACAAGAGGGATTAGCGGTTAATATCTTTAATAAAGCCAATATAAGTGTACCTCGTTTACGGGATAAAGTTGATGAATTTATTAATCGTCAGGCTAAAATAAAAAACATTAGTGATTCCGTCTATTTGGGCAAAAGTTTAGATACCCTTTTAGATAGGGCAGATAATTATAAAAAACAGTTTGGTGATGATTTTATTTCTATTGAGCATCTTATCTTAGGTTATGCACAAGATACTCGTTTTGGCAAGAATTTGTTGCAAGAATTTAACTTGGATGAAAGTAAATTAAAAACTATTATTAAAGATATTCGAGGTAGTCAAAAAGTGAGCGATCAAAACCCTGAAAATAAGTACGAATCTTTGGCCAAATATGGGCGAGATCTAACTGAATTAGCCAGGTTGGGAAAACTAGATCCTGTCATTGGTAGAGATGATGAAGTTCGCCGTACTATTCAAATTCTTTCCCGTCGTACGAAAAACAATCCCGTGTTAATTGGGGAACCAGGTGTCGGTAAAACTGCTATTGTGGAAGGGTTAGCTCAACGTATTATTAACCGTGATGTACCAGAATCATTACTAGATCGCACCCTCATCGCTTTGGACATGGGATCATTAATTGCCGGGGCAAAATATCGAGGGGAATTTGAGGAAAGACTAAAAGCCGTACTTAAGGAAGTTACGGAGTCTCAGGGTAATATTGTCCTTTTTATTGATGAAATTCACACCGTTGTAGGGGCCGGGGCGACTCAAGGGGCAATGGACGCAGGAAACCTTTTAAAACCCATGTTGGCACGGGGAGAATTGCGTTGTATTGGGGCGACGACCCTTGATGAGTACCGCAAGTATATCGAGAAAGATGCGGCGTTAGAGAGACGTTTTCAATCGGTGTTTGTGGGTGAGCCTAATGTTATCGATACTATATCTATTTTACGGGGTTTAAAAGAGCGTTATGAAGTTCATCACGGGGTGAAAATTGCCGATACTGCTTTAGTAGCGGCGGCAATGCTTTCTAATCGTTATATTTCTGATCGATTTTTGCCTGACAAAGCCATCGATTTAGTAGATGAATCTGCTGCTAAATTGAAGATGGAAATAACTTCAAAACCAGAGGAATTAGACGAAGTTGATCGTAAAATTTTACAGTTGGAAATGGAACGTTTATCTCTGAAAAAAGAGGAGGATCAAGCATCTGTTGAAAGACGAGAAAAATTGGAGCAAGAATTAGCAAATTTGAGAGAACAACAATCAGCTTTTAATGCTCAATGGCAAAGTGAAAAAGATATTATCGATCAAATTCGTAATTTACGAGAATCTTTGGAGAAAATTAACGTCGAAATTCAACAAGCGGAAAGAGATTATGACTATAATAAAGCCGCAGAGTTACGGTACGGAAAGTTAACGGATATTCAAAGACAAATTAAAGATCAAGAAGGTTTATTATCGGAAAAACAAACCAGCGGAAAATCTCTTTTACGGGAAGAAGTTGAAGAAACAGATATTGCTGAAATTATCTCCAAATGGACGGGTATTCCTATTAGTAAATTAGTGGAATCTGAGAAGGAAAAATTATTACATCTTGAAGATCAACTTCACGAGCGAGTAATTGGACAAAATGAAGCCGTTACCGCCGTTTCTGAGGCAATTCAACGCTCTCGTGCAGGTTTAGCCGATCCCAATCGCCCTACCGCTAGTTTTATCTTCCTAGGGCCTACGGGTGTAGGTAAAACCGAGTTAGCTAAAGCTTTAGCCGGAATACTCTTTGATACGGAGGAGGCCATCGTGCGCATAGACATGTCAGAATACATGGAAAAACATACTGTTTCCCGTTTAATGGGTGCGCCGCCGGGATATGTTGGCTATGAAGAAGGAGGACAACTCACCGAAGCCATCCGCCGAAGACCCTATTCTGTGGTGTTATTTGACGAAATCGAAAAAGCTCATCCTGATGTATTTAACGTCATGTTGCAGATTTTGGACGATGGGCGCTTAACGGATTCTCAAGGCCGCACTGTTGATTTTACTAATACTATCATCATCATGACCAGTAACATCGGTTCTCAGTATATCCTTGATTTAGCAGGGGATAACTCGAAATATGAAGAAATGCGTGGTCGGGTAATGGAGGCGATGCGCGGTAGTTTTCGCCCTGAATTTCTCAACCGTATTGACGAGATTATCATCTTCCATAGCCTCGAAAAATCCGAACTCCGAGATATTGTTAAAATCCAAGTAGCATTTTTAGAAACTCGTTTAGATGAGCAAAAATTAGCCCTCAAAATATCTGATGGTGCCCTAGATTTTCTCGCTGAAATTGGTTATGATCCTGTTTATGGTGCAAGACCTTTGAAACGGGCCATACAACGATATTTAGAAACTGCGATGGCCAAAGCTATTTTAAAAGGGGAATTCAAGGATGGTGACACAATTTTTGTGGATGTGGAAGACGAAAGATTGAGCTTGAAACGGCTTCCTGTAGAACTTTTGAGTAAATAAGAAGAGAGTGGGTATTGTCGAGTTTTCTCGATGATTGCCCACCTCGAATTATGTTTTTGTTTTTTCGTTGTCAATGGTTTTGAGATGTTTGCTCAAAGTTTCTTCTGTTAACGCTGTTTTTAGATGTTGCCAGGGCAAAATTTCTCCTATTTGCCAATTTTCATGGACATAATAGTCTAAACTTGGTATTTCTCCTTTTAACTCTTTAAATGCCCGTTTATAACTGCCCAGGCTATCCCCATAATTACGGGTTAATTCTAACAACTTACTCAAACGGCGATCGCCACGGGAAATAAGAGCTTGAATAACTGACCAATTATAGCTTTCAGGACGAAAATTAACGTCTATTTTCCGCAAATTTTTCTCTAAATATTGCAATCTTTTTTTGCTGTGAGGGTTAACTCCAAACCATTGAAAGGGAGTATGAGATTTTGGGACAAAAGTACTGCATCCGAGGGTTACTTTCAATTTCGGGGCGGCTTTTTTTACCTGTGCCATCATATCAATGGTAGCATCAATATCTTCTAAATCTTCTTGGGGTAAGCCTACCATGCCATAAAATTTTATCGCCTTTAAACCCCCAGCTTGGGCATTGATAGCCGCTTCGATTATTTCATCATTTTCGAGCTTTTTATTGATTAATCGCCTAATTTTAGCAGAGCCGCTTTCAATAGCTATGGTTATGGAGCGAGTATCCCGTTTTTTGAGAAATTCCGCCAATTTTGCCGTGACAGTATTAGTTCTTACGGAGGCGAGACTAACCCGTATATTATCGAATTTTGATTGAGATAAATAGTCGATTAAAGAGTCAAATTCAGGGTGTTGAGTGACGGATGCGCCCAATAAACCCAGGCGATTAGTAACTTTTAAGCCTCTTTCAATGGCAGGAATTAAAGAAGCCTCTAAACTAGCCGTGCGAAAGGGTAAAGTGAGATAACTAGCCAAACAAAAACGGCACATTTCCGGGCAACTTCTCACCACTTCCACCATATAGATGTTTTCCCAGGCAGCTTTTTCTGTAACTACCATTGAGGCAGATAAAACATTCCCCCTATAAGTTTGTTTTTCTACTCTGTCAGGAGTGGGATCATTAATAGGTTTAATATTGTTAATTTTGCCATCTTTTTCTTGATAGTTAATTTCGTATAAACTAGGGATATAAATGCCTTTTGTTTGAGATAAATTATTTAATTTTGTTAGGCGATCATTTTGCCTAACTCGTTGGTAACTATCGATAAAAGTGCCGATTAAATTTTCCCCATCACCTAGTAAAATAACATCAAAAAAATCGGCAAAAGGTTCGGGATTAGCCGTAAAAACAGGACCGCCGCCAAAAATTAACGGATGATTTTCATTTCTATCTTTAGCATAAATAGGAACTTTTAAAAACTCTAGTAAATTGAGAATATTAGTATAATCTAATTCCCAAGAAAAAGAAAAACCTACCAATTCGGGATCTCGTGGTAGACTTTCATGGATATCTGTAAATAAACGACTAACTACCACATCCTTTCTTAAGGAAAAATTAGCCCATACTAATTGATAACCTAAGCTAGTGATACCCACAGTATATTCATTAGGAAAAGCAAAAATTAAAGGGATGGGATTAAGGTTTTTTCGTACGGGGGTAAATAGTAATTTTTCTTGAGCAAAAAGATTCATATAAATAATAAAAAGTCTATGTGTTAAGAAAACTTTTAATCATCTTAACAAAATTAAGCAACCTAAAGATCTATCCCAAAGCTAATTCAATAGAGTGGGAATTTTTGCCTTTTTCGAAGTTATTGGAGTCTATTCAGATTCCGATTTGTCACTTAAACAAGGACGAAAATAGAGATAAAATAAAGTACCAATTAAAGGGGTAAAAGTTATTAAAAAATCTAAACTCATAACGCGAATAAATTTACAGGTAGAGATTTTTTCCAGAAAATTACCCTTACTGATTTTTAAGATGCGTTTGCCCTGACTGGATGGATGCTCTAGCTCCCAAGAGGAGAATATGCTAACTTTTCAGTCATGATGATTTGTCAAGGGGGTAACAGAAATTTTTTCTTGGGGATTAGGAATTAGGGATTGGGTGAGATGGAGATATTCCCGCTTCGAAGGTCTCTGTGAGCTTTGGCTAGCCTTCCGGGGGGCATGAATGTCTCAACCGCTTAGGAATTAACAGCCAAAAAACAGCAGCCTCTTTCCCCTATTTTCTATTTCTTTAAGAGAAAAAAGTTTTTGCCAAGTGAGAATCTCTCCCTCATGTAATCATTTATAATCACATAATACCCCAAGAAGGGATATAATTCATATTTTAATCAACGAGCTAGTCACTTCCTCTCGAAGGCTATCTGCACTAGCTAGAGAAGATAGATTGAATAATCCGCAACTCTCAGTCATTCGTGGTCACAGCCATGGCGGTGCCACCTTTTTCTCATTCGGAGTGGATTTGGCTGCACCGCCAACACGGACGACGTGGTCTATGGTGCATAGCTCACAGAAAAGTCAACGCGGTTACAGCATGAACGCGATGTGCAACTAAGGAATTAAGTGGGAATGTAATTTAATCGAGTTTAATGGTGAATCAGACCATGTACATTTACTAATTGATTACAAGCCCGATATATCTTGATCTAAGTTGATTGCTAATCTTAAAACTGTAAGCAGTCGTTTGATTAGAGGAGATTTTCCTGAGTTAGCTAGTAAATATTTCTACAATAAACCTTATTTCTGGACAGGGGATTATTTTGTGGCAAGTTGTGGTGGTGTCACAGTTAATCAATTAAAAAAATATGTGGAGAATCAAAAAACTCCTCAAGAATAAGGATAAGCTCAGACGCACCTAAGCTGCGTTTGTATAACCCACAATCCCTTTTTATGCCTAATCCAAGGATGTAAATAGCTTGAAATCGATCTATAAATATAAAATTTTAAAAAAGTTACACAAGATACTTGACTTTTCTTTAGACCAATATTAACATGTTCTAATATATGTTAAGCATTTTTACTTAATCATTGTTACTTATTAAATTAAAGTGCCTATGGCAAATCATTAAATATAGTCAGAAATAAGACGACTTGAAATAAAAAGGATAGACCTCGTGCAGCAAACATTTAGTCTATCCCCTTACCTTCCTTGCTTCCGAATCAAAATAAATCAAAAACAAGTTCGAAGTGTTTTCCTACCATAGCACTTAATGCATAATTGTGTCAAATTTTTGTGGATCTTTCGCAATTGTTAGATCTTTTGCTTGGGGGTCTCATAAATTACCCCATAGCAGGTCATAAATTTTGACTTGAGGAATTTATTGGCATAATTTGGGATTTTTTTAGATTTTGGAGCAAGACTATCTTCCATTATCGTCTCCAAATGGCGATGACATCAAGATCCCCTGCTGAAAAGGGATCTCGTTTTAATTTATTACAGGTCTTAGCTTCAATTAGCTTAAAAAATGAACTTTGTAGTACTTATAGTTGCGAGGCTCGATTCACCTAAGTGGTGGGGTCAAATAGCAATCAATCCTTTAATTATCTTACTCATGAAACCATGTTGACTTATTTAGAGTCTTTCCTCAAGCTATCAGGAAAGGAGCTATCCTTTGTAGATCTCTTAAACCATCGAGTACAGAATCAACCCGACCAAATAGTTTATACCTTTCTTCATCGTGGAGAAACAGAAGCGTATAAGCTGACTTACGGGGAATTAGATTTCAAAGCACGAGCCATCGCCGCTCGGCTACAATCTTGTCAAGCTCAAGGGGAACGAGCTTTGCTATTATATCCCCCTGGACTGGATTTCATTACCGCTTTTTTGGGCTGTTTGTACGCCTCTGTCATTGCGGTTCCTGCTTATCCCCCTAGACCTAACCAAAAATTGACTCGATTACAGGCGATTGTCGCCGATGCACAACCAAAAGTAATTCTTACCACTAGCTCCCTGTTAGATAAGATAGAGCATCGTTTTAATCTCGATAGTACCATAGCGGTAGATCACTGGTTGGCTACGGACAATCTTAACCATGAGTTGGCATCACATTGGCAGAAACCAGTGATCAGTAGCGATAATCTTGCCTTTCTCCAGTACACTTCTGGTTCAACGGGAAACCCTAAAGGTGTAATGGTCAGTCATGGAAATCTGTTGCACAATTCAGAGACAATTTATCAGGCCTTTGGGCATACCCCCGAAAGTCGAGGAGTCATTTGGTTGCCACCCTATCATGACATGGGCTTAATTGGCGGTATTCTTCAGCCTCTATATGGAGGTTTTCCAGTGATCTTTATGTCACCAGTGGACTTTCTACAGAAGCCTTTGCGGTGGCTCAAGGCAATTTCTCACTATCGTGCTACTACCAGTGGCGGACCAAATTTTGCCTACGATCTTTTGATTCGCAAAGTGACTCCCGAACAGTTGGAGAGCTTGGATCTCAGTAGTTGGGAATTGGCTTTTACTGGGGCTGAACCTGTCCGTGCTGAGACACTAGAAAAGTTTGCCTGCACTTTTGCACCCTGTGGCTTCCGTAAAGAAGCATTTTTCCCTTGCTATGGAATGGCAGAAACGACTTTAATAGTTAGTGGAGGATTGAAATCGGCTACTCCTGTCATTGAGCAAGTAGAAAAAATAGCTCTTGAACAAAAGCAAATAATAGTAACCAAAGACGAAGAAGATTCTCGCAAAATTGTCGGTTGCGGTCAGAGCCTCCCAGGTCTAAATATAGTGATTGTTGATCCCCAATCTTCGACCTTAGTTCCCCATAACCAAGTAGGAGAAATTTGGATATCTGGTTCTAGTGTCACTCGGGGCTACTGGAACAAATCGGAGGAGACCCAGGAATCTTTTCATGGTTATTTAGCCGATACTAGAGAGGGTCCGTTTCTGCGTACGGGGGATTTGGGTTGCTTACAAAATGGGGAGTTATTCATCACCGGACGAATCAAAGATACAATTATCATTGGCGGTCAAAATTATTATCCCCAGGATATTGAACTAACAGTTGAGAACAGCCATCCGGCTCTGCGTCCGAATTGTGGAGCGGCGTTTGCTGTAGACATAAAAGGTTCAGAAAGACTCGTGATCGTTCACGAAGTCAAACGTAGCTACCTGCGAAAGTTAGACGTTAAAGAGGTAGTTGACAATATCCGTCAGGCTATCACCGCAGAATACAATTTGCGAATCTATGCCACAGTTTTGGTCAAAACTGGGAGTATCCCTAAAACATCGAGTGGCAAAATTCAGCGTCATGCCTGTAAAGCTGGATTTCTTACGGCTAGTTTGAATGTAGTGGGAGACTGGAGCGAAAATCCCCGCCACAAAACCTCTTTTTTGCATCTTCAAGCTGAAGTTGAATCTATCTTAAAAAAGCTTGAGATGGTCCAACAATCACCCAAGTAAATACAAACAATAAAAGCAGTTTAGCAAAACTGTCAATATTTTTTGGTTCTAAGCCATTATTAACCATTAACTTAAATCAAGGAGTAACTATGAACCTTCAGACTCTTACTGTAAAAGACAAAGAGATATCTGCTACAGAGATTCAAGATTGGATCGTCACCTATTTAGGAGAATTACTGGAAGTAGATCCCGACGACATTGATGTCACCATTCCTTTCGATCGCTACGGTTTGGATTCTTCAGCCGCAGTCGGTTTGACGGGCGACTTGGAAGACTGGCTAGGCAAAGAGATAGATCCGACTCTACTCTACGATTACCCAACCGTTGAGGCTTTGGTTCAACATTTAAGTCAGCATTAAGCTGTCTATCATCAAATTCTCACAAAATCAATACCCTAGATGAGGTTAATAATTCTCAATTTACGATGACACTTACAGGAGAACTTTATGACGGTTACCATTAAACCATCTACGATAAAACAACAATTTTCCACTTACAGTGAGAGAAAAACTAACAAACATCTCAAACTGATTGAAACCACTTATCGCAGTAATACATCTTCCGACTACACTGAAAAAATTGAGGAGTTGACCAATAACTTCAACTACAACAGTAATAGTGGTAGTTATTGGAGTGAGCCTAGGCAGTCAATGCTATATGGTAGTCCACTCTACGAAGTGGCCTCTCCCTCACAGAAGTTAGCCCTCAATCACCTTCACTGGTTTGCCAACTATAACTATATCTCTAATTCCGAAGCGGAAACCGTTATTTTCAACCAGATCACATCTAGCGTTTTTGAAGCGATCGGCGGTTACCAAACTCTCTCTAAGGAGTTAGCCATGGAAACAGAACAAGAATATTGCCACATCAAAGCTTTTCGCAAAATAGGTTTAATGACGGCAAAGGCTCTTATAGGCAAGGAAGGACTTAATAAACTCCTCAAATGGAACTCCTACAAATTAGTTTTAGGACAAGATTCTTTACCTACCTATAAGTATTATGCCTTGCGCTCTATAGCAACAACGATGCTTAGTAAAAACAAACAACAATATTCCAGTTATTTACGGGAGTTAGAAGCGAAAAATCATTTCATTATCAAAGCACCTACTACGGGAATGCTAGGGCGATCTTTAAAATATTCCCTGCCCTTGCAAAGTTTTTTCAGCTTCAACTGGGGAGCAGGGTCGCCTTTCATGGCTTGCCAATTCTACGCAATACGTATCATAGCTAACTTGTATCTCAAAAATATGGAGCATTCCATCGCTAAGTATTTTCAGAAGTTGGAGAAGAAGGAGGAGTTTATCCCGGCTCCCACAGCGGTCTCTCGCTACCATTTTTTGGATGAATCTTTCCACACCACCATATCTCAATTACTGGCGAAAGATATGTATAAACATTTCCCTAAGCCAACAGCATATGAGAAATTTGTAGCTAACATGGTAATTTACATGATGCAAAGTGGCACTTTAGGCGGGCTTTCTGGTGTGTTACCTCATCGTTATTTTGCCGATGACTACTCGATTATGGAGCTAATTTACCAGCTACTACAAGCCCCTTTATTTGGCATGTCCGCCCAGGAAGCACTTCACTGGCTAAATCAGTGCTTATGTTATGAACATGAAGGTTTTCATGGGGCACTGGAGAATCGCCAACGCCTTTTATCAGAAATGTGCCGATTCTTTGAAGATATTGATTATCTCTGGCCCATCAACCGAGAAATGCGTTTAATGGCCGCACGAGGTTCAATCAGCGAAGCCATCGGCAACAATATCAGGACCTTTGAGCATTTTTCTCGCTCGGTAACTTAATTGTTCTCGATAGCTAGAACTAGAAATAACTCCGACTATTGTTAAGTCTTTTTTCCCTAATTACTTTACTTTTTTGAATTTATTAAATATGGAACCCATAGCAATTGTTGGCATTGGTTGCCGTTTCCCTAAAGCAAAGAATCCCGAAGCCTTCTGGCAATTATTAAGAAATGGTGTAGATGCGATCACCGAGGTACCGTCAGAGCGGTGGGATATTGACAGATTTTATGAGCCTCAGCCAGCTACCCTAGGAAAAATGAATACTCGCTGGGGATGCTTTTTGGAACATGTAGATCAATTTGACCCTGGCTTTTTTGGTATTTCCACCCCTGAAGCAGAACACATGGATCCCCAGCAAAGATTGATGTTGGAGGTAGCCTGGGAAGCTTTAGAAAACGCCGGAATAATACCAGAAACGCTGGGGGGTACCCAGACTGGGGTATTCGTTGGCATCACCAATGCTGATTACAATAAACTTATCTACAAAGATGCTTACCAAGTCGGGGCATACAGTCCCACGGGGACCACCCAGTGCATTGCCGCTAATCGTCTGTCCTACTTGCTGAATCTGCGAGGACCCAGTATGGCCATCGATACGGCTTGTTCGTCGTCATTATTGTCAGTTCATTTGGCGTGTCAGAGTTTGAGGAGCTTAGAGTCGTGTTTATGCCTGGTCGGGGGAGTCAATCTGGTGCTGATTCCCGAACCAACTGTAAGTTGTTCCCAAGCTCAAATGCTGTCCTCTGAGGGTCGCTGTAAGATTTTTGATGCCAGTGCCAATGGCTATGTTCGGGGAGAGGGCTGTGGCGTAATTATCCTCAAGCGTCTATCTGATGCTGTTCAAGACGGAGATAATATCCTTGCCCTCATCAGGGGTACAGCAGTTAACCACAATGGGTTGAGCAACAGTCTGAGCGCACCCAATGGACTCGCTCAACAGTCTGTAATTCGCCAAGCTTTAGAAAATGGAAACGTCAAACCCCCAGAGATTAGCTATGTTGATGCTCACGCTGTCGGTAGTGGGCTCGGAGACGCCATCGAGTTTAAAGCCCTTAAAGCAGTTCTCATGGAAGGTCGCGAGCCAGATCAACCCTGTAGGATAGGCTCGGTCAAAACCAATATCGGTCATTTAGAATCTGCTGCTGGGATTGCTGCTTTGATTAAAGTAGTCCTCTCGTTGCAACACGAAGAAATTCCTCCGCACCTACATCTTGAAGAGCTTAATCCTTATATTTCTCTGGAAGATACCCCATTTTCCATTCCTACCAAGTTACAGCCATGGTCTCGTGGAGAAAAGAGTCGTTTCGCTGGGGTAAGTGCTTTTAGTTTTGGTGGCACTAATGCTCACATTATTTTAGAGGAAGCACCCCGTTCAGTAAACACTCATCAGTTAGAAGTAAACAGTAATAAAGAAACCGAGCGTCCACTCCATCTATTAACCCTATCAGCTAAAACAGAAAATGCCTTATTAGAATTAGTTGGTAATTATCAAAACTATTTGGCAACTCATCCGCAATTAAAGCTTGCAGATATTTGCTTTACTGCTAATACTAAACGCACACATTTTAACCACCGCCTCTGTATAGTTGCTGAATCCATCGCCCAGTTACGGGAAAAGTTAAAGCCTATTATCGCTCAAGAAACAACTGCTAGAGTATTCAGGGGTAAAGTAAAGGGCAGAAAACGCCCTAAAATTGCTTTCTTCTTCCCCGAGAATGAATCGGCATCTCTGAGTATGGGGTATCAACTATATCAAACTCAGCCGACATTTCGTCAAGCTTTCGATCGCTGTGCTGATTTTCTGCAACCCTACTTAGAAAAACCTCTCTTAGAAGAACTAGGAAAGAATTCTCAATCCCAAATCGACCAACCTGCCTTATTTGCCCTGGAATATGCCCTTGCCCAACTGTGGTATTCCTGGGGTATTAAACCCAAAGCAGTTATGGGTTGTGGAATCGGAGAATACGTTGCGGCTACCGTAGCTGGGGTATTTAGTCTAGAAGAAGCCCTTAAATTGATTGCCGAAAGAACTCGTCTAAAGCAAGCAAACTGTTCGCTGGAAGAAACCCTCTCTGCTTTTGCACCAATAGCCGAACAAGTAAGCTACTCTCAACCAAAGATTGGCTTTATTTCCACTTCCAGTGGAGAATTGACAACAAAATCAATAGCGACTCCCGAGTATTGGTGTCTTCATTTACAACAGTCGGAAATCTCTGCTGGTGGTATAGAAGCTTTAGCCGACTATCAAGTGGTTTTGACCATGGGTTCACAGGCGACTTCTTTATGCCAAGAAGTGGGAACTCACCTATTTAGCTTAGGTCAAGGACGAGATGATTGGCTAGAAATGCTTTCTAGTTTAGGAGAATTATTTGTTCGCGGGATAGCCATAGACTGGTGTAGTTTTGACCGAGATTATCCCCGTCGTCGTCTCCAACTACCGACTTATCCATTTCAGCGACAGCGATACTGGTTTAAATCTACTGATAATGAGCAGCAATTATTGCCTCACCACAAAGATCTAGACTCTGACTTCGAAAAAGTTTTGGCCCTCTCATCTTAATTATACGGAAACTTAACAAAAAACTTGTGTTCTATTATTAGGTAAAAACCAATGAAAGAAAAGATTTTAGAAGCCCCACAGCATCCGAGTACTCCATCGATGAGTGCAGAAGATATTCAAGATTGGTTGGCATCTCAAATTGCTGAACAGTTAGGAGTCGACCCCGATGAGATTGATATTCGAGTACCTTTCGATAGCTACAGCTTAGACTCTGTGCAGATCATGGCCATTGCGAGCCTAGGAAAACAATATTTAGGTCTGCAACTCTCTCCCCTGGTTATCTGGAATTATCCCAATATTGACTCTCTGTCTCACCACTTGGCTCAAGAATTACAAGCTTCGGAAATAGAGGTTTTAGAACTATGAAAACTATCCATGTATCAGAACTTTTGACAAATCTTAGTCAACAAGGGGTTCAGTTGTGGAGTGATCATGACAAATTAAAAATCAATGCTCCCAAGGGAACTTTAACCCCACAAATTCAGGCAGATCTAACCGCACGCAAAACAGAAATTCTCACTTTTTTGCGTGAAAGTAATGATTCTGGTTGCCAAACTTCTACTGGACTAAGTTTACAGACAATTGGTCGTTTAATTGGTGGATCTTGTCCTAGTTCTCCCATAGAGTTCAAATCACCCATTGTCGATCCCAAAGTAATGGCAAAACACCTCAAAGTTACCTTGAGACCATTGCCAAAAGGATTTGAGAATCAAGCTATTCTGAAGCTTGGCCAAGAATTAGAACTCAAGCTGCGAAACTACGGCGTGCAAATTATTTCTTGGGAAAAAGCAACCAGGGACTTTGCTTATGGAATTCCTATTCCCTTAACTAAATGGAAAAAAACGATTAAAACCAGAGTAGTTAAACCTGAAATTAGTGCGGTAATAGATGTTAGCAGACCGAGCAATAAAATTAAAAGTTTTATTGCCGAAAAATTCTATCAAATTTATTCTCAATTTTTCTTGAGAAATCAAAAAAAATCCCTTGCGACAATTACCAAGTTGATTGCCTGGGCTGAAGATCATACAATGCAACGTCTCGAAGATCCTACCGCTACTCAAGTAATTATGTTGACACAGCTCGATCGAGATTTTGTTGACTCAAAAGTCCCCTATGAAAGGAAAATTGCTATTGGTGTAAATACTTTAGTAAAAAGCTTTGCTGAAATTGTGATCGGGGTATCTGAGAGCAAGATTTCTATCTTAAATATGAATCTTGCCGATTCTCTTTTTCCGAGAGAAAAGTTTGATGATTTCGTTTTGAAATCCTTAATTCCGAAAATTTACGTACCGATCGCACCTTTGCCCCTCAATCGCTTTGCCATAAGTAAATACAATCCCAAACAATCACTTTATGCAACTAAATTACAACAATTGAGTCAAGAATTGGCAAATACGGGACTTTTTCCTTCCGGCTTCAAACTCGGTGAGATAATTAAACGGCAATCCCATCGAGACATTGTTGATTCAATTGTCAATGGTAGAACAGGTGTTTCTTACGGTTTTGTTGCTTATGCCGAGCCACCACAGTATATTGGCGATCGCCAAATCACAGAAAGTCAGTGGCAAAGTCTCTCATCCGTAGAGGGATTTAGTAGCAAGGAAGTCCGTCAAAATGCCATGGGCAGACGGTATCTCAAAACCAAGATCAAGGATCGATACGCCTACAAACAAATTCCCGATATCTGGCTAGTATGTTCCCGTTCCGGTGCCAATAAGACAGATTTAAAGCTAGAGGGTGACATTCTTAGGATAGGTATGAAAAATAATTTATACCTTGAGATAGCAGAAGGTATCGATCCGACACAAGTAGATGTCAAGCCTTCTTACGATACTTACGTGATGGTAGCGATCGCCCTCTCAGCAGCTCTGTATGCACCTGAATTAATAGAGAATGGTGCACCAATGATTCATTTTCACGGCTATCCAGCCAAAGACTGGTTTGAGTCAAAGGAATTTTGGGCTGGAGTTGAGCATCCCTCTGTCCCCTGTGGAACTTATGAATCGGGAGTATTCAATTTTCTCAGTATTTATAATTTGGTCAACCAAAAGGACACCCCTATTGCCTTAGCCAGTCTAATCGAACCGGATCACGGCACGAATATTATCACCAGCGATTCGGAGTATTTACTAGCAAGATTAGCAAGGGGAATCCAACAGCAACAAATCGAATTAGGTGGCAAGCATTTTGCTTCCCTTAGCGAAAGACCCTTAGCCGTGGCAAATCCGCAAGGATACACCGCCATTTGCCCTGACAAAAGTTTGAACATGTAATTTAATGCGGAACTGAGCGACATGACAACCATAGCAGGTAAAACAGTACTTCTAACCGGTGCCTCCCGAGGTATTGGCCTATTTATCGCCCGTGAACTAGCCAAAAAACAGGCAACTATAGTGGCTGTAGCCCGTTCCCGAGAAAAATTGGATCGAGTCTGTGGGGAAATTAATAATAATTGGGGTGGGAAAGCTATTGGCATTTCTTTCGACCTAAGCCAGGTAGAACAACTACCAACCTTGGTAGAAAAGATTGAAAAACAGGCTGGTTCGATTGACATCTTAATTAACAACGCCGGCAGAGAAATCTATCGAGCTTTCCCCGATTATTCCCTTGCTGAGCTTCAGTCAGTTTTATCAATTAACTTGCTGGCGGCGATGGAGTTGACCCGTTTACTATTGCCAAATATGTTAGAGCAACGCACCGGTCACGTTGTCAATATTGCCTCTCTGGCTAGTAAAAAGGGACATCCTTACGACAGTATTTATTCTGCCAGTAAAGCCGGTTTGCTGATGTGGGCTGATGCCCTCAGACAAGAATTAGCGAATACTGGAGTAGGAATTTCTTCTATTTGCCCTGGATACATTTCCGACTTCGGACTGTTAGCCGATACTGGCGTGCCCTCACCGAGTTTGGCAGGCACCTCTAAATCACAAGATGTAGCCAAAGCAGTAGTGGGGGCGATCGAGAAAAACAAAGCGGAAGTCATAGTCAATGGTGGATTGCTTACAGAAAGTCTAACAAAGCTATTATTGGCGATCGAACAATTTTTTCCTCAACTGGGAGATTCGGTTAATCAGTTGCTAGGTGTAACTAGGCTCAATCAAATGCGCATTAAAGCTGTTGAGAATAATCAGAAAAATACTAAACAAGCGAGTTTAGTTAGATAAATTTTCCACAAAATAACCAAGATTTCAAGGCCAAAAAAAACAACTTATCAGGTACAGGAGGTTTAATTAAGATGAAAAAAGTATATTTCATGATTTACGACATGGGGGCAGGTCATCGTAGCACTGCCAATGCCTTGAAAGAAGTTATCGAACAGTACAAAATCCCCTGGAAAGTTGAAGTCGTTGAAGTTTTCAAAGAAGTCTTTGGCATGACTAGACCCCAGTTTGTCTATAACAATTGGGTATTGAAAAAAAAATGGGCAAAACTGATTAATGACCCCTTATCGGTTCCCTTATTCAAGCTGGAAATTCGCCTTCGACATCGAGCTTGGCAAAAACGCCTGAAAGATTATTGGCGGCAGCATCAACCAGATCTCGTCGTTTCTCTGATGCCACTAGTTAATCGGGTGCTTTCTGAAAGCTTACAGGAAGAGCTACCAAAAACTCCTTTTGTTACCTCGATCACGGATTTTGCTGACTGCCCTCCCCACTTCTGGATTGAACCCCAAGAACAGTTGCTAATTTGTCCTTCTGAGCAAGCAGTTAAACAAGCACAATCTTTTGGTTATCCCCTGGAAAGAATTTACCGAACCTCGGGAGTAGTTATTCACCCTCAGTTTTATGAGCCAGTGAAAATGGATCGGCCGGTTGAAAGACAACGCTTAGGACTAGATCCAGATTTACCCACAGGCCTAGTTATCTTTGGCAGTAATGGCTCGAAGGAAATGATCGAGATTGCTGAGCGTTTAGAGAATTCATCCCTAAACCTCCAACTCATCTTTATCTGCGGCAGAAATGAAAAACTAGCCAAAGAGTTGCAAAATAGGCAAACTCGCTTCCCTAAGTATGTTGAAGGATTTACCACACAAATTCCCCACTATATGGATTTATGCGATTTCTTCATTGGTAAACCTGGCAGTGTTGGCGTTAGCGAGGCTGTAGGCAGAAAACTGCCAGTAATTACGGAGTGTAATAATCTCACAACTTTGTTTCAAGAACGAGCTAGTGCCCATTGGCTGACAGATAACGGATTCGGCATTGTTGTTGAGAATTTCCGCGAGATTAGCAAAGCCGTGGCAGAACTAATCCAGCCGGAAAACTTGTCTCGCTATCGGTCTAATGTGGAAGCTTATAACAATCGGGCTGTCTTTGAAGTTGTCGATATTTTAGAAAAAATCCTGGAAAACTCAACACTAGAAGCTGACCACAAATTAATTCAAGTGTAAAAAACGATGAGGCTTCACAGATCGCTGTGCGATCGCAACTATTACCAATTTTCGAGAAAACAATTTTGATGGAGAATTGAACATGAAAACTATAGCAAACAAAACAGTAGTTTTAACTGGAGCTTCAGGGGGTATTGGTGCATTCGTTGCTCGTGCTTTAGCCCAAGAGGGAGCAACCGTAGTCGGGGTTTCTCGTTCTCAGGCAAATTTAGAACAAATCTGTACTGAGGTTGAGACATTGGGGGGCAAAGGAATCAGCATTCCCTTCGACATCAGCCGCCTAGAAAAATTACCCGTCCTGGTAGAAAAGATTGAGGCAATTGCTGGTTCAGTTGATATTTTAATTAACAATGCGGCAATTGAAAAATTTCGACCTTTCCCAAACTACGCCTTAGAAGATATCCAATCGATCTTGACGCTCAATCTTCATGCACCCATGGAATTAACCCGCTTGTTATTGCCAAGCATGATAGAGCGAAACAGTGGTCATATCGTCAATATTTCTTCGGGTGCTGGTAAAAAAGGAGCACCTTTTAACAGCGTCTATTCTGCCAGTAAAGCAGGTTTAATCACCTGGTCTGAGGGAATACGACATGAGTTAGCCAAGACCAATATCGGAGTTTCGGTAATCTGCCCTGGATGTACCAATGCGGGAATGTTCCTCGCCCTAGATATTCCAGCACCTAGTGGAGCTCGCATTGCCGAACCATCAGAGGTGGCAGATGTGGTAATTCAAGCCATTAAGCAAAACCAAAAAGAAGTCATCCTCGATAGTTTTGCGGTCAAGGTTTTTTATGCCCTTTCCCAACTGTCTCCAGACTTTGGCGATTCGATGATTCAAAAATCTGGAGTGGTAGAGACGAACCAAAGTCTTGCTCAAAAGCAAATGCAGCTTAAAAGTCTCGTCCGCAATTAAATTTTATCAATCATGACAAAATGTCCTGGAGTAGCAAATTAAGATGAATAACAATCATTATGATGTCATAATTATCGGTACCGGTGCGGGTGGTGGCACTCTCGCCAGAACTCTGGCCCCCAGCGGCAAGAAAATTTTACTTTTAGAGCGAGGAAATTTTCTGCCCAAAGAAAAAGCTAATTGGGATTCTCAAGAAGTTTACGGTAAAGACCGCTATCGCACTACTGACGAGTGGTATGACAAAGACGGCAATCCCTTTCAACCCTTTACTCATTATTTTGTGGGTGGAAACACTAAATTTTACGGTAGCGCACTGTACCGTTTTCGTGAACGAGACTTTGAAGAAGTTCTGCATAAAGATGGTATTTCTCCAGAATGGCCCTTGAAATATCAAGATTTTGAACCTTACTATACTAAAGCGGAAAAACTCTATGATGTACACGGAAAAAGAGGTATTGACCCGACTGAACCCCCCAGTGATCAAGACTATCCCTTTCCACCCATCAGCCACGAACCCCAGATCGAAAAAATCTGCCATAACCTTAAAGATAGGGGTTTTCATCCCTGTTATCAGCCCCTAGGGATCAAGCTTAATGAAGTCAATCGTTTTATAAGTACCTGTATTCGTTGTAATACCTGTGATGGCTTTCCTTGCATGGTTAATGCCAAAGCCGATGGCGATGTAAATGGCGTACGTCCGGCAATGGTCTATGAGAACCTAACTTTAATCACTGAAGCCAAAGTATTGTGCCTACACACCAGTCCCTCAGGACGGGAGGTGACAGGCGTGGAAGCAGAAATTGCGGGAGAAAGACAAATTTTTTCGAGCGATATCGTAGTAGTTGCTGGGGGAGCGATCAACTCAGCTGTTTTACTACTTAAATCTGCTAACGAGCAACATCCTCATGGATTAGCCAATAGTTCCGATCTAGTAGGCCGTAACTATATGCGGCACAAGATTTCAGCCATTGTCGCTTTGGGAGTTAAACCCAATCCAACGGTGTATCCGAAAACCCTTGCTGTAAATGATTTTTATTGGGGAGAGTCAGATTTTCCTTACCCGATGGGTCACGTACAAACTTTGGGTAATATCACCGAAGACCGTGCTGCGGCTAATAGTCCGCCTTTTGTTCCCAGTAAACTAATTCCTAGAGCGGTATTTAAAGCGATCGCAAATCGCACAACTCCCTGGTTTTTGATGGCAGAAGACTTACCAGATCCCAACAATCGCGTACGCGTCGAGGGGGAGAAAATTTTTCTCGAATATACCAACAATAACGACGAAGCACTCAACCGTCTAGTTAAACGCTGGCAGGAAGTTCTGAGGTCGATTGAACCTTTATCGCTCTTTTTTACCACAGAGATGTCCATCAAAGACGTTGGTCATCAGTGCGGTACTTGTCTTTTTGGCGAAGATCCTGCGACTTCTGTACTCGATCTCAATTGCCGCACCCACGATGTCGATAACCTTTACGTTGTGGATGGAAGTTTTTTCCCTTCCAGTGCCGCTTTGAACCCAACGCTGACCATTATTGCCAATGCCATTAGGGTGGGAGAACACCTGCTCGACAGGATGCGTTGCTCCGAGCGTGCATCCCTAAATAACTATCAGTCCGTATAGACATCCACATCAACAATAGTCGGAGCAAAATTTATGATATTTGATTGGTTAATTGTAGGAGCAGGATATTCAGCTTGTGTTCTAGCCGAGCGAATTGCGACTCAACTGGGACAGAGGGTATTGATCGTTGAACGGCGAGATCATATTGGTGGCAATGCTTACGATTATTACAATGAGCATGGCATCCTGGTTCATAAATACGGTCCTCACATCTTTCATACCAAGTCTAAAAAAGTCTGGGATTATCTCTCTCAATTCACAGAATGGAGACACTACCATCATCATGTATTGGGAGTAGTAGAAGGAAAGAAAGTTCCCATTCCTTTTAATCTCAATTCCCTATACGCCCTTTTTCCGCCAAAGTACGCAGAAAGGCTGGAAAATTTACTGCTAGAAAACTTCGGTTTTGGAG
The DNA here is from genome assembly GCA_963749915.1 of uncultured cyanobacterium. Taxonomy (GTDB): domain Bacteria; phylum Cyanobacteriota; class Cyanobacteriia; order Cyanobacteriales; family Cyanobacteriaceae; genus Geminocystis. The sequence goes on from CAVVOP010000021.1 coordinate 714,735, forward strand.
TAAAAGTACCTATTTTAAAACTGCGGGAAAGTACCAGTGGAGATTTAAGTTTTCTCGCTGATTACATTTATGAAAATATCTTCCTTCGCTACACCATGAAGCAATGGGGAGTTAAACCAGAAGAACTGGATCGTGGCGTAACGGGGCGCGTACCAGTTTATCTCAGTCGGGATAATCGTTATTTTCAAGACCCTTACCAAGCAATGCCCAAGCTTGGCTACACGGAAATGTTCCGGCGAATGCTGGCTCATCCCAATATCAAGGTGTTGCTTAATACCGATTACCGCGAAATCATTAAAGATGTCAAGTTTAATCGGCTAGTTTGTACCGGACCAATCGATACTTTCTTCGACTATATGTATGGGGAATTGCCCTATCGCAGTCTGCACTTTCAATTCGAGACTTTAGATCAAGAGCAATATCAAGAAGTGGGTACAGTTAACTACCCCAATGACTACGATATCACCCGCATTACTGAACAAAAGTATTTGTCAGGACAAACTTCTCCCAAAACTACCTTGGTCAGGGAGTATCCCCAGGCTTATGTACCGGGTCAAAATGACCCCTATTATCCCATCTTGAATGAGGACAACCGCGATCGCCTGAATCTTTACCTCAAAGAAGTAGAAAACCTCAGGGGTACGGTCTTGTTTGCCGGAAGACTGGCAGACTACAAGTATTACGACATGGATCAAGCCGTCATTCGAGCTTTAGGGTTGTTTGAAAAAGAAATAGCCCGGCCAACTCAGTTAGAACGAAGTAAACGAAGAGAGCTAATTTCTGTTTAACTCGCCAAAACCTATCGAGATTTAACTATCAAGAATAAGAAAAACTGTCATGAAACAACCACAAGCTATTTTAAATAAGCAACGTCTCGACTGTCCGATCTGTAATTATCACGTCGATCCGAACAATGAATCGGCATTTGTTACTTTCTCCTGCAACCTGAGAGCCTTTGCCGATGAAAAATTTAGGGTTTGGCGATGTCCCGATTGCCAGACAATTCACTGTTTAGATGTGGTCGATCTGGACTACTACTACTCAAAATACCCCTATGGTGAGTTAGCTTTAACACCACCATTACGTCTCGTTTATCAGAATCTATATCGACGGCTTGCCAAACATGGATTTTCCCAGAATCATTCACTGCTCGATTATGGCTGTGGCAAGGGCTTGTTTATTCAATATCTGCGAGAGCGCGGCTTTAAAAATTGCCACGGATATGATCCCTATGGACCCCCAGAAGATTTCGGCGATCCGTCAACTCTCCAATGGGGTCAATTTGATTATATATTACTTTCCGATGTAATCGAACACGTTGAAGATCCTTACTCCCTCTTAGCTAAGTTAGACGGTCTCCTCGCCCCTGGCGGTCAGATTCTGATTGGTACGCCCAATGCAGCCAATATCGACCTGTCCCAGCCCGACCTATCCGATTATTATAACGAAGTTCACGTTCCCTATCACCTTCATATCTACACTCGCCAATCAATTGAAGCCCTGGGCAATGGCCAGGGCTGGAAGCCTATTGATTTCTTCGAGCGAGCCTACTACGACGTACCTTGGTTGGGTTTGAATGCTCGTGCCTGGAATCAATACCAACGCCTCTGCGATGGCACAATTAATGCCGTTGTCGAAGACGCGATCGAGCTAGGGAAAGCATTAACTTCTTACAAGTTCATCTTTTATGCAATTTTCGGCTATTGGTTGAGTTTGCGAACGGGGATGGATATTGTGTTTCGCAAAAGTAATTAATCAAAAGACTCTTAATTTAAATAAGGAATTTATTTATGAACATATCCCAATCATCTCCTCCAAAAGAAAAATTTGTAATTAACGTCATCACCGGACAGGGTGGTGGCGGGCATTACGCCAGCTATCATGCCATCCGCGCTATTGCCGAGCAACAAAAACTACCTTGGCATTTCCAAGTTACTGACATGGATGAAATCATCGCCAACTTAGCACGACAAAATCAGGTGAAAAACGCTTATGAAATGTTGGGGTTTTCCGGGCATGACCTCTATAATCTGATGCAAAAAAGTGGTTGGACATGGCTTTGGCCCTTAAAGATGCGCCTGAATAAATTTTTGGTCAAACTCAATTACGATGTCGGTGTCAAGATTTTTGAGGAATACTGGCGTGAGCAACAGCCCGATTTAGTTGTCTCTGTAATGCCTTTATACAATAAAGGACTCTCGGAAAGTTTAGAAAAAGCAAAACCAGGAACTCCTTATGTAACTGTTCCCGTAGATTTTGCCGACTATCCACCGGCATTTTGGCTCGAGCCAGAAGCTAATAATTACACGGTCTGTGGTACGGAAAAAGCTGTTGAGCAAGCGCGATCCCTGGGAGTAAAAGAGGAGCTAATCGTTCCATCTTCAGGCATGGTAATTCATCCTCGTTTCTACGAACCCCTAGAAGGCGATCGTCGTGGCGAAAGAGAACGTTTGGGTTTAGATCCTAACTGTTTAACGGGAATTGCCATGTTTGGGGGTAACGGCTCTAAAACAATGTTAGAAATTGCCAACCGTCTGGAGTCCTTTGGGGACAAGCTACAACTGATATTCCTTTGCGGACGCAATCAAGAACTGGCGTCAACTTTACGCCAATATCAAGGTATTCAGAAACGGTTTATCACTACTTTTACCGCAGACGTCCCTTATTATATGCACCTTGGTGATTTCTTTATCGGCAAACCAGGACCTGGGAGTCTTAGCGAAGCATTGGCAATGAAGTTACCAGTGATTACAGAATGCAATGCTTCGACCCTTATTCACGAGCGATATAACGCCGAATGGGTTCGGGAGAAAGGAGTAGGATTAGTTGTTCGCAATTTTCGCCAGATCGAAAAGGCGATGGCGCAGTTTTTAGAGCCAGAAACTTTTGCTCAATATAGAGCCAATGTTGCAGCATTGAACAACCGCGGGGTATTTGAAGTTGCTGCTTTTTTACAAAAGATTTTGGCTACTAGAGACAAAAAAATAAAAGTCACAGAACTCCTAAAGCAAAATTAGTTAATTTAATCTCGATGAATGATTTGAATCCATTAAACTCGTTTTTTTTCGATCATAAAGCTCCGACTTATTTGATAGCACTTATTCTGGAAGTAATTATTCTTTATCCTTTATTTGGTTTCTTTAAATGGTCTCTGCTTTCTAGAATGAAAATGCCTTTGACTGAACGAAAACTGATTTTCTCCAATCGCAGAAAATACTTTGAACTAAAATATTTTATTAATAGATATGGCGATAGAAATCTGAGAATTGTAGATGGTCTTTCTCGCAAGCTGCTTCATATAGCCACAGGTCTTTGGCAGTTGGCAATCTTGAATTTATTGATTAAAGATACTTATGTAGCCTTTAAAGTTACATTGACTTATCAAATTACTATGGTTTTTCTGAGTATAGTCAGCTATTCATCCAACAAGATCATCGGCTTGGCTGGATTATTGTATGGTGCCTCCAGTCGAATTCGGGATGGGGTCTATGGTAGAAAAAATCTCTTAGTGGCTCGATTATCATTTCTGAATTTATTACCATTAATGTTCATAGACTCCCTGGCTAGAAACCAGGTGTCAGATCCAATTAACCTAGTATTTTTTTCATTTTTTATATTTTTGCCTTTAACCATTGGTGATGCTTTAGGTGAAATCATCGGAACTATATGGGGAAAGCAAAAACTCCACGTCTGGGGGGTAGGTGAAATTAATCGCAAATCTCTACTGGGAACAGCTTCTGTTTTTCTTGGGAGTTTATTGCCTCTGTTGTTAATAGTTTTTTTTAATGGTTTGCCTTGGTCATGGTGGCTAATGTGTCTGTCTATTGCCATCATAACTACTATAGTTGAACTGATTAGTCCCAGAGGAACAGATAACTTTTTTATCCCTTTAGGTAATGCTTTAGTTTGCCTAATTTTTGTCAATGGGTTCGCCGCTATATAGGGGCTAATACAATACTGCTCGGTTAGTTCCAAAAAGATTACTGTGAGGGAAAAGTAATAAGTAATAAGTAATAAGTAATAAGTAATAAGTAATAAGTAAGTAGTATAAAAATCAGGCGTCCATCGGGAATGAAAACATGACTATTGAAATCAAATCTAAACAAAAGTTTTTGATTAATGTTGTTACCGGCAAAGGTGGTGGTGGTCATTACGCCACTTATCATGCCATCCGTGCCCTTACCCAGCAGAAACAACTACCTTGGCGTTTCCAAGTCACCGATATGGACGACATTATGGCAAGCATGACAGAGGAAAAAAAGGTAGTAAATGCTTACAGCCCATTGGGATTCTCTGTACATGACTTGTACAACCTAATGCTGAAAAGCGGTTGGACGTGGCTTTGGCCGTTGCAGATGCGCCTCAATAAGCTCCTCGTTAAACTCAATTACGATGCTGGAGTCAAGTTTTTTGAGCAATACTGGTGCGAGCATCAACCTGACATGGTAATTTCCGTCGTGACTATGTGCAATCAAGTTTTATCAGACGCATTACAGAGAGTTAAACCTGGTACGCCTTATGTAACCATCCCTATCGATTTTGCTGATTATCCGCCGGGGTTTTGGTTTGAGCCAGCAACTAATAATTATACGGTTTGTGCCACTGAAAAGGCACTCGAACAAGCGCGATCGCTCGGGGTGAAAGAAGAGCTAATCTTCCCCACTTCCGGGATGGTAATTCACCCTCGTTTTTATGAACCGATGGATTGCGATCGCGCTACCGAAAGACAAAAATTGGGTTTAGACCCAGACTGTTTGACTGGAATTGTCATGTTTGGTGGTAATGGCTCGCAAGTAATGGTCAAAATAGCTAGGGTTTTGCAGCATTTTGGCGAAAAACTACAACTAATTTTTCTGTGCGGACGCAATCAGGAACTAGCAGAAATTTTAGCTAACAATCAAGGTTGTCAAAAAAGATTTGTGGCTACCTTCACTACAGATGTTCCTTACTATATGCATCTTGCCGATTTCTTCATCGGGAAACCAGGACCGGGAAGTCTTAGCGAAGCTTTAGCTATGAAGTTGCCAATAATCACCGAATGCAATGCTTCTACTCTAATTCATGAAAAATACAATACCGAGTGGGTTCAAGAAAAGCAAGTCGGTTTGGTACTGCCTAATTTTCGCCAGATAGATCATGCCGTCGAACAGTTTTTGCAGCCGGAAACCTTTGCTCGTTACCAAGCTAATGTCGCTGATGTAAACAATCGCGCTGTGTTTGAGGTAGCCGATCTCTTACAGGAAATTCTTGCAAATCACTACCAGCCAGTATTGTCGGAAACCCTCAGGCAAATACTTCAAGTGGGCTACCCATGATGACGTAATCGCTCCGGATTTTCCCCTCAAGTGCGTTGAGGTACTCGAACGAGATCCTTCCGTGGTCTTGTGTCACTTCCAGACAAATTGTGCTAGGACAAGTTTTTAGGTGTAACTATGAAATCAATTCAAAAAAAACAAATCGAGAACCAAAAAACAATAACGCAGACCAAACAAAATCGTTTCAAAGTGCTCACGCTATCGGCGATGTGTTTGACACTTTTCATGACTAATCTCAATGATACGGTTATGAATGTGGCACTTCCCCAAATTCAAATAATTTTGGGTTCTAATGTGTCGGGATTACAATGGATTCTCAACGCCTACACCCTAACGGCAGCTAGTCTCATGCTGCCAAGTGGAACCTTGGGAGATATTTATGGACGCAAGCGAGTTTTTCTGATGGGACTGGTAATTTTTACCATTGCTTCTCTAGCCTGCGGACTCGCTCCCAATTTGGCCACTTTGATTGTCGGACGAATGCTCCAAGGAATAGGTGCTGCTGCCTTAATCCCAACTTCTCTGGCCATCCTCACCGATACTTTCCCCGAACCGACGGAGAAAACTAAAGCGATTGGTGTTTGGTCTGCGGTGTCAGGAATTGCTCTGGTTCTAGGTCCGGTGTTTGGTGGAGTCCTGGTAGATAATTTGGGATGGCAGAGCGTGTTCTTTCTTAATCTACCCCTAGGTGCGCTCGCTTTTTGGGTGAGTTGTCGTTTTGTTGGGAAAGGTAGACATCCCAGTCAGCAAAGTATAGATTTACTAGGTATCTTGCTGAGTGTCGGCTTACTAGCTTCGGTTACCTATGTTCTGACGGAGGGAAATACGTCGGTTGGGCGATCGCTCTGGCTATTAGCAATTGCTATCTTTAGTTTGCTAGCATTTCTGTTGGTTGAGTCCCACAGTCGTCACCCGATGTTGCCCCTCAAGCTGTTCCAAAAACCAGCATTTGCTGTAGTTAATCTGGTCAATATTCTGGTATTTTTTACTTTCCTGAGCTTAATCTTCATTTTTAGTCTTTTCCTGCAGCAAGTACAGGGATATTCAGCTACGGCAGCAGGAATGCGCTTTTTGCCCCTGAATGGAGCCTTTGTGAGCGCCTTGCTCGTTTCTGGATGGTTTGCAGCTCGGCTCGGCTGGCGTTTTACGATCGCAGCAGGATTGATGCTGGCGAGCGTAGCGACCTTTTCTTTTATCCGCATCGGTGCCAATACCGAGTATGGAGTAATGTGGGCGGGGCTGGTTCTCTCAGGTTTTGGCGGTGGATTGACTCTGGCACCCTTAGCAACGGTAGCTTTAAGTTCTGTACTCCCAACTCAAGTGGGAATTGCTTCCGCCTTACTCAACGTCACCACCCGTTTCGGTGGTGTTTTGGGAATTGCCCTCCAGGGCAAGATTCTTTCTCAAAGGCTCACCTTAGACTTGACCAGATCTCTCTCTGATTGGAACTTGCCCTCTACCTTGCAAGAGCGATTAATCGCCGCTGCTTTGCATGGCGGTTCCAAAGTTCCCAATGCCCTTCCCCTGAGCATTTCTCCCTCAGTTTGGCATCAAGCCTTTAGTCAAGCATTTGTGTCGGGGTTACATGCTGCTATTTTAATCGCCAGTGTTGTTCTCTTAGTTGGAGCATTTTTAATTCTGGTGTTTGTACCACCGATGCTGAAGGAGCGATCCCAGGTTTGAATTGAGATCATTGAGTATTGTGGATTAAACTCAGCAATTCTATAAAGTAAAGAGACAAACAAAATTGTTTGAGAAAAGGAGAAAATGTGACACAAAATACTTGACAAAACTTTCCGGAAGAATTAGTATTTAGTGAGTATTTTCACTTATTCCTCTAAACAACAAATTAAATATGGTTCCAACAGAAGAACTTTCACGAAAAGGAGATTAGAAATCGTGCAGCAAACATCTAATTCTATCCCCTTACCTTCCTTGATTCCGAATCAAAATAAATCAAAAACACATCCGGCAATTATGACACGTATCAGAAAATTTTATCGAACTTCGTAAAATTTCTTAACAATCAAAACAGCTACGAGAACACCGATTCACTATTTAATATTTTCTTAATGTTATGCAATGAACAAGTGCTGAAACTCATATTTTTTGCGTTACATTCTTTGTTTTGTAGTATACAAAAATGTTTATTTAATTGGTGTTCTAGAAGGTTTTATTAATCACCACTATGGTTAATTTTGGTACAAAATAATATTCTCCAAAAGTTGCCAAAGGACGAAAGGTACGTTACTTATTTAGGGGCTCTTTAATCTTTAGAAAACCTCTTTTTTTAGTGCGGTAATGGGTGCACCCAGAAATCTTCCTTTCCCTCTTGCTCAACTTGGAGACTTTTTGTGCAACATTTTTCTGAAAAAAAATAGTAAAACATCTACAAAAAGTAAACAATAATGGAAGAGCAAACTTTAAATGTCTCACTGCTGTCCCCTGTCAGTGATCTGATTTCGGGGGCAGGCACTGATCTCGATCTCATTTTCGGACGGGCCGGGAATGACGTTTTTTATCCGTTTGATCCGCTGGAAGATACTGATGCCCTGATCAATATTGACATTCTGTTTGGTGATATCTTTGACAACACACCAGAGGAATTTGAGGTCACGCTTGGCCTTGCAGGGGGCGACCCATTTGCCATCCTAAATGCGGATATTCCATCGATCGGAGCCGATCGATTTGTCCTAGGAGATGAATTTAGACCATATTATACAAGCTCCAATCCGCTCTCTCTGATAACCACCAACTTCCTAGGGTTTAATGATTTTGCCCTCATTTATGATTTTGACCCTAATCAAGATACGATCCAACTTAACGGCGATAAAGATGACTACTTGTTGGTGAAAATAGATGCTCTCTCAGTTAGTGCGATCGCTGGGGGTGAGGCTGTCCCTGGCGACGTAACTGATTTCTCTGGCTATGCACTCTTTTCCCTGGAGTCTGGCGTCCCTGATGTGGTCAGTTTAATTGCCCAGAAGCCGGACGTGGAATTAAAGCTGGATGATGACGGGTTCCTATTTGTCGGTGATAAACCCGAGGACGATCCTGAGGATAAGAAGATTGGCCAGTTTGGCACCACTGGCCTCGATTACGGCTATGCCGTGGCCACTGACACCTATGGCAACCTGTATGTTGCTGGCACGACCAGCGGTTCTCTGAATGGCCCCAACCAAGGATCCTCTGATGTTTGGGTTACCAAATATAACTCCAGCGGCAATCAGGTTTTTGCCAAGCAGTTCGGGTCTGCGGCTGGAGAATCCGTCACCGAAATTATCACCGATAAGGATGGTAATTTCTATCTGGCGGGAAGTACCACCGGCAGCTTTGTTGACACCTTAAAGTCCACCAGAGGCTCAGATGCTTGGGTGGCTAAATATAGCAGCAACGGCACGATGCTGTGGGGGCGTCAGTTTGGCAGTAGTGCTGCTCAGACGCTGCCGGGAGATGAGTTTGGCTTCTCCACCAGTGCCTTTGGTTTGCAACTCGATGCCAATGGCGACGTCTATCTGTCTGGACTCACCATCAATGATAACTGGAAAGGAATCCTAGACTTTCCGGTCGAGGATGATTCCTGGGTGATCAAGCTGGATGGTGCAACGGGTAACAATGAGTGGACCACCAGCACCAAAATTACGCCGCCGCCCCAAGATGTAGATCCCAACTTCCCCTTCTTAGCAGCCTTTAGTCCCTTCTTTGATGAAAGCTACGATCTCGCCGTTGACTCCCAAGGTAATTCCTACCTGGTGGGATGGTCCCAAGGTCTGACCACCATCTCCGACCCCAGTCGAGATTTACAAAAATACGATGTCTGGCTAGCTAAAGTGAACACCGCTGGCGAGATTGAGTGGGTGCGCCAATTTGGCAGTGCCGATCGGGGTTCAGAATTTGGTTGGGCTGTGGATACTGATGGCCAAGATAATGTCTACGTCTCCGGATGGACAAATGGTAACCTAGGAGAACTGAGTGAGGATTTTAAGAAGGCGGCCGCGCGGGACATCTTCCTTGCCAAGTTCACCCCAGACGGTGAGATGGACTTTACCAAGCAATTTGGCTCTCCGGGCGATGATGGACAGTATTTCTCTGACATGTTCATTGATGCCTCTGACAATATTTTCTTGACGGGGTATACCGATGGTAAGTTGGGTGACGGCGACGACGACAAAAGCATCAATGCTTGGATCGGCCGCTTTGATACTGCTGGGAACAACCAATGGATTCAACAACTTGGCATCAAGGATAAAGCTGACTATGCTACCGGCGTGACCGTCAATAGTGGTGGTCAGCTGTTCGTAACTGGATTCACAGAAGGCCTATTGGGCACTAGCAGCAGTGGCAACGCGGGTTCTGCTGTCGATGCCTGGCTGGCTGAGCTCGATATCGAGAAAGGAAAACTGCAAGAATTTGAAGGGACTTCCGGAAATGTCATCAGCATCGCCGATCCTGGTGCGATCGCTGTAAGTGATGTAACTGCTCAGTTTCTAGTGGGGGATGACCTGCCTACTGGGACCAAAAATATTCCTAACCCTGGGGCCTATTACGGTGAGATTCTGGATGGCATGTCTCCCTTCTTTGACCCCAACTCCGCAAATTCCCTCCAGTCGTCCTTGATCGACGCCATGATGAATGATCCCAGTGTCTTTGGGGGCACCATGCCCAGCCTGAAGCTGGAGGGCTCTGATGGGGTCAATGATGTGCTCATGGGCTTTATGGGCGATGACGAGCTCAAAGGCAAGAAGGGGGATGATGAACTCCATGGTCTTGCTGGTGATGACAAGCTGGAGGGCGAAGACGGCAACGATACACTTTTTGGCGGTGCCGGTGAAGATGAAGTCAAAGGTGGTAAAGACAACGATGAACTTCATGGCGATGCCGATGCTGACAAACTTAAAGGTGATGATGGTGATGACCTGCTCATCGGTGGTGCTGGTAACGATGAACTAGAGGGTGAAGATGACAACGATACGCTGATTGGTGTGAATCCGGACGCCGCTAAGGCTGGGTTTGGTGAATACGACAAATTAAAAGGCGGTAACGAAGCTGATCTCTTTGTTCTTGGGGGGGCTAACCAAGCATACTATGTCGGTCAGGGTAATCTTGATTTCGCCCTAATCGATGACTTCAAGCTAGATCAAGGAGATATGATTCAGCTTTACAGCAGTGCTAGCTACAGCCTGGGAGAAAATATATCTGGTCTGGAAAAGGGAACAGCTATCTTCTTTGAAGGCAATGACCTGATTGCTATCGTCAAGGATGTCAAAGACCTCAGTCTCACTGATACCAGTGTCTTCTCCTTTGTATTAAGCGAGTAATTATAAGTAGTCGAACATGAATAAACGGCTCTGGGTTAAGAACTGTTACTAAAGCTGAAACTCTTTTCGGTTCTCTGTTCCCCGTTCCCTGATCTCACAGTTAACTTGAATTGTGTCCAACTACTTGCTTTTATAGGTTTTTGACCCTTTCCTAGCCCAGATTAATGGAGAAAAGTAAACATGGTTAGAAAAATAGATGTCAATGATACCCCATTCTTAAAGCCAGGAATTCCCTGGATTGTTGTCTTATCAATAGTGGGACTCCTGAGTATCGGGGCTAATATTGTCTATGGCCTTAGATCCACTCAGCCCCCCTCAACCTTATCAATTACCGCCTCGGAAAAGATTCCTGAAATTAAATCGGTTACGGCTCTAGGACGGCTGGAACCCCAAGGAAAAACGATCCAATTAGCACCTCCGCCAAACTTGGGGGGTGCTAAGGTCGTTGAATTGCTAGTGAAAGAGGGAGATCTCGTTAAGGCCAACCAGGTAGTGGCTATCCTCGAAAATCGAGATTTGCTCCAAGCTGCTGTGGAACAAACACAACAGGATGTTAAAGTAGCTCAAGCGAATCTGGCCATTGTCAAAGCTGGAGCTAAATCAGGGGAAATTCAGTCCCAAAATGCCACCATTAAAAGATTAGAAGCTCAGTTACAAGGAGAAAGTATCAGCTATCAAGCTAAAATCCTTCGTCTTCAAGAGAAATTACAAGGGGAAAAGGGGACTCAACAAGCAACCATTGATCGTTTGCAAGCAGAACTTCGTAATGCACAAAGTGAGTATCAACGTTATCAGCAACTTGCTGAAAATGGGGCTATCTCGGCCTCGGATTTGGATCGTCGTTCTCTGATCCTAGAAACAGCGCAAGAGAAACTAAAAGAAGCACAAGCTACTTTTAATCAAACCATTGCGACTCTAGAGCAAGATATCCGAGAGGCAAAAGCTAATGCCCAACAAGCCAAAGATACCGTATCTCAACAAATTCAAGAAGAAACAGCGGAACTCCATCGCATTACTGAGGTGCGGGATGTGGATGTCTACAAAGCTCAAGCCGAAGTTGAAAGGGCGAAAGCTTCCCGACAAAAAGCTCGAGAAGAATTGGAATTAACCTATGTTAAAGCTCCCATAACCAGTCGCGTCCTCAAAATCTATACTTACCCTGGAGAGAGAGTGCCATCAGAGCAGAGTATTTTAGAGTTAGGCAATACAGACCAGATGATGGTAATTGCTGAAGTTTATGAAACTGATGTTGCTCAAGTAAAACCAGGACAAACTGTTAAGATTAAAAGCGAAAATGGAGCTTTTCCTGGTGAATTAGAAGGAACTGTAAGTGAGGTGGGTTGGCTCATTAACCAACAAGGAATTTTTGAAATCGATCCATCTTCAGATGTAGATAATAGAGTAGTTGAAGTTAAGATCAAATTAAATGAAGAAGAACGGGACAAATTCACCCGATTAACCTATTCACAGGTCATCGTCAAAATTTTTCTTTAATTAACTCAAGGTTGAAATCTCTACTTATGATAAAAACTTCTTTAGCTTGGTTACAATTAAACCACCAAAAAACTCGCCTCTTAATCGCATTAGCAGGAGTCGGTTTTGCTGATATGCTGATGTTTATTCAGCTTGGGTTTCAAGCTGCACTTTTTGAAAGTAATGTCAGATTTCACAAAAGTTTTCGAGGAGATCTTTTTTTAATTAGTCCTGACTCTCGTTCTACTATATCGATGGAAGCTTTTTCTCGCACGCGGATCTATCAATCCCTAGCTATTGAGGGGGTTCAATCAACTACTACGGTCTATATGGATTTTGCTTCTTGGAAAAATCCCGTTAATCGCAGTACCCGTACTTTACTTATTGTTGGCTTAAATCCTGATAGTAATCCTCTGAATTTACCAGGTTTATCAAAAACAATTGCTTCGATTAAACACAGAGATGTTTATTTATTTGATGCCCTATCTAGGGAAGAATTTGGACCTGTTCCCTCCTTACTTGAGGAGAAAAAGAGTGTTACAGCAGAAATAAACGATCATCGCGTTAAAATTGGAGGATTATTTGCTTTAGGAGCTTCTTTTGCCGCTGATGGAAATCTCATCACTAGTGATATTAATTTTCATCGTCTTTTGCCTGACAGAGATCGAAGTTTGATTGATGTTGGGGTTATTCACTTAAATGAGAATGCTGATTTACAGTTAGTTCAAAAAGCTTTAACAGAGAAACTCCCACCAGATGTTAGAATTTTATCTAAGGAAGAGTTTATTGAGTGGGAGAAACACTATTGGAAAACTAGTACTGCGATTGGATTTATCTTTTCCATGGGAACCGGAATTGGTTTTATGGTTGGAGTTTTAATTGTTTATCAAATTCTCTATACTGATATCTCAGATCGCCTACCCGAATATGCAACTTTAAAAGCAATTGGTTATAAAAATCGTTACTTTATTTTGGTTGTTTTTCAAGAAGCAATTATCTTAGCAATATTAGGTTATATTCCAGGTATTTCAATAACAATGATACTGTACTCATTGGCAGCAGGTGCTACAAATTTACCGATTATTATGACTATAACTAGGGCTATTACTGTTTTAACCTTAACTATTATAATGTGTTCTGTGTCTGGACTAATTGCAATTCGTAGACTTAATGCTGCCGATCCATCTGACCTTTATTAAGCAGTAATTTAACAGAACAAAAAGCCTTAATTAGACCAGTCATAAAATGTTTTAATCATGAAAAAATTAGTCCTAGCTACGAGTAATGCTGGTAAACTCAAGGAAATCCAAGAACATTTACAAGTATTTGACCTTGAATTAGTTTTAAAACCTCCAGAATTGGAGGTAGAAGAAACGGGGATAACTTTTATAGAAAATGCTATCCTCAAGGCCTCACAAGTGGCCAAAGTATTAAAAGAATGGTCGATCGCCGATGATTCTGGTTTAATGGTTACAGCATTAAATGGTCGACCCGGCATTTTTTCGGCTAGATATGGTAAAACAGATCTCCATCGCATTCATCGCTTATTGCAAGAATTAAATGGTCAAACTAATCGTAAAGCCCAATTTGTCTGTGCAGTGGCGATCGCAAATCCTCAAGGAGAAATAGTGATTAAAACCGAGGGTATTTGTGAGGGAGAAATATTGACAGAAATGAAAGGAGAAAGAGGTTTTGGTTATGATCCGATTTTTTTTGTGCCTGAATTTAAGCAAACCTTTGCACAGATGCCACCAGAATTGAAACGGAAAATAAGTCATCGAGGAAAAGCCTTTGCGTCCCTAACACCCTTACTAAAATCCCCAGAGTTCGGAGCTGGTTAGTGTATGATTTCATGCAAAGTTTGACCCTTGTGCTAATCCGATCCGAGTCTGAATGCTCAATATTGAGTTTTAATAGGAAACTAAACGCATACTCAAATCTAACCAAGTAGAGCGGGTAATCGGTGCGCTACTGGATATATAGTCTATTCCTGTCTTCGCCACTTCCCGAATATTGTCTAAGGTAATATTGCCCGATGCCTCGATTTTGATTTGACTGTTTTTACTGCAGATGAGTTTCACGGCTTCAGGAGTGTAGGTTGGGTTGCTCGATGGCAAAACCCAACAAAAACAACGGTTAAAATATTATGGCGAATGACCCGAAAGCCTTTCCCACAGATTTTTGTTTCACGACCTTTTAAAGTAAAAAATAAATAAGGATTTTATCTAATAAATGTATTTTACCAAATTGGACTTAAATCTAAAGTAAATTCAGGTAAAATATCTTCTCCCGATATAGTTTGTGGATAATCTAAAACCTCTTTTTTTTGCCCTTGACGATATATTTCTACTTGTTTTTTTTCAGGGTTAATTAACCATCCTAATTTCACTCCATTATCCATATATTCTTCCATTTTATCTTGAGTATTTTTTAATGAGTCAGTTTTTGACATTAACTCTAAAACAAAATCAGGGGCAATAGGTGAAAATTTCGTTTTTTCTTCCTCTGTTAATTCATCCCATCTTTCATTTTTTATATAAGCCACATCAGGAGACCGATTACTGCCTTTTGGTAGTTTAAAACAAGTAGAAGAATCAAAAATTTTGCCTAATTTTTTCCTACGATTCCAAACAACAAAATCGGCATTTAACTCCGCATTATAATTTCCAGTTTCTCCCCCCGTTGGTGACACAATAATAATCTCTCCTTTTTGATTTCGTTCTAAGTTTAGTTCGGGATTATGACGGCAGAGTTGATAAAATTTTTCGTCATCAATTTTAGAAATTACATTCAAGTTAATAGTATAAGCATTCATTATCATAATTCTCCCTTTGATCACCACTGTTCTCATGGTAACACAAACACCAAAAAACACCCCCTATTACTAAAAAACACCCCCTATTACTAGAGAGTGTTTTTTATTATTATTTAGTTGTCATTATCACAACCAAGCTAATTTTTAGCCATTGATTACAGGAGCAGATACAGGTTCTGCACTTGCTAAATCTAAGGGGAAGTTGTAGAAGTTGCTACCAATTTGCATCAATTAGCCGTAGAACAATGTGAAAGACTAAACCTTGGTAAAATTTGTTGATTTCATTGGTTGGGATTATTGGGAAGTTCTCGACGAGGGAAATTTTGACATCCTTCCTGCCACCAGTCGTGCATCATGCCCCATCTACCCCACATCATGCCAGACATACCTAACAAGCCGATTAAAATAGTGAGAATCACACCAGATATAAAACCAATTGCTCCGTAAATTACAAGTTTATTGTTCATAATTTTGTCTCCCTGAGTTAATTTACATTTTCTCCTTAGACTCGATGCGAATAATCCCTTGCAAACCAAACCAGTTATAGCGTCGAATGCCCCATTTGCCTTTGACATAAAATTTGCTGCTTTTTAGGTCTTTTCGTCCTCAGTTAATCTTCTAGACTTCTTACCTAAGCGAGGCAAAAATGCTGGAGTCTGGGCAGCATAGCGATCGTATTGAGCAAAGACTTTTTCTAGACATTTATTCGCATCTTGGCGGAAGAAATTTAGCTTGACTGGTAAACCAGCTTTGACAATAATTCTGGAGGGTTCATAGCCTTTTTTAACTTCAATATCCATTTCTTGAACTCCCTGATGTAAGATGGCATTTAGACTCATTTCATCTGTTTTTTCTGAAGGTTTATGAACATGATGATGATTAGTAGCAGGTATTTCTTGCTGATTAGAACCTTGTACTTTGACAACTCCTCTAAACATATTCATACCACAGTGAAAAGTATATTCTCCTGCTTCTGTTGGCGTAAATTCGACAGAAGTTGTTTGATTGAGTTTTAATTCTACAGCTTTATGAAAATCTGGTAATAAAACTTTTTCCAGGCAACTACTGGGATCTTTTCTGAAGAAATTGAGTCTCACTAGTTGACCTGCCTGTACAACAATTCTATCGGGGTTATAGCCACCATCAACAGTTATTTCTAGTTCTTGAATTCCTTGATGTGATGTGGCTTGTTGAGATTTAGTTTTACTGAATAAAAACCACCAAACTTCAGCCCCAATTAATCCTAAGCCTCCTAATGTTACGAATAGTTTTAAAGGTAAAGGTTGCTCAATGCGAGAAAATTCATTGGTTGATTCTGTTGATTCTATTTTGGCATTAGAAGCTTGTGCCATACCAAATATTAAACCAAGACTTAATAGTAAAGTAAGAAATGCTTTTTGCTTGTTCATTTTTTTTGCTCCTGAGCAATCATAATTAATAAAAATTTCTTAATTTTTCGACAATAAATAAACAAGTAATTACCCCCACAACAGAACCCATAGCTAAACCGCAATTTAAAGCCCAACGAAACTTTTCCCAAGTATGACCAGGGAATAACATAATTCCCCTGACAACCCAGTAAATAAATTCTAGTAATAAACTAAAAATTAAAGGAACAATTAAAGCGAATTGATATTGTTTGATAATGTTTGTTTCTGACATTTTTTTGCCTTCCTCTTAATAATAATTACAGGCTCAATTTAGGCTTAAATTTGCGTAATCTTAAGGCATTTGCCACTACTGAAACTGAACTAAATGCCATAGC
This sequence comes from uncultured cyanobacterium, assembly GCA_963749915.1. Taxonomy (GTDB): domain Bacteria; phylum Cyanobacteriota; class Cyanobacteriia; order Cyanobacteriales; family Cyanobacteriaceae; genus Geminocystis. Next base: position 731,421 of record CAVVOP010000021.1, read on the forward strand.
AGCACCCGCAATAATGGGATTGAGTAACCAGCCAAAGAAGGGATATAAAATTCCGGCGGCAATGGGAATACCAAGGCTATTGTAAATATAGGCAAAAAAGAGATTTTCTTTAATATTTCTCATGGTGGCATGACTAAGTTGAATCGCGGTGACAATTCCCCGTAAATCGCCAGAAATTAAAGTTAAATCACTTGCTGCCATGGCCACATCCGTGCCTGTACCGATCGCTATTCCTACATCTGCCTGTGCTAAGGCGGGGGCATCATTAATACCATCACCTACCATAGCCACAATTTTCTGTTTTTGTTTACGGCTTGGTCTTTCTTGTTGAATTTCTTGAATAATATTGGCTTTTTGGTCTGGACGTACTTGGGCGAAAACTCTTTGAATACCGACTTCAGAAGCGATCGCTTCGGCGGTTTTTTGATTATCTCCTGTTAACATAACTACCTCTAACCCCATTTTTTGCAAGGATTTAACCGCTTCAACGGAAGAAGGTTTGATGGCATCAGCAATACCGATTAAGCCCTCAATTTGTCCATCTACCGCTATTAGAGCAGTGGTTTTGGCTTCACTTTCCCATTGTTGACGGGTTGATTCTAACTGTTGAGAACCAATTTTTAAAGCATTCATCCAGTGTTGAGTACCAATTTGGACGAATTTACCTGAGACATTTCCTTGGACTCCCATTCCTGCAACAGCTTCAAAATTGTTTACATCGGGTAAAGGACTTGAAACTCCTTGAGATTTGGCATAGTTTACTACTGCTTCAGCTAAAGGATGTTCGGAGTTTTTTTCGATCGCCGCCGCTATTGCTAAGAGTTCAATTTCATGATGATAGGCTACACCTTTAACGGTGATGTAGTTTGTCACACTGGGTTTACCTTCAGTAATAGTACCCGTTTTATCACAGACAATGGTATTGAGTTTATGGGCTAATTCCAGACTATCTGCCCCCTTAATTAACACTCCGTTTTCTGCCCCTTTTCCTGTACCAACCATAATTGAGGTCGGAGTTGCTAAACCCAAGGCACAGGGACAAGCAATAATTAAAACACCTACTGTGGTAATCATGGCGAGAGTTACATTGCCCATAGTATTAAACCAAATTATAAAAGTAAGAATGGCGATCGCGATTACTACAGGTACAAACCATCCCGTTACCTGATCTGCTAATTGTTGAATCGGGGCTTTACTACCTTGGGCATCTTTGACTAGCTGTACAATTTGAGCCAAGACCGTATCTTTGCCTACTTTGGTGGCTTTAAATTTAAAACTTCCAGTCTTATTAATGGTTGCCCCAATGACCTCATCACCAGCTCGTTTTTTAATAGGGATTGGTTCACCTGTTACCATAGACTCATCAATGGAAGATTCTCCTTCTACTACTTCTCCGTCTACAGGAATTTTTTCTCCAGGACGAACTAGAATGATATCTTCGACGACTACCTGTTTAATAGGAATATCTATCTCTTGTCCCTGACGAATTACCCTGGCGGTTTTTGCCTGTAAACCCATTAATTTACGAATAGCTTCTGAAGTTTGTCCTTTGGCTCGATTTTCCAATAATCTGCCTAAAAGAACCAGAGTAATCACAACTCCTGCTACTTCGTAATAAACCGCTACTTGAACGCCCTGAGATTCTAAAATGTTAGGAAAGATGGTGGCAAAAAAAGAGTAAAGATAAGCGACTCCCGTGCCTAAAGCGACTAAAGTGTCCATATTAGCAGAATGCCGCTTAAAAGCTTTCCAGCCGCCGGCAAAAAAGTCTTTCCCAACCCAAAACATTACGGGAGTTACTAACACAAACTGCACCCAAGAATTGTGTAACCATTGAGGAATCCAAGGTATTTCTAAACCTGTCATCATGGGTAAAACACCGATAATTAATAAAACACTGATGATGCCACCTAAGATGACTTTGTGAGTTAATTCTTTTTGTTCAGCAATTCTGGCTTTTTTCTCGGCATCATGATCTTCTTCTGAGTCTAAAAAAGCCGAATATCCTGCTTCAGTTACTGCTTGTTGAATTTGAGTTAAATTAGTTATTTGAGGATTATAAGAAACGGTTGCTTGAGAGAGGGCAAAATTAACATTACATTCTTTTACTCCTGAAACTTCTTTAACAGCTTTTTCGATACTAGATGCACAACCAGCACAACTCATTCCTTGGAGTTGAAGACGAATATTTTCCATAACTTACTTCCTCATTATTTTAGATTCTTTTTTTGTCATTAAAGCGAGCCACTGCCGACAAATTTTGTACAGTTTTCTCGATAGTTTTGTCACAGAAATCACTCATCATCTTTTTCCCCGGACAACCACACTAAATATTTGATTATTTGCTAATTTGTTTGATTCAAAGTTAATTAGGCTGGCGTTGTCTCCAACCATGCCAAACTGGAAAACCGTTTTCATCCCTTAAAGTTAAGGTTTGATCACTCTTCTGTACCTTAGTAGTTATCATGGCAGATTGCCCACTAAAGTTGACTCTTGATCCTGTGACCGTAATCTTATCTGAGGGCTGAATCTGGATATCCTGGTTTTGTAGATACCAGGCTGGTCCTAAATGGACGTCAACTGTCTCACTATCTGTTGTCAAGCGCAGGTGCATTCCCTGAGACATGCCGCCCATTGGCGTAAAGGTATCTATGCTAACCACTTCCCCGCTGATAGTTTCTATACTATTGGGATCATACATTCTGCTATATGGGGAACGGTATCCCCAACCTCCACCTCCACAACATCCCGGGAAGCCTCCGGGACTATATTGAGCAATCAATTGATCGTTTTGATTTGATCTTTCCCCATAATGAGTAAAGTTAGAAGAGAAATTTTCTTTTCTTTCCTCATCAAGATTTGCTAAGGAAGGTGCTGCTGTTAGTGCCAACAGTCCGAACCCAAATAGAGCAATAACAATAAGAGTTTTGTAGCGCAAATTGTTAGTCATTTTTTCTCCCCATTATTGATGGATATCTTTTACTTCCATGTTGCTACCCAAATATGAAATCAGGATGAATTTGTCCAAGTTGCTTAACAAATTGTTACTAATATCAAGAATTTAATCCAATCCATTAAGTTTTGTTAATTGATTATCTACTGATAAACCCAATCCCTAACCTCCTTTATCTCTAGCCGGTTATGATATGAAGTAAAAGCCTAATAAAGTTTATGACTCTAGCAATTGCTCTTGAACCTGCACCTATAGAAACTGAGCGGAACGTCAACGTCAGGCAAATGTGATTCAGCAGGAGGCTGAACAACGTTTTAATCCCATTGGAATACGCGATCGCCTGCTTGCTAGGCGAAATCAATTCAGGTAATCCAAAATGGTTCGATTTCTAGCTGATGAAAATTTTAATCACCAAATTGTGCGAGGCGTTCTTCGTCAAAAACCAGATATTAATATTGTGCGTGTTCAAGATGTGGACTTATCGGGAGCAGATGACCCAGCGGTTTTAGCATGGGCAGCTCAAGAAGTACGAATTGTTCTGACTGATGATGTTGCTACCATGATAACTTTTGCATATCAACGCATCCAAGCAGGATTATCTATGCCGGGATTGTTTGAGGTGAGTCGTCGTGTTCCGGTAGGTTTAGTTATAGAGGAAATTATTTTGATTGATTGGATTTTGACCGATACAGTTCTCAACCCGCTATTATTAAGATATGAGTTGCCGCGCCTAGGTAAACTTTTTACTAAGGAAGGAAGAGATCTCTTTGTCTCTTCGACGCCCTGCTCGGTAAGCTTCAAATAACCTAACAAAGTGAAGGAGAAGATTAAAATGCCACGTCAAGTCGGAGATCGTTATGTCTGCGAAAAGTGCGGAGCCCAGCTTGTTTATGAGAAGCCTTGTCCCTGTCCAGAAACTATGCCCCATTCAGAAATATGTTGTGGAGAGCAGATGAAGCTTGTATCGGAACAGACTCCGGTAAAGACTGACAAATAAGTTCTATGGCTCCCATAAATGTCCGCATTCTAAAATCGCTAATACGTTCTGGAATATTCAGTAGTAGGGACGTATTATCAAAAATGGCGGAACTTTCTACGATCGCAATCTTGTAGCTTGGGAGGTACCGTTATGGCAGACTCCCACCTTCATCAAGACTGTTGTTGCCATGGTGGAAAACAAGCTCAAGTCATACCCCCTACAATTCCAGCTGATAACCATGGCGAATGTTGTGGTCAGAATCATGGTGATAATGGCAAGGAGTTTGACTTGTGGGGAGAAATGAAACTAATTATCTCATTCTCCGCACTTCAAAAAATAGTATAAAACACTACGCAGAAATCGCAAAGATTGCTGAGTATAAATACTCAAGAAATCTCGAGGAAAAAGCTGAGATAATAAACAGGTCATTAAAAAGATAAGAAAACAGAAAAAAGTGTCACCATTAGAAACAATAGAAATAAAAAATATAGACCATTTAGGAATAGTAGCAGGAATAATAGATGAGATAGGAATAGTCGAAGTAATAAATGAAAGATTAGGTGTAGATAAAAGAGAAAAAATAACCAGTGGACAAGTAGTAAAAGCGATGATAATAAATGGATTAGGAATGGTCTCACGACCTCTATACTTATTTAGCCAATTTTTTGAAGATAAAGCAGTAGAAAAATTGTTAGGTTCCCAAATAAAAAGTGAATATTTAAACGATGATAAAATAGGACGAGTAATGGATGAAATATATGAACTAGGATTAACAAATATCTTTATTGAAATAGTTTTATTAGTAATAAAAAAGTTTAACATCGAAACCAAATATAGTCATTTAGATGCAACATCATTTCATTTGCATGGAGAATATCAAAATGAAGAAGTAAAAGAAGAAAGTGAAGAAATAATCAAAAAAAGACCTATTTTAATCAAGAAAGGATATTCTCGTGACCATAGGTTTGATTTAAAACAATGTGTCTTAGATTTAATCGTTAGTAATGATAATGCTATACCATTATTTATGAGAGCTGCAGATGGAAATGAAACGGATAAAAAAGCATTTGGTCAAATAGTTGTTGAGTTTAAAAAACGAATAAAAATAGATAGTATAATCGTCGCAGATAGTGCATTATACAGTGAAAAGAATCTAAAATTAATGGGAAATATAAAGTATATAACCAGAGTACCATTAACGATAAAAGAGGCAAAAGAATTAATCGAAACAGTAGAAATAGAAGAAATAAAAATCTTAGAAAAGATGAGAGAAGAAGAAAGAGAACTCAGGGAAGAATTTAAGAAGAAAGGATATAAATGGAGAGAAGAAAAAGTAGAATATAAAGGGTTAAAACAAAGATGGTTAATAGTAGAGAGTGATGCCAGAAAAAAAAGTGATTTAAAGAAATTAGAGCAAAAAATAGAAACGGAAAAAGAAAAAGCAATAAAAAAAGTAAAAGAATTAGAAAAAGAAGAGTTTGCCGAAATATCAACGGCTAGATATCAATTAACAGATAACAATAAAAAAAGCAAATTTTTTACCCTGGTTGAAGAGGAAATAATTGAATCGAGTAATCAGGGGAAAAAAGTTTATAAAATTAAAGTAAAAATAGAAGAAAATATAGAACTTAAAGAAAGAAAAATTAGAGGAGCGGGGAGATTTATTTTAGCGACAAATATGTTGGAGCAAGAAGAAATTAGTTCAGGAGAAATACTCTTAAATTATAAGAACCAACAAGGTTGTGAACAAGGATTTGGTTTTCTCAAAGACCCTTTGTTTTTTGCCGATAGTTTCTTTGTAGAAAAGCCTTCAAGGGTAGAAACAATTTTGTGGATAATGTCTTTATGTTTATTAGTTTATAACCTGGGTCAAAGGGAACTAAGAAACAGTTTAAAAAGAAGCAAAAATTTTGTCAAAAATCAAGTAGGTAAACTGATTAACCATCCGACTCTCAGATGGATATTTCAGAGTTTTCAAGGCATTCATTACCTCTCAATAAATGGTAGAACTCAAGTTATTAATTTAACTGAAGAACGAAGTTTTATCTTAGAATTTTTGCCTTCTTCTTGCCAAAAGTATTACCTCTAATGAAATTATTTTTGAACTAAATTGTGATAATGACAATGAAATAATATTTTCAGGGAGTGATCAATATTCCTCATGTTTTCTCGTGGAAAAATTTATTGATTTTCTTGTGCTACACAATATATACTAAGACAATACTTGTTGTTTCTGACAACGATCGCTTTAGGGAGTAGCATTTTTTGATAAGACGGTACAATTACTTTTGTAATCTGCGGAATGTGGATTTTGAAGTTAGTTCATAATGAGGATTTTAGCCTTCGGTGAATAATCCAGGCTAACCTAGCAGTATTACATCCCACGCCGAAACCTAGTTGTTTTTTTGTCGTGTTTACGGCGTGGGGCTTCTTTTGACATTTAAACTAAACTAAAGGATTTGTTGTGTCATGATAAATTCTTGTACTTTACTACGATAAATTTGCAAATGTTCCTCTACCCATTCTCGACCATCGCTGTTAGCATAAATATGAATTAAGGGTTCTTCCGCATCAGGTAAAATTAACACCCAGTTATCGCTATGACGTTCCACTATTTTTACTCCGTCAATTAATTCTAGTTTTTCTTGAGATTCCGTTTCTACTAAGTGACGCATTAATGAACCTTTAACCTTCCAAGGACAACGCAAAGAAAGAGACTTATGACAAACAAGGGGCAATTCACTTTTGACTTGAGTGAGGGATCGCTCTTGTACGGTAAGCATTTCTATTAATTTAGCAATGGTAAACATCGCATCAAAACCTGGATGAACTTGAGGAAAAATAAAACCCATATCACCGCTACCTCCTAACACCACATTATGACTATGCTGTGTTGCCTCCATGATAGCCGTAGGATTCGCTTTAGTGCGAATAACCTTTCCATCATGACGACGGGCAATTTGTTCCACCGCCGAAGATGTATTTACAGGAATGACTACTGTTCCCCTGGGATGAGCTGTTAAAATGGCATTCACCATCAAAGCCGTCAATTCTTCCCCCCGAATTTGCATGCCTGATTCATCTACTAAAACCAATAATTCTCCATTGGCAGAGACTTGTACCCCAAAGTTAGCCTTTAAGGCCTCCACCACATGGCCTAATTGAAATAAAAGGTTTTCTCTTTCAGGTGTTGACATCGCCCTTTGACGCAAACTAGCATTTAAAACCACCGCATCACAGCCAAATTTAGCTAATAATTGCGGTAAAATCGCCCCTGAGACGGAATAAACATAGTCAATTACAATTTTACTATTACTATTGGTAATCGCCTCAAGATTTAGATGAGCTTCAAATGTATTACGATAGGTGTCGAATACTTGAACTTGAGAAAGAGAAGACACATCACCAATATCCATGGCCTGTACTCTTCTTAAATCTTCTTTGAAATAAGCACCTTCGATTTTTTTCTCTTTAGCTTTAGAGATATTAATGCCATTGGGGTCGAAAATTTCAATCAAAATATAGTCATGGCGATCAGGATGCAATCTTACATGAACACCTCCAACTACTCCTAATTTTGGAGTCATGGTACGAGAAATGGGAATAGCAGTTGAATCTAAGTTTTGAATATCAATACCCACGGACATTAAACCAGCAATAAAGGAACGACTTACCATGCGAGATACGCTACGCTGATCTCTCGATACCACAACACTGCTACGAGGTTTCAGGGTTGAACCATAGGCGGCACCAAGTTTAACGGCAAATTCAGGGGTAATGTCAATATTTGCTAACCCTGTAACTCCTCTTTGACCAAAAAGGTTACGATGGGCAATATTACCCCAAATTAAGTTAATGTTTAAAATTGCACCCGATTCGATGCGTTTACTGGGCCAAACTCTCACTCCTGTATTGATTTGGGATTCTTCCCCAAGATTACATAATTGACCGATTACTGCCCCTTCCAGAATTTGCGATCGCCGATCAATTCTTGTACCTCTAGCGATAACACAAGCTGAAAGAGATGATTCTTCCCCCACAATAACGCCATTCCAAACAATGGGACGATTGAGTTCGGCATCCTCACCAATGGTGACATTATCACCGATGGTTGTCCCACTCCGAATTTTTGCCCTGGCACCGATGCGACAATGACTACCAATCAGAGAAGGACTTTCCACTACTGCCGTGGGATCGATATAAGTATTTTCCCCAATCCATATACCCTCTGCCGTTTCCATGTAAGGAAATTTCAGACTAACTTTGCGATCTAAAGCATCATAATGAGCATCTCGATAGGTTTCTAAATTGCCCACATCACACCAGTAACCATCAGCAACATAACCATACATCGGTTCATTCCGTTTCAGAAGTAAGGGAAATAAATCCTGAGAAAAATCAGCTTCTTCTTGTAAAGGTAAATAGGCCAAAACTTCCGGCTCAAGAATATAAGTTCCCGTGTTGACGGTATCGGAAAAAATTTCGCTAGAGGAAGGTTTTTCTAAAAAGCGTTGTATTTTACCGTCTTTATCTGTAATAACCACCCCAAACTCAATGGGATTAGGTACTCTAGCTAAAATTAAAGTAGCCTGAGATTTTTTTTCTCGGTGAAAAGCGATAGCGTCTTGTAAATTAAAATCCGTGATACTATCGCCACTGATAACCACAAAAGTATCATCTAACATTTGTTCAATATTTTTGACACACCCAGCAGTCCCGAGGGGTTGATCTTCCTCGATGGCATATTTCATGATCACATCAAAATCTTTACCATCCTGAAAATAATTTTGGAAAATATCCGGTAAATAGTGCAGAGTAGCAATTATTTCATTAATACCTTGACGTTTAAGTAAATTAACAATATGTTCTGCGATCGGTCTGTTTAAGACGGGTACCATCGGCTTAGGCAAATCGCAAGTCAAAGGACGTAATCTTGTACCCGAACCACCAGCCATTAAAACAGCACGCATAAAACCCCCTTTAACAATGAACCATAAACACAATAAACAATGAACAATTAATTGTAACTGTTGCCTGTTCCCGATTGACTATTCCCTTAATTATTACTTATTCCTTATGCACTAAATTCCTAATCGTTGATAAATTGTATCAAGATTCTTCAAATGTTGTTGCGGATCAAAGCAATTATCAATTTCGGAATCTGATAATAGCTGTTTAACTTCGGCATTATTTTCAATTAAATTACGAAAATTACCGTCTTGAATATTCCAGGCCTGATGGGCGCAACCCTGTACAAGTTTATAAGCATTTTCTCGACTCATCCCTTTAGCCACTAAAGCTAGTAACACTTTTTGACTAAAGATGACACCGCCATAGACATTCATATTTCTTGCCATATTCTCAGGATACACTAACAAGTTTTGAATCAAATTAGTGGTTTCCTCCAACATAAAATGAATCAAAATGCAAGTATCAGGTAAAATAACTCTTTCAACGGAACTATGGGAAATATCCCTTTCATGCCATAAAGCTACATTTTCTAAGGCCGCTATCGCATTACCTCTGATAATTCTTGCCATACCTGCAATACGTTCACTACGGATAGGGTTACGTTTATGAGGCATCGCAGAAGATCCTTTTTGTCCTTTAGAAAAATACTCCTCCACTTCTAGGACATCAGTACGTTGTAAGTTGCGAATCTCCACAGAAAATCTTTCTAAGGACGCTGCGACTAAGGCGATTTGTTGGACAAACTCTGCATGACGATCCCTTGAGATGACTTGAGTTGAGGCGGTATCAGGTTCTAATCCTAACAAGTTACAGGCGATGGCTTCAACACGGGGATCAATATTAGCATAAGTACCCACAGCACCAGAAATTTTCCCTACGGCTATATCTTGTCGTAACTTCACAAGACGATCACGGTTACGACGCATTTCTGCTAACCAACCAGCCAATTTAAACCCGAAGGTAATGGGTTCAGCATGAATACCGTGAGATCGCCCCACCATAAAAGTATAACGGTGTTGTTGTGCCTGATAACGGATGGTTTGAATAGTAGTCTCCACACTTTCGAGAATTAGATTTAAACTAGCCACCATCTGCAATGCTAAAGCAGTATCAAGCATATCAGAGCTAGTCATACCGAGATGAATATATCTTCCTGCATCTCCTACATATTCATTAACATTAGTCAAAAAAGCGATAACATCGTGGCGAACTTCCGCTTCAATTTCTAAGACTCGTTGAACATCAAAATTTGCCTTAGCCTTAATTTCTGCCACCATTTCTCTGGGAATATTACCCACTTCTGCCTGTGCTTCACATACGGCAATTTCCACTTGTAACCATGTTTTTAAACGATATTCGTCTGTCCAAATTCCGCCCATTTCGGGAAAGGTATAGCGTTCAATCACTGCATTTTTTAGCTTTTTGCAAATACAACTGCTATATCTTACTATAAAAGCAAAGCCTAATTAACAATGAATTGGGAGTTGGTCAGGGCAAACCCACGGATTTACCCACATTTCTATCTTAAATGTCAAAAATTGCTTAGCAATTCCTTATTCTTGAGGTGATTTTTGATTCTCCACATATTGTTTTAATTGACTTACAGTTACGCCACCACAACTAGCAACAAAATAAGCACCAGTCCAAAAATAAGGTTTATTGTCGAAATACTTACTAGCTAAATCAGGATAATCTTTTCTAATCAAACGACTGCTAACTGTTTTTAAATTAGCAATCAACTTTGATAAAGCAATATCAGGTTTGTAATCAATTAACAAATGGACATGGTCACTTTCACCATTAAATTCCACTAACTTACATTCCCATTTAGCTAATGTGTCTGTAAATATTTCTTTTAGCCTTTGCAATACTTTCTCATTAATTGCCTTTTGACGATATTTTGTGACTAAAACCACCTGAGCGGTAAGTTTATACGTTGACCTAAAACCTTTATGATAATTCCTTGTCATTATTAATCGTTAAAGTTTATAATTAAGATTATAACCACTGTTAACTGTTTCTTTCGTGATCACTCTTACTTATGGGTACAAGGTCAATGCCATATTTAAAGTCTGTTAATGCACAGGTACTACAACAAACTTTAAAAACTTTAGATAAAGCCTTTGCCGATATGAAAGCAAAGGGTTATGGCTTCCCCCGTTTTCAAAAAGTGAAAAAGGCGAGTGGATATTATGTGATGATTGCTTTTCAATCTCCAGAATCTTGCCCAGATGCCCCTGTGGGTAAAATAAGTTTGGGTATTGATGCCGGGATAGAATCATTAACAAAATAGCTAAATTACATGAAAAAATAGCTAATACTCGCCGTGATTGGCATTTTAAGTTAGCAAATTACCTTTGTAATTTGACAGATAATATCTTTGTGGAGGATATAAACTTCATGAGCTGGAGTCGTGGGATTGTGAGAAAACAATCTTTAGATTCTGGAATCGGGCAGTTTATCAATGAAATATTGCCTTATGTGTGTTGGAAAAGAAGTAAGTTTTATTTGAAGGTTAACAAAGATGGTACATCTCAAGAATGTAGTAACTGTGGTAATCATACGGGCAAAAAGCAGTTAGGTGAAAGAACACATCATTGTCAGTATTGTGGTTATATTGCACCCAGAGATGTAGTCAGTGCAGAGGTAATTAGAAATAGAGGATTAATTGCGGTAGGGCATACCGTGAATGAAAATGCTTGTGGAGACCTACTGACGGGGTTTAGTCAAAGTAATTTGACTCAGCTAGTTAAGTGTCTGTGATACAAGAATCCCCCGTCACAGCGTAAGCTTGACGGCGGGAGTGTCAAGGAGTTTACCATCGATCACGCACCAGTGAGTTTTCAAGAGTCCAGTAATTTGGGGATTGCATAAATTTCTTTTTTTTCTCGACAATTATCTTCTACAATTACAATCATTTTATCTTTATCTAAGGGTGTAATCGCTTTGATAATTTTGTTAATATTTGTTTCTCCTAAATAATTACCTTGTAAATCTAATAAAGTAATACTTCCTGATTGATTGGCGCAAAGAAATCCCCATGCACTAGGTAGGTAAAAATCAGCCCTGAAATTAAGAGGGATACGGCGAACGACAAAAGGATCAAACTTAATTAAAACTAAATTATTGGTCCGTTTTTCCCTTGTTAAAAAGGTCTTTGGTATCCCCTGATGATGAACAAGACTATGTAATGATAAAAAGACAGTATAGAGATCCTGCCAATCACCACGATGATTAAAAAAACGAAAAAAAGTCTGGTTTTTGTCTATTTCCCATTGAGTATAAATAACTACTCCGTGATCTTGATCAATAGGGATGATTTGTTTAGGTGAAAAGTCTTTAATTAAAAGAGCAATAGAGGTGAGATTTTTTGGTTCAATAATTTGGAAACATTGTTCCCCATTCAAGACTTGATTAATAGCAAACCAATGATAATTATTGGCTATTCCATAGGTTAAATATTCGCTTTGAATGTCTATTAATGTTTGAATATCGTCATTAAAAGCATCATAGTAAAATAAAGAATATTTGTAATAATTTGATAAATCATGAGTACAAATAATACAACCTGAATTAACACTTTGTAAATCAACAATTTGACCATCTAATTCATGGCTGGTAATTATTTTTAGACTAATTCTATCATTAGTGGATTTTTGATAATTTTCAATATAAAAATTTTGTGAATTTCCCAGATAAATAAAATTATCTTTAGCGATTAAAAAATTAATATTTTGGTTTATAAATTCTCCATAAATTAAATCTAAACTAATATTTTTTGGATGTCTTCGATGATATAAAAATTGATTTTGACTTTGCAATTCTAAAGTGGCGTCAAGGATTTCTTTTCTCATTTCTCGAGCAGTGCAAAAACGGTTTTGAGGCAATTTTTGCAGGGCTTTCCTTAAAATTGATCCTAGGGGAGAAGGTAAATCTTGAGGGAATTGAGGAGTCTGGTTAAGATGTCCTGTCATGATTTCCTTAGGGCTACCCCTAAAGGGACGATTACCGATAAGTAATTCATATAACATAATCCCTAGGGCATAAATATCAGAACCATAGGAGTATTTACCATAAAATTGTTCTGGTGCCATATAAGCAGGAGAGCCAGTGTCACCCATACTACTTAAATTAAGCTCTTTATCTTCTAAATCAATTTTAGCGACACCAAAATCAGATATTTTGGCACTCCAACCTTGGGGAGTTAAGCATAATAAGATATTTTCTGGCTTTAAATCTCGGTGAATAATACCTTGTGTGTGAGCATAATTTAACCCGTCTAAAATATCGCTAATAATTTTTAACTTTTGTTCGATGCTAAGATCAACAGGGTCTTCCAATAAATCCCTTAAAGTACCACCCTCACAATATTCTGTTACTAAATGCCGCCGGTGAGAATTATGCTCAATGCCTTGACAACGGACTATATTAGGATGCTCTAAACGTAGAAGAATACGCATTTCCCGTAAAAACTTTTTCGTGGAGAATTTTTGGGGATTAAATTCTTTTAGTGCCACTAGTTCCCCTGTTTGACGATGGATGGCGGTATAAACTTTGCTAAACTGTCCTTCGCCCACTAAGCTCAGGGATCTATAGTGAGAATCTTTCACAATCTTATACCTATATCGTTAAAGATAATGTGCCGGATCATATCATTTTCAGTGGTAGTCCGTCAAGTTTGAATTGAAACAGGGAAATTTGGAATTTAGAATTTAGAATTCAGAAGGGAAATTTTCACGAATTTATTACCTTCTGCCTCCTGCCTTACCACCGCCGACAATTATATTTTCCAAAACCCTCGCAGTATTGGTTAATAATGGAAGTAAAAATATCCTAATTTACTCAAAATGACTGGTCATGATCAATACTAATTGGCAAAAATTACAAAATGGTTCAGATATTCGGGGAGTTGCTTTAACAGGCATAGAAGGAGAAGACGTTAACCTAACTCCTGATGTTGTCGCTTTTATCGGTAAGGCTTTTGCCCTCTGGTTGAGTCAGCAAAAAAATAAGCCTACTTCTGAATTAACCATCTCCATCGGTAGGGATAGTCGCTTATCTGGTGAAACTTTAATGAATGCCACTATGAAAGCGATCGCTAGTTTGGGGGTAAAAGTATATGATTTTGGGATGGCATCTACTCCCGCCATGTTTATAAGTACGATCACCATAGATTATCAGTGTGACGGTGCAATTATGTTAACCGCCAGTCATCTGCCCTTTAACCGTAATGGCCTAAAATTTTTTACCGATAAAGGGGGTTTAGAAAAACAAGATATTACCGAAATTCTATCCCTTGCCGAAAAAGGGGAATTTCCCTTCGTTGAGAAAATGGGCAACATTGAAAAGCGTGATTTTATGTCGATTTATGGGAATCAGTTTGTCACCAAAATTAGAGAAGCTGTTAACCATCCCAATCATTTTGAAACCCCTTTACAAGGTTTGAAAATTATTGTTGATGCTGGAAATGGGGCAGGGGGTTTTTATGCTACAAAAGTTCTTCAACCTTTAGGTGCGGATATAGAAGGTAGTCAATTTTTAGAGCCTGATGGCACTTTTCCTAATCATATTCCCAATCCTGAAAATAAGGAAGCCATGATGTCGATTTCTCAAGCCGTCATTAATAATCAGGCCGATTTTGGTATAATATTTGACACTGACGTCGATCGTAGTGCCGCCGTTGATAGTCAAGGAAAAGAATTAAACCGCAATAAATTAATTGCCTTAATTAGTGCCATAATTTTAAAAGAACATCCTCATAGTACTATCGTTACTGATTCTATTACTTCCGATGGTTTGACTCAGTTTATCGAAAAAGAATTAAAAGGGAAACATTACCGTTTTAAAAGAGGTTATAAAAATGTAATTAATGAATCTTTACGGTTAAATAAAGAGGGTGTAGAATCATGGTTAGCGATGGAAACATCAGGCCATGCAGCCTTTAAAGAAAACTATTTTCTCGATGACGGTGCATATTTAGTCACTAAATTATTGATAGAATTGGCTAAACTAAAGTTAGAAAATAAGAATTTAACGGAATTAATTAGTACCTTAAATGAACCGATAGAAAGTGAAGAATTTAGGTTAGTAATTAGTGCTAAAAATTTTAAGGATTATGGTAATAAGGTCATAGAAAAATTAACAGAATTTAGTGCTAAGCAACCAGACTGGAATATTATTCCCAATAACTATGAGGGGATAAGGGTTTCTTGTCAAGGTGAATCAGAACAAGGCTGGTTTTTATTACGTTTATCTCTTCATGATCCTGTTTTACCGTTAAATATTGAAACAAATATTCAGGGAGGAGTCGCAAAAATAGCAGCCCGTTTATGGAAATTTTTAGCTCAATTTGAGGAATTAAAGTTAAACAATTAACAATGGCTCTTCTGCCCACATTCAGCAGGTTATTTAAGATAAAAAATAATATTTCTGAGAAGAGGCACCAAGGCACTGCAAAATTAGTACTTGTTTATCAGTCAATTTAATCAAAGACTCCATCCTATCAACAAATACTAAATGAACTGACTGAAAACATTGAAGAATCCATCTTAAAGTAGGTCGAGCCGTAGGCTTACCTTTTTGATTAGGAAGGGTAGAATTAGTGCGTTCTAATGCATGCCTAAGTTGGCGTTGTCCTAAACTATAGACCATGAGGGCCAAGATCATTTTCCTCTGAGGAACTAACTTTGACAATTATTTTTTTGGCGATCGCCTGTCTTTGTTAGCGATCGCCTGCCTACATTTTTCAAAAGGTGAATCCTTAAGTCAGCGCCATTCGTATTAGAGACGAAGGCTTAGGCTTTAAATTCATATTCAATCAAAAAACTAAATCCATTAATCAGTAAATGCACAATCATATTGATGCAGTTGGCAAGACCTTGACAAAATATTTTCAAATTGAGAATATAAATAAAAGACAAAAACCAACTAATAAAAATGCGTGTCATCAGTCGCCGAATACTACGAGAGTTTTGTCAGAGTCATAGAGATTCTTGTACTGCCCTTGAGCAATGGTATCGGCTTGCTAGTAAAGCCCAGTGGCAGAACTTAATTGAAGTTCAACAAACCTATAAGACTGCCGAGGCGGTTGGTAACTTTACTGCATTCAATATTAGAGGGAACAACTATCGTTTGATTGCCGATGTGATTTATGCTCGTCAAACTATATATATCAAGTACATTTTGACCCATGCAGAATATGATAGAGGAGGTTGGAAAAATGACCCTTACTTTTAGTCCAGATAAATACGGTACATTACTAGCACAATATCAGCCTAAGCCCATTACTACCGAAGCAGAAAACGAAAAGGCGATCGCTCTTGCTCAAGAACTCGAACATCGTGATGATTTAAGCAAAGAAGAAGAAACTTTCCTGGAATTATTATTAGTATTAATCGAAAAATTTGAAGACGAAAAATATCCTATATCAGAAGGAAATCCACAAGAAATGTTAAAACATTTAATGACAGAAAACGAGATCAAACAAGAAGAATTGGTGGGAATTATTGGCTCAAGAGGAGTAGTTTCTGAAGTAGTAAATGGCAAAAGAAGTATTAGTAAAAATCAAGCCAAAGCATTAGCTGAATTTTTTCATGTCGATGTTTCATTATTTATTTAATTTATAATTAATTATCTTTTTGGCAAGTTATCGAAATTTAGATATTAAGTTTTATGGGCGATCGCTTGAATGTTTTCAGTGGTGATCGCTTTGTATTACAGCGGCATAAGCACCTCCAAAACTTGTTGAGAGGATTGACCTTGAGCAAACAAGCTCTGTGCTAGAGATAATAATTGACCTAAAGCCTCGCGACTTAGAGAATAAAGCTTTTGATCTAAAGTTTGCTTTCCTTCAGCAAACCTAAATCCCTCAGATTTCTGCCCACCACAAGTGGCTCTCTGAAGTAACGACTGCACTACACAACTCAATCGAAAGTGGCGCTTAACCGCTTCGTAGTTGAGTACCTGAGACGACTCCAGACCAGTAGCTTGCTTGCTGAACTCATGAAAGACCTCTATTGGCCAAGGATAAATCCAAGTTTGGATAACTCTCTCACTTTCCCAGTGCAGTGCATCAGAATGTTTATTTTTTGACTCAATCAGTTGAGTCAATTGAACGGTCAACACCCCCAAAAGCATAATTGGCATCTAGGAAATTTCCTTTGAGCATGAATGCCTTCTAAGAGAGCATGTTTGAAAATTCAAAATTAAGTGGACACCTGAGTCGACGAACTCCGAGTCAAACGTCTTAACATAAGATTGATCATGGAGATATAAAGCATGGTTTCGCTGGTGGTTGGTAAATATTCATAATCCTTGCTCAAACGACGATACCGCCCAAACCAACCAAAAGTTCGCTCCACTACCCAACGTTTTGGTAAAACCTCAAACCCTTTCGTATTTTGATTCCGTTTAATTGTTTCCACCACCCAATCAAACCAACGTTTAACCCAGAGTTGCAACGGTTGACCATCATAACCACCATCGACCCAAATTAGTTTCAAGTTCGGAAAGAGATGACGAATCTTGAACGAAAGAAATTTAAAGCCTCTTCTCTCTTGAATTGATGCACTGTGTACCATTACAGCCAGAAGTAAGCCCATCACATCCACTATAATGTATAGCGTTGATAATTTCTCGAACATCTATCGTTCTGGGTCTTCCTCGATGATTTGCTCTTGGGAAGAAACTGGCAATTTTCAACCATTGTTCATCAGTGATATCAGTATCGTAACTTGGGCGCATCATAGAAGAGAATTTTTATCTAATTTTGAGTTCCTTGACTCATTCTACGATTTTTCAAACACTCTCTCTCAGCCAAGAGTGTAGGTTTTCGCAAGGTTACTACCGAACTAATAACTTATAGTTATTAGAAAGTTTTTTGTGTTGTCCGGCACTACTTTTTCTCAGAGATAGGCTAAATCTCCGGCTTTCTTAAGTTTTCTCCTCAAAGTCTCCTTCGGGAACAATCCCTAGACAGAAGCACTCAGAAGTGATTGGAGCAAAATCCGCTCCTTCTCCAAACAAACCGAAATCTAAGTTCAGTTTTTCCCTTTGTAACAATTTGCCCAGTTTTATTAAGATTTGTTGCATTTACTTGTCAAACTTGTTAAGCTGTGCATGCACAGTGTTACTAGAGGAGTAACTTTCATGACAACTATGACGATCGCTTTAATTTCCGTGTTGGTTCTCGGCTGGCTTCTAGCTGCCACCATTGGGACTTGGGCTTACTTTGCCAATGAACGACCCGACTCTTGAGGGAATGAGAAAAACCGGCCGAGAATAGTGAAGATTCTCGATGGCAGGTCTTTCCTTTACCCTAATCGGTAATTTAGTTGTGAGTTTTCTCAACACAAATGATTAACTTTCAATCCCGTAAACCGACTAGCCCAGAAGGTTTACGGTTACTATCATACAATATTTTCACTCTCTACTTTCCTTCCTCGCTCGCTGACGTCGCAATACTGCTCGGTTCACAGAAATTTGTCGGTTGAGGCAGCTCCTCAGGTCCTCAGCTTCTCTGGAGAAGAAACAAAAATTCTCAACCGAGCAGTGTTGGGAATAGGGGTTAATCTGAAAAGCTTGTAGAATAAAGGTCTTAATGCGAATTACAAAATTCCTTGTTTAAAATTAAGCGAACGGTGAGTTAAGGGGGTAGTCTTGCAGCAACCAAGTTTATTAGCCAAGCTAGTGCGAGGGGCAGGGGTCGCACTAACGATACAAGTATTCAGTACCCTGGTTTTGTACGGTTCTCAGGTATTGCTCGCCCGCTGGCTGGGCACGGCTGCTTACGGCGTCTATGATTATGCCCTCGCCATGGGTATATTTTGGGCCTTTATCGCCGAATTGGGCTTACCGACGGCAGTACTGCGATTTATTTCAATCTACAAAGCTCAGTCAGACTGGGCACACCTACGCTGACAAGGGTAGGTTTTTAACATTTGGGTGGAGACAAGACAAGGAAGGAACGAAGGACAGTAGACAAGGGAGATAATACAAACGAAAAATGGTCTTTTCAGCAATTTCTGTATTACTTGTAATAAAGTACTTCTTGAATAATTCCCCTCTTCCTTGTCCACTTTCCACCCTTGTCCCCCTTTTCTCACCCTCACCAGAATGCTTTTGTAAAAAGCCTACACTGGTGAGTTGTGGGGGTTGCCATGGCTACGGCGTTTTCCCTGGCCCTGTGGAATGTTTGGTTGTATCTGCTGGTGGTTCAAGAGCTGGGTGTCCGCCCGTCAATTCTCGATGCATTTCGAGGGCAAATTTAGCTTAAGGGAATGATCTGGCGTTCTGGTTCTGGTTCTAACGGATTTTATCGCTGAAAACTTTATCCAGTATAGATTTAAGAAAAATTTCCGGATCAGGATAAATTTATGTCTTGACTTTTGTATTGTAATTAGCTGTTTTATTTCTAGATTATTGGTATTGTTACTTAGTGTTTACCATAAAAATAATTGGTTAATTGACAATTCTAAATTAGGAAAAGATTGAGGTTTAATTATCCCTTCAGAAACAATTTTTGTTATTTGATAATCGCCATTTTCAGCAGTCAAAAAAATGTGAACTTGACGACGATTAATATCAGCAACCCAATACTCTTTTATACCTTCTTGAGCATAAATTCTTTTCTTGTCATTAAGATCGTAATTTAGAGTTTGATTCGAGACTTCAATTAACCAGAAAATATCTTCGGAGTATGGATGTCTATTCTTGTACTGATTTCCAGGCAGTTTTACTATAGCCACATCAGGTTCTGGTTCGGAATTACTTAATGTCACGGGATGTGCTTCTATTACTAATGCCAATCCCTTCAAAACCTCACGAAGATAATCAACTCCACTTCTTGTTACATAGCTGTGTAAGGGGCTTTCTGGAGGCATCTCGATCAATTCTCCCTCTAATAGTTCTACATTTCTATTAGCTAATACCCCATTGTCAATCAGATTATGGTAATCCTCTAACGACCATTTCATTAAGGTTTTCATAACAATTACATTCAACATTTGATTTCGATCGATATAACACCAAGATTAACATAAAATTCTTTACCGATCGCTATGTATAAAACCGTTATCACCGTTGTTACCCCTTCTGATTTTTAAACCAATCTGCCGTTACTTTCAATCCTTCATCCACTGTATAAGGCGGTGTCCAATTTAACATAGTCCGAATTTTACTACTATCCACCTGTAACGATCCTAAAAGACGATCGCTCACATCTCCTTTTCCAACTAATTTTGTGCCCAATTTCAATAACTTAGGGGGAAAAGGCAAAAGTAACGGTGATTTGCCCATCACTTTACCGATACGTCGGATTAACTCAGGAGTCGATAAATCTTCTCCATCACTGACAATAAAAGTTTGATTTTTGGCATTGGGATGTTCAATACAGGTCATAATGGCATCTACCAAATTACCTATATAAACAAGGCTACGGGAATTTTGAATGGAAGCAAAAGGGAGCGGAATTTGTTTATCAACGATTTTAAGTAATTGTAGGAAATTAGCTTTGACTCCAGCACCATAAATGAGGGTAGGGCGAATGATAACGACTTCCAAGCCTGTTTCTTGGGCTAGTTTTAATAAACCCTGTTCTGCTTCCCATTTACTTTGTCCATAGGGATCAACAGGATTTACGGGATCTTCTTCCGTATAAGGATGAGATAAATTAGATGTTCCTTCGCCGTTAACTTTGATGGAACTAAGGTAAATAAAACGTTTAACCCCATTATTAAACGCCTGTTTGGCTAAAGATATAGCAGCGTAGGTATTAATTGTTCGATAGGCTTCAAGAGAAGAGGACTTGCGATCGTTCATTTGATGAACTCTTGCCGCTAAGTAAACAATTACATTGGTCTTGTTTAAAGATTCAGGTGGGAAGGATTCATTAAGAGAATTAACAAGAATAGCATTAACACCTATGGGCAATTTTTCACTGTCATTAATCTTTCTGATGGTAGCGGATACCTGGTAGTTTTCCTTTATCAGTCGATGACATAAAAAAGATCCCACAAATCCCGTCGCACCTGTTACCAGAATTGAACTTAATTGATTGATCGGTACATTCATTTTTCTTTTTTCCTCGGATCAAATGGAGCTAGTGAGCGATAAATTAGATGGCTCAAACCAGGGGGAAAAATTGCTCTCAGAATGGGTGCCATAACAGCTAGATATTGCCATTTCGGAAGGTTGAGCATTCTGCAACCATTCCAGCCAATTTGAGCCTGATAGATAGCTTGTTTGAGACGTTGTTTTTGTTGACTTTTTGAAGTAAAGCGGTAATAAATTAAAACATCTGGCAAATTTGCAAATACTAAACCTACTTTAAGACAGCGAAACCAAAGTTCATAGTCTTCTTGACGACGACTAGCCTGATGTTGATAATTTCCAGCGAATAAAATTTTGTCTCTTTTAAAAGTAACGGTGGGATGAATCAAAGGACAAGCCCAAATAGAGTCTGCTATTTGCTCATGAGAAAGGGGCATTTGAGAGACAAACATCATCGGCATCCATCCGAATAATATATTTACCCCTTGCTTTTTCTGTTCTCAACCGTAGCCGTTAAGCACTTCTCGGACATTTATTTCTCTTAATTATTCTTCCAGCTAAACTCTATGATGAAAAAATATTCATAAATTTATCGACGAATTAATTCAAAAATTTTCACGAAATATTTTAATAAAACTTTATAAATATTAGTTTCTATACCATTTTCTTTACAAGCTCTAACAATTTCTTTATTTAAAATCCAATTACTTTTAAAATTAGCAGTACTTGCCCCTCCTGTTCGCATTTTTACGAAAACTTGAGGTACATAATCATATGAAATTTTATATTTAGCCATAAAACGGGTCAAGAGTTCATAGTCAGCAGAAATTTTATAATCTGTTTTAAAGTAGCCATATTTTTCGTAAATTTCCCGTCGGAGAAAACAACTAGGATGAGCTGGCATCCATCCCCAAGCAAATTTGTCGGCAGAGAAATTAGCAGAACTATAATATCTAGTTATTTTTTCTAAATTATCAGGCTTAACATAAACTAGATCCCCAAACACTAAATTAACTTTTTTACTTTTAAAATGGGATACTACATCTGAGATAATATGATCATTTGCATAAAAATCGTCAGAATTGAGAATCCCAATAATATCACCATTTGCCAACTGTATTCCTTTATTCATTGCATCATAAATCCCTTTATCTGGTTCAGAAAGAAAATGAGAAATAGATGTTAAATAAGGTTTAATTTTTTCTATCGTACCATCAGTTGACTGACCATCAATAACTATATATTCAATGTTAGGATAATCCTGACTTAAAACAGATTTTATTGCATCAACAATTGTAAGTTTATTGTTATAAACAACGGTTATGATAGAGACTTTCATCTATAATTTTGTGTAAAAGTTTATTTTTTTAATAGCTAAACTAGACTAATTAAGGGGAAAAATTGTTTTTACTTTTTAACCAAGATACTAATTCTTTAACCCCTTGTTCAGTATTATATGGTAGTTTATCACAAACTTTTTCAGTTTCAGATAGATCGAAAACATATTCAGTTAAGATATTATTTAATCTGAATGAATTAAATGGAACATCTTTGATCCCTAGTTTTTGAACAAAATCTCCCAATCTAGCTAATAGACTTACTAATGACTCAGGGTAAGTAGGAATACTTTTTACATTTATTTCTTTCTGAATTAAATTTGTCCAGTCACGAAGAGAAATCGGTTCATAATCGGCTAAATAAAAAGTTTTTTTATTAATCAGTTCTGATGGTGCTTCCATTATTTTTAGATATTGATAAATTATATTTCCGATATAGCTATAGGATTTATACAAAGGTAAATTTCCCACATGAAAATAAAGCCCTTGATAAATCATTTTTAGAAATCTTTGATAATGAGAACTCATTCCAGATCCCCATACGGTAGTCGGTCGAACAATAGCCCACTCTATTCCTCCACCATCATGTTCTCTCACAATTTTTTCGGTCAAAACTTTACTTTTGCCATAAAGAGTGTTGGGGATATAGTCGTATTCGTCTTTGGGTACGTAGCCTACTCTACAAACAAGTTGGGAGGAGGTAAAAATACAGCGTTTAACGCTAGGACATTGCCGAATAACTTCGATCAAGTTTTCTACCCCTTAGACATTTCCAACAATTAAGAAAAAGGGATTGGAATGCTTATTCTACCGTCCCAAAATTATAATTTATGGAGAGGTATATTAATTAATATTTATACTAGAAATATTTCAGAAAATAAAACTAGGAACTCCGTGTTTTTAAACTTAATACTTAACTTACAAGCTCTCAATAAAACAAAACACATAAGAATAAACGTATCAAAATTCACTTTCGCTATTATCTTACTACTCTCACAATATATCCTAAATCGATTGAGTAATTTTTCAAGATCTTGTTCTGTGGATGATAATTCATGAGTTAAGGTACAATTAACTACACAAAAAATATTACAAATTTTTCTATATCTGTCAATGAATTCAAAATCACTAAAATCTAGTTTTAATTTCTCATTATATCCACCTACTTGACCAAATATTTCAGTATTAATTAACAATCCACTATTGAGAACCGATTTCTGTTTAAATGTATGCTTTCCTACTTCTATCTGTTTAAAAGAAAAACCTCTGTTAAATAAGTACCGACAAGGAGAATATATTGTTCGTGAATCAGAAGAAATTAGTATCGGTGCAAATAAGTTAATGTCAATATTGTCATTGACAGATTGATAATATTTTATTAAAGCATTATTTTCAAATTTAGTATCTTGATCTAGTAATAATAACCACTTTTTGTCTAATTCTTTTGCTAATTTACATCCTTCATTATATGCTTTACTAACACCGGGATTTGTTTTGTCATGAACATAATGAATGTTACAATCATGGTGCTGAGTTTGATTTTTTGAAACTAATGATGAAGGGCTGTTATCATAAATAAAAACATCTATTTTAGTAGAACTATCTTCACAAGACTCCATAAGAGATTTAAAAGAATCACAATCATCTAAATTTATTTTATAGATAACTAAAATAAATAAAATATTACTAAGAAAAGATTGATAGTTTGTTGAATCCATATTTTAAACCTTGATAAAAATAGTAAATTAAAGCGAGTATTTTCCAATGAGTTCCAAAATTTTGTTTGACAATCTCTAGGCATTCCTTAATAGCTAACTTAGAACTCACACCATTTGGCAAAGCATATCCAATCAATGAATCTGAAAAGAAAAAGTTTACTCCATTTTTGTATAATCTAGCGTTAAAATCATAATCAGCGTAAATTTTATAATGTATGTTAAATGGAACAATAATAGAAAGTGATTTATGAATCAGCAGTGCTTGATGATGTAGCGTATTTCCTAATTTAAGTCTCCAATCATCAGTGGAGTGAAAAAAATTATCATCTCCCATTTTTACCTTCCCAAAAATAGCCTTGTTAGAGGACAATTCATAAATTTTTGGTAAACTTAATATTAAATCTCCTGCACCGAGAAAAAAAATATGACTATTCTGATTTGCAATAGACCATCCCTTATTCATTGCGTCATAGATACCCTTATCAGGTTCACTTACCCAATAATCGATCTCATCACTATATTTTTTGATTATTTCTAAAGTTTTATCAGTGCTACCGCCATCGATAATGATATACTCTACATTGTCATAAGTTTGATTAAAGACACTGAGAACAGTTTCTTCTAAATGCTGTTCGCCATTATAAACAACTGTAATAACCGTTACCAAAGGTTTGTCAGGCAAAGATTTTTTAAAATAACCTTGTGTTCTTAATCCCCCTTCTCCTTTTCTGCCCTCGATTTCAGGTAAGAATAAAATTGTTTCAAATTTATCATCGGGGTGATTTTTGATAATCGGTTTTTCCGTGGTGAGATTACGGGTAGTACTGCATTTTTCGTTTAGGCACAGCATTGAGTTTAAAGAGTCCACAGGCGATTTCTTGAATATAAAAGGAGAAATTATACAAAAAGCAGTTTGATTTTAGCAGATTAGGCGATTATTTGACTGACCAAGAAAGCTTTCGCTACTTATGAGATCCTAGCCTGGATATTACTTTGGCTTACTTAAATGAGAACCAAATAAACATTGGAGAATAGGAAACATATAATTCATGTATGTTCTTTAAGACTACTTGACTTTCTTTAATTTCTCCAACTAACAGTAATAATTCATCTCGTCTCATAGATAATCTTTCCCTTCATTAAAATAATTTTTTGAAAAGAAGAATGGATATTTTCCCAGCGAACTAAATCCAGAGAAAAACTGGTCATATCTTCCACCGTAGCCAACATTTCCATAAATTTCAAAGAATCTACTCCTTCAACGGCTAAATCAATGTCAGAAGCCTCGGAAAAATGCCTTGACTCCAATACGGATCCCCATTGAATAATCCTTTTAGGCTCATATTTATTAATGATCACGCCTATAATCTGACAAGTATCCTCTTGAGCTTTTTTCCATAAATCAAAACGTTGAGCTTTTAAAGTATCTTGTTTCTCTTGTAGATAAATTCTTGCGGATGAATAGTCAAACACTTTTACACCTCTTCATCAATATATTATTCCGTGTTGTATATAAACCAAAACGTTGGCGCAAATATTTGGCCAACTTTAAATGGGGATTACGAAGTGGCATGCACGCGTGAGCACACAGTATTACTTCGTTTTCGTAATATGTTAATATAGTTTAAGATTTCATTTAATTATTTCTGACTAGGATCTGGTATTTTTCATAAAAGGCTACTAATTATTATTTTTGTCAAAATATAGGATAGCAAAATTTAGCATTTGTTCAGCTTTATTGATTATTTCACGAACTTCATCCGCGGAAAAACTAGGGTTAATATCGTAATCTGCCTCATTTCTTTTTATTTGAGCGTCAATTAGAAAACGATGATACTCGATCGGTATTTTTTTTGTCTTGGCAAATTCTTGACCAAAATTAGAGATAACTGCTTTATGACTAGAAAAAGATAGATTTTTAGATAAGAGGAAGGCTTGAGCAATATAAAAGGCAAATTAGAGGGTGAATTAGCCACACAAATCAAAATTGCTCTTAATTTGCTCAAAAGAGGGTTAACCACTAATGAGATAGTTGAGATAACTGGTTTATCTCTGGAGTTGGTTCAAGGTTTAACTCAAAATAATCAAAATAATTAATTTAAAAATAGCTAAAAAATCCCTAAACCAACACCTAACCCCTAACCCCTAACCCCTAACCCCTAACACCTAACACCTTTTATTAAGTATTTATGCACTGGTGCGAGATCTGAGTATTAGTCTTGATTTGTGCAATTAATTAAGTTTTTCAAGATGATTATAATTTAAACTTGATTGATTTTTCTTGACATTTTTTAAAACATATTTCGTGGACTCGATGAAAAATATGATGGTAAAGTAGGTGAAAAAACCAGTTACATTAGGCCTTTGGAGAAAATTCATCGCGACAATGAGCCAACACGAGATTAATAGTTTCTTCTTTGCACTATTTGCCGCCGTAAAAATTAGCAATGTCCAATAGAAAAAAGGTAAGAATAGAATTGTGAAACCTATTATTCCATGGGCTGCTAACGGTGAAAATAAATTTGCTCCCAAAATACTGATTATAGTATTTGCTATTAGTATCTTCTCGGTATAAAATGCCTTGTCCAATGACAGGAGAGTCTTGAAAGGCTTCCCAAGCCAGAACATATAGTTCGGATCTATTATCTCCTTCCACCATTTTTTCTGACGAAGTTGTGTCTATTTCAAATCTGCGGAGAGTCAGATCATATAGTTGAGAATTTAGAGGACTATCATATCTCGAAGTATTTATATAAAATCCTAAAGAAATAATGAGAATTGCACCTAAGATCAAATATTTTAGTTGTTTAAAATTGCCGTAAAAAAGAATGAAATAAACAATAATTGTTATATAAAATGCCAAGGATAAGGTAAATAATCCTCCGATTATAAGTATATATTCAATTTTTTTGGAAAAGTCATATATTTTATTGAGTAAAAGTGCAAAGGTAAGAAAGTACGCGAATGTCCCTGGTTCGTCAAAGAAGCCTGCCACCCTTATTACTATTCCTTGTCCCACAGGAAAAATAGCGTTGCTATATGTCCAGAAAAAATTATAAGCTGTTCTTCCATCAGTATTTTGATGAATTGAATATATTTCTGCTCTACCTATCAACCCCAGAAAAAAAGCAATCCCGCCCATAATAGCCATTATGACCATTACATAGAGAAAGCTTTTGGCCATCTTATGAATAGAATAATAATTATATACATAGAGATAAAGTAAAAGAGTCGCTATATACTGTATACTAAGTGATACATAACCTATTTGATGAAATTGGCTGTGAAAAAAAGAGAAAGGAAATACTATCAAGAAAGCTTGAGCAATAAGAATACCGATAATTATTCGGTCTGGAAGCACTATTTTACCTTTGATTATTAGTAGGCTAAAGGCTATGACAAGTCCTGTTGCTATGGTGATTTTATAAGGATGCCACGGTATTGCTACAAAAAACGTGAAATGGAGCGGTGGAAGTTAAAAGAGTCCAAATCAAAACTACGTTAAGAAAATCTTTCAGTGTTGATAGTACTTTAATTTCTCCAGAAGAAACATTTTTTCGCTTTTTTCGGTTACTTTGAACATTCAAAATTCTCATAGGGTCTAAATATAGTGCATAAATATTTTACTGCCTGATGCTTCGACTTGACATTCTCGCATCACAGTTTTTCTGATATTTTCTGATAATTTTTGTTGGCGACCTCTTCTTGCTAAAATAGTATTTATTAATTTTTCTTAACAAAAATTAACTGATTTTTTGGTCACCCACGGGGATTATGTTAAAAATTGTAAAGTGACGAAAAATGGAGAAAAGTAAAAACCATTATCCATTAAGGCTTTAAGGCTATTTTTAAAATCGAACTCAGGTGATCTCAGATTGAGGTTCATTCAAATTGTTGACAGAAATCATCCACATGACAAAATAAATAATCCAAATTAAACATAGTACTCTGACAACTTTGTTTTGAAGGATAAACAGAAGATTAAAAACTCAAACAAAAAATCTTCTCTCCCAACTCCCACCGCCCTTCTCCCCTGCTACCACAACCCCTAATTTCAAAATTGTTCAAGCAATAGGGCAGCAGTGGTCTAGCAATTTTGAAATGAGGGATAGCAGGATTCTCCAAAATCTAAAATCCAAAAGCGGTCGGACCCCGCGCCGCCGAAAGGCGCAAGCGGTGGGGTGGAAGCCCGCGACGACGGAAGTCGCAAGGGAACGTCCACCAAGAGAGGGAATGCCGACCAAGAGATCCAAAATAATCCGTTCCCAGTCCCTCAAAACTATCTTGACAGACCAGTAGTTAGTTTGATTGTTTGCTATATGCGATATATGCCAATCTTTCTGGTTGGTGCTCCAAGACGAATTTGAGGGTTGAAAGTAATGTTTTCAAAACGAGTGACAATGTAATTATCAGAGGAAATTTCTGCTCGGAATTGGGAGCGGATTTTAGCAAGTCATTTAGCTTTTCGGGAAATAAATATATTGTTCCAGAGGATTGCAATCAGGCAATTTTAAGACTAACAAAGGATAAAAAGAAAAGTTGGGCAGATTGGCTCCGAGATTTTGAGCCAAATGCCAGTTGCAGAGTTGAAAATGAATAATTCTCCACCTAGGAATGAAAATTAAATAAGACCGGAAATTATGTAAGTTGAGGTTTAGCAGTATAATTGGATTTTGGGAAATCTCAATTAAACACAATTTTCTCGATTTTCCGGTATTATTCTTAAACTCCTAATATTGAATTAATTTTTTCTAAACTTCCAAGTCGTGCTTATATATACTTAAGATAAATTATATTCGTGAAAGTACGATGGATCAGATAAGTTGTGTCATTCCCACTTTAAATAGTGCTGTCACCCTAGATATGACCTTGTATTCTTTGCGATCGCAAAAATCAGATCATGAAACAAAGTTTAAATAAAAAACAAACATTTTATAATATATACAATTCTCCTATTGAAAATAGTTCTTCAGTTTCTATCATTACAGTTGTTTTTAATGGAGAAAAATATTTAGAAAATACTATTCAATCAGTAATCAATCAATCCTACCCAAATTTAGAGTACATCATTATTGACGGAGGTTCCACTGATAAAACTTTGGGAATCATAAAGCAGTATCAAGATCAAATTGATTATTGGATTAGTGAATCCGATTCTGGAATTTATGGTGCTATGAATAAAGGAATCTCTGTGGCTACAGGAGAGTGGATACTTTTTCTAGGCGCTGATGATTGGCTGCTGCACAATGGAATAATTGAGGAATTTATGAAGCATTCATCTAATTCAATATCATTAATTTATGGAAATATAGTTTATAGTAACGGGGTTCAATTTAAATCTAAACTAAATTCTTGGATATTATTGCAAAACTCTATGCATCATCAATCTTGTTTTTATCATAGAAGTTTATTTGAAAATTTTAGATACGACTGTTATTATAAATTTTGTGCTGATTATGAAATCAATCTAATTGCATTTTTGAAAAAAATACCATCTATTTATATTGACATCCCCCTTTCTTTTTGTACTCTTGAAGGTTCTAGTACAACTTTTAAAAATAGGAAAATTGCCATTAAGGAATTAAACTCCATTCGTAAAAAACATACAAAGTGGACAACGAACTTTTCAATGTCTTCGATCTTATTTTTTGTTTATATAGTAAGTATAGTTAAAAGAATAATTATCAACTTAATAGCACGATTTAAAGATAAAAAATAGATTTTATTTACTTAAAATTATGGGAAAAAATAAGGCTCTTCTAGACTAACCATGACAAATTAATAAGAAAAATACCAGTTTCAGTAGATCGAAAAATCATTTTTAACCAAGCCATCACTAGCACTAGAGAAGACAATTAAATAACTGACAGTTATATTACATTACTCTCAATGTTTAACAGTTTATTCTAAAGGAATATAAATAACTTTTACTACTTCAAAAATTCTTTCAACAGCTTGGTTCAAGAAAGAAAGCATTTGTTTTAAAGGAAAATTTAATAAGCTGAGTAATAAAATGGAGAAGAGAGTTAGATGACATTTTATTAAAAATATAGTTTGTGAAAAGATATTAAATATATTTAATACTAAAAAGATATTTAATATATTTAATACTATATGATAAATAATATAATGCTTGTCAAGTAAGGGTATAAAGATAAAGCATGATATAATTTTGAAGCCTAAATTTTAACATTTTATAATTTATTTATCATAACCACTCTAGAAGAGCCATTTTTTTTAGTCTAAACTACAATTCTAATAGAGCAATAAAAAAATTTATTGAATTCTTTACGAGGAAACTATATTTATGAAAAAATCTGTTTGTATGGCTGCTTATAATGGTTCTAAATATATTAAGACACAATTATTATCAATTCTTGTTCAGCTTGAAGAAAATGATGAAGTCATCATAGTAGATGATACATCGAAAGACAATACTATACAAGTAATTAATGAATTGAATGATCCCCGAATCAAGTTAATTCAAAATCAACAGAATCTAGGGGTTATTAAAACTTTTGAAAAAGCACTCGCTAAAGCTAGTCATGAAATAATTTTTTTGAGCGATCAAGATGATATCTGGCTTCCCAATAAAGTTAAAACCATTACTCAACTTTTTAAGCAAAAACAAGATATAACTTTAATTTTAAGCGATGCTCAACTAATCGATAATAATGGAGAAATTCATGAAAATTCATTTTCAGAAATTAGAGGAAAATTTATACCTGGGGCTATTCCAAATATTATCACAAATCAATATCTAGGATGTACCCTATCATTTAAACGAAAAATGCTACAATACTTTTTACCATTTCCTGAAGACATACCTATGCATGATATGTGGATTGGTATTCTAAATGATATTTATGGAAAAACTTTGTATCTTGAAGAAGCAATGATTCAATATAGACGACATGATGATAATGTTACTTCTGATCATCATGCTAGTATTCAACAAATGTTAAAGTGGAGATGTGCATTAATTAAAAATCTAATAAAGCATATATTTAAGAATTTCGGCAAGTACAGGTTACCTAAAAGCTGAAACTAAATTATCACACTTCAGAGGAGATTGATGGCTACCAACTTAAGGCGGGACAAGAGAGAAGAGAAAAATAAGGGAGAGAGTGGGGTTAAGTTCTCGGTATTATTTGGAGAACTAAGCTCAAGATAGGCACAAGACTACTATAGAACCTCATTCTCTGAAACAGATTCTTTAATGGATATTTCTTTCTTTTAGCTTGGGGTTTGATTTACAGGGCAAACGCACACAAAACTTAACAATTGAGCAAAACAAAGAAATTGGTTGATGAGAGAAAATAAATAGTCAATGTAATTATTTTGACTAATTTATGAGTAACTCACCAATAGCATCTTTGTCAAAACATTTTGAAAATTTAACGGATCCTCGTGCCGAACATAGTATTGATCATCTTCTTATTGATATAGTAATAATCACTATTTGTGCGGTGATTTGTGGTGCCAATAATTGGGTAGAAATTGAAAATTATGGTCACGCCAAAAAAGAATGGTTAGAAACATTTTTAGAATTACCTCACGGAATTCCCTCTCACGATACATTGATGAGACTCTTTGCACGTTTAAAACCAAACGAATTACAGCAATGTTTTCTGTCTTGGATTGAAGCAGTGACGAACATAACGAAAGGGCAAGTAATTGCCATTGATGGAAAAACCTTACGCAGTGCATTAGAAAGAGGTCAAAAGGGAGCAATACATATGGTGAGTGCATGGGCTACAAAAAATCGCTTGGTCTTAGGACAAAGGAAAGTGAGCGCGAAATCGAACGAAATCACCGCCATTCCCGAACTACTGAAAATACTAACCATTGAGGGAAGTCTGGTCAGTATCGATGCTATGGGTTGTCAAAAAGAAATTGCTCAAACTATTATTGAGCAAGAAGGAGATTATGTTTTAGCCTTGAAAAAGAATCATCCCAATCTTTATCAAGATGTGGTGCAGTTATTTCAATTTGCCCATCAACAAGAGTGGAAAGGAATAGAACATCAATTTCATCAAACGATTAACAAGGATCATGGTCGCCTTGAGATTCGCCGACATTGGACAATGGGTCAGACTGAATATTTGTATGGGGCAGAGCAATGGAAAGGGTTACAAAGTATTGGCATGGTAGAATCCGAACGTCGAGTTAAGGATAAAATAACGGTGGAGCAGAGATACTATTTAATGAGTATTGAAAGTGATGCTCAACGTTTTGCACAAGCAGTTCGTAGCCACTGGGGCATTGAAAATCAACTTCATTGGGTTCTGGACGTGGGTTTTCAAGAAGACAGCCTGAAAGGATGCCTTGGTTATAGTGCCGAGAATTTAGCGGTGGTTCGTCATCTGGCAGTTAATCTTCTAACCCATGAGACAACTGCAAAAGGAGGGATTCATGCCAAACGTCTGAAAGCGGGATGGAATAATAATTATCTCACTCTTGTCCTGAATTCTCTTTCTGATTCAACCTAAAGAAATCTGTTTTCAGTTTTCCATGCTCTACTACTCAACACCATAAATAATAGAGATTATTTTGAGGGGTTTTGAAGTGCTCCCTCGGGAGCACCTGCTTTGCATGCCCGCCAATCACTGAAGCGGCACTCTTGGAGCGATCGCTCCAAGAGCAAATTGCTATACTCTGGAAAATTCATTTCTGATCATAAACTCAATCGAAATGTAAAGAAATGTGTGCGTTTGCCCTGAGGGAAAAGGAAAAAGGGTTATGAAGTCCTCCCGAACACACACACCACACGAAAACCGATAGCGTCGTCGTCGTGCGCGCGCGTATAGTCGCCGTAGCGGTAAGCACAACGGCAGTAGTCCGGATTATCGTGCCATGAACCACCCCGCATTACATTAGTATTTTTATTTTCCGTAATCCAAGCACTCCCATCCCTTGGTGCATTTTCATAGTTCTTATGCCAACTATCCTCACACCATTCCCAGACATTGCCGTGCAGATCGTACAAACCAAAGCCATTAGGGGGAAACATTCCCACAGGAGTTGTTTCGCCTCTAGAGACTCCTTTTGGTTCGTCTGCATAAATCTCAGTTCCATTATAATTTGCTAAATCTGAGGTGATAGTTTCACCAAAATGAAAGGGGGAGTATATAATTTGATTGATTTCTGATTCATCACTGCTCACTGATAACTGCTCACTGCTCACTGATAACTGCTCACTGGTAACTGATAACTGCTCACTGGTCACTGCTCGGCAGGCATATTCCCACTCAGCTTCCGTCGGTAAGCGATATTCTTGTCCCGTTAGTTGAGAAAGACGATCGCAAAATTCCTTGGCTTGATACCAATTTACTCGTTCTACGGGTCTATCCCATCGAGTAGGATGATCTCCATAAGATGGTAAGTCTAATTTACTTCGTGTGCTGGTAAAAGCAAAAGATTGAGGATTACCTTTAAAGTAAGATGGTTCAAGAGTAATTCTAAATCCTCTTTTACTTTTAAATCAATTCGGAGGGCGATCGCTTTCCATTGCCCTTGAGTAATGGGATACTTACTCATGTAAAAAGAAGGTACTGTGACTTGATGCTGAGGTTTTTCCCTTCGATACCCTTCCCAATTAAATTTTTTAACCAGCCTTTCGATTTCCTCATCTTCTGTACCCATCATAAATGTCCCACCGGGAAGATAAACCATGTCAAGGTTAAGCTTATTTTCTAAATATTCATTATCTTCTTGACTAGCAGTTGAATCGTAGATATTGGCAGAATAGTAATAAGCTCGAACTGGTTTTCTTTCACTAATTGTGCCAGTGCGATGGACAAAAACAGTTTCTGATTGCAAAAGCAATAAATCCTGCTTAACAAACAATTGGCTAAAGAGAAGGTTAATAGCCGAGTCAATTCTTCTGTCTAATTCTTCTTGATAAATCTTCATCTTTAAGACGATTTCGCGATCGCTTACACCTTCAAGATATTTCAGTTCAAGGGGAATACGATACTCTTCGGGTAACAGCTTGATCTGTTCGAGCATGCGCTGATAAAGTTGACTATTAGAAATAACAGATTGATCAACTTTACTTCGCAGTTGTTTAAATAATTCTTCTTCTCCTCCTCTGAGAACTTTAACCGTAACGATTTCGATATCTTCAGTGCGACTAGGTAGAGAAATAGGAGGACTTGGTGGAAATTTAGAGCCGTTTTCTACCTTCTGTGCTGCTTCTATTGATTCAGCAAAACGAGCATAAGCTCCTCCTAAATGTTTTAAAACTTGGGTACTAATTTCAGCAAAATGTTTGACATCAAATTCATTTATATTTTTCTCTTGTTTCAGTTTTTCTAACTCATCAGGTTTTGTCAATAAAGCATAAAAATCTTTCAAATTTTTACCCATTTGTTTGGCAAAATATCGAGAAATGACCTCAATAATATAACGAGAATCTGTTTTTGGACTTTCGGAAAGGAGTAAACCTCTTATTTTCTTCTCATCCTTACCATCGGAATCATCATCAATAAAACGATATAAAACCTGATCTGCTTCTGTTTCTGGTGTAATTAACTCTTGCGGTTTTAAAATTCCTCCTAAGAAAACTTCTGCCACATGAACTTGATCCGATTGAGTTAATAATGTCCTCTGGATTAACCGAACAATAGGTAAATTAATCACAGGTGCAGCAGCAAGTAATCTCGCTAAATTTCGAGCCAAGGGAGAAGAACTCATATTGAAGTTGTCAACTCTTTCTTTACTGCTTAATTGAAAGGTTTCTGATTTATTTTCTTCACCTTCAACCTGTTCTTTTATAAAATCAAGAGGAAACACAAAACCCCCTGCCCCAATAGGGCTTTTCCCTGCTACCATCTCACACCAAGTTTCGGCAGATTCGGGTTGCAAACAAAAGACAGGAACTTTGAGATCATTTTCCGTCACATCATCCCAGATCAACATTTCCTTGATGTACAGGTTACGATTTGCAACCGCAGGTATGCGACTGTCTAACTGTACCATTGCTCCTAAATTTAAAGCTGTTCTGAGCCACATCCGTTCGGGTAACATTTGTAAAATGGCGACAATATTATGTTTTCCCCAAGTTTTTAGAACAGAAAAAGCCTTACCATTATGCCAAATTGGGTTGACACAATCACTCACAACCAAGATTAAACGACGACCACTTGGATCAACTAATTTCTTGGGAGAATAAAGATTAAAAGAAGATGATTTTTGCTCATGATTTGCTCTTTTTTTGCGAGTCCATCGTCTTAAATAAATGTTTTCTGGAGCTTGTAAATTATCTTGCTCTTTTTTAGCTGTCACCATCTCCCAAGTTTGCATATTACGAAAGATGCCATAATGTTTGAGCAGTTGTTGTAATTCTTGAGTAGCTCGCTGCCAAAAGATCATCGAATCACTTTTATCCACCACTAAAGCGAGATCAAATCGCAGTTCTAAGGGGGATTTCAACACAGGAATACAAATTCCTTCTAATTCAGCTATCCGATTTATAGTGGCTTCTTCATCTAAGAAAACAGCTTTTCCCGAAGCTATATATTGAATTAGGGGACGTAAGGCTTTAGCGATTTGGAGAGGATGACGAAGAGAGGCAACATCGGGAACTTTAATGGGCAGAGAACTTCCACTTTTCTTTTTTCTTGATGAGTTTCCTCCATTTATGGGTGAAACAGGAACAAAATTAGTAGTACCAGAACCAGTGCTTGAGGTTGAACCCGAAGTAGTGCTAGAACCAGTGCCTGAAGTTGAACCTGAAGTAGTACCAGAACCAGAGCTTGAAGTTGAGCCTGAAGTAGTGCTAGAACTAGTGCCTGAAGTTGAACCTGAAGTAGAGGAGTGAGGAGAACTTTGCAGAGTCAACCAGAGAATTTCAGCTATTTCTGTTCCAGTTAGCTTTAATTCTTTCTCTAGAATTCTAATTAAGCTTTCAAATTTCCCACTCATATTTTTCTTGGTTTGACTCTAACATTGTTCGATTACATAAGGTATTTCATTTTTTTAGTCAATTTTTAACAGCTAAATATTTTACATTTCATCACTCGCTGAAAGACTTTTTAATAATAATTCCTTTAAGTCAGGAGTAAAAGCTTCAGGAGTCAGATTATTTCTAATATAAATCGTATTTAATAACTGATCTGTTGCTCTTTCTGATTCTTCTTTTTCCAAGAAGGCGTTAATTAAATTACTGATTTTTGTTTTAGTATTATCAAAATGATCATCCCCAAAATGAGCTTCAATAATATTGTGTAGAGCTTTTTGATTAGGATCAGGCATTTTTACTCTTAAGCAACGGCGGATAAAAGCTGGAGGAAAGTCTCTTTCACCGTTACTAGTCATAACAACAATGGGAAAATCAGTACAATGTACTCTACCTTGTCTGATAGAAGCTTTGACATCTTTATCTTCCGTACGAACTTTAACAACTTGAGATTTCTTTTTATTTTCCTCTGTTTGAGAGGTGTCAGCCCAACGTACTAATTCAGGGATTTCATATTTACCATCTTCAAATAAATGTAGTAAATCATTAGGTAAATTAATATCACTTTTGTCAATTTCATCAATTAATAAAACTCTGGGAAAAAGGGAAGGTAAAAAAGCTGTTCCTAGAGGTCCTAAGGTAATATATTGTCCAATATCAAGAGATTTTAACTGGTCTGGATTTCCTTTTCGTAACTGAGAATCTTGGAGGCGGGCGATCGCATCATAACGGTAGAGTCCATCTTGCAAACTAGAGCGTGAAGTAATCGCCCATGTTAATACTGGTTCTAATTTTAACTCGTAGGCGATCGCATAGGCTAAAGAAGTTTTTCCTGAACCTGGATTTCCCGTAATTAAGAGAGGTCGGCGTAAATAAATAGCAGCATTGACCGCATCCAAAACATTAACTAAAGGTTGTTGATCGTCATTATTATCCCCCTCTTTAGGAATATAAACACGAAATTTTGAACCTTTTTCTCTTCCTCGTTCATTTTCCTTAGAATCAGCTAATTGTTGAATTTTATACCAGTTTACTGATATTTCCTGAAGTCGTAACGATTTTTTGACTATTTCTTTATATTTTGCCGATTCTTGTGCTATTTTCTTAATTGATTCTTGAATTGTTTTTGATTGTGAAAATTGTGACTTAATAAGTTCTTTTAATTCATCTATTCCTGGAATTTCTAAAAATTTTCGCCAAGGAGGAGAAGAGGGAAGATTAAGAATATTAACATTATGTTTTTCTCCATCACCATAGAAAAAATACCAATCATTATTATTATTTGAGTTGTCTGTTGATTGTGTCATGATTACTAAAATACAATTAATTATTAATTGAAGTATATTAAGTTTAATTTCTCATTATTTTAATTAAGAGATGGATAAATTTTGAGGTTTTGTAGGAATCTTATCGTGATCAAATAAAACGCCTAAGTTATAACCTAAAGCATTTTCATCTTCAGGTTGCTTAGAGCGAATGTTTTTAAGGGTTTCGTATAATGTAGAAAAATCTTGCAAAGATTGATGATTTAAAATATTTTCAAAAATTTGTTCAACTTTGTTTTCGTTAATAAACATGGCATCTTTATATCTAGTCCATAAACAAAAAACAACACCTTTTCTCAGAACATTTTTAAAAAAGTCAACTCTTTTTTCGGGAGATAAAAACGGACAAATAACTTTTATTGCTAAACAAGGATTGTAATTAATATTTGTTGTTTCCACAACTTCAATTTGACTCAATAATTCTTGATAATTATTGCGTTTATCTTGTAAAAACTTCCATTCGGTGTCCCAAGAATCATACAAGGTTCTTGTTGTCTTAAAAAATCTATCATAGGAACGAACGACAAAAGGATACTGCATTCCTATTGGTACTTTATCTTCAAAGTCATCTTTAATTTTTTGAATATCAAAATCTTCACTTAAAAGTTGAAAAGGAACAAATAATTCTATAGTGGTTAACCCCGTTATCCCTTTCTCTTTTTTTACTTGGGACATTTTTTCAATAATTTGATCGATAATTTCTGGAAAGTCTTTTTGCGAATATGCTTGAGGATTTTCTAAATTTAATTCAATGTTAAACTCAGTTATTTTCTTATTAGTATTGTGATTTTCGAATTGAGCAAATTCAGCTTTCAAAAAAAATTCTTTATTAGTT
Source organism: uncultured cyanobacterium (assembly GCA_963749915.1). GTDB lineage: Bacteria > Cyanobacteriota > Cyanobacteriia > Cyanobacteriales > Cyanobacteriaceae > Geminocystis. The sequence goes on from CAVVOP010000021.1 coordinate 769,549, forward strand.
TTTGGTTCAGCAATAATAAAAAGATAATTAGCTGTTTTTTCATTAGGCGGTTCTTCAAGAGGTATTTCTATTTTTGGGCAATTTTCTTGAATCCATTGCTTTAACTCATCTTTAATAGTTTCTTCATGATTTAAATTTTTAATTGTCAATATTTTAAGTAAAAAGCCTTTGACAAAATTTTCTAAAACAAGTGATGATTCTTTCTCTGTATCTAAATTAAATATCTCAGAACTCAACGTCAATTTTTCCTTGACAATTAATATTAATATTTTTAGAATAATTTGACAATACCAAGCATTTTTATTGATTTTAAGAAAAGCCGAGTAATTTTCGATTGTTTTTTCTTCATCTTCATTGAGAGACTTGCTATATTCTTGGAATAAATATATGACTTCTTTTTTAATGGGCTCATCATTTATATTTTTGAAAATATTTTTTAAATTAGAGAAATTTAATTCCTTAAATATTGGAATTAAAATTTTTTCAAAGTAGAGTTGCTTTAAACTCTTATTATTAGGTTTTTCATTTAATACAACATTTAAAAGTTCTCCTATCAAACCATTTTCATCAGTTTTATCAACAACGTCACTCACAACATCATTTATACTTTGATTCCAATTAATCTCTCTTCCGATATTTTCAAAGTCACTGTTAGCAGATAAAATTCGTTCAAATTCTTTTTTACTAGTGCGAAAACACACCGATAGAACTCTTTTTAATTTTCCTTTTTCTTCTGGTTTTAATTCTAAAAGCATAATTACTAACTATCAAATATTTTTTTTTCTTTATAGTGATTGTCTAAACTGCTTTAATTTAGGATTATTCAATCTAGCTTCTAATACAACATTTAAAAGTTCTTCTATCAAACCATTTTCGCCAGTTTTATCAACAACGTCACTCACAACATTATTTATACTTTGATTCCAATCAATCTCTCCTATGATATTTGCCAAATCACTCTTAGCAGATAAAATTCGGTCAAATTCTTTTTTACTACTCTTAAAACACGCCGAGAGAACACCTTTTAATTCTCCTTTTTGTTCTGAGGTTAATTCTCTTTTTAAAACAAATTTATCTCTATTTTCATTATCATTTATGACTGAATTAATTATTTCTTCTGATGTCTTTTTTTCTTCATTATCAGAAACTGGTTTTGGTGGAGTAAATAAATAACCATTTTGTACGTTCATAAAAATGACAGGTGTAGCAAAATCACGGCTTTTATGTTGAGTTTCCAAAGCAAGAAGATCACGACCATTTTGGGCTGCAATATCTACCGGTTCACCTTTGGCTAATCTTTCGTAAAACTCACTAGAAAAAACACCTGCAAACACATTCGGAATTTCATACTGCATTGCTATCACTACAGGAATATTTTGACCGACAATTTTAGGTGCGATTCCTTTAAATGCTTCAGAATTTGACATCATCGACTCCTTCACAAGATTGCAAAACGATGATACCAGGGAGGTGGGTTTGAAATAAACCAGCGAAAGAGTTCGCACTGTACCAATTAGCTTTCCCCATAGCATTAGTCAAGGCAATTTCTCCCACTTGTTGTCCTTGTTGATTTTGAAATCTACCATGACCAATAAAATGAAAAATATGAGGCTTTTGCTCTAATAAACTTCTAATTGTTCTACCTGTAGCTGGATTGACAATATCTAACAGTTCTATATATTCAGATTTTTCTTGTGCTAAATTTTCTAAATATTCCTGTATCTCTTTATATTCTATATGACCTAAATCTTTCGGGGCAGATATTGCTAAACCAATACGTAACTTTTCTCCTTTTTTTAATTGTATTGGTTGAGATGGATTCCACAAAACACGACGACGAGAAAAGACTAAATGTGGATTAGTTCCTAACCAAATGATTCCTTGATTGGCATCTTCTGGAAGAGTCATAAATTCCCAAGGTAAAGCAGCAATATCCGGCATTTGTTGCTCATCAATATCTAACTCAATTCTTACAAATTGTTGTTCTCTGATTACATTAATGTAGTAAAAGTTAATAAAATCTTGACGTAGTACTGAATCAAACAAGCTATTAAATAGAGCTTCTCCTAACTGACGGCATTTTTTTTCATTAAGTTTATTATCTAAAGCATTTTGTAACAGCTGTTGAATTTGTTGTTTATTTTCTTCATAACCAAATTCTCCTGATGCTCTTCCTAAAAACTTATTCTGAGGATCGTATTTGTCTATTTCAATTGTCTGTCGGTTCTTAACAGAAATTCTATAAGTATAATAAGTTTTAGACATTAGTTATTTTCCTAATGTAATTTAGTAAAAAGTGATAGTAAAATCGAGTGGGCTTTCGCATCTTAGTTAGGTAGCTCTAAAACCCATTGCTCTTGATCTCCTTTGATAAATTTGTCAGCTATTTCTTCTTGATTTAATTGAAAAAGATTTTGCCATCTATTTGGCAGTGCTACAAAAAGAGTATCTGTAATATCAGCTGTCAACCAATTGATACTAACATCTGCCCATGTTGTCCCTGTTAAAGTTACTGAATTTGTTCCTTGGGGAACTTTAAATACTAAACCAAATTGTGCTGTGCCAACTTTTTGTATCTGTTTATCTTGTATCCGCCAAAAAGCAATATTTTCCCCTTCACCAACTGCGACAATCTCTGGCTTACCAAATTCATATTTGAATGTAGGAATTTTGGCAAAAGCGTTAAATTCATCCTTGGTTTTGACGACACCTTTGACACTATTGCCTGCTAATTTTAAAATTTCTTCTACAAGGGAAGAATCAACCCCAACATCCCAAGCTAAATCTCCATTAACTCCCACGGACATTCCTGCCCCTATACTGATCGCTGATTGCCACTGGTGGGTAGGAAAAAGGCTCTGAATAATTGTCTGTTCTTCGGTAAAATTTAGTTCACAACTTAAACGCCAAAAACGAACTCCCGGTAGTGGTTTTAAATTTACATTTAAACTTAAGTAATAAAAATCAAATTTTTCTTTGATTTGCTCTTTTATTTTACTATTTAATTCAATTCCATTTTCGCTAAATTTATCTTCCGTTAATTTAGTTAATTCATTTTCAGGATTACCAAAAGTAACTTTTGTTTTCTGTATCTCATTAACTTTTCTCATATTAAGCGGTAAATTATCACCACCTGACATGAAACCTTCTGGCTTTTTTAAATCTTCAAATAATTCGTCAACTAATTGTTCGGATTCTTTAAAATTGGGTAAACAATATTTTTCTTTACTCATAATTTTTAATTTAATTTAAGCATTGTTTCTACTTTGGAGAGTCTCTGCTCTACTTGATTTAATTTTTGCCCTAAAGAATTTTCTTGTTGCGATTGCAGATAATTAGCGATCGCCCTCACTACCACCTCTGTTTTCGATAAACCAGTTTTTTCTGCATAAGCATTAAGTTCATCTAAAAGAGAATAAGGCATTCTAATCGACATTTGGGCTTTACTCATAACAGTGATGGCTATAATTCAATATAATCATAAATCATACCAAATGTATCCCCAATAATTAATGCAAAAGAATATAATTACTCCAATAACGAGGATGACTCCAAAGAGGAGACTTAATCAATTCCAATTGGGCATTGCGTAGAGACTGGGAAGGATTAGCAACCAGTAGAGATTGATAAAAATGTTCGATAAAGATAGCCGAAGTCTGATCCGAGGCAAACCATAACCCACCCACCACCGAATCAATGCCATTCCGGACACCAATCCCCGCTATGCCCAAAATCGCTAAATCATTCCCCGCCGCCGTTTGACAACCGGATAAGACTAATAACTGTAGATTAGCTGTTCGCTGCCGCAGCAAAGTCTCGAACTGACTTAAACTCATTGGTTCAGTGCCTGTTTGGAATTGACTATTCTCAAAGGAAGAAAAACGAGCATGACCAGCTAAATGTAAGATGTCATACTGAGGAGATTGTAATTTTCGGGCTAATTGTTGAGGCGAGAATTCCTGATTCAGATAGGAATCACCCCCCATGATGCTGGTAATTTTCATAACTTCTTCTGGGACAAAAGGCAATGTTTCCGGTGTCCAGTTACTCCCCTTGCTACTGGCAAAGATTACAGGATTGTTAACCAGCTTTTCTGGTGTGGAAGCTAACTCAAGTCCTAAGGAATAATTAATCCCATAGTTTTCGATTAAATAGCTATCACCATCCCAAAGCACCGCCATGGGGATATTGCGGTAATAGGCATCATTGATGAAAGTTAACTTCTTGATTCTTCTTGACTCAAATTCTTCTGCCCAATCTCTGATTAATAAATCATATAGCTTCGCAGCTAGCAGGCGAAATTCATTACTGGCATCAAATTCTAAGCTTTGGCGAAAAGAAAGAACCAAGGATTTCCCTTGTTCTTGAGAAAGGGGAATTACTTTATGTTGTAATCCATCGGCGAAACGAACAATCTGATGCAGATTATCCGCTAAAACCAGATTAAAAATTAAGGCCGACTCAGGTTGAACTGAATCATTAACTTCACTCAAGGTTAATTCACAAGGATAGGCAAAGTGGGTTTCTAATTCAGCTAAATGAAATAACTGGAGAACTTCAATTACTTTGGCAAGATTTTCTTGAGTGGGATTGGCTAACAAAATAGCCATATATTCTTTATATAAAGGGGATGTCTGCTCTAAAAGTTCTTCTTTATTCAATCTGGTGCCAGAGGCTAAATCAAACCTGATTCTGGCTACTCTATCCAAGGCTAGTTGATAGTTATCCCGACTTTCTGACCATAATCCCTGCCCGGCGAATATCCTAGCTCTATTCCAATACAAGCTAAAATTGTCAGATAATTCTTCCTCGCTAAAAGTTAAATTGGCTTGATTGAGTAGAGAGAGTGCCTTATCTAAATTATCTTCTTTTTGATAATATTCGGCTTCTGCTTGCCAGACCGAGGCTAAAATATCAGGATTATTTAATTTAACCGCCATTTCTTCGCTTTTCTGCCAATAATCAGGATTTAGTTGCGCTACTTCCACCATCAGCCCAATAGACTCTTCGCTTATCTTTAACCCTTCTAAAATCGAGACAGTTTTTCCTATTACTGATTCCTGCGTATTTTCTGCTTGTAATTCTGGACTATTTTCCGCCTGTAATTCCCGCAGAAAAACTTTAGCCGCATCGAGGGATATTTCCTGAGAAGCAATTTCTACCGCTTTTAGCCTTAACTGTTGTACTTTCAGCTCATCTTCCCTTGCTAAGGCTAACCAAGATTGTTCTTCCGCCTCAGCTTCTTCCCAACGGGCAGTTAAAGCCAGCTTCTGCCTTTGTTCCGCCCTCCCTTGGTAACTCTCAATTAAATTGTTAAGTATTGTTAAATTTGCTAACTCCAAAGTAGAATATAAGGCGATCGCTTTGTCCCAATCTTTGGTGGCTAAAGCCATTAAGGCTGCTACGGTAGTCAATTCTCTTGACAAAGTATCATTCCCATATTTTTGGGCTTCTTGATAGGACTCGCTGGCTAAATGCCAATCTCCCCGTAACAGATAAGTTATGGTTAAATTCAAATTAATCCGAGCCTTGAGCTCAGAGTCTGGTGTGGATTGTAATAATTCTCGCCAAAGAGCGATCGCCGACTGGGGATAGCCTTGATTTACCAGTTCTACTGCCCGATAATATTTAGCTTCCCTCTCTGATTCTGCCAAAGTATATTCCTGAGCCCTTACACTAATACAAGGATACTGGTTTAAGCCAGACCAACAACAGAAGACCAAAACCAAAAATAATAATTTATCAAGATAAAGTTTGATTTTTAACATTAAATAATTAAAATTAATGCTTAAATTTACAATCCAGAATATAATTTATCAACCTTCTCAATTCTCAAAAAGCTAAATTGTCAATTCTGAATTCTGAATTCTCAATTCTAAATTCATTCGCGCATTCCCATGATCCATCGCCAACTATCTTATGTTCTCCTAAATTTATCGATATTTTACTCTTTATGTTTCCCTACTGTCTCCTTCGCCAGCTTTTCCCCGAAGGAAAAAAAAGGCGAAAACCAGCAGGTTGCCGCTCGAAGCTCCAGAGGTTGTCCGAAACCATTAGGGAATATTACCATTGAGGCCACTGCCCAAGATACCATTGAATTTAATCATTTAACCCCCAAAATTCCCCTAAATATTGAAAAATCTCCCACTGAGGCAAGTCAAGAGATTTTGGTCGCCCTGATTGACAATGACAATGATGAACAAGTGTTCTATTCTCGCCAGCAATTTACTGGTTCGGGACTATTAGAAATTCAATTACCACCTTTAAAAAATAATTATCAATATATTTTTGTGGCACAAAATTGTCTGTAATGAAAATAGACCTTCTTCCCATAAAAGTTTAAGAATATTACTCGAAACAAATTTGAATTATGAATTTTGAATTGTTTCCTTTTCCTCTGAACTCCGAACTCCGCCCCGCTTGCGGCAGGAGCGTTCACGACCTCTCCGAACTCCGAATTTACCAGTAATGAAAATATATTCTCATCTTCTTAAAATTGGTCTTGTTTCTACTTTCATTGTCCTGTTATTGAGGTTTAGTGGCATTTTGCAACTAATCGAATTAGATTGTTATGATTTCTTTTTTCGCTTAAAACTGAAGGAAAAACCAGAAGAAAGAATCGTCCTAGTCGCCATCGAACATGAAGATGTCAATCAAGCCCAAATCTATCCCTTCAATGACCAAATTTATGCCGATTTTTTCACGAAAGTCACAGCCCAAAATCCCCGGGTAATTGGTTGGAATATTATTCGAGATGTTCCTGTCCCTCCCGGCACTGAAGAATTAGTCGCCATTTTAGAGACTACTCCCAATTTAATCGGTGTCAGCAAAATCACTAATCCCGAAAAATTTGAACCTCTACCAATTCTAAAGGAAAGGAATCAATATGCGGATATTAGTGGAGTGAATGATCTTGATGGGGTAGTACGGAAGGTTTATCTTTATCCGATTCAAAATCCCCAAGAGAAGCCGGTAGAATCAACCATTCCTTATTTGGGATTAAAATTGGCTTATGCTTATCTGGCAGGGGAAGGAATCGAGGACGAAAATAGTACCATTAATAGTTCTTGGTTACAACTGGGACCAGCACATTTCCCCCATTTTCAAGGCTTTGATGGTGGTTATGTGCGAGATCCAGGTTACGGCTATCAAGTTTTATTGAATTGGCGTAAACCGATTCAGAGCTTGAAGGAGGTCAATTTTTTTGATGTCATCGAAGGCAAGATTCCCCGGATTTATTTACCGACAAAATTGTGCATGATTGGTGCTAGTTCCGCCGCTAACGATTTCCACGTTGTTCCTTTTGCCACCAGATCTGGTCAAACTTTAAGAGGCATCGATATTATCGCCCAAGCCACCTCCCAATTTATTAGTGCGGCCCTGGACGGACGACCACTAATCCAAGTTCTACCGGAACCATTAGAATGGTTAATCATCGGTATTTGCTCCTTCTCGGTGCTATTTATCTGGAGAAACTATCAACGCTATTCTGATGGTGATTTAATTCGCATCCTGCTAGTCACCCTGGGACTGGGATGGGCGATCGTCCTAATTTCTCTCATCGCCTTTAATTTTGCTTGGTGGCTACCAGTATGTCCCGAGTCTGCTGGGATTATTGCTCTCTTCGATTTGTTGATGATTTATCTGCCGATTAATGATTTAATTCGATCCCGCCAACAGTGGCGACAAGTAGCAGAACAAAAAGCTCTGTCAATTCAAGCTGCGAGGAAAGCTATGTTTCCTTGGGCAAAATTACCGAGGCGATCGCGATGGGCTTAAATAAATCACTAAATATCTTAGCCCAGAGAACTTACTCAATTCGTCAACAAAATAGGGAGAATATTTCCTTATTTGATAGTAGTGAATCAATCGGAAAAGAAGAAAATAATCAAACTAAAGTTTTGCGAAAAAATCTCTCGCAAATAAATTCTGAACTGTCAGAATTTTCTAAGGAAACTAGAGTTATACAAGAATTAATTACGCAAATTATTCCCCATTTATCTAATTCAGGAACAATTTGACTACGTCAATATTCAAAATATTCTCCACGATTCATGGCAATGGGTTTATGTTCAGAAAAACGAAAAAGAGCAATTTACCATTACTATAGGCAAATTAGTGATTCGTCATCACCTTTAATTCCTCTTTCTCTTTCATCAGGTCAAATCGCTTTGAGAAACCTCCTGAAAATGCCTATAATTCAGTTATGGAAAAATCTAGAAGCAAACAAACAACCAAGATTATCAGCCTACGATTGAAGTAAGAACAAAAAATCAACCTGATCACATTGAAATTGAGATTTGGCACAATGGAATATTTAACAATATCGAAAAAATAGGTAGCAAATCCTCAGGTTCCAATTGATGCAGTTCAGAAAAATTTAAATTTACCATTAAAGATAAGTTATTCGATCATCAAAGGAATTCATCAAGGAGATATTTATTTAGAATCACTGGTCGAAGAAAAGACAAAATTGACGATTATCTTACCGAAAAATCTGCCAAAAAATAAGTTAGAAATTATTGGAATCGCTCTTTTAGTTTTATGGGGAGGGGTTA